>NZ_JBQQBP010000025.1:0-87316 GCF_052245875.1 Actinomadura sp. 3N407
ATTCCGCGAACGGGTACCGGACCCCACTTGAGGTCCACATCGAGTACCTGGAGCGACAGCAAGCGGCGTAGATCTACCCGCAGATCACCCATCAGGACGCTGTCCGGAAAACGCGCGGCCCCTCACCCCGATCGGCTACGCCTTCCTCGCCTTCACCCTCGGCACCGCCATCGGCCTTTTCGTGCGCCGGACGCTTCCCGCGATGGCCATCACTGGCGTCGTCTTCCTCGTCGTCCAGTTCACCGTGCCGAACCTGGTGCGGCCGCACCTCATGCCGCCCGAGGAGGCGACCCTGGCGATGACCGCGCAGACCATCAACCGGGCCAGGAGTCTGGGCAGCGTCACCGGCGCCCCCGTCATCGGCGGCCTGCGAGTGCCCGGCGCACCCGACGCGTGGATCAGCGAGACCAGCCCGCTGCGCACCGCGGACGGGCGGACCCTCAGCGAGAGCGCGTTCAACGAGTGTCTCGACACCCCGTCGAAGACCGGCGCCGGCGGCACGTTCGGCGACACCGCGGTGTGCTTGTCCGCACTCGACCTGCACGTTGACATCGAGTACCAGCCCAGCAGCCGCTACTGGCCGTTCCAAATGGCCGAAACCGGGCTCTATGTGGTGACCGGCGCGCTCGTCACCGCCATCGCTCTGCGCCGCGTCAGGCGCGCATGAAACGACCACGCTCACTGATTCCCGACTCCCGATACCGAAACCAGGTGCCTCATGCCGCTTGCGAACAGTCATGGCAATGATGCCGGTCGGTCTCCAGCGAGACCGGACGTGCTGGTCAACACAGGTTTGGGCGTGCTGTTCGCCCTGGGCATCGCCTTCACGGCGTACATGCTCATCGAGAGCTGGGGCGACGCCTACTGGATCTCCACCACGGCCGTTGCGGTGGTGATGTGCGGGCTGGCGCTGCTGCGCGGGCGGCGAAGGGCGTGGCCCGCGGCCGCGGGCGTGGCCGTGACGGCCGGCGCCGTGGGGGTGTCCCTGGCGGCCGACCTGCCGCAGGAGCCGTCGCCCACGGCGGCCCTGGCCCTGGCCGTGCTCATCGGCTCCTCGCTCAGAGCGCTGCCGGTGCCATCGGCCGTCGCCATCGCCGCGGGCGGCGTCGCGGTGACCGCGCTCGGCTGGTTCGCCGGGCCCACCGGCGTGACGGCCATGGCCACGATGCTGGTGGCCGGCGCTCTCGTCGTAGGGTCGCTACTTCGCGCGTTCGCCCCGGTCCGGCGGTCCGGCGCCCCGGCCGCGGAGCCGTTGCCGCCCGGCCGACCGCGGCGGTAGAGATGGGACGCGACCAGGGCGCGCCGAGCGCGGATCCGTCCACGGGCGCCGCCGGGCGACGCATCGGTAACCTGGCCGACGTGACCGTTCCGGATGGATGGGTCCGGGGCGTCTCCGCGGCCGGGCTCGGCGCCGTGTTCCTTGCGGCGATCACCGTGCAGGCCGCCGCCATCGCGCAGAGCTGGGGCGCCTGGTACTGGGTGCCGGGCAGCGTCACCGCGGCGGCGGTATGCCTCCCGGCGCTGCTGGGGCTGCGCCGGCCGCTCTGGCCGGCGGTCGCGGGGCTCGGCCTCGCGGCGGCGGCCATCGTGGTCACCCGCTTGGCCGGCCCCGACCTTCCCGCCGAACCCAGCCCGGCCATGGCCCTGGGGCTGGCGGTGCTGACCGGCTCCGCGCTCCGGGCCCTCGCGCCGGCACCGGCCGCTGCCATCACGGGCGCCGGACCGGCGCTGATCATCGCCGGGCAGCTCGCCGCCGGGTCGCCGTCCGCCGGGCTCGCGGCGGTGACGGCGCTGGACAGCCTGGTCTGGCTGGCCGCCGTCGGAGCCGGGCTGGCGCTGCGGATGCTGGACGCCCGGGCGCGCGCGGCCGCCGAGCGGGTGCGCCGGGACGAGAGGCTGGAGTTGGCCCGGGAACTGCACGACGTCGTGGCCCACCACATCACGGGCATGGTGGTCCAGGCGCAAGGCGCCCAGGTGGTGGCGCGGCGGGACCCGGAGCGGGTGAGCGAGTACCTCGGCGAGATGGAGGCCGCCGGCACCGACGCCCTGGCCGCGATGCGGCGGGTCGTCGGGCTGCTACGCGACGCCGACGACGCGGTGCCGGTGTCCCCCGGGCCCGAGCGCCTCGGCGCGCTGGTGGAGCGTTTCCGCCGGCAGGGCCCGGAGGCACGGCTGAGCATGCCGGACGGGAACGGGGACACCGAGTGGCCGCCGGAGGTGACCACCGCCGTGTACCGCGTCGTCCGGGAGGCGTTGACGAACGTGCTGCGGCACGCGCCCAAGGCCCGGTCCGTCACGGTCACCGTCGAGCAGGGCGCGCAGTCTGTCACCGTCGAGGTCACCGACGACGCCCCGGCGTCCCCGGCCCGGCACCCCCATCGCGGCGGGTACGGTCTTATCGGCATGCGCGAACGCGTCGAGTCGCTCGGCGGCTCGCTGTGCGCCGGGCCACGGCCCGGCGCCGGCTGGTCCGTGCAGGCGACCCTGCCCGTCCCCACCAGGGAGCCCCGATGACCATCTCGGTCCTGCTCGCCGACGACCAGGCGATGATCCGCCGCGGGCTGCGGCTGATCCTGGAGGACCAGCCCGACATCAGCGTCGTCGGGGAGGCGGCCGACGGGGCCGAGGCGGTCGCCCTGGCACGGCGGCTGCGCCCGGACGTGTGCCTGGTGGACATCAGGATGCCCCTGCTCGACGGCATCGCGGTGACCCGCGCGCTGGCCGGCCCGCGGGTGCCCGACCCGATGCGGGTCGTCGTTGTCACCACCTTCGACCTGGACGAGTACGTGTACGGGGCACTGCGCGGCGGTGCGGTGGGCTTCGTCCTCAAGGACGCCGGGCCCGCACTGCTCGTCGAGGCGGTCCGTGCCGCCCACAACGGGGAGGCGCTGGTCTCTCCCTCCGTCACCGTCCGGCTGCTGCGGCACCTGGCGGCCGCCTCGGCACCGGCGCGCGCCGCGCAACCCCCACCCCTGTCGGACCGCGAACTCGAGGTCGTCCGGGCCCTGGCGCGCGGCCGTACCAACCAGGAGATCGCCGCGGAGCTGTTCATCTCGCTCAGCACCGTCAAAAGCCACCTGTCGGGTATCCAGGCCAAGCTGGCGGTGCGCAACCGGGTCGGAATCGTCACCTGGGCGTGGGAGAACCAGCTCGTCGACACAACATGACGCGGCACCCGGCCGGCATACGTGCGGAAAGCCCGCGCGAGCTCAGCAGGTCGCGCGGTCGTTGAGGCGAGGCGCCCGAAGACCGCCACCATCAGGCGGGGAAACCGGCGGGCGATGTGCGGTTGGTACGTGTCGCCCCAGCGCATCCCGGTCCACGCGGCGACGATCACCATGATCTCCATGTTCCGGCCGCCGGCCGCCGAACCCCTTCACAGCTCTGCCGAACCTGCTTGCCCGTAGGGACCGGACGATCCCTGCCCGAATGGTCATGCTGGTGAGCGGCCATGTGGCCGAGCCTGAGACCCTGGATGGGGTTGTGGGCGATCATGCGTTCCTCGACGGCCTCGGAAAGGACCACCGACAGCAGGGTGACGATCCCGCTGACGGTGCTCGGCGCACACCGGCCAGGCTGGTGCGCGCGGTGTTGGGGTCGATGAACCGCCCGCGCCGGGCGGGTCGCGCCCCCACAGCGACGATCGCCGTCGAGTTGCTCGACTTGCTGCACATCGTGGATCGCTGAATCGCCAGGAGGATCGGGCTTTAATCGTGGGCGACCCAAGCTTGCCGGTGGAGCAGCGGAGAATGCGGTACGTTTCCCGTTCGGACATCCGTACGGGAAGGAACGGCCGGGGACGTATGGGATTCAATCTGCAGGGGCTGCTCACCGTGGACTGGGAGGCGCTCGCCCTGTACGAGCGGCTGCTGCCCGGCGGCTCCGCCTGGGCCGTCCCGGTGACCGGCGAGGGACTGCCGGACGCCTGGGTGCTGCCCGAGCCGACGCACCTGGCCGACGGGCTCGGCAACGCCCTCGCTCTTCCCCTCGACTGGTACGACGACGACACCGACGCGGCCTGGCAGGCCGCCGCGGGCGTGCCCGCCGGAGCGGCGCCGCTGTCCTCCCTGGACCTGATGGACTTGCGATTCGCCTCCCTGTTCAGCCTGGCCGCTCCGGCCGGCGTGGTGTACCTGGGCGACACCACGTTCGGCGGGGTGCTGGACACCGAGTACGCGGCGGTCTGTGTGGCCGGGCGGCTGCGCGCCGCGTCCGGGATCGAGCACGGAAAGCCCGGCGACGAAGAATCCGGTACGGCCTTCGCCTTGCGCGACGGGGCATACGCGACGGTGCCGACCGGCTCGGTGAGCCCGATCGCCGACTGTACGGCCGTACTCGACCCGAGGTACCGCGGGGCCTTCCTGTTCGACGGCTATCTGCCGCGATCAATCCACCCGGACACGCCGAAGCCGCCGGGCGAGCCCTACCCGGAGCCGCTCACGCTGGACGCCGTCGTCGTGGCGGAGTGGTCGCATTACTTCCCCATCCTCCGCGACTGACGAGCCGTTCGGAGACGTTGAGCACGGCCCCCGGCCCCATGCAGTCCCGGGGGCGCAAGTGGCTTGCGGATGTTTCGTCCTCTACATCCCGCCTGAACGTCCCAGAAGAAAGAACGTATGGGAGGAATCTCCAACGAGTGCGAGCGTGCTAACTGACCGGCACGGATGAGGTTGTCGGCAAGCGTAAAGATGACCGGTGCAGTCATTGCTGTTGGGTGGATCGTCCCCTCGTACTTCCCGGTGACCACTTCCATGTGGTGGCCAAGGGACGATCGTTCCTACCTGGTGCGGACAGCAGGGGACCCACCAGCCGGAGCCGATGAGTCCCTCGGGGCGCTGCGTATAGGTTGTGCGGGCTGGCTAGTGCGCGGCCTCGTACTGCTCGATGACGTTGGCCGGGATGCGCCCACGCTCGTTGACCTTGATGTCGTTGGCCTTCGCCCACTCGCGGATCTCGGCGCTGCGCTCACGGCTGTTGGTGCTACGAGCCTGGGCCTTGCCGCCCCTGGTGGCCTTGAGTCGTCGACCGCTCTCCATGTAGGCGTGCAAAGCACCACGAAGCTTGTCCGCGTTGCCTTCGTTCAAATCGATCTCATAGGCCGAACCGTCGATGGAGAACCGTACGGTCTCGTTGGCCTCCGTGCCGTCGATGTCGTCCGTCATCTGGACGATTACCTTCTGAGCCACGTCTGTCCCCCTACTTGCCGTTCTTCTGATTATCTTGACCGTAGCTGATTCGGGCGCGTAGTTAGAGCGTCCTCACGTGGATATCGATAGGCGGTGCGGCATGCTCGGGGGTCGTGTCGTCGGATCTTGCGCTCCGGTTGGTGCCGGATGAGTTGTGGGCGATCGCCGAGCCGTTGATTCCGGAGTTCACGCCGCGTCGGCAGGGCGGCGGGACGGCGCCGGTGGCCCCAATCCGGTCGATCGGGCAAGAAGGGCAGCGAACTCCACGTGCTGTCCGACGCCGCCGGGCCGCCGCGGGTGGTCGCGGTCTCGGCGGCCAACGTCCATGACAGCCAGGCGTTCAAGCCGCTGCGCACCTGACCGTCCGCCACGAACGCCGCGGCCATCTGTTCAACGCCTTCCTCGTGATCGCCGCAGCCGTCACCTGCTACATGAAAGTCGCCACATGAGACATGGCCTTAAGTAGACAGATCATTGACGGGCGCCAAGGATAGGTCTAGCTTTTGGGGACAGGCGCAGCAACAAGGCGCGCACACCAGCAGGGACTCCAGCCAAGCCATGAACTCGGCGTCCACCTACGACTCGGTCCGGTTCCAGCACACGCATCTGACGCTCCGGGCGGCGTTCAGCACCGCTGCCACGCCTCGTGATTCGGGGCACCGAGCGCAATCGTCGACACCCGGCCCGTTCGCCACCGGCGTATCGGCGCGTGGCCCAGGCCTCTGCCGGTCGTTCGCCACATGACTCCGCACAGCAAGGAGACCAAGATGTCATCCCGGATGAAAGCCGCGTTTTCTATCGTGGCGGGCGCAGCAGTGGCGATCACGGTGTCAGCATTCCACTACGCGCCACACGAGCCGTCACAGCAGTCCCCACGGCCGGCGAAGCCGGGTCCACCGGGAACCGCTTTCTGGAATGTCAACCAGAAGCCGCCGGCCAACGCCAGACCCGGCGACATTCTCTGGACCCAGCCGCGCACCGACGCGCCCGCCGGGGCCCAGGGATGGAACCTCATCTATGTGTCGGAGATCAAGCCAGGAATCAAGAAATACGTCTCAGGTGAGGTATACGCGCCCAAGAAGAAAAGGAGGAGCCCGCGCGACCTGGTTCTCTGGAACCACGAGACAACAGGACTCACCGACAACTGTGCACCTTCGCGAAGAAGCCTGGTCGAGGACGATAGGCTGAGAGTTCCGGCGATCCGAGAACTTCTCGACGCCGGATTCGTCGTCGCCATGAGCGACTATCCAGGTCAGGGACTCCCGGGCGCACCGTACTACATGGCGGGCAGCCCAAACGCCCGGGCGTCCCTGGACGTCCTGCGGGCCACTCGAAAGCTTCCCACGGTCAACACCTCCCAGCGCTTCGTCCAATATGGCTGGTCGCAAGGCGGCCAGACCTCAATGCACCTCGAATCCACCGCCAAATCCTACGCCCCCGAATTCAAGGGCCTGGGAACGGGACTCATCGCGCCCGCAGTCCGAATCCGCGACCTCACGCACCGTTCGATGCAGATTCCCGGGTTGGCCGGATACGTCATCGCAACTCTGCGCGGCATCCAAGCGTTCTACCCGGACCTGAAATACAGGGACTTCCTCACCCCCAGCGCCATGGAACAACTGCCCGTCCTCAGCGACGGATGCTTCGACATCTGGAGCAGCGCCAGCTCATTGCGGCACCCCTACCGGCCACGGGCGATGGCCCGAGGAAGCAGCTGGCGCAAGGCCCTCACGGCAGTAGACGCCTTCCGCCCCGCCGGCACAATGCCCTTCGTCATCTACCAGGGGACCGACGACACCACGACCCCGCCAAGCCTGACCCTCCGGGAACGAGTCGCCTTGTGCGGGGCTGGATCCCAGGTGATGTACAACGAGTTCGCCGGGCTGAACCATAGCTCCGTCGTTCCGGTCGCCGCTGAACGTTTCCCCGCATGGGCAGCGGATCGATTCGCCGGCAAGCCGGCTCCGGATAACTGTCGCGGGTCGTGACGGCGACCTGATTCCATTGCGGCAAGCAAGCGCCGCCTCCAGCAGCCGGAACAGGTGCGTCAGTGGCTGGCCGAGGACACCGTGCTCGTCGTGAGCGATGTCGCCGGTGTGCACGGCTATACGGAGCCGAAGCCGGCCGAGGTCGTTGGCGAGTCGGTTGGAGCGGCGCAGCAGCGCGGTGAGGTGATGGGCCGGCGTGTGCCCGATGAACGCAGGCACATACAGCCGCCTGAGCAGGATCGTCTCCACCAGGAAGTCGCACGCGATGACCGCATGCGCTTGAGCAGCCAGGTGTCGGCGTACTGCTTCCAGTGCGGAGCCAGGTACGTGCGCCGTGAGGCGCTTGTTGTTCGAGTGGAGGTGAGAGACCACCACTGTCGAAGAACGAATCGGGGCTCCTGGCTTCCTGGACGATCTGCGGCGCGCACTGAAGGCGGGCGAGTTCTGGCCGCTGCCAGTGCGTGAACGCAAGATCCCCAAACCCGGGGGTGGTGGGAAGGTGCGCAGACTGGGCATCCCGACCATCGCCGACCGGGTGGTCCAGGCAGCGCTCAAGCTGGTCCTGGAACCGATCTTCGAGGCCGACTTCAAGCCGGTCTCCTACGGGTTCAGGCCCAAGCGGCGCGCACACGACGCGATCGCCGAGATCCACGAGTCCGGCACCAAGGGATACCGCTGGGTGCTGGACGCCGACATCGAGGCGTGCTTTGACTCCATCGACCACACGGCCCTGATGGACCGGGTGCGAGCGCGGGTCGGAGACAAGCGCGTGCTGCGGCTGGTCAAGGCGTTCCTCAAGGCCGGTGTCTTTACCGAGACCGGAAACCGCGAGGACACCTGGACCGGCACACCGCAAGGGGGCGTGCTCTCCCCGCTGCTGGCCGGCATCGCTCTGTCGGAGCTCGATGAGCACCTGATCAGGGCATGGGAGGACGGCGGGGAGATCTCCACCGGCAGCCGACGTCAGCGACGCCGCCGCAAAGGGCTGCCGAACTGGCGGCTCGTCCGCTACGCCGACGACTTCGTCGTCCTGGTGCACGGCGGACGCGATGGCGTTGAGGCGCTGCGCGAGGAGATCACCGCCGTGTTGCAACCTCTGGGTCTCCGGCTGTCACCGGCCAAGACCAGGGTCGTGCACATGGCGGACGGATTTGAGTTCTTGGGGTTCCACATCCAGTGGCGCCGCAAGCGGGGCACGGACAAGTGGTACGTCTACACCTTCATCGCCGACCGGCCCATCCGGGCGCTGAAGGACAAGATCCGTGCCCTGACGAACAGAACGTCGCAGCCAGAACGTCGCAGCAGGACCCCCGGACCGTGCTGATCCGACTCAACCAGATCATGCGCGGCTGGGCCGACTACTTCCGGCACGCGGTCTGCAAGCACACCTTCAGCAACATCGCCCACTTCGCCTGGCGAAGGGTGATCGGCTGGCTGATGGTGCTGCACCGCTGGAGGTGGAAGGACGTCCGCCGACGCTTCACCGACCACACCGGCCGGTGGCGCGAACCCTCGGCGGACGGGATCGAGTCGTTCGACTTGGCAACGGTGCCGGTCACCCGCTACCGCTACCGAGGCAACAAGATCCCCAACCCCTGGACGGTCCCCAACCACGCCTGACGGCAGAGGCCGTGGAGAGCCCGGTACTCGGAGACGGGTACGCCGGGTTCGGCGAGCGGCACGGAGAAACGGACCGGTGGCGACACTGGCACCGCGCTCCGTGCCGACTCGACGGGTAAACGTGCAGAGATGATCAGCGCGTCGCCCTCATACGGCCGACCTCTATAGGACCGTCCGCAACGTCACGGACACTCGTCGGCCGTGAGGCGCGCGTCCGTTCGGGTCAAGGTCGGTCCTGCTGGTCGGCGCCCGCCACCGGATGGATCGGAAACTTAAGTTTCGACTTGACTTTGCGAGGCCGGCGATTAAAGTTAAGTGCATGCTTAAGTATGAGGCGGAGGCGGCGGACCGGGTGTTCCATGCGCTCGCGGACGCGAACCGGCGGGCGGTGATCGAGCGCCTGACCCGCGGCCCGGCCACCGTGAGCGAGCTGGCTGCCCAGCTCGGGGTGACCGTCGCCGCGACGGTCCAGCACCTCCGGGTGCTGCAGGACAGCGAGCTGGTGCGGTCGGAGAAGGTCGGACGGGTCCGCACCTGCCAGATCGATCCGGCCGGCCTCCGCAACGCCGAGGCGTGGTTGCAGCGCCAGCGCACGGCGTGGGAGCACCGCCTGGACCGCCTCGGCGCGGTCCTCGACGACCAGAAGAAGGAGCAAGGATCATGACCGACCAGTCGGTGAAACACAGCACGTTCACGCTGGAGCGGGACTACGCCGCCTCGCCCGCCGCGGTCTTCGCGGCCTGGTCCGACCGCGACACGAAGGCGAAGTGGTTCGCGGCCGAGGACGGCCGCTACTCGCTGGACTTCCGGGTCGGCGGCACCGAGACCGTACACGGCGGCGACGGGGCCGACCTCGTCGCGAGGAGCGAGTACCACGACATCGTCGCCGACGAGCGCATCGTCTACACCACGGCCCTGTTCACCGACGGGGTCCTGTCGACCGTGTCGCTGACCACCGTGCGGTTCGCCCGCGACGGCGACGGGACCCGCCTGGTGCTCACCGAACAGGGCACCTTCCTGGACGACCGGGAACAGCCCGAGTGGCGCGAGCAGGGCACCGGCGACTGGCTGGACGCCCTCGGCCGCCAGGTGGCCCAGCGATGACCGCGGACGACGACCGGCAGATCCGCGAGCTGCTGGAGGCCCGCACCCGGGCGTTCGGCCGCCGGGACGCCGCCGCCGCTGCCGCCGGCTACGACGACGACCTCGTGCTGTACGACGTGGTCGGCCCGTTCGTCCGCCGCGGTGAGGACCCGACCGCCCGATTGGACAGGTGGATCGCGTCGTACCGGACCGGGATCGGGCACGAGATCCGCGACCTGGAAATCACCGCCGGAGCCGATCTCGCGTTCTGCCACTTCCTGGTCCGGATCAGCGGCACGATGCGGGACGGCACCGAGGTCGGCATGTGGGTGCGCGCGACGAGCTGCCTCCGCCGGCGAGGCGGCGCCTGGACGATCGTTCACGAGCACGCGTCGGTGCCCTTCGACGCCGACACCGGCCACGCCGTGCTGCGCGGTGAGCTGTGATGACCCTCCAGCACCGGGTCCAGGGCGTCCTGGACGAACTGGTCGCCTCCGGGGCCGAGACCGGCCTGCAGGTCGCCGTCCACCACCGGGGCCGTCGGGTCGTCGACGTCGCCGCCGGCGTCGCCGACGGCACGACCGGACGGCCGGTGACCCCGCAGACCTTGTTCTTCAACTTCTCCACCGCCAAGGGCGTGGCCGCGTTGATCGCCCACCTGCTGGTCGGCAACGGCCTGGTCGGCTACGACACGCCGGTGGCGCACGGCAAGCAAACCGCGACCCTGCGGAAGGTGCTGACGCACACGGTGACGTCCCGTCAGTGGGCACCCTCACCGCACGGGGGATCGCGACCGTGTACGCGGCGATCCTGGACGGCCGGCTGATCTCCGCCGACCAGCTGGCGGAGCCGTCGGCGGTCGCCTTCGAGGGAACCGACCAGGTCTTCGGCAACGCCGCGCGGCTGGCCCTGGGCTACCCGCTCGGTCGCGTCGGCGCCCCAGCGGACAAGGCCGGCCCGGCGAGGCGCAGGATCGACACCGGCTGCCCGCAGGGTCTCCCACACCGCGGAAGCCGCAATCGCATATCCCAGACGGGCCAACTCACCTCGGATCCGCCGGTGCCCCCATGCCGGGTTCTCCCGCGCCATCCGCACGATCAGCGTTCTGACCGCCGCACCTGCCGGGGGCGACCTGGACGCCGCCGGTCGGTGTCGGTCCACTTACGGGCGACGAGGTCACGGTGCCAGCGCAGGATCGTCGCCGGAACAACCGCAAAGAGTTCGGCCCACCACCGGCTCGGGACCAGACGGGACAACACCGCAAACCAGAGCCGGTCTCGCCATGACCCCAGCGCGGCCGACCTGCGACCTGACGGCGCAACACCCCTCCGACTGAAGTGTCGTCGTCAGCCGCTCCAAGTTGGGCTATGACCACCTGCTGGCGGTTCGCATAATGGTCGCGTGGACCCCGAACTCTCGCCCTGGCCGCCTCTGCCGGGCGACGAGCAGGTGAAGCGGGCTCCCCCGATGACTTTCGCCGGGGCGCCGTCGTGGTGGCCGGTCGTGCTGATGTGCGCGATCTTCAACGTCCCTGTGGTCGCTCTTCTGATCGCGGTGGGCACGGCCCGGGACTGGCTCATCGGCGCTTTCCTGATGGCCGTCTACAGCGGCTGGTTCGTGTTTCTGAGGTGGGGGTACCGGCGGAGTTTCGTTGCCCTGCGCGGGTGGCAGGTCACCGTGCGACCGGTTTTCGGCCGCACCAAGACGGCCGACCTGCGCTGGGTCGCTCGAGCCCGCCTGCAGCAGCACAGCGATGGACCTCGTTGCCGCCTGAGACTCATCCCGGTGAGCGGATACCCCCGGTCGCTCGCCGTCCCTCTTAAGCCGCCGGAGTTCCGCGACGCTTTTCTGTCCCGGCTGGCCATGGTGCCCGGCGTCACCGTCAGAGGACGTCTGCGCGACGAACTCGAATCACGCCGTTGACGTGTGACCCGGGGAGCCGCGTGGAACCGGCTCGCGGTTGAGTCACTCGTTCTTCGACACCCCGAAGGACAACTCCTCCGGCGTCCGGCCGGCCCGCACCAGCTCCACCAGCGGCGTCGTGCGGCGTTAGGAGTCGCGTCCGACACGGTCCAGAGACCGGTCCACGCCGCTGAAGAGGAGGAAGACGACTCCGACGCCGATCATCGGGATGGCCAGACCGTGCAGGGCGCCGGAAGTGGCGCCGTCGTGAAAGAACGCGGCTATCAGGGCAGACGAGACCAGGGCACCGAGGTACATGAAGGTGCGCAGCAGTCCGGCGGAAGCCGCGATGCGGTTGGGGTCGGCCTGCGCGTACAGGGCGTTCTGGTTGGCCAGGCCGATGAGGCCGTTCGGAATGCCGAAGAGGGCGCCGACCAGGATCACCAGCCAGATCGGGCTATGGGAGTCGAGCAGGAGCAGACCCGTGCAGCCCAGGAGCTGGAGGAGGGATCCGGCGATGAGCCTGCCGCGCACCCGCGGACGCCGGCCGGTCAGGGCGGTGGTGATCACGACCGCCAGGGCTATGGCCATCTGAATGAGGCCGGCATGTGAGGCGCTGATCCCGCGCCCGTCTTGGAGCCACTGGGTGTAGCCGTACAGGAACGCGTACAAGACGGTGTAGCCCAAGAACTGTCGGCCGTACGTGGCGAGCAGCGGGGCATTGCCGCCCAGTACCCGCAGGTCGATGAACGGGGTGGTGGTCGCCAGCTCCCGGCGGACGAACACGGCACCGGTCACCGCCCCGATGACGAGCAGGTGCCAGTGCCCGGCGGACGGCTCCATCAGGAACAGCATGAACGCGGTGAGGGAGGTGGCGAACAGGGCCATGCCCGTGACGTCGATATGGACGTCGGAGGGGGTACTGCCCTCCTGGGCAGGTAGATCGCGCCCAGAAGGAGGCAGGCCAGGGAGAAGGGCACGTTGACCAGGAAGATCAACTGCCAGCCGCCCGCACCGATGAGGAGTCCACCGAGCGGGGGGCCGGCGACGGAGACCACCTGGCTGGAGATCGACAGGGTGACCAGGATCCCGGCGGGGCTCTTCATGCCGGTGCGGTCGGCTTCGGTGCGAAGCACGGACATCGAGGCCGGGTAGGCCGCGGACGTCCCCAAGCCGAGGAGCGCGCGAGAGACGACGAGGACCCACAACGAGGGGGCGAAGGCCCCCAGCAGGCCGGCGAGGCAGACCAGCGCGGTGCCGACGAGGTAGAGCCGGCGCGGTCCGAAGGCGTCAACGAGTCGGCCGATGACCGGTTGACCCACCGCCGTGGCGAGATAGAGCCCCGACACGAGCCATGCGGCCTGGGACGGCGGCACGCCGAAGGCGCGACCGATGGGAATCAGCGCCACTGCGAGCATCGAGGAGTTGACCGGATTGAGGACCGATCCCATCGCCATGGGGGGTACCAGACGGTAATCGAACGCCGCCGGAGCGGATGTGCGCCCCTGGCGCAGGCGTGCGGTGACGCGCACCCCTGGTCAACCCGTCGAGCACGGCCATGGCCGGGCGGGCGCCCTCACCGCGGTACGGGCAGGACGGCCAGCGGCACATGGTGCTGGCCGGCGTGCACGTCCCGGTCGCGAAGCGACCCTTGGCCGACGGGACGGGGGAACGAGATCTTGACGACCTTCAGCGATGGGACGCGGAACATGGCGACCGCGGCCTCGTCCACGCCGTAGAGCCGGGCGATGGTGCGCTCGTTGAGGAACGTCTCGTCGGCGGCGATACGGTAGCCGTCCGCGTCACGCATGAACAACTCCATGGTGACCCAGAACGGGCCGGCGTTCTTGGACCGGATCTCGTGGGCGAGGTCCGCGAGGGTCGTCTGGGGGGTGTCAGTCATGGCGCGGGATCTCCTCGAGGACGATGCGGAACATGTCGGTGGGGGTGATGGTGTCGACGGCGTGGTTGAGGACGAACTCGTACGCGGCGCCACGCTCGGTCTCCGCCGGGGAGGTGGCGAACGCGAGGCTGGGCAGATAGTTCATGTCGGCCGTCGGCAGGTGCAGCATCAGGGGGTTGGCGACCTTGGCGACGGCGGTGGCGGTGGCCTGGTCGGGCGCGTTGACGAGGAGCATGACCCCCACTTCCCGTGGCGGGCACGCGGCGGGGTCGAGGTCGCCGAGCACGGCGTTGTGGCCGTAGAGGCGCACGTCGAAGGCGTAGGCGTCGGGGCGCAGGCGCAGGGTCTGCTCCACCCGCTGCTCGATCATCGTGCGCAGGAGATCGGCCCAGGCCTCGATGTCGTTGAGGATGCGGGGGTCGCGGATCGCGCTGAACGACATCGTCTCGTAGCCGGTGATCCGGGCGCCCTCGAGCTTGACCGTGTGCTGGTCGGCGGTGTGGAAGCGCGAGCCCTCGACCCGTACCGCGCGGTCGTTCACGGCGGAGTAGGTGGCATCGCGGACGTCGAGGGTGCCGTCGGGTTCGCGCATCTGGAACGGGTCGGCGGTCTCGTAGAGCATGTGGGCGGCGACCGAGGTCGGCGTGCAGGCCGCCGCCGGGTCGAGCGGCTCGATGGTGAAGCCGCCGGCGTCGATGGTGGCGAGGACTCCTCCGGCGCGCGGGTCGGTGGTGCACTGGCCGCCGCATTCGACGATCTTGGCGGCGTGCCAGGTCGGTCCGGCGGGCATCCCCTTCATGAGCGGGTACGCCGCGGCGACGGCGGTGTCGGTGGCGCGGCCGGCCAGCACGACCCGGGCGCCCGCCTCGAGGGCGGCGACGATGGGTTCGTGGCCCATCATGGCGACGATGTGGGTGCAGCTCTCCAGCGTTTCCGACCGCAGGTCTCCCATGGGCGGCAGGGCGTGGATCCGGCCGGCGTCCAGGTGCCGTTCGAGCGTGCCCGCGTCCTGCTCGCTGTAGATCCGCGCGACCTTCAGTGCCAGGCCCTCTTCGGCCTGGATCTCGGCGACGATGCCGGCGACCCATTCGACGCCGCTGTCGGTGCCGCTGGTGCCGCACGAGCCGACGATCAGCGGGATGCCGGCGCGCGCCGCCGCCTTGAGCAGGCTGCGCAGGTCGCGGGCGACCGCGGCGGCCGTGGTCTTCGGGACGGACGCACCGAGGTAGTGGGGGCCGGAGTCGGTGCTTCCGCCGTCGACGGAGATCACGTCGGCGCCGAGGGCGAGGCCGCGCTCGATCGTCGCCTCGGCGAAGCCGGCGCCGAGCATGCCGCTGGGCACCAGCACGCTGACGGAGTCGACCGGTTCGTGGTTCATGGTCCTCTTTCCTCGTTGTCGCGTTTCGGGAGAAACAGGTGCTCAGCCGGTTCGGTCCGCGGTGGAGGCGGTGGGCAGGAGGTCGGCGTTCACGGCGAACCGGGGACGCCCCACTAGTGCGGCCACCAGTTCCGCCGCGCCCTCCAGGCCGGCCGCCGCCCGGGTCTCGGCGGTCTGTCCCGCCAGGTGGGAGTAGACGACGATGTCGTCCACACCACGCAGCGGGCTGTCGGCCGGGAGCGGTTCCCGGCCGACGACGTCGAGGGCGGCTCCGGCGATCCGGCCCGTGCGCACGGCGTCGGCCAGGGCCTGCTCGTCGACGACGGCTCCCCGAGCGGTGTTGACGAGGACGGCGGTCGGTTTCATCCGGCTGAACGCCGTGGCGTCGAGCAGACCCCGCGTCCGCTCGGTCAGCGCGGTGTGCACCGACAGGTAGTCGGCGTTCGCCAGCAGTTCGGGCAGTTCGACGAACCGCACGGTCGGATCGGTCCGCTCCGTCTCCGGCACGCCGGTCGTGCACAGCACCCGCATGCCGAACGCCTGGGCCAGCGGGACGACGGCCCGTGCGGCCGCGCCGTACCCGAGCAGTCCGAGCGTCGAGTTCCGCAGTTCGCGGCCGTGCCGCCTGGGCCAGTCGCCGGCCGCGACCGCCGTGGCGGTCTGCACCAGCCGCCGCGCCGCCGCCAGCAGCAGGCCGAGGGTGTACTCGGCGACCGCGTTGGCGTTGATTCCGGGCAGGTTGCTCACGGTGACGCCCAGCCGGCCCGCGGCCGCGGCGTCAATGGAGTCGTAGCCCACGCCGGTGCGCACGATGACGCGCAACCGGGGTGCCCGGGACAGGACTTCGGCGGTCAGGGGCTCGTGGCCGACGAGCGCCGCCTCGGCGTCGGCGAAGGCGGCGACGAGCCGCTCGGGATCGCGCACGCCGGCGAGGGACGCGTGCGCGGTGGTGTGGCCGCGGGTCCGGAGGTAGCGGTCGACCTCGTCCCCGGGACGCAGGTAGTCGGTCGTGATCAAGATGCGGGACACGTGTTCCTCATTTCTCGCGCCGCCTTCTTTCCGCCGGGCGGTCGGCTCCGCCGGACGGGCCTCGGCTGCCCGCTCATCCGACCGGGGCGGTGCGTCGTTGCACGGTGCCGATCCTCGCGACGACGGCAATGGCGACCGCGGTGATCAGGGCGATGTCGACGAGCATCAGGGTCCAGCCCGTGCCGTCGACCATCCCGCCGACCAGCGCCGGCCCCAGGAAGCCGCCGCCGGCCCAGCTGATGCTGTACATCCCGGCGTACGTGCCGAAGACCTGCGCGGACGGGGCGAGGTTCCACAGGACCACCGCGGCGTTGACCAGGAAGCTGCTCGCGCCCGCCGCCGCGAGGCACAGGGCCACGGTGACTCCCGCCGGTGTCTGGACGAGCGTTCCCAGCACCATCGCGGCGGCGAAGACCGCCATGCCCGCCGTGATGACGCGGAGCCGTCCGTAGCGCTCGGCGAGGACCGCCGCCGGGTACGCCGCCACGATGAAGGCGAGACCGCTGGGCAGCGTCAGCCCGCCGGCGTCACCGCGCGTCATGTCGAGCGCCTCCATCCCGAAAGGCGTCATCAAGGAGCGGGACGCGGCCCATGCGCTGCCGAAGAGCACGATCGCGACCAGGAGCAGCAGCCGGCTGCGGTCGGTGTCCGTGACGATCTCCAAGAGCATGTCCCGGACGCGCCGCCCCCGGCGCCCGGCCTCGGGGCCCGTCTCGTTCTCCTTCACCACGGCCCGGTAGGCCGGGGACCGGCTGTCGCGCACCGTCGCCGCGAGCACCGCGATGCAGACCAGCATGATGGCGGCGGGGATGGCGAAGGCGATGTTCGGGTGGTCGTCCACCAGGACGATGCTGATGAGCGCCCCGACGACGACCGTCAGGCTGGATGCGATCTTGACCGCGGCGTTGCCGCGGCTGCGGCGTTCCGGCGGGAGGAAGTCCGGGACGAGCGCTTCGGCGATCGGTTTGAAGGCGTTGGCCACCAGAGCGTAGGTGAACATCAACACCACCAGGAGCGGCAGTGAGGCCGCGGTGTGCGGAAGGACGGCGAACAGCAGGGCGGCGACGGGCATCCCGACCACCAGGTAGGGCATCCGCCGGCCCCAGGAGGTCCGGGTACGGTCCGACCTGTTCCCGATCCAGGGCTGGACGAAGATTCCCAGCAGATTGTCCATGCCCATCAGCATGCCGACCACGGCCGCGCTGGTGATGTGCTCCCGCAGAAGGGGCGGGACTTGGGATTCGTAGAAGTTCCAGGTCGACTCCTGTGCGAACACCGCGAGAGCGGCCAGGAACGTGATGCGTCGCATCCCTGAACGCTCCCGTGCTGACATCGTCGCCATGGGCGTCCCTTCGCGTCACCGCCCGCGGCGGAGGTGTTGGATGTGGTTCGTCTCGCGGGTGAGCGAGGTGGCGGATTCGGCCCGATCACGTGTCGATGTCGGCGACGAGGGTCAGGTCGTCCTCGACGCTGATCCGGCAGCCGGGCCCGAAGGAGCATGACGATTCGCGCTCCTCGAAGACCGCCGGACCGTCGATCACGGTTCCGGGGATGAGTGCGTACCGGTCCCAGACGGGGGCCGGGACCGGTCCCGCGCCCGGGAAGGACACCGTCCGGATCCCGCGGCTCGCCTCCCCGGGCTCTGGCGCGCCCGTCGACGGCACGTCGCGGCCGGGCAGTCGCATCGACAGGCGCCAGTTCACCACCTCCGCGGGCCCGTCGAGCGCACGGCCGAACACGGTGCGGTAGGTGTCCTGGAAGGCCGTCCGGACGCGTTCGGCGTCCGCCGGGCCGAGGTCACCGCCGGGCAGGTCGACCTCGACCTCGAACCCCTGGCCGAGGTAGCGCATGTCGGCGGTGCGGCGAACGCGCACGAGGGCGGGGTCGTCGGGCTCCAGCGTCGCGGTAGCCTGGCCCGCCATCTCCGCGTACAGCGCCGCGACGCGGGCCCAGTCGACGTCGGTGAGCGGCGAGGGCAGGCTGCGGACCGTGTCGACGGCGGGGTCGGCGACCAGGCATCCGTAGGCGGACATGACGCCGGCGCGCATCGGCACGATGACGCGGCGGATCTTCAGGGCCTTCGCCATCCCGTAGGCATGGACGGGTCCGGCCCCGCCGAAGGCCAGCAGCGCGAAGTCGGCGGGATCCGCGCCCCGCTCGGACAGGTGCATCCGGGCGGCGCCCGCCATGCTCTCGGTGGCCACCGCGACGATTCCCGCGGCGGCCCCGGGGGTGTCGAGCCCGAGGGGGCCCGCCACGTCCCGGTCCAGCGCCTTGCGGGCCTCGTTCGCCAGCAGCGGCATGTCGCCCCCGAGGAAGGTCTCCGGGTCAAGACAGCCGAGGGTCAGGTCGGCGTCGGTGACGGTGGGGTGCTCGCCTCCGCGCCCGTAGGCGACGGGGCCGGGGTCGGAGCCCGCGCTGCGGGGGCCGACCTTGAGCAGGCCGAGGGAGTCGGGTGCGGCGATCGACCCGCCGCCCGAGCCGATCTCGATCATGTCGGCGACGGTCAGGCGGACCGGAAGACCAGAGCCCGGCTTGAACCTGTCGACCCGGCCGGCCTCGAAGTCGTGCCTGATACGGAGCCCGCCCTCCTGGACGACGGCGATCTTCGCCGTGGTGCCGCCCATGTCGAAGGAGACGAGGTTCCGCTCGCCCAGCCGCCGGGCGACGGCGGCGGCGGCGATGGCCCCGGCCGCGGGGCCCGATTCGAGCAGCCGGACCGGGGACCTCCTCGCGTCCTCGAGAGTCGTGACGCCGCCGCCGGACAGCATGACGCGGAGGGGGGCGTCGATCCCCATGGCGGCCAAGCCGTCGCGCAGGTCGTCCAGGTAGCGCGACATCAGCGGCTGGACGTAGGCGTTGATGCACGCGGTGGTGGTCCGCTCGTACTCTCCGATGACGGGGGCGACGTCACTGGAGAGGGTGACGGGCAGATGCGGGTACTCCCGCGCGACCAGGTCGCGGACGCGGTGCTCGTGATCGGCGTTGCGGTAGGAGTGCAGCAGCGCCACGGCCAGCGCCCGGATTCCCCGGCCGGCCAAGTCCGCGACCGCCGTCAGGACCGCCTCCTCGTCGAGGGCCGTCTCCTCGCGCCCGTCCGCGGTGATCCGTCCCGGCACACCGCGGCGAAGGTCGCGGGGCACCAGCGGCGGGGCCGGCCGGGCGTGGAGGTCGGTGGTGTCGAACCTCGTCTCCCGGCCCATTTCGACGATGTCGCCGAATCCGCGTGTGGACAGCAGGCCCACGACGGCTCCGGTGCGCTCCAGCAGGGTGTTGGTCACCAGTGTCGTGCCGTGCACGATGCCCGCGATGTCGCCGGGCGCGGTGCGGGTCTCCCGCAGCAGGCGGCCGATCCCCGTGGTGATCGCCTCGTTGGGGGCGTGGGGGGTGGTGGGCAGCTTGCCGGGCCGGGTCAGACCACGACGCGGGTCGTGGAGCAGCAGGTCGGTGAAGGTCCCGCCGACGTCGACGCCGATCCGGACGGTGCGGCTCATCGGCCCGCCTCCCGGTTCTCGTACGCGTCCGGGTCGGCCGCGGGCAGGGGCTTCTCCGCGCGGATGGTGTAGCCGGCGAACTCGTCGGCGGCCACCAGAGCGGGCTCGCGTTCGTCCGCCGGGCCGAATCCGCCGCCGCCGGCGAACGAGATCACCACGGAGGCACCGGGGGCCAGCCGCGAGATGGACTTCAACGGGACACGTTCACCGGAGTCCAGGACGACCCGCGCGGCGGCGCCGGGCCCTCCCCCGGCGAGACCGAGTGCCGGGTGCCGCTCGCGGTCTCCGAGCAGGACCATCTGGACGGGGCGGCCGGTGGGGTTGCGCACCTCGACGTCCTGTCCCAGGCCGCCGCGGCGACGGCCCCGCCCGCCCGATCCGGCGCGCAGCTCCTTGCGCAGGAACCGCAGCGGGGACGCGGCTTCGAGCGCCTCGATGCCGCCGTTGCCCGAGTTGGTCGGGAAGGCGGTCGTGGACAGGCCGTCCGACTCCAGGGAGGCGCCCATGCCGGCATTGGCGAAGAGCATCAGGCTGAAGGGCCGGTCGTGGTCGTCGAGGCCGTCGAAGCGGACGCGCAGGGCGGGTGCGCCGCCGCTGTCGGCGATCACCCGGTCGGGCAGGACCGGTGCCAGTGCCCGGTACACCGCGCACGAGAGCAGGTGCCCGGTGAGGTGCCGTGCCACCACGGGGGCGGGGAAGGCGGGGTTGACGATGGTGCCCTCTGGGGCGGTGACCCGGATGGACCGGTAGGAGCCCCAGTTGGTCCGCGTCGCCGGATCCAGCAGGATCTTGAGCGGGTACATCGTGTAGGCGCGGGTGTAGTTGAGCGTCGAGTTGGTCGCGAACGGCACCTGGGGCGAACTGCCGGTGTAGTCGATCTCGACCTCGTCGTCCCGTACGGTCACCGTGCACGCGATGCGGGTGGGGTGGCCCTCGACTCCGTCCGCGTCCAGGGCGGAGCGGTAGACGCCGTCGGGCAGGCCGCGCACGGCCGCGCGCATCGCGGACTCGGTGGCCGCGTGCACGGCGGTGGCGAATCCATCGAAGTCGGGCTCGTCGAAGTCGGTGAGGAACTCCTGGGCGCGTCTGCGGCATACGGCGTGCGCCGCGGTCTGCGCTTCGAGGTCGCCCCACACCTGGTCGGCGAGGCGGATGTTGGCCAGCAGCAGGTCCTTGACGCCGCGCTGCACCCGGCCCGCGCGGAACAGGCGCAGCGGCGGGATCAGGACGCCCTCCGACATCAGGTCCGTGGCTCCCAGCGACGGGGTGCCGCCGATGTCGGGTGCGTGCGCCGCGGTGCCGGCGTAGGCGACGAGCCGGCCGCGGTGGAAGACCGGGGTGATCATGGCGATGTCCGGCAGGTGTCCCGTCGCGATCCAGGGGTCGTTGGTGATGACGCAGTCGCCGTCCCGCCACTCCCCGGCGGGGAACCGCTCGAGGACCACGGCGGTCAGCGAACTCATCAGCGCGGCGAAGGCGGGGATGCCGGCCCGGGACTCCGCCATCGTGCGCCCGTGGCGGTCCATGAGGACCACGGTGTAGTCGTTGGACTCTCGGATGATCGTCGAGAACGCCGTGCGGAGCATGGTGGCGGCCGCCTCGTCGGTGGCGGCGGCGAGACGGTCCCAGCGCACTTCCAGGCCGACGGGATCGGCAACGGATGCGGTCATGACGTCCTGCTGGTCCCTTCGTGCAGGTGGCCGGTCCGCGCGGTGCCGGTCCCCGCGCCGGCGGCCGCCGCGGGCGGGCTCACGGCGATGCGGTCGGCGATCGCCGTCCCCAGGCCCGCCGTGGTGCCGGGGCCGCCGAGGTCGGGGGTCAGCACCTCCGGCCGCTCGTCCAGTACGTCCTCGATCGCGGCCACCACTCGTGCCGCGGCATCGTGTTCGCCCAGGTGCGCGAGCATCATCGCGCCGCTCCAGATCTGGCCGACCGGGTTCGCGACGCCGAGGCCGGCGATGTCCGGCGCCGACCCGTGGACCGGCTCGAACAGGCTGGGGTGGGCGCGGTCGGGGTTGATGTTGGCGCTGGGAGCGATGCCGATGGTGCCGGTGCAGGCGGGCCCGAGGTCGGACAGGATGTCGCCGAAGAGGTTGCTGGCCACGACGACGTCGTAGTGCTGGGGCTGCAGGACGAACTTGGCGGCCAGGATGTCGATGTGGTCCTTGTCCGCCGTCACGTCCGGGTACCGCGACGCCATCGCGGCCGCCCGCTCGTCCCAGTACGGCATGGAGATCGAGATCCCGTTGCTCTTCGTCGCCCATGTCAGGCGCTTGCGCGGGCGAGCGGCGGCCAGGTCGAAGGCGTAGCGCAGCACGCGGTCGACGCCGGTCCGCGTCATCACGGTCTCCTGCACCACCGTCTCCCGGTCGGTGCCCTCGAAGATCCGGCCTCCGATGCTGGAGTACTCGCCCTCGGTGTTCTCCCGGACGACGTAGAAGTCGATGTCTCCGGGCCGGTGGTCGCGCAGCGGGCTGCGCACCCCGCGCAGCAGCCGGACCGGACGCAGATTGACGTACTGGTCGAACCCGCGCCGCATCTGCAGCAGGCTGCCCCAGAGCGACACATGGTCCGGGACGACCTCGGGCCATCCGACCGCGCCGAAGAAGATCGCGTCGAAGGCACCGAGCGTGGTCTTCCAGTCCGGCGGGAGCATCGTGCCCTGCCGCAGCCAGTAGTCGGCGCTGGCGAAGTCGAACTCGACGACGTCGAGTTCGAATCCGTGCGCCTCGGCGGCCGCCCGCAGGCACCTCAGGCCTTCGGGGACGACCTCCCGGCCGATCCCGTCGCCCGGGACGGCTGCGATGCGATAGCTGTGCGGCACCAATACGCTCCTCAGTCCACGTGATCGAGGCGCCCGGCGACGGCGGGAACGTCGTGGCTCCCACCGGGGCGCAACCCGGGGTCCTACCTTGGCCAGCGGAGATGCGCACCACAAGGCCGCAGTGAGCAAGGTAGGCTTTCCCTGGTGGAAAGCATCCGTCGTCCCGGGCGGCGCGCCGAGGCAAGCCGCTCATCGATGGACGATCTGTGGTTCTTCCAGGTGGTCGCCTCAAGCGAGACGCTCACCGCCGCGTCGCGTGAGCTGGGATGCTCCCTGTCCGTCGTCAGCAAGCGCCTGAGCGCACTGGAGCGGCGCCTCGACGTCCGGCTCGTCCAGCGCGGTGCCCGGCGGCTCGTGCTGACGTCCGAAGGCGAGCGGTACGCGGCGCGCACCCAAGCGATCCTCGACCAGGTGCGCGAACTGGAGGACTCGCTGGCCGGCCAGTCGGCGGAGCTGCGCGGCTCGCTGACCGTCGAGTCGACCATCGGCCTCGGACGGGCGCATGTGGCGCCGCTGCTCGGCGAGTTCGCGTCCGCCCATCCCGGGCTGCACGTGCAGCTGGAAACGTCCGCGCTCCCGCTACGCCCGCACCGCCGTACGTTCGACGTCGCCGTCCATGTGGGCACGCCCCCCGACTCGTCGCTGCGCATGCGCCGCCTGGCCACGAACCGGCGCGTGCCCTGTGCGGCGCCGTCCTACCTGGCCGAGCACGGTGCTCCGGCGGCCATCGAGGATTTGGCCGAGCACAACTGCATCGTGCTGCGCGAGAACGAGAGCGACTACGCGCTCTGGCGCTTCGGGGACGCGGCCCGTCCCCGGCATGTGCGTGTGCACGGCGGCCTGTCGAGCAACGACGGTGACGTGGTGACCGACTGGGCGCTGCAGGGGCGCGGCGTGATCATGCGCTCGGAGTGGCACATCGGGCCGTATCTCGAACGCGGCGAGCTGGTCCGGGTGCTGCCGCACTTGCCGACGCCGGCCGCCGACATCTACGCGCTGCACGGGGACGACGGGCATGTCCCGCGGCGGGTCGGCCGGTTCATCGACCACCTCGCGTCCGGCCTGCCGAGTCGGCTGAACCGCGCGACGGAGGCCGGCGACGCGTGAACTGTTGACAACTCGCTGCAGGTACTGGGTGAACAGGTAGAACACGCCGACCACGCCGGTCCCGACGAGCAGTAGCGCCACGAGCGAGACGATGATGCGCCGGTTGCCGAGCGAGGTGAGGTCGAAGAGTGGATCACATATGCGGCGCTGCCGCCGCACGAAGAGGGCCAGCACAAGCCCTCCGGCTGCGGCGATGGACAGGTCAGGCCAGGCCGACCCGGTGCCGGTCTCCCGCCCGGCGGCGAGTTCCTGCAGCCCGTAGACCACGGCGAGGGCATGAGCGTGGCGCCGGCGACGCCCAGCAGGGCGCGGGCCGTGATGAGCATCTCGGCGTTGACCGAGAACGCCGCCAGGATCGACGTCGCGGCGAACGCGGCACTGCCCGTCAGCAGCAGCCGCCGAGGTCCGATGCGGTCCCCCAGGCGTCCCATGGTGATGAGGGTTCCGGCGATCACGAACCCGTAGACGTGCACGATCCACAACGCCTCGGACGCGCTCGTGTCCAGATCCGCGCTGAGCGTGGGCAGCGCGAAGAACAGCACCGTCAGATCGGTCGAGAGCGTCAGCATCGGCAGGACCAGCAGGGCGAGCCCGGCCCACTCCTTCTTGGTGGCGCGTCCGCCGGCGGTGTGTTGTGCACCTGCACTCCTCCACGAGTATCGTTTCGTGTCGTCACGTAATCATAGAGGACGTCGAGGCGCGACCGCCGCCCCAGGACCCGGGCAAGCATTACGTCGCGCAACGGAACCACTAGCCTGAGCCCATGTCGGACCCGCGAAGCCCAGAACCGAAAGGCGCCGGCGGACGGCCCCGCGACCGGCACATCGACGAAGCCGTCATCGCCGCGGCCCTGGCGATCCAGAATGAGGAGGGCTACGCCGGCGTCTCCCTGGAAGCGGTGGCGCGGCGGGCAGGCACCTCCCGCCCGGCGATCTACCGTCGCTGGCCTGGGCGTGCGCCCTTGGTGCTGGCCGCGGTCGCGGACCGCCTGGACGTGCCCACCCCGCCGGACACCGGATGCACGCTGTGTGACTTAGCCGAGGGCCTCAACGTCTTCCTCGCGGTCTACCGCACCATCCGGCCCGACGTCCTCAGCGTGCTCTACGCCGAATGCGCGCCCGACCCCGACTTGCGCCGCCTGTACCTGCGGACCATCGTCGAGCCCGCCCGCGACGCCGTCGGCCGGACGCTGGACCGTGCGATCGCCAGAGGCGACCTGCGCAGCGAGATCGATCGGGACCTGCTGCTCGACATCGTCGGCTCGCTGGTGCAGTACCGCGCCATGTTCGGACGCGAGCACCTAAAAGACGACGAGGCCGAACGCGCCATCGAGGTTCTCCTGCGGGGGGCGGCGGTGGACTATCCCGCCCTCCTCGCGCACAGCGAAGCCCTGGAGCGAGAACACCTGGACCGCCCCGGCGTGCGCCACGTCCACTCCCCGCGGGCCGGGAGTTAAAGAGAGTCTCCAGCCGCCGCTACGCTGCCGTCCCTGGACGGGTCACTGAACGTGCAACTCGGCCAGGGATCTGGGAATCAGCCGTTCCTGTCCGCGGAACCGGGTGACCCAGGCGCTGATCTTCCCCTGGTTTTCCGGACTCGACTGTTGGGAGACTGCGGGCAGGCCGGAGGCGGTGAAGCGCCGCGCCAGCGTCGCCCGGTAGCGCGGTTCAGCGGTCCGTCGAGCGCAGGGTCTCCTCCAGGTCCCGTGCACCCGCGAGGGTCTCGGCGAGAGCCCCGCGCTCGGCGTCGTCGAGCGGCGTGTCCCGGACCCTCGCCAGCAGCGCGTTCGCGCGGTCCGTGTCGTCCAGCCGGATCGCCAACTCTGCCCGGTAGACCAGCGCGTCGACGAGTTCGGCGGCGGAGGTGGTGTCCCGCTCGCTTCCGAGGGCGGTATCGAGGATTCGGGCCGCCTGCCGATGGTCGCCCTTGGACTCGCCGAGGACGACCGCGTTCTCCATCGATCGGGCGAGCTTGCTCCGGGCGCGCTCGGCCGGCTCGGTGGTCGCTGAGGACCGGTGGGAGGAGAGCCCGGCGGAGGGGAAGATCCGGATCCAGTTGCCGCCCGGGTCGACGTCGTGCCGGCGCCGGAAGCGATAAGACCGCCGATCCGGCGCAGCGTGCCGAGCGCCGCGTCCAGCTCGCCCGGCGGCAGATGCTCGGCGATCCGGTTCGCCCAGGCGGCCTGCCGCCTGTCGACGTAGGCCAGCGCCTCGCGCCCCTCAAGGGTCAGCTCCATCAGCTCACCAAGTCCGAGATGACTTGCGCGGACGGCGTCAGCATGTGGCGATCCCGTCGAAATGACAGGGCACTATCAATATGGCGCCATCGCCCTGGCTGCTAGGGGTTCGTGTGCCCGTAGCGGCGCGCCACTTCATGGAACGCCTCTTTCGGCTCCCAGCCGGGGGCGTCGGCGGCTTGCCTCACCACACCGAAACCGGCCATGTCCAGGTCGCGGCGGGGGTCCGGATGGTGGGCAAAGCCGGGCATGGAGAAGGTGAAGACGAAAGCGCCGTGGACGCCTTCCGCCGTGTAGAGGTCGATGAGTTCGGCCAGGTAATCGGCCTGCGTGCGCTCGTCGCGCACGTGGCCCTCCTTGACGCGGGGCGGGTCGGTGAACCAGTTCACGATCAGGAACGAGGCGGGTCCCCGCCGCTGCGCGCCCCGATGCGCGCCGCATCCGAACTCGGTGATGACCACCGGCTTGCCGTTCTCATGGAGAGCCCGCAGCCGCTCCCGGTAGCCGGCGAGATCGTCACCCTGACGGTAGAGGTTGACGCCGACCAGGTCGAAGCCCGACCAGTCGACCCTCTCCCAGGCGCCCGCCGCATACGTGACCGGGCCCTGGAACCCGCGGCGGGCGACCGCGACGGCCGCGGCGAGCAGCACGTTCAGCTTCCGCGTGATCCGCCGATCGAACAGGCGCCGCAACCGGGGCCGTACCAGCACCTGGAGGCGGACGAACACGCGCGGCCCCGGGAGCATGCCCGGCGACGTCAATGAGAACTCGCTGCCGACCAGCAGCGTGACCCGGCCCGGATACTCAAGGCGCAGCTTCTCGGCTTCCACCGCCGTCTTCGCCAGATGGGCGAGAAGCTCCCGGTGCGGGCGGTCCGGCAGGTAGGGCCGGATGTAGACGTCCAGCCCGGTCTCCAAAGCGCATCGCGCAGCCTGGATCTGCTGCGAGGCATCGGTCCCGATCAGCATCACTGTCGTGCAGTGCAGGTCCGCGGCGATGGCGCGCAGATCCCGGCCTACGAGTTCGCTCGGCCTGTCGTCGACCGTGTACGAGATCCCCTTGACGTCCATGCCCCGTCGTCCCTTCGCCGGAGACCGGCCACCCGGCTCCACACGCTAGGGACGCCCTCCCGCCCCGGCATCGTCCACCCGGCCATCCCCGATAAACCTAAGTCGACCGGCGTCGCACCGCACCCCACGGCAGCGCGTCGTTCCCGAGCCCGTGCCGCCGCGCCCAGCCGAGATCACCGCAACGGATTCTCGGAGTACACGCCGAATCCAGCACGCCGAACATCGGCATGGTGATGCGAGTACCGCCTGTGTTCGTCTATCTGGTCGTCCCCGGTCACGCCTGTTTGTTCTCCGGCGAGACCCGCCCGGGCCAGTACGCCGGCCGCCGCCAGCAGAGAGAGGGACGCGGACCGTTTCTGCCGAATTCCGGCACGCGCCCCGGTCGGCCCCTCCCCTACCTCGGCAGGGGAGGGGCCGCAACAGCTCCTGGCGGTCGACGTCGGGTCTCCACAGATCGCTAACTGCTGTGCGCAGGGTCCGGATCAATGGTCCCGTTCGAGCAGAATCGGTGGAATGGTGGATTAATTCCGGGATTGGCTGGTATGTATGATTGAATTACCCATGGATTGCCGGAGCGCTCATCTGTGTTTACGGACTCGCACTGGCCGAAGGCCGTGTTCGACCCGGCGGCCGGGATCATACTGAATTGGAAGAAGTTTCCGCGAAGTATGGGCCCTGCACTTCCACTTTGACGGCCGTCTCTGTCTATGGCACTGCCGTTGTGATACAGATACTGGTCCGGCATCCAACCTGCGCGCAGGAGCGGTGAGTAGGGGTCGGTCTTGCGGACGGATCCATCCGCGCAGGCGAGGAAGAACAGTTCCTGCCAGATGGGTGGAGCGTCGGTGAACAGCGACGAACCGATCGCCGGTACAGGTCCGGGATTGAAGAAGAGGTCTCGGACGTCCTCGGCAAGTTCTTTGACTCCGGAAGGGATGCGCGCGTCGCCCTTGACCCGGTTGGACCACGCCTCCATGGCACCGGTGGGCCCGGATTGACTGAGCATCGGGCGATATCCGATCGATCCGCCCCCTGAGGTCAGAGCCTTGACGCACGAGGCGTTGGTCTCAGAGGGGCTTCCTGAGGTGTCGGTCAGCTGGGGTGCTATACCGGCATAGGCATATGCCCGGCCAGGGAGTCTTCCGTCCACACTTGGATCGGCGGCTCGCCAGGCGCCGTCGTGCCTGTTGAGGTCCGGCATCCTGTACCAGAGGCGAGGTTTGGCTATGGCGTAGTCCTGTTCGACCGCCCTGAACAGATTACGCACGAACTCCGGCAGGTGTGTATTGCCCGTCCGATGCTCGTACTCGGCGAATTCGCTGCCCGGAATGATTTTTCCGTCGTCGCCGGTAACGAAGGACACCGATGCCTTCAGCTTGATCTTGAACCGGTCTTCGTTGTCGAACCAGTTCGGCCGCCGGCTCGTGGTCGGCCGGTCGGTGTGGGGCTGCGCAAAGCCGATCCATGTCCCGATGCTGTTTCCGTCGGGATGGTCGACCGGATCGGTTCCCGCGGCTTCGACCTGCTGTTTCCATGTTGTAACCGCTTGCCTTGTCGCTGTACCGAGGGTGGTGGAGGACAGAATGCCGTCCGCTGACTCGCGGGCCCATTGGTAGAGGCTGTTGCGATTGGCCAGGGGGCCTGCGAGCCACGACCCGGGCGGGGCGGTGTCGATGTCCTGGTCTTCGTCGAAGACGGCGACGGCCTCGACGTTCTCTTCGTGGTATTGGCCGGCGACGGGAATGAAGGCGACGGAGTCCCAGGCGATCCTGGCGGTACCGTCGCCGTCCGGGGTGAGGTTGCTGAGACTGACCTGAGGCTTGGTGCCGTTGAACATGAAGGTGCCGATGTTCACCCAGCGGTTTCCTCCGGGGCCTTCCTGGCGGACGATGCGCCGGCGCTCACCGCCTGAGGCGTTGACGCGATATGTGGCGAGCCTGGTGCGGGCGCCCGGATCGGGAATGTGCACCATGATCTTCATCGGGCCGGTGCGCGTGTGATCCAGCGTCCAGGTGCCGATCGCTTCGCGGCCGCCGGCGGTGTGGGTATTGCTCATCCAGAAGTGGCCGCCGTAGGCGGCGCCGATCTGATGGACGTCGATCTTGCCGGGGTAGGTTCCGTTGGCGGCCTGTTTGAAGGTGAACCTGAAGTTCCCCGGGCTAGGCGGTTTGGTGCAGCCCGGACGGATCGAGGGGGTCGACTGGGGAAGGTTGTCGACGACCACGGCATTGGAGGGCAGGCCGTTGAGCGTACAGACCGGTGGATAACTGGCGGCGTCCTCCTGGTAGGCGTATCCGGGGTCGAAACGCAGCAGCTCGTTGCCGCAGGTGACCTCGCAGGTGGGTTTCCAGGTGTTTGGTTCGTGATACCAGCATTTCAGGTCGTACTGACCGGCGCTGTTCTTGTGCGCGCATGGGCCTGCCGGCTCGCCGATCACCTCCGGGGCGTCCGGCGTGTGGGACTCCCCAGGACGGCACTGGTTGCTGGCGTCGCAGAACTGCGTCAGCGGCGGTTTGACGTCACGCCGATCCTGCTCGGTCAGCCACCAGGCGGGCTGGAACGCGTGGATCAGGTTGCCCGGAGTCTCGATGAGCTCGATCGGGTGACCGGCGAAGCCCATCACCTTCTCCGGATATGGCCAGTCCTGCGGATGCGCCGCGTCCTCGTAGGAGAACTCCATGAACGGCAGACGATCGGCCGGATAGTTGGGGTTGACCGGGTTGTTGAGCCAGCCCACCCCCCACGGCCGCCCGTCATTCTTGTTCGGATGAAAGCCCGAGTTGTAGGCCCACACGGCGAAGAACCAGTTCTCGATCCGATCGGAAGCGCCGTCATTGATCACCAGCCCTGCACGGCGGGTCTGGTTCCATTTGTCCTGCAGGATCTGCAAGCCTTTGGCGATGTTGGCGGCGAAGTCCAAAGCGATCGCCCGCTGCTGGTCATAGGGCAGCGCCACCTCGCCCGGCCTTTCCTTGCCTGCCAGGCGCATGCCGTCGGTGACCTGCGTGACGCCGTAGCCGCAGTCGGCATCGCCCCAGTTGATCGTCCAGTCGTCACCCTCGTCGCTGTTGTAGTAGTCGATGCCGAAGTAGTTGCCGATCAGTGGGTTCGCCGTCACCCCGGGCACCGCGTAGCGAGCGGCCTGCCACAGGTTGGATTCCTGGGCCGTGATCCCCAGAAAGACCTGCGCCGGCACGAAGCCGCCACCTTCCATCTGCCTGGGCGGGAAAAGCCCCTGGGGTGTGTAAGCGGGCATGCCGAGGTTCTTCCAGTTGGCCGGCCGCCGCACGGTCAGCACTCCACGGATTGCCTGGTCGACTGCCCATTCCACCTGGCGGGGCTTGGGCTGCATGGCCTGGTTGCGCGGGTCGTTGCGGGCCACCGAGCAATAGCGCTGGTCGCCGTCGGCCGGGTCGTTCGGATCACCCGCCGCGGCCGTCCCCACGCCCAGCGCCGGACTGAGCTGCGCGCCCCGGCCGGCGTCGGCGGTCGGCGTGGCCGACAAGGTGAAAGTCTTGTCTGTCGACAGCGACGTCGCGGTGATGTCCACCCGCTGGGGCGCGGCCGGATCGTCGGGCGCCACCCGCAGATCCTTGGTGTGTGCTCGCAGTACCGAGGTGACCGCCAGATCGCCGGACAGTGACATCGCGGCATTGTGGGACACCTTGGCGAGCTTGACGCTCGGCGGCGGTGTCGTGCGTGCCTTCGAAGCTCGGGTGCCGGTGACGAAGACCCGGCCGCCGCGGGAGGAGCGTACGCTCAGGTCCGTGGTGGCGCCGGTGGCCAAGGTGGTGACCGCATTACCCGCCTTCATGTCTACCCGGCGCACGGCGGATGTCCGCTGATCCTCCAGCTGAGCGTAGGTCACGCCGCCGTCAGCATCGGCGGCCAGCCGATACGGCACGCCCTTGGCCGGCGCCAGCACCGTGCGTTTGCCATCGGAGTGCACCCGCACCAGCGCGCCGGAATCGGCCGCCACGATTCCGCCCTTGGTCGGCACCGCCGAGGTGAGCTGGCCGGGCACCTGAATCGGCTTGGCCAGACGACCGTTGGTCGTATCGAGTTCGAGCAGCCGGGTGGCCCCGAGGTCCTCGGCGCCGCTCTGGGTGAGAACGGCCGACTCCGACGGGCCGCAGCCGGGGTTGAAGTACGCCAGCGTGCTCTGCACGGGCAGCTTGCGCACCGGGCCGCCGTTGAGGTCCACGATGGCGGCGAAGCCACCGCGCTCCATCAGCTCGGCCTTGTTGGTAAAAGTGCGCGGCGCGTACACCACGACCGCCCGATCGCCCGAGGCCGTCACGCACATGTTGCCGATCCAGGCGTCGGTGTCAAAGCCCGGCTCTGACAATGAGGCCACCGTCCGCCACCGGTAACCGTCCTTGGCGTCGGCGACCAGCACGTGAAACCCGGTGGCATCCCCGGTGGTGGTCACCGCCCGATCAGACGACTTCTGCCAACCGCTGCCCAGCAGGTCACCTCGCTTGCCCACACCGATGCTCTCGGGTGTGGCCGGCCCCGCGATATCTGTGTTGGTGGACGGCTGCGCGGGCGCGGCGAGAACAGCGGTCGGCGCGACCAGCAAGGTGACGAGGGCGGACACTACGGTGAGGAATTTTCGAGCATTCAAGGCTTCCCCTTTGTGGATGGAGCCTCATTGATCAGATGTTGGCCGAGCTGAGAAGCGGATACGACGCCTGAACGGCGTCCGTGTCCGTATCCAACTCCTGCCGGTCCGGTTCCGCCCCGCAGGGTGTCCGGACTGGCCGTTTCCGTTGTCGCCTGCGTCAGCGTCCACCGGCTCGATCGTCGTGCTGCCCTGCGCGGCCGGTACCCCGACTCGGTGCGATGGGTGTCAGAGGTCGAGGCAGGAACACAAACGGGTGGCGGGCGGCAGCACCTGCCCCAGGACCCCACACTTCGTCGCCGGTTAAGACCCGCTACAGGTTACAGGTCCATATGTAATAGATCGGATTCCAGTTCACGACGTCATGCCTGCCGCTCCAGAATTTGGCATACACATTCCTCGACGCGTCATAGAAACGCACCTCAAAATCTCCGCCATTCTTGCTGTGGAAGGTCCCGGACACCTTGTGTAGACGCCATGTGACACACCCCTTCCCGTATAGCCACACGACCTCGTACCGTGGGGACCCCGTATATCTGTCGATCTGGATGGTGCAGAACACAGTGCACCTGGCAACGGCTGCTCGCGCGCGCTCGGCACCCGCAGGAGTAAAGGGAAAGAACTCGTTGCTAAACCGCGCATCTCCTGACTCGACGTAGAACCCCGGAGCGAGATCCGCACTATGGGGCGACGCGGACGCCGCCGGCATGGCGCCGGACGGAAGAGACGAGATGGTGACAGCGAAGCCTGCCGCCAGTACCGATACTCCCTTAACTAGGTGTCGCCATGCGTTGACTGTTGCGAGCATCGAACCCGGTTTCCTTTCGTTACTCACAGTTTGCCGGCCTCCGGCATCACTGTTGCCTCTGCTTGTGTCGTTTCCTTGTCCGGGGATTTGAGGCAGCCAGGTGTGCAGGCCTTCTGAGATTGCCCGCCACTTTCACCCTGTGCTCGTTGCAGCTCCACCGGAGGAAGGTCTGTGAATGCGTTGAAACCCGGTTGCTCCTCCGTGTTGTTGGTGCTTGCGCGCCTGATGGCACTCGCTTCGGTCGGCCTTTCTCAAGCGTGCAGGTCGCGGCGGAGCCTGTCTTTCAAGTGCGTGCACAGCTCTTTAGCCTGCGTGCCCGATTGCGCACGGTCGGCGGAACCGGCGCGGGCACAGGACGTAGGCGCTGCGGAACGCCTGCCTGAAATGCGGGAGCACCCCTGCTGGACGAATGGGCCTACGCCCGCCCATATACCTGCGAAACCGAACGCCGCGAGGCGCTTCTTCCCTCGTAGCGTGGAGACCTGAACCAGCGGATCGGGGACGGTCTGGCCGGCTTCACCGGGCTGATGACCGGGCGACGCCGCCGTGCCGACCGACACGCCTGCGTTCGCTGTTGCGCGAGTTCTACCGACGGCGCCGGCCGCGTTTCCCACCTGGCCCATGCCGCAGCGCTCACCGTGCTCAAGGCCGCGCCCGGACCGCGCCAAGCGGCCAAGCTCACCCCTGCCCTGGTGACCGTGCTGTGGCACCGGGCCCCGCGCCGCAACGAGCCCGGGCTGGCCGAACGGATCTCGACCACCGACTACGAGACCTTGGCATCCAGCGCCGAAGCCATGATCCACATCGCGGTGATCGACAACGCAAGCAAGTGCATAACCGGCGAAACCACACCTACCTGGCGAGGCATCTACTAGGGCATACGGAGCAATCAGCTCAAATCAAACGCCCTCTTACTCTGCGCGCACTGTCGCGCACTGCTGGCGGAACTGGCGTGGGGAGAGACCGTAGGCGTTACGGAAGGCCTGGCTGAAATGCGCAGGGCCGGTGAACCCCCACCGGGCCGCGATCGCGCTGATCGGGTGGGCGGCCAGCCGCGGGTCGGCCAGGTCGCGTCGGCACCGCTCCAGGCGGCGCCGGCGGATGCAGCCGGCCACGGTGTGCCCTTCGGTGTGGAAGAGCTTGTGCAGGTGGCGCACGGAGATGTGGTGGGCTGCGGCGATGGCGCCCGGGGTCAGCCGGGGGTCGCTGAGGTTGTCCTGGATGAAGGCGTGGATCTGGGTCAGCAGCAGGCGCTGCCCGGTGTGGGGTGGCACGGCGCTGTGGGCGTCGAGCACGTGGGCGAGCGCTGCGGTCAGCAGGTCGAGCATAGGGGTGGACAGTCTGGCATTGTCGGCTGGGCTGAGTTCGTTCATGTGTCGGGCCAACTGCAGCAGGAACTGCGAGAACAGCGCCCCGATGCCCTGGTCGCCCGGAATGCGGACCGCGGTCAGTTCCCGCAGTCCGCGCTCGGGTAACGGCAGCAGCGAGCGCGGAAACTGCAGGACCAGGGACTGAGCCGCCGTATCCCCCGGCGCAAGCCTGGTCAGGTAGGGACGCGAACTGTCACGGAGGACCAGATCCCCGGCAAGTAGCTGCGCGCGGCGGCCGTCTTGCTCTCCCAGTAATCGACCGTGCACGGCGCAGTTCAGAAAGTACGTTTCGGGATCGGACTGGCGGATCAGCTTGGGTGTGCGGTGGACCGAAAGCGGCGTCGTGGTCAGCAAGACCGCCTGAACAGAGCCGAACCCGCTGAAACTGGCCTGAGCTCGAAATCCGCTTTCCAGGTGCGAATCGCAGCGCGCATCGAGGGGCACCCACATCTTCGAGGTCACCTCGTGCCAGAAGGCGAACCGGTCTTCCGTCGGGACATCGGCGGTGCTGACCACGTCCATAACCCCACCACATTGTCGAGAGCCGTGAAGCCCAATCCTCAGCGAAACGTTTCCGCCGTCATCCGCCGCCCGACGCAGGTGCCTGTACCGCTGCCGGGGTAGCCATACGCCGACCGCAGTCCTGACGCGTTCAGGTTCGCAGAAGACCTCCCACCGAGGCCTCCCCCGCGAGACCGAGGCGGTCTCCCCCACCGGGGGGATGTTCACACCTCACAGGAAGGACCGTGGAAGGCGATCGTCAACCGCGGACCGCGACCTGCTGTCGCTGGATCGGTGGTCCTTCGTGGCAGTGGGCGCAGGCGTCCCGCCGCCGGTAATAGCCGTGAACCTTGCCCGTCGGCGTGGCACACGACGGGCGAAGAATCGGAACCAAGATCGCTAGAGCTGCGCCCGCAGCGTTTCCGTGTGGTCCCGTTCGGCCGGCGCGTCCAGGCGTTCCCACGCCTCGATGGAACGGGTCAGCTCGGACCGGTCTTTGTGGAGGCGTCCGCGCGCACGGGCGAGGCAGGCCGCCGTCCAGGCGTTCTCCTCGGCGAGCGGGGTGGCGGCCGCCAGCAGGTCCGCGGCGTCGGGCAGGCCCGCCGCCGCGGCCAGTTCTGCGCCCGCCGCCCGGGCGTACGCCAGATACGGGTCCAGCGGCGCGCTGACGGCGAAGGCCTGGCGTAAGAGGGGGTCGGCGGTGTCGTACTGGCCATAGTGGAGGGCGAGGCGGGCGTCGACGAATGCCGCGACCGCTGCCGTGCCGAGCGTGCCGCCGGCCACCTCCGCGGCGCGGGACCGCCAGAGCGCAGCCGATTCCGGCTCGTCGATCAGCGCGCACGCCAGCACCGTTGTTCAGACGGCCGGCAGCATCCAGAGCGGGGCCGGCCGTCCGGCCCGCTCCCACTGGTCCCACATCCGTTCGGCGTATCCGATCGCGTCGCGGAAGCGGCCGGTCAGCACGAGCGGCTGGACCAGGCGGCTGGCTGTGATGTGGGTGTCGCTCAGCAGGTCGTCCTCGATGCCCGCCCGGGCCGCGGCCATCGCGCCGGGCAGGTCGCCGGCCATGATCGCGTAGATGCAGGCGCGGCCGTAGGTGTTGCAGATCTCCGGCGCGCAGTACGGGTCGTCGCGGTCCATGGACGGCAGCATCCGCAGGCGTTCGCGGGTGATGCGGTTGGCCTCGCGCAGCCGTCCGGCGTGCAGCGCCGCGGTCGCCGCCGCGCACAGTCCGGAGCTGATCAGTACGGGATCCGCGGTCGCCCGGGTGGCGGTGACGGCGGCCGAGGCGAGTTCGCCGTCCGGCGCGCCCTTGTCCGGGCCCGCCAGCCACGCGCGGGCCACGGCTATGCACGCCGCCACCTCGGGGTCGTCTCCGGGCGCGGCCGCGACCGCGTCGTCGAGGAGGCCGCGCAGGCGTTCGTGCGGTACGCCGGTTTCGAACGCCTCGGGGTACCGGCACGCCGTCTCGACCGCGCGGGCCAGGTCGATCACCCGGCCGCGGTTGTCGCCGGCCCGCCGCGCCTGTTCGGCCGCCTCCAGCAGCAGCTCGTACACGTGCTGGTTGGACGTGGTGCTGACGTGCGCGCACCCGGCTCCGGCGCGCAGATCGCGTGCCGCCGAGGCTGCGTTCGGCGCGATCGCGGCGGCGGTCCGGTGGTGTGAGAAGGACTCCAGCAGGTGCCGGCGGGCGAAGGTCAGGTGCGCCAGCGCGCTCGCCAGCCGATGCGTCACCTCGCCCGGACTGCCGGATGCGGCCAGCGCGGCCCGCAGGTCCGCGGCCATGGCGTCGAAGTCCTCCCGCCATGCGGGACGCCCGAGCCTGCCCTCCGCGGTGGACGCCGCGTCGGCGGCCCAGCGAAGGTGGTGCGCCCTGGTCTTGTCCTCCTCGCCCGCAGCCGACATCTGGGCCAGAGCGAACGCTCGTACGGTCTCCAGCAGGCGCCATCGGCTGACCCGCCCGCGCACGTGCGCCACAAGGCTCTTGTCCACCAGCCGGCCGAGCAGGTCCGCGACGCCCGCCCGGTCCCCGCCGACGGCGGCCGCGGCGTCCAGGTCGAAGGCCCCGACGAACACCCCGAGCCGGCGGAACAGCGCCTGCTCCTCCTCGCCGAGGAGGTCGTAGCTCCAGGACAGCACCGCGCGCAGGGACCGGTGCCGCTCATCGCCGCCCCGCCCGCCCGACAGCAGCCGCAGTGCGTCATCCAGGGCGGCGAGCAGTCCCGTGGTGCCCAGCGACGCGCCCCGCGCCGCGGCCAGTTCGATCGCCAAGGGCATACCGTCCAGCCGCGCGCACAGGTCCGCGATCACGGCGGGCTCCGCCACGAACTGCGGGTCCCCGGCCAGCGCCCGGTCGTGGAACAGCCGCTCGGCGTCCGAGCCCAGCGGCAGCGGGGCGATCGGCAGGCTGCGTTCACCCGGTACGCCGAGCCGTTCCCGGCTGGTCACCAGTACGCGGGTGCCCGGGCAGGCGGCCAGGATCTGCTCGGCGAACGCGGCCGCCTCGTCGATCACGTGCTCGCAGTTGTCCAGTACGAGCAGCGACCGCCCAGTACCCAGGCGCGCCGCGACCGCCTCGTCCAGCGGCTGATGCGAGCCCTCCGTGACGCCGAGCGCGGTCGCGACCGCGCGGGCCACGAAGCCGTCGCGTACCGGCACCAGGTCCACGAACCCGCCGCCGGAGGGGAACATCGCGGCGGCGTTCCCGGCGGCCACCGCGGCCAGCCTGGTCTTGCCCACGCCGCCCGGACCCAGCAGTGTCACCAGCCGGGCCTCCTCGAGCGCGGCCAGTACGGCGGCGCGTTCGGCGTCGCGGCCCACGAACGTCGTGCTGGACGCCGGCAGGCCGACGACACGGCCCGGCTCCCGCTCCCCGGAGCGGGCCAGCTCCGCCAGCGCCCACCGGTCGGCCATTCCGTACTTGCGCAGCAGCGACGACACGTGGCTCTCCACCGTGCGCACAGATATGTGCAGCCGATGCGCGATCTGCGCGTTGGACAGCCGCGCGCCGAGCGCGGCCAGCACCTCGCCCTCCCGCTCGGATATTCGCTCCGCCATCGTGTCCCCTTTCCGTGGCGGCATCCGTGGTGCCCTGCGGCCGACACGGATGACCGCGAGTCCCCTCGGGGTGGACGCTGTAAGCACACCGACAGGGAGACACCATGAACACCATAACCGTGCGCCCCGCCGCGGAGCTGGACGAACTGGTCACTGCGGTACGCGCGGCCGTCGCCCGCGACGCCGGCTGCCGCGACACCGCGTCCTACGTGGCCGACGCGTTGCACGAGCACCTGCCGCCACCCGAACTGCTCACCGCGGACCAACTCGCCGGCGAGCGCGGCACCTCCAGCAGCCACCGCCTGCATGTGGAGCCGGACGGCTCGTTCTCTATGGTGGCCATCGTCTGGCGCCCCGGCGCGCTGACCCGCATCCACGACCACGTGACCTGGTGCGCGTTCGGCGTCCTGGCCGGCGTGGAGTACGAGGACCTGTACGCACTCTCCGAGGACGGCACCACCCTGACCGAAATCGGCGGCAACGCGAACCGGACCGGCGAGGTCAGCGGCTTCGCCCCGCCCGGCGACATCCACCGCATCCGCAACATCGGCGACGACACCGCCGTCTCCCTGCACATCTACGGCACCGACCTGCGCCGCATCGGCTCCAGCGTCCGCCGCTTCTACGACCTCCCGACAGGAGCCACGAAATGAACACGCCGAACGAGATCAGCGACATCCTGAACCGCCCGCTGAGCCAGGAACTGCTGGCCCGTGACCTGACCCGCCTCGCCTACGTCGCCAAGGACGGCACACCCCGCAATGTCCCGATCGGATTCGCCTGGAACGGGTCGGAGATCGTCATGTGCACGGCGACGAACGCGCCGAAGCTCGCGCACCTGCGCCAGAACCCGGCGGTCGCCCTGACGATCGACACCGAGGTGCATCCGCCCAAGATCCTGCTCATCCGCGGCCGGGCCGAGCTGGACCTCGTCGAGGGCATCCCGGACGAGTATCTCGAGATGAGCGGCACCTACGAGATGACGCCCGAGCAGCGGGTCGAGTGGGAGGCGGGGGTGCGTTCGCTCTACGACGCCATGGTCCGGATCGTCGTGACCCCGACGTGGGCGAAGCTGATCGACTTCGAGACGACACTGCCGAGCGCGGTCGAGGAGCTGATCCGGCAGCGGGAGGAGCGTGACTCCGCCTGAGCGCCGCCGGGTCGCCCGTGGGTGGCGTCGGATCCGCCACGAAGGCTCCGTACCGGCGGACCTGCTCATCCGACAGACCCCCGCCGGGACCGTGACGCGCGACCCGGCCGCCACCATCCGGGAGCTCAAGGAGCAGAGCGGCAAGGACATCTGGCTGTGGGGCAGCCTGAAACTCATGCACTCCCTGCTGGACGCCGGCGTCGCCGACGAGATCACCCTGCTCGTCTGCCCGGCGTCACGCGGCAAGGGAACGCGCATTTTCGAAGATCGCCAAGACCTGACGCTGGCCGAGGCCAGGCCGTTCGCCAACGGCGTGGTACTTCTGCGCTACGAGATCAAGAAGTAAGCGCACATTCTCACTTCGAAGAACCCTCGCCTTTCCCCAGGCGGGGGTTCTTTCATGGGCGACGCCCGGGGCCCGCGAGATGCGTTCCGTGCGATCCTCGGCGCCGCCGGGGCCGGCTGTCCCCACGCCGACCATCCGGCGATCGGCTCGCTGGAGATGGCCTGCACCATGTCGGCGGGAATGGCCGCGTGGATGCGTCTGTACCGGCGGCCCCGCGGTGATCATCTTCTGCCGCTGGGGGCGTGAGCGGTGGGATGCCGTGGGCACCTGAAGAGCGAGTCATCGGTCATGCCGCGTGATGATGCGCTTGATCAGCAATCCCCACAGAACCGTGGTCAGCGCCAGGAGCACCACATAGCTGAGTGCCATCGCGAACCCGGCGCCGCTGTAGAGCGGGTTCTTGCTCGCACCTTGAATGATGCCGGGGCCAGGATCCTCCCAGCCTGATAACCAGATCCCGAGGAACCATGCAGCGGGGACACACGCAACTGCCGTCGCGCACCACCCCACTGAGGCCGCAAACGTCACGAGCCAACAGCCCACACCACACCTCTTCGCCATGGCAGCAATTCTGCCAGGGCGGCCCCGGCCATTTCGGCCTGTGGACCGGATGTCATTGGCCTTTCAGTTCTCCCCGTAGGCGGCCTTTTGCGCAGGGTCGCGGTGACCGCCTCGACCAGGCCGCGGTGGGCGTCGGAGATGACCAGCCGCACACCGGTCGGGCCGAGGGCGACCAGGCCGCGCAGGAACGCCACCCGGCCGGCGCCGTCTTCGGCCGAGGTGACCTCGACGCCGGGGTTTCTCGCGGTGCCCGGGGCAACGTCTCGTAGAGCGCGCGGCGCGCACCGGGCCGACTCCTCAGGACGACCAGCGACAGGGCCTTGTAAAGGTAATACCTTTGCGGCAAGGTGTGCGTACGCGCCCGAGAACCGGCCGGGCGGGAGAGTATCGGAGTTGCCGTGGAAGCGATGGAACCCCAGTTCGGCACCCTCACGCTGTTGCTGATAGCGGCCGGCGCCGTGGCGGTGCTGCTGTTCCTGATCATGAAGGTCAAGCTGCACGCCTTCATATCCCTTGTCCTGGTGAGTGTGCTGACGGCCGTCGCCGTCGGCTTCGAGCCCGGTGACATCCCCGACGTGCTGATGTTCGGGTTCGCCGACACCATCGGCTCGGTGGCCCTGCTGGTCGCGTTCGGCGTCATGCTCGGCCGGCTGCTGGAGGTGACCGGCGGCGCGCAGACGCTGGCGGACACGCTCATCGGCCGGTTCGGCGAGAAACGGGCGCCCCTGGCGCTGGGTGTCGCGTCCCTGCTGTTCGGGTTCCCGATCTTCTTCGATGCCGGGCTCGTCATCTTCGTGCCGATCATCCTCACCGTGGCGCGGCGCTTCGGCGGGTCCGTGCTCTACTACGCGCTGCCCGCGGCGGGCGCGTTCGCCGCGATGCACGCGCTCGTTCCGCCCCACCCCGGACCGGTCGCCGCGGCGAACCTGATCGGCGCCAACGTCGGGCTCACGCTGCTCATCGGCATCCCGATCGCGGTGGTGGCGTGGTACGTCGGCGTCATGCTGGTCTCCCGCTTCCTCGCCGCCAGGGTCAACGTGTCGGTACCGGACGTGATCTTCGGCGAGGTGCGGGACGGCAAGGACGCGGAGGAGCCCACCTGGCGGGCGCCGTCCTTCGGCACGGTCCTCATGTTGCTGCTCATCCCGCTGGTGCTGATCTCCTTCAACACGGTGCTCTCAACGCTGGTCGAGAGCGACGTGCTCGACGAGGGGCAGGACTGGGTCGGCTTCCTGAGCCTGATCGGCATCACACCGGTGGCCCTGATGATCACGGTCCTCGTCGCGATCCTGGTGCTCGGCCGGCCCAACGCGTCGCTGGCCACCGTGAGCCAGATCCTCGACCAGGCTCTCGGTCCGGTGTGCGCCATCATCCTGATCACCGGCGCGGGCGGCATGTTCGGTGGGGTGCTGGAGCTCAGCGGCATCGGCGACGCGTTGAGCGGCAGCCTGTCCGATCTCGGCATCTCCCTGATCCTGCAGGCCTTCATCATCGCGACCCTGCTGCGCGTCGCGCAGGGCTCCGCCACCGTCGCGCTGACCACGACCGGCGGTCTGATCGCGGGGGCGGTCGCCGACGCCGGCCTGAGCGACTTCAAGCTGGCTCTCCTCGTGGTCGTCATCGCGGCGGGCGCCACCGTGCTCTCGCACGTGAACGACTCCGGTTTCTGGCTGGTGAGCCGGTTGTTCGGGATGGACGTGAAGACCACGCTGAAGACCTGGACCGTCATGGAGACGACGCTCGGGCTTTCGGTGTTCGTGATCGCCTACCTGCTGTGGCTGGTCGCCTGAGTCCGGCCGGGTCAGCCGGCCGGGGCGCTGTCCCCGGTCAGCTGGCCCATCTCGTCGGCGACCTCGACGCAGATCGCCGTCATCGCGGCCCTGGCGACCTCGGACTCGCGGCCGGCGACGGCCTCGGCCACCACGAGATGGAGGCGGCGTGCCTCGGGCTTGGGCTGCGGCGGCATTAGGCGGTGGAGCGTGCGCCCGCGCAGTACTTCCTCCACGACGTAGGCGAGGCCGGCGAACATCACGTTCCCCGAGGCTTCGAGCAGCAACCGGTGATAGGCGATGTCGTGTTCGAGGAACGTGGTCAGGTCGCCGGCCTCGCCCGCCGACTCCATCGCCGCCCCGAGCTCGACGATCCGGTCCCGCTGGCGGCCGTCGGCGTACCGGGCGGCCAGCGCGGCGGCGGGCGGTTCGATCGCGGTGCGCAGCTGCGAGAGCTGGTGCAGCTGCGTGCCCCGCTCCGGCCCATCGAGCCGCCACCTGATCACGGCGCGGTCGTAGGAGTCCCACTCGTCCTTCGGCAGCACCGTGACGCCGGTCCGCCGGCGACTGGCGACCAGCCGCATCGACGCGAGTACCTGCACCGCCTCCCGGGCGACCGTTCGCGAGACGCCGAACTCCTGCTGCACCCACTCCAAGTTGACCTTCGACCCCGGCGCGAGGGAGCCCGAGATGATCAAGGGCCCGAGCTTCGCGAGGACCTCCTCGTGCAGAGTCGACATGTGCGCCAGCGTACCCGCGGACGGAGCGATCTCTTGATCACGAGCTTCCACGTCGTGGTGATGGGGGTGGCCGGCTGCGGCAAGAGCACGATCGCGCGACACCTCCGGGACGAGTTCGGGATGCGGATGGCCGAGGCCGACGAGTTCCACCCGCCCGCGAACATCGCGAAGATGTCCGGCGGCGAACCGCTGACCGACGACGACAGGTGGCCGTGGCTAGAGGCGCTCGCCCGGTGGACGGCGGATCGGCAGGCCACCGGGACGTCCACGGTCCTCGCCTGTTCGGCCCTCAAGCATCCCTACCGCGATGTGCTCCGCCGCCCGGTGCCGGACACCTACTTCCTCCACCTGCACGGCGCGGAGGACCTGTTACACCAGCGGATGCGGGACCGCGACCATTTCATGCCACCCGCGTTGCTGCGCTCCCAGTTCGAGACCCTGGAGGCTCTCCGGCCGGATGAGCACGGCGCCGCACTGGACGTCGCGCCGGCCGTCGACGAGCTGGTCCGGCAGGCCGTGCGGCTCATCCGGCCGCTCATCCCGGCCGGGCCCGGCACGACGCGGGGCTGAAACGCTCACCCCCGACGGCTACCGCCCCTCCGCGACAGCGCTGAGCAGCCCGGGCCGTCCAGGCTTGGCGTACGCCCAGCGGCGTAGCGGGTGATACCACGCGGATCTGCATCGTGGTGGCAGGCGCCGCCACCGCTGGGCGGTGCCGGTGGCCGGTGCCCGTGCTGGTCGTGGTGTCGGCGTTGACCGCGACCTGACGAAACTCGCCGTCCGGGACCGTACCCCCCCGCCCCGGTGGCGCACCCGCTATCAGCCGGCGACGCCGCCGCCTCTGTCCACCTGGCCGAGGTACGACGTGTGCCGTATCGGTGAGCGCCGGCATGCACCGCGTGGCGTATCCGAAGTGTCGACGCGCAACGGACGGCATCCGGTCTGCGAAGCGGGATGGTCTTCGTGGGAGGGGCCGAGATGGCCACCTGGGCGATGTCCGGGGGCCGGCCATGGGGTCAGCCTCGAAGCGGTTGATCAGCCGACAGCCCGTCCCGTAGAAGAAAGGACTTGAAGAGATGGCGGCAAACGATAAGGCCCTCGCGCACGACCCGCGATCCCACGGCGGGACCGCGCACGTGGTGGCGCTCGGTGTCTTCGTCCTGCTGGCGTCGCGGACACCGGGATTCGGCGAGGGCGTCCGCGGCTTCGCCTGGGTGGTCGCGGTCCCGGCCGTCGGCGTGACCCGCGGCCTCTCCCGGGGGACGTGGCCGCCCGCGCGAGGCCCCCGGTCCACGACCGTCCTGTCGACCCAGGGAGAGTCATGACCACCGGACTGGCGAATTCGTCGACCGCGGCGCGCCGGCAGGAGGGCCTGTTCCGGCTCGGCAGGAAATGGCGCAAGGCGACGCTGATCACCCACATCATCTCCGCCGGAAGCTGGATCGGGATCGACGTCATCGTGGCGGTCCTGGTCCTCACCGGACGGTTCGGGACGACCGACGAGGTGCGCGGCCTGGCCTACCAGGCGCTGGCGACCTTCGTCGTCTGGCCGATGCTGATCTCCGCGCTGGTCTGCCTGACCACCGGGGTCATCCTGGGCCTCGGCACACGCTGGGGGCTGCTGCGCTACTGGTGGGTCGCCATCAAGCTCGCCCTCAACCTCACTCTGTGCGTCCTCATCCTGGTGGCGCTCCAGCCGGGGATGGACGAGGTCGGTGAATACGGCCGGAGCCTCGGCACCGGCGCGTCCGAGCCGAGGGCCGTGTCCGACCTGTTCTACCCGCCGGCGGTGTCGCTGACGACGCTGACGATCGCGACCGTGCTCGCCGTGGCCAAGCCATGGGGCCGGATCCGCCGCGCCCGCAAGGGAGGCGGCCCCCGATGACGACGGCACTGACCACCAGCGGGCTGACCAAGCGGTGCCCGTCGGGATCGGGCTGGTGTGGATGCTCGCCGTGCAGAACCTGATCAGCGGGCTGGCCGCTCCGCTGCTGGGCTGGGTGGACGCCCTCCAGGCCTGGGACGCCCTCCAGGCCTGGCTGCCCGGCGGCGCCTCCGGATCACTCGCCGCGTCCCTCGGCGCGCGGGAAGACACCCCGGCCGTCGCCGAACTCACCGGGCCGCCCAGGCGAGCCTGGTCATCACCGCGTACCTGCTCGTCTTCGCGCTCGCAGCGGGCATCCTGCTACGCCGCCGCGACATATGACCCCGGCCCCCGTCATGTCGTGTCTATCGCCATCACCACGGCCTTGGGCTCGGTGAAGAACTCGCGGCTGAAGGTGCCGCCTTCGCGGCCGATGCCGGAGTCCCCCGCGCCGCCGAAGGGGGCCCGCAGGTCGCGGATGAAGAAGCAGTTCGTCCACACGGTGCCGGCCCTCAGGGCGGCCGAGACGCGGTGCGCCCGGGAGAGGCTCTCGGTGAACACCATGGCGTTCAGTCCGTACGGGGTGTCGTTGGCCGCGGCCACGGCCTCGCCTTCGGTGTCGAAGGGCGTGACCACGGCCACCGGGCCGAAGATCTCCTCCCGGCACACCCGCGCGGTGGGCGGCGCGTCGACGACGATGGTCGGCCGCACGAACAGGCCCTCGGCGCCCGCACCGCCCGTGGCGATCTTGCCGCCGTCGCCGGGAACCGCGTCGAGGTGGGCGCTCACCTTCGCGTGGTGCTCCTCGGAGGCGAGGGGACCCAGCCGGGTCGAGGGGTCCTTGGGGTCGCCGGGCAGCAGGGCCTCGGCCGCGGCGATGAAGCGTTCCAGGAACTCGCCGTAGATCTCGCGCTGGACGAACAGGCGGCTGCCGGCCAGGCAGACCTGTCCCGCGTTGCTGAAGATGGCCTTGACCGACCAGGAGACGGCGAGGTCCAGGTCGGCGTCGGCGAACACCAGGTTGGCGCCCTTGCCGCCCAGTTCGAAACTGACGGGCGTGAGGTTCGCGGCCGCGGCGGCGGCGATGGCGCGGCCGGTGCTCGACTCACCGGTGAAGGTGATGCGGTCGACGCGCGGGTCCCTGGTCAGCGCTTCGCCGGCGGAGCCGGGGCCGTAGCCGTGGACGACGTTCAGCACGCCGGGCGGCATCCCGGCCTCCAGCGCCAGCCTCGCCAGCAGGGACGCCGAGGCGGGGGTCTGCTCGGCCGGTTTCAGCACCACCGTGTTCCCCCACGCGAGCGCCGGGGCCACCTTCCAGGTCTCCAGCATCAGCGGGAAGTTCCACGGCGCGATGGCCGTGACGACACCGGCCGGTTCGAACCGCGTGTAGGCGTGGTGGCCGCTGTCCATCGGCAGCGCCTCGGCGGCCGACAGCCGCGCGTGATCGGCGAAGAACCGGAAGTTGGACGCCGACCGCGGCACGTCCTTGCCGCGGGTGTCGGCGATGGGCTTGCCCATGTCGGTGGTGTCGGCCAGCGCCAGCTCGTCGCGGTTGGCGTCGATCAGGTCCGCCAGCCTGTGCAGGATCGCACCGCGCTCCGCGTGCCCCATGCGCGGCCAGGGGCCCTCGTCGAACGCGCGGCGGGCCGCGGTGACCGCGAGCCCGGCCTCGCCCTCGCCGCCGAGCGCCACCTCCGCCCAGGCCCGCCCGGTGAACGGGTCGACGGTGGAGAAGCGGGCGCCGTCGCGGGATTCGGTCTCCCGGCCGTCGATGAAATGCGGGATCAGGTCCATGGCTGCTCCTCGTCGCGTTCTTCGATCGTCACGTCCCCGGCGGCCCAGTGGGCGGCGGGCACCTCGCGGAGGATGACGCGGATGTTGTGGCGGGGCGCGCCGGTCGCCGCCTCGGCCGCCTCCGTCAGGCGGGTGATCAGTGTGCGCAGCTGCTCCGGCGTCCGCCCGGCGACCAGGGTCACCTCGATGAGGGGCATCAGCGGTCCCCCGGCGTGGCGTCCTGTGCGCGGCCGGTGCCGGCGAGTGCGGCGGCCGCGTCGCCGACGGGGACGACCTCGGCGAAGACGGTGCCCATCAGGCGCAGGCTGCCGGCGTGCAGGTCCTCGACGTATCCGGCGACGGCCTCTCGCGCCACGATCGCCCGCAGGTCGCGGAAGAAGGCCGCGCGGACGGTGGACTCGACGCAGAAGTCGGTGCGCACACCCGCCATCACGAGCGCGCCGACACCGAGGCCGCGCAGCAGGTCGTCCAGGCCGGTGCGGTGGAAGGCGTCGAAGCGGGGCTTGACGACCTCGTGGTCGTCCGGCGCGCGGTCGAGGCCGCCGAGCAGTTCGCCGCCCCACGTTCCGTGTCTGAGGCCCCGCGTGCGCAGGAACGGGCTTCGTTCGGCGAGCAGCCCCACGTCGGCGTCCGCCGCCCACTCCATCCGCACCCAGATGACGGGCCGGGCGGCGGAGCGGGCGGCGGCGACGAGGGTGTTGACGTGCCCGACGAGGTCGTCCAGGCCGGTGACGCGGAGCCCCGCCTGCGCGAACACGCCGTCGGGATGGCAGTAGTCGTTCTGCATGTCGATGACGAGCAAGGCGGTCTGCGGGGTGTTCACACGCCACCTCCGTGGGTTGCGGTCAGGTCGGTGTGCGCGGCGACGGCCGCGTCCAAGCGCTCGGGATCGTCGCCGGCTATGGCCTCCACCAGTTCCCTGTGGACGCCCGGCCCGTCCACATGTCTGGTGGCGGCGTCGTCGGGCATGACTCCGTGCAGGCGGTTCCCGACGAACTCCAGCAGGGAGACATAGCGCGCGGCCAGCAGCCGGACCGCCTCGTTGAGCGTCGCGGCGGCCACGTCGAATTCGCGGCGCAGGCTGTCCCTGGTGCCGAGGCGGTGGCCGTTCGGGAGGGCGTCCTCCGCGATGCGGGCCTCGATCCTCTTGGCGACGGCCTCCGCCAGGGAGGACCGGGGCAGTTCGGCCGCCGCATTGCCGGTGCTCATGACGGGTGTCCTTGGGCGGGGGGTCGGAGGGAGCCGAGCGGCTCGGCGCGGCCGGTCCCGGCCGTCCCGGCCGCCCGGGCACCGAGCAGGCGCGCGGCATTGCCGCCGAGGACGGCGGCCTGCTGCCCGGCGTCGATGCCGAGGGCCCGCACGGTCCGCAGGGGGTCCTGGTCGACGAGATCGAAAGGCGCGTCGGTGCCCAGGAGGACATGGGCGGCCGTCATGTCCTCGATCAGCCGGCCGAGGGCCCTGGTGTCGAACACCGCCGTGTCGTACAGGAGCCGGCGCAGGTAGTCGCTCGGCGCATGGCGCGTCACGCGGGAGACGGGCTTGCGGTGCCAGCCCAGGTCCAGGCGGCCGCACACGGCGGGGACGCACCCGCCGCCGTGCGCCAGGCAGAGCACCAGGTCGTGGCGGTCCAGGACGCCGCCGAAGATGAGCCGGGACGTCGCCAGCGCGGTCTCCAGCGGGTAGCCGAGCAGCTGCACCAGGTGGTAGTCCGCCAGCCGGTCACGGGAGGAGACGCGGCTCGGATGCAGCAGCGTGAAGCAGCGCCGCGCGTCGAGGGCCTGCCACAGCTCTTCGTTGACCGGGTCGTCGAGCTCCCGGCCGCCGCCGAAGGTGCCCATGGTGGCGCCCGACAGGCCGAGCTCGTCCAGGCAGCGGGTCAGCTCCGCCGCCGCGCCCGGATGCCCGACCGGCACCGTCGCCAGGCCGGACAGCCGGCCGCCCGAACCGGCGACGAACTCCGCGAGCGCGTCGTTGGCGTAGCGCGTGACGTCCATCGCGAGCCGGTCGTCGTCGGACTCCGAAGCGAACACGAAAGGCGGCGCGGCGACGACCTGGTGATCCACGCCCATCTCGGTCAGGGAGGCCAGGCGGCGCTCCATGTCGTGCTGCTCGGGCGCGAAGGGGATGGGCGATCCGGGCGCGAGCCCGCAGACCGCCGGATCGAGGCCCAGGATTCGTTCCGCCGTCCGGGACAGGTCGGCCAGCCCCCTGCGCTCGAGACGCCGAAGGAACGGCATCGGCATCGCATGGGTGTGGACGTCGATGACCGGCGTCTCCGGACGCGGCCGGTGCCCGGGCTCGTCTCCGTCCGGCACGTTGTCACTCACCGCGCTCCGCCATGTAGGTCTCGTACCGCTCCCCCAGCAGGGACCTGATCAGCGCGGTCGCGGCGCCGGACGTGCCGGCCTTCTCGCCCGTGCCGTAGACCAGCCGTGCGAGCTGGGAGAGCAGGTAGGGGTGCAGGCCGAGTTCGAACAGCCGCCGGAAGTCCCGGTTCAGGATCGCGGTGCGCTCCTCGCCGGTGAGCGGGTAGGCGTCCAGCACCTCCTCCTCGGCCGCCTCGAAGCGGGCCCGCAGTTCGCGGTCCCATTTCAGTTCCTGCACCAGATCGTTGGTCCGCAGCAGGGGGTCGAAGTACTCAAGTGCCATCTCTCGGTCGTCCATTCGTCTGGTCGGCGGGGTCACGACAGGTCCCAGCGGACCGCGCCGACGCCGCAACGCCACTGGTCGACGGCGGCGTAGCCCAGGGACCTGCAGGGGCGCGGGCCGATCGCGCCCATGACGACGACCCAGGACAAGAGTTCCGCCGTGCCGCCCGAGCCGGCCTCCTCCATGCGCTCGAACGTCGCCTCGGCGAGGATCTTCTCGTGATCGCCCTCGACGAGCAGGTCCATCCACCAGCGGTCGAACTTCTCGTCGATCTCCAGGTAACGCGGCCCGCCCGGCTCGTGGGACAGGCCGCCCGAGGCGAGCAGGCCGACCCGCAGGCCCTCGGGAAGGCGGTCGCGGACGGCCTCGCCGAGCGCCGAGCCCAGTGCGTAGCAGACCCGCTCGTCCGGGACGGGCGGGACCGTGCAGTTCTGCAGCACGGGAACGACCGCCACACCGGTCGAGACGAGATCGGCCATGGTGACCGGCACCGAAAGGTTGTCGTCATAGCGCAGGTTCTCGCGGACGGCGCGCACGCGCGGACCGGACGCCTCGACGCTCTGGTAGAGGACGTCGGCCACGTCCGGGCGGCCGGGAATCTCGTAGTCGGCGACCCGCAGCCACGGCTTGAACCACTCGTCCGGGCCGGAGTGCCGTCCGGCCAGGCCGAAGGTGAAGTCGGCGTAGTCGCTGACCGGCGCGTTCGCGACATGGTCGTTGCCGATGACCAGGAGTACATCGGTGCGGGACTCCACGACGGCGGCATGGATCTCGGCGTAGGCCGCGAGCACCGTCTTCTGGTCGGCCTCGGGTGCCTTGCCGAACCAGCCGGTGAGGCCGGGAGCGTGGCTCACGGCCGCGGCGAGGCTGATCTCAGCCATTGTTCCTCCGTCCTGGATGGGTGCGGGCCGTCGCGTCCCGCCGCAGGCGAAGCGCGATGGCGTCGGCGGCCTGCTCGGCGGTGGCGGCGTGGATGCGGCGTCCCTCGCCGGCGTCGGCCGCGGCCGGGTCGCCGAGGTAACCGTCCGGGGTGACGCGGCGGGCGTGCTCGAAGCCCTGGCGCCAAACGGCCAGTTCGCGGGCGCCCAGGCCGCTTGGTTCCAGCCGGGCGCGGACCTCCTCGCGCACCAGTCCGGGGTGGGAGTGCATCATCAGGGACGTCTCCCAGTTTCCGGCGTGGACGTCGACCGGGCCGTCCGGCGGAGGGTCGTCGGGGCCGGACAGCGTCAGGTACGGATCGTCCGGCCGGAGGCCGATGCGGCGGGCCAGCGCCGGCTCGGTGACGAAGCTCGCGTCCACGGCCGTGCGTTCGCAGGCCGACCGGACCCCGTCGTGCACCGTGCGGTTGTGCAGCGCGTCGCCGTGGCCGGAGAAGCAGAACACGTGCCGGAAGCCGTCGCGCGCCATCCCGGCGAGCAGGTCGACCATGACCTCCCGCATCAGCTCGGGCCGCACGCTGTAGGAGGCGGGGAAGGATCCGGAGACGACGTTGATTCCCCAGTAGTAGGGCGGCACGATCAGCGCCTGCACACCGCGTTCGGCCAGCAGCGCCCGGACGGAGCGCAGCCGGGCGCCGGGGAGGTAGACGTCGGTCCCCGCCGGCAGGTGCGGGCCGTGCTGCTCGATCACACCGAAGGCCCAGAGCAGCACCGCTCCCGACCGGGCGGCACTGTCGACCTCGTGCCAGGTCAGCTCGGCCATCGTGCCGGCGAAGACGTCGCCGCGGCCATCGTCGTCCGTCATGGCCGGGGCCCCAGGGGATCGGCGACCTGTCCGGCCCCACCTTCCCTACCGGCGCCTTCCCCACCAGCGTGGTCGGTGTGGTCGGCATGGTCGGCGTGGTGGTAGGTCTTCGCCCGCTGCACCAGCGAGTAGATGCGGGCGCGCAGCTCCGCGAAGCGGGCGTCGGAGCGCGTCGTCAGCTGCTCCCGTTCCGCGGGCAGGTCGATCGCGACGTCCTCCATGATCACCGTGGGGGCCGCGGACAGCACCAGGACGCGCTGTCCCAGGTACACCGCCTCATCGATGTCGTGGGTGACGAACAGCACCGTCATGCCGAGCCGCCGCCAGAGCTCGCGGGTGAGGTCCTCCAGCTCCGCGCGGGTCTGGGCGTCCACCGCCGCGAAGGGCTCGTCCATGAGCAGCACCGCCGGCTCGTAGGCGATCGCGCGGGCGATCGCCACCCGCTGCTGCATCCCGCCGGAGAGCTGCCAGGGGTAGGCGCCCGGCACATCGGCCAGGCCGACCGACTCCAGCGCCTCGGCCACGAGTTCTCCGCGCCGCCGCTTCGGCACCTTCTTCTGCTTCAGCGGCAGGTCTATGTTCTGCGCGACGGTCAGCCAGGGGAACAGGCTCCGCCCGTACTCCTGGAAGACCACCGCCATGTTCTCGGGCGGCCGCAGGACCGGACGGTTCTCCAGCACCACCTCGCCGCCGCTCGGGGCCAGCAGGCCGCCGACGCACTTCAGCAGGGTGGTCTTCCCGGCGCCCGACGGGCCCACGATGCAGGCCAGCTCGCCCGCGGCGATCCCGAAGGTGAGGTCGCGTACCGCCTCCACCGTCCGGTCGGCCGCCTGATAGGTCTTCCTCAGCCCCCGCACGTCGAGCAGGGCCCGGGCGCTCCCGGTGCCCACCGCGGTGGGGGACGCGATATCGGTACCGGTCATGTCTTTCCCTTCTGGGCCTGGCGCCAGCCCCGGTGCCAGCGCAGCGCCCGGTGCTCGAACCGCCCGAACAGCAGCGACAGCAGGAACCCCAGCAGGCCGAGCAGCAGGATGCCGCTCCACATCTCGGGGATGGCGAAACCGCGCTGGAACTGGACGATCGTGTAGCCGAGGCCGCTGGAACTCGCGAACATCTCGCTGATGACCATCAGGATGATCGAGATCGACAGTGCCTGCCGCATGCCGGTGACGATCTGCGGGGCGGCGGCGGGCAGGACCAGGCGACGCAGCCGCGCGGCCCCGGTCAGCCCGTAGGAGCGGGCGGTGTCGGCCAGCACCTCGTCGATCGCGCGGACGCCCTCGGCGGTGTTGAGCAGCACCGGCCACATCGACCCGAGGACGATGACGGTGATCTTCATGGTGTCGCCGATGCCGGCGAAGAGCATCAGCACCGGGATCAGTACCGGCGGCGGGACCGCGCGGAAGAACTCCAGCACCGGCTCGGCCAGCAGCCTGGTCCGGCGGCTGGATCCCAGCAGAACGCCGACGGTCACGCCCAGGACCACCGCGCCGGCGTATCCGGCCGCCAGACGGGCGACGCTGGGCAGGACGTCGTCCACGATGCGGCCGGAGAACCACGTCTCACCGAACGCGGTCAGGATCGTGCGCAATGGTGGGAAGTAGAAGCTGGTGCTCTGAGCGGTCAGCGTCCACCAGAGGGTCAGCAGCGCCGCGGGCAGCCCGAGCAGGTAGCCGAGGCGCCTGGCGCCGTGCAGGACGGTCCTCACACCGGCACCTCCGTCCGCACCGAGGAGTGCCAGGCCAGCACGCGCCGCTCCAGCGCACGGGCGAGGAGGTTCACGCAGACTCCGAGCGCGCCGGTGACGAAGATCAGCGCGTACATCTCGGCGACGGCGTTGCTCGCCTGGGCCAGCGCGATCGCGCTGCCCAGGCCCGGGGCGCCGATGATGAGCTCGCCTGCGACGGCGAGGATCAGCGCCACCGATGCCGCGAGCCGCACGCCGGTCATCAGGTACGGCAGCGCGGTCGGCCAGACCAGGTACCGCAGCCGGGCCCACGGGGAGAACCGATAGGCGGCCGCGGTGTCCCGGGCCACCGGGTCGACGTCCTGCACCCCGTGGATCGCCTGCAGCAGGACCGGCCAGCCCGCGGCGTACACCACCAGCATCAGCGTCGAGCCGATCTGCGTGCCGTACAGCAGCACGGCCAGCGGGACGAGGGCGACCGAGGGTATCGGCCGCAGGAACTCGATGGTCGACGCGGTGGCCTCGCGGAGGAAGGGAACGCTGCCGATCAGCAGGCCCAGGCTCAGCCCGGCCGCGAGCGCGATGCCCAGCCCGTACCCCCAGCCGCGGAGCGTGTCGAGCAGGGCGCCCCAGAACGCGGCGCTTCCCGCCTCGCCGGCCAGCGCCCGCGCGATCTCGCTGAACGGGGGCAGCTCGTCCGGCGAGATCACGCCAGTCCGCGGGAGCAGCTCGAGAAGGCCGACGAAGACGCCGGCTCCGAGCAGGCCGAGGAACGGGTCGGGCACGCCCCGGCGCCCCGCCCGCCGGCCGTTGCCCGGCCGCCCGCCGCGGAGCGGCCCGGTGGCGGCGGCCGCCGTGCCGCCGGGGCCGCCGGCGGGCGGGTGCGGCCGCCCGCCGGCCGGGGCGACGGGTCCGGCGTCGCCCCGGTGCTGACTCTTCATGATCATCGCGATGTCCTCGTCATGTCACCGGGCGAACAGGTCGTCCAGCGGACGGGCGCTGTCGAGCAGGCCGGTCTCGACGGTGAGCCGCGCGAGAGGTGCGATCTCGGACGGTCCGGCCTCCGGGTTCCAGCCGGGCAGGCTCACCTCGCCGCTGAGGCCCGGGTCCAGTTTCAGGTAGCCGTCCAGCGCCGCGCGGGCCTCGTCCGGGTGCTCCTCGGCGTACTTCATGGACTCCTTCAGCGCGGCGGTGAAGCGCTTCACGACGTCGGGGTGCTCGGCCGCGTACCGCTCGGAGGTGAACCAGCCGGCGAACGGCAGGCGCGCGCCCATGCTGGCGTAGCTGACCGGCAGCGGCTTGGCGCCCTGCCGTTCGGCGATCGTGATGAACGGCTCACCGACCATCGCGGCGTTCACCTGGCCGTCCTTCAGGGCGGCGGGCATGGTGGGGATGGGCACCTCCACGAGACTGACGTCGCCGCGCTGCAGCCCGTGCTTCTTGAGACTGGAGGCCACCGCGACCTCGTTGATGCCCTTGAGGGTGTTGATCGCGATCTTCTTGCCCTTCAGGTCGGCGACCTTCGCGATCCCGGGGTCGCGGGTCATCAGCTGCCCGGATCCGTCGTCCATCTCGTCGCCGGAGGCGCGGGCCCCGACGGAGACCATCGTCACCGGGACGCCCTTGCTCCGGGCGATGAGGAGGCTGACGATGTTGGAGTAGCCGAACTGGAAGTCGCCGCTGATCACGGCGGGGACGATGGCGGCGCCGCCCTGGGCGTTCTGCGTGGTGATCGTCAGCTTGTGGCGGGCGAACACGCCCTTGCTGACCCCGAGCTTCACCGGGGCGATGTCGATGATGGGGATGACGCCGAGTTTCACCTCCGTCTCGCCGGAGGCGGAGGCCTCGCCGTCATCGGAGCCGCAGCCGGTGAGGGCCGTCAGGGCGAGCGCCGCCGTCGCCGCGAACGCGGTGAACCTCGCGGGGCCCCTCTTGTGGTCACGGTTGGGAAGGAACATTTCGGGACTCCAGGTGTGCGGAGGCGCGCGATGGCGCGGCGGGATCGTCAGGTTCCGGTCAGGGACAGGACGCCGAGTGAGGCGAAATCCGCGGAGATGGTGCGGCCGGGTTGCAGAGCGACCGCGTCGGTGAGTCCGCCGGTCAGGACGATCCAGCCGGACTCGATGGCCATCCCGCGCTCGGCCAGCCCGTTGGCCGCGAGCGCGAGGGCGTTGGCCGGGTGACCCAGGACGGCCGCGCCGGTCGCGGTGTCGACGGTGCGGCCGTCGACGTCCAGGCGGCAGGTCTCCTCCGCCAGGTCCAGGCCGCCGGGTGAGACGGCGCGGCCGGAGACGACGAACCGGGACGCGGAGGCGTTGTCCGCCACCACGTCCGGCAGGTCGAAGGCGAAGCCGCGGTAACGGCTGTCGATGACCTCGAACCCGGCGTGCACGCTCTCGACCGCGCTCATGGCCCGCTCCGCCGTCACGCCGGGGCCGGTCAGCCGCGCGCCCATGGTGAAGGCGATCTCGGGTTCGACGCGCGGATGGATGAGTTCCCCCACGGCCACCGGCTCCCCCGGCGGCAGGGTCATCGCGTCGGTGAGCCAGCCGGTCAGCGGGGCGTCGACCCCCATGCGCCGCTGCTTGGCACGTGAGGTCAGGCCGAGCTTCACCCCGACGATGGTCTGCCCGGCGCGCACCTTGCGGTCCAGCAGAGCGTCCTGGACCCGGTAGGCGGTGCCGAGGTCGAGAGCCGGCCACCGATCGGTGATCTTGCCTCCGTCCTCGCGGCCGCGTTCGCGGCGCAGCAGCTCGCCGACGGTGGTGTCGATCGTCCACTCAGCCATGGCCGCGCTTCCTTCTGTCCGTCTTCTGCACGTGCGGGTAGCTCGTGACGCCCCAACCTAAGACCTGTATTGGTTATATTCAATAGGTCAATACAGATTATTTTCGGAGGCCGCGGGCGCGGCAGGGTGAACGCCCACGTCAGCCCCTCCTCACAGGGCGACCGTGGCCGGTGTGGTCGGCGTCTGAAGGCCCCGGGACCGAGGCCCGCCCGGTCGGCGTCGCGGTTGCCATCGGTCCCATTGGGTATGGGATTGGATCTGCCGGACGCATCGGGCCATAGGGGAGGCCGTGAGGCGGCTGAGGTTATGAAGAATCACCGTTCCGAGCCCTATGGGCCGGAGAACGAGGCTGATCCGGTGGGCCAGTACCTCAACCAGATCGGCAGGACGCCACTGCTGACCGCCGAAGAGGAGGTCGAGCTGGCCAGGCGGATCGAGGCGGGTGTGTACGCGCGCCACCTGCTGGACAGCGGTGAGACGCCGCGTCGTCCGGCCGGGCGTGCGGAACTGGAGGCGGTCGCGCAGGACGGGACGCTGGCCAAGGACCACATGATCCGGGCCAATCTGCGGCTGGTCGTGGCGGCCGCACGCAAGTTCCCCCATCGCGGGCTGTCGTTCCTCGACCTCGTCCAGGAGGGCAATCTCGGGCTGATCCACGCGGTCGAGAAGTTCGACTACGCCAGGGGCTACAAGTTCTCCACCTACGCGATGTGGTGGATCCGGCAGGCCATCGGACGCGGCCTCGCCGAGAAGGCCCGTACGGTGCGGCTGCCCGCGCACGTCATCGAGGACCTGTCCAAGCTCGCACGGATCGAACGCGGGCTGGAGCGGGCGGGCACCGAACCGACCGACGAGCGGGTCGCCGCCGAGGCCGGAGAGTCCGTCGAGAAGATCCTCGCGCTGCGGCGCGTGGGCCGCGACGCCATCAGCCTGGACACGGTGGTCGGCGAGGACGAGGACACCAGGGTCGGCGACCTGATCGCCGACACCAGCGCCGTCGCGGCGCCGGACCTGGTGGAGTTCCAGCAGCTGGCGGAGGAACTGCGGTCGATGGTCGACCGGCTGCCGGCCCGGGAGGCGATGATCCTCACCCTGCGGTACGGCCTCAGCGACGGCCGCCCGCACACCCTCCAGGACATCGCCGACCGCATCGGCCTCACCCGCGAACGGGTCCGCCAGCTCGAGAAGCAGGCACTGGTACAGCTACGCGACCCGCGACACGGTGAGCCGCTGCTCACCTGGGTCGGCTGAGGGGAGCAGATCATGACCGTGAAGTACACGGAGCTCGTGGAGTTCGTCTCCCGTCACGCCGGTGTGGACACCGGCGGAGCACGTGCGGCGGCGGAGGCGACGGTGGCCGCCCTGGCCAACACCCTGGACGAGCCCGAACGCGACCGCTTCATGGACGCTCTGCCAGGGGAGGTCAAGGGCCCCCTTCCGGCCGACGGGCCATCGCGCCGGTCCAGTCAGGGCGAGTTCGTGCGCGCGGTGTCGCAGCTCGCCGACCGGCCGCCGGAGGAGGCGCGCCTGCGCGCGCATGCCGTACTCGCCGCGCTCGCCGACCAGGACCCCGGCCTCATCGCGGACCTGAACGTCCCCGACGACCTGCGCGACCTGTTCACCCCGCCGGCCGCGGGCGGCGGATTGACCGGACCCGGCGGGCACACCGCGCCGCTCACCGCCGACGAGGTCGACGCGGCGCTGACGGCGCTGCCGGAGTGGTCCGGGGACACCCGCGAGCTGCGGCGCACCATCGTCCTGCCGCCGGGTGATCTCGACCGGGTGCTGGAGCGCATCCGCCTCATCCGCGACGAGACCGACCGCGGTCCCGAGATCCGCCGCGGCACCGACGGTGTCGAGCTCGCGGTCCGCACCGCCTCCGTCGGCGCCGTCACGGCCCTGGACATCGACCTCGCCGTCCGGCTCGACGAGCTGATCGACGAGGTGGGCCCCGGCATGGCCTCCCCGTAGGGGCGCGGCCACGACCTGCGGACCGGCCGGCCGGGTGCCCGACATCGCGTCGCGGCCCGGCCCCCGCCGTGGTTCTCACGCCTTCCCCGGCTCCCTCTCCTGAACGAAACGCACGGGAGCGGAGTACTCACTAGTGAGAGTTGAGCGTGAGGAGCCTCATGAGTTATCCACCGCAGGCCGACGCCCGGTACGACATGGGGCGGGACACTGCCCAGTACGGTCTCCGCGACGACGTCCGGTACGGGCTGGGCGATGCGCATGGACCCGGCCTCCTGTCGCCTCCGCCCCCTCGTACGTGGCCGCAGGACGATCCGTTCAGGCAGCCGGCGCCGCCCGACCCGTGGGCGCTGCCCGACTACGACGAGCCGCGCCGCGACCGCAGGGGCGGCCCCGGCCGGGCGGTCGTCGCGGCCGTGCTCGCGGCGCTGCTGGCCGGCGCGCTGGCCGGGGGCGTCGCCGGGCGGGTGACCGCCGGCGGCCCGCTCACGAGCCTGACCCAGTCCACCGCCGGGCCGGTGGACGCCGGGTCCGGCGACCTCAGCGACGTGGCGGCGCGGGTGCAGGCGAGCGTGGTGTCGATCGAGGTGGCGTCGGGGAACGCGCGCGGCACCGGGTCCGGGTTCGTGATCGACCGGCAGGGGCACGTGCTGACCAACGCGCACGTCGTCGAGGACGGCGGGCGGGTCACCGTGGTACTGGCCGACCAGCGCCGCGTCGCGGCGCGCGTGGTGGGCTTCGACACGGCCCTCGACCTGGCGGTGGTGGCGATCCCCGCGAGGCAGAGCCCGGCGCCGCTGGCGTTCGGCCGCTTCGCGGACGTGCGGGTCGGCGACCCCGTCATCGCGCTCGGCTCCCCGCTGGGCCTGCAGGGCACCGTCACCGGCGGCATCGTCAGCGCGCTGAACCGCCAGGTGCGCCTGGGCGAGGGCGGCGCGGGCACCGCCGTGCAGACCGACGCGTCCATCAACCCCGGCAACTCGGGCGGCCCGCTGGTCAACGCGCGCGGGGAGGTCATCGGGGTGAACACGGCGATCGCGACGCTGATGCGCGGCGGGGGCGGCGGAGGCTCGATCGGCATCGGGTTCGCGATCCCCGCGGACCGGGCGCGGGCGGGGGCCCGGCGGCTCCTGCGCTGACCCCGTCGGAACCGCGTGAGCCCGGTACGTGCCCCGCGCCGGCGGGGGTGAGGCCCGTTCCCCGGGCGGGATCTAGAGGGCGAGGCGCCGGGCGTGGCGTCCGAGGAAGGCGACGACCTCGTCCTCGGGCTTGTCCGGGAGGCCCCAGATGATCTCGGTGACGCCGGCCTGCTCCCAGGCCGCCATGTCCTCGGCCGACGGGCGCGCGGCGGCCAGGACGGAGATCTCCGGCCGTCCGGTGCGGCCGGCGTCGTCCCATGCGGCCCGCAGGGCGGTGGCCTTGGGCAGGATGTCCTGCTCGATCGGGGTGGTCATCCAGCCGTCGGCGTTGGCGGCGATCCACGCGAACGTCTTCGGGCCGCCGCCGGCGCCGATCATGAGGGGGATGTGCGGCTGGGCCGGCTTGGGCCAGGCCCAGGACGGGCCGAAGGAGACGAATTCCCCGGCGTAGGACGCCTGCTCCTCCGTCCACAGCGCCCGCATCGCCTCCACGTACTCCCGCAGCACGGTGCGGCGCTTGCCGGCGGGCACGTGGTGGTCGGCGAGCTCGTCGGTGTTCCAGCCGAACCCGGCGCCGATCGTGACGCGGCCGCCCGACAGGTGGTCGAGCGTGGCGATGGCCTTGGCGAGGGTGATCGGGTCCGACTCCACCGGGAGCGCCACGGCCGTGGCGAGCCGGATCGTCGAGGTGACGGTGACCGCGGACGCCAGCGACACCCACGGGTCCAGGGTGCGCATGTAGCGGTCGTCGGGGAGGGATTCGTCGCCCGTTCCGGGATGCGCGGCATCGCGCTTGACCGGGATGTGCGTGTGCTCGGGCACGTAGAACGTGTGGAACCCGTTCTCTTCTGCGGCCTTCGCGGCGGCGGCGGGCGTGATGCCCCTGTCACTGGTGAAGAGCACGATGCCATGGCGCATGGGTCCGATACTAGAACGTGTTCTAAGAGGCGGGCCAGGCGCCTCTCCGCGGGAGGTGGACGCTCGCCCGCTGGAGAACGAAGGCGCTCCCGGTGGCCGGTGGCGCTCGGCGCCCGGGCCTGCCAGTATTCTGGTTACTGGCTAGTCAACAATATGACTATCAAGGTGAGCGCATGCACCCGTTCCGAGCGGCCGCCGAGGCCGGCGACCACGACGCGATCGAGGCCCTGCTGTCCGACGACGTCGTGTTCACGAGCCCGGTCGTCTTCAAGCCGTACTCCGGCAAGCCCATCACCGCGGCGATCCTGCGCGCCGTCCTGCGGGTCTTCACCGACATCCGCTACATCCGGGAGATCAACGACGTGGGCGGCCGTGACCACGCCCTGCTCTTCGAGGCCGGGGTCGGCGAGCTGACGATCACCGGCTGCGACTTCCTGAGGATGAACGACGACGGCCTGATCGAGGACCTGACGGTCATGGTCCGGCCGCTGTCGGCGGCCAAGGCGCTCGCCGCGGCCATGGCCGTGGAGTTCGAACGGGCCGAGCGCGAGGTCGCCGCCGACTGAGCCGGGGGCCGGGACAGGGTGATCGTCCGGCCGTTCCGGGGGGCGGTCATGCGGAGATGACCGGGATCGCTGAGGTCGGGGGCATCTTTGGCAAATGATTGATCACGGTCGCGGATGTGCCTAGATTGGCAGCGTCCATGTCCAGCCCCGCTGAAGGAGCAAGCCTTGTCCCTGCGAACCAAGCCACCGTTTCGGGCCGACCACGTCGGCAGTCTTCTGCGTCCGTCCGAGCTTCTGGCCGCGCGGGAGGATCACGCGCAGGGCCGCATCGACGCCGCCCGGCTCGCCGAGATCGAGGACGCCGCCATCCGTGACGTGGTGCGGCTGCAGGGTGAGGCCGGGCTGCGGTCGGCCACCGACGGGGAGTTCCGCCGCACCTCGTGGCACATGGACTTCATCTACCAGCTCGGCGGGATCAGCCCGGCCGACGAGAAGATCAAGGTGCGGTTCCACAGCGACGCCGGGGACATCGAGTTCACCACGGCGGCGCTGAGCGTGCACGACAAGGTCCGGCTGGAGCACACGATCTTCGCGGATCACTTCTCGTACCTGCAGAGCGTCGCCGGGGACGGGGTGACGCCGAAGCTGACGATCCCGTCGCCGAACATGGTCCACTACCGGGGCGGCCCGGCGTCGATCGACCCGAAGGTCTATCCGGACATCGAGGAGTTCTGGGACGACCTGGCCGCCGCCTACGCCGAGCAGGTGCGCCGGCTGGGCGAGCTGGGCTGCCGGTACCTGCAGCTCGACGACACCAGCCTCGCCTACCTCAACGACCCGGCACAGCGGGCCATGATCTCCGAGCGCGGGGACGACGCCGAGCACCTGCACCTGCGCTACATCCGGCAGATCAACGCCGCGCTGGCCGGGCGGCCCGAAGGCATGAACGTCACCACCCACATGTGCCGGGGCAACTTCCGGTCGTCCTGGACGGCCGAGGGCGGCTACGACTTCGTCGCCGAGGCCCTGTTCAGCGAGCTGAACGTGGACGGGTTCTTCCTCGAGTTCGACGATGAGCGCTCCGGCGGCTTCGAGCCGCTCCGGTTCGTCCCCCCGGGCAAGATGGTCGTGCTGGGCCTGGTGACGACCAAGCGCGGCGAACTGGAGTCCAAGGACGACCTGAAGCGCCGCATCGACGAGGCGTCGCGGCACGTCCCGCTGGAGCAGCTCTGCCTGTCGCCGCAGTGCGGGTTCTCCTCCACGGTGGAGGGCAACGTGCTGACCGCCGAGCAGCAGGCGGCGAAGCTCCGCCTCATCGCCGAGACCGCCGAGGACGTCTGGGGCTGAGCATTCCCGGTGGGCCGGTTCCCGGGTGGACGACGCCGGTCGGCGCGACGCGCCGGCCGGCGTTCCTCGTCGCCGACGAGACCACCGCACGCTGACCATCCGGTTAACGGCGGGTGAAGTTATCTCCCTCGTGACCGAGCATGATCGGTGGGCGGCAGTAGGCTCGCCGCGGACGGGTGCAGGTCAGGAGAGGAATCGGGTCATTGAGCGGGATCAGTGTCGGGCAGGCCATCGTTCTCGGCATCGTGGAGGGCCTGACCGAGTTCCTCCCGGTGTCCTCGACCGGCCATCTGAAGATCACCGAGGGCCTGATGGGCGTCCCGGTGGAGGACCGCGCGGTGATCGGGTTCACCGCCGTCATCCAGACCGGGGCGATCGCGGCGGTACTGGTGTACTTCTTCTCCGACATCGTTCGCATCGTCAGGGCCTGGGGACGCGGCATCGCCGACAAGGACGAGCGGTACCACCACGACTACAAGTTCGGCTGGTGGGTCATCTACGCCACGATCCCCGTCGTCATCGTCGGGGTCGCCGCCGACGACCTCATCCACGGCCCGCTGGCCTCGCTGTGGGTGGTCGCGGGGTCGCTGATCGGCGGCAGCGTCGTGATGTGGCTCGCCGACCGGTACGGCAGGCACAAGCGCGGTGAGGACGACACGTCCCTCAGCGACGCGATGCTGATCGGCGGCTCACAGATCCTCGCGATGCTGTTCCCCGGCTTCTCCCGCTCCGGGGCGACCATTTCGACCGGTCTCCTGCTGGGCCTGGACCGCGTCGCCGCGACCAGGCTGTCGTTCTTCATGGGCATCCCGGCGCTGACCGGCGCGGGCATCTACGAGCTGCCCAGCGCGCTGACGTCGGGTGCCGGCGCCCTCCCGCTGATCGTCGGGACCGCCGTGTCGTTCATCGTGGCCTACGCGTCCATCGCCTGGCTTCTCAAGTTCGTGGCCGGCCACAGCTTCACCTCCTTCGTGGTCTACCGGGTCGTCATCGGCCTGCTGCTCTTCGCCCTCCTCGGCGCGGGGACGTTGCACGCCTGAGGCTCCCCGGGGTATGCGGGGACTGGGCCGTCCGGAACCCGGAAACTCATCGGGCGGGTCGCGGCGGGCGGGATCGGCGTGGGAGGACGACCTCCGCCGGGGCGGGGTCGGTGTGCAGGAGTTTCACCAGGTGGGCGCGGCGGTCCAGAACCGCCCGCTGGTTGACGTAGCCCTTGTCGGTGATCTCGCCGTGGGCCAGGGACGCCTGCTCGTCCAGCACGAGGAGCCGGACGACCCGGCGGGACGTGCCGGTAGCGCCGTCGTTCAGCCGGCGCAGCGCGTCGCCGAGGGCGGCGCGTACCTCGGCTTCTGTGGAGGTGCGCGTCCTGGCCGGATTCAACCAGACGAGCGCGCCGACGCGGTCGGTGTCGTGGCCGGTGAGCACGGCGTCGGAGACGAGACCGCCGCAGGCGCTCAGCAGCGCCGACTTCAGCGTGCCGACGCTGACCCAGGTACCGCTCGAAGTCTTGAAGTCCTCGCTGATCCTGCCGTCGAACACCAGGCCCTTGCCGGGGTCGTCGTCGTCCACCGGCCGGACGGCGTCGCCGGTGCGGTAGTAGCCCTCGTCGTCGAACGCCTCCCGTGTCCGGACCGGGTCGTCGAGGTAGCCGGGCGTGACGGACGGTCCCTTCACCCGGATCTCCAGCTTCGGGCCGACCGGCGCCAGCTTGACGGAGACGCCGGGGATCGGGACGCCGATGCAGTCGCTGCGGCCGGACGCGAAGTACGCCGACGTCGCGGCGGGCGCGGTCTCGGTCGCGCCCCACGACGTCGTCATCGGCGCGGACGACCCGGCGGACGCGGCGACCTCGGCGATGCCGTCCCACACCTGCTGCGGCAGTGCGGCGGCGGCGTAGAACACGTAGCGCATCCGGGAGAAGAACGCCCGGGCGAACTCCGGGTCGGACTCAAGGCGGGGCAGCAGCGAGGCGTACCCGGCGGGCACGTTGAAGTACACGGTCGGGCGCACGTCGGCGAGGTTGCGGACGGTGCGCTCCGCCAGTTCCGGCGGGCCGGGCTTGCCGTCGTCGACGTAGAGGGTGCCGCCGTTGGCGATGGCGAGGCCCATGTTGTGGTTGCCGCCGAACGTGTGGCTCCACGGCAGCCAGTCGAGCAGGACGGGCGGTTCCTCGGCGAGGAACGGCCAGGTCTGGCGGAGCATCTGCTGGTTGGCGCACAGCATCCGGTGCGTGTTCACCACGCCCTTGGGGCGGCCCGTCGATCCAGAGGTGAAAAGGATCTTGGCGACGGTGTCCGGGCCGACGCGGGCGAAGTGCTCGTCCACCTGGGCGGTGGGTTCGGTCGCGGCCCACTCCCGGAAGCCGTCGCGTCCGCTGAGGGGCGTTCCGCCGGCCCCGTTCAGGGCGGTGGCGGCGGTCAGCGCGGAGGCGTAGGCACCGGGATCGTCGGCGAACACCACGGCGGGTCTGGTCAGCGCGGCCATGTCGCGGAGTTTGACGTGGTCGGCGTCCAGGAGCGAGTAGGCGGTGCTGACGGGGACGACGGGCGACCCGGCCGTGTAGCAGGCGAGGGTCAGCAGGAGGTGCTCGACGGAGTTGCCGGACAGGACCATCACGGGACGGCCGGACGCGCCGTGGTCGAGCAGCGCCTGCGCGAGGCCGTCCGCCATGCGCCGCGCCTGGCCGTAGGTGACGCGCCGCCAGCCCCCGCCGTCGGCGTCGGCTCGGCCGTCGCGGTCGGCGACGAGGAGCCGGTCGGGGTGGGCGTCGGCGGCGTCGCGGAACAGATGCGCCATGCTCGCGGCGTGCGGTTCGAGCGGCAGCGCGGATTCCAGGACGATCGAGCCGTCATCGCGCCGTTCGGCGAGCGTCCTCGGTGTGGCGAACAGTTCCATCACTCACCTCGGTTCGCGGTGGGGAGTGACACGCGCCACCCCGGACGACCTCGGCAAGAAGTTATACAGATTGCTTGAGCAGCGTCAATAGATTGTCGAACCTTGCTGGACGGCCGCGGCGGTCCGGCCACCGGCCCCGCGACCACCCCTCCGAGGGCGCGGAGCCGGTGACGGAAACCCGGAACCCGGGTCAGCGGGTGTGGGTCGAGGCGCTGCGGTAGTCGGTGTAGGTGTAGGGGTTGTCGAGGACCTTCGTCTCGGGGACGTCCGGGTTCATGCCGGCCGCCCATTCCTGCTCGCCCATCGACGAGCGCAGGTACTCGACCGTCGACTCGACCTCGCGGCGGGCGGCGGCGAGGTCGGCGTCCACCAGGCGGTGGTCGTGCTTGACGACGCGCCCGTCCACGATCACGGTGTGGACGTCGCCGCGCTGCGCCTGGAACGCGACGTGACCGTAGGGGTTGAGGAGCGGGAACGACACCGGCGAATGGTCGTTCTTGATCAGGACGACGTCGGCCTTCTTGCCGGGTTGGAGGCTGCCGAGATCGTCGCGGCCGAGCGTCCGGGCTCCGCCGCGCGTGGCCCACTCGACGACCTGGTCGGCGCGCAGGCTGCAGTGCGTGACGGTCTCGCCCTTGTTGTGCGCCTCAAGGTGCATGCGGCAGCGGTCGGCGCCGAGCGTGGTCCGCATGGCGGAGAACAGGTCGCCGCTCCACCAGACGCTCGTGTCCATCGACAGCGACACCGGGATGTCGTGGGCGCGCAGGACCCAGGTGGGCGGGTAGCCCTGCCCGGCGCTCTGCTCGCTCTCGGTGGAGACCGAGATGGACCCGCCGGTGGCGGCGATGCGGTGGTAGGAGTCGGCGGACAGGGACGCGGCGTGCACGTACACCGTCTCGGGTGTCATGAACCCGTGGTCGTGCATGAGCTTGATGCCGTCGTCGCTGGTCGCGCCCCACACGCCGGCGTGGGTGGTGACGGGGGCGCCCAGTTCCCGGGCGACCTCGAAGGCGGGCTTCTCCGGGAAGGACGGGTCGCCGGTCACGTCGAACGCGATCTGGAAGCCGAGCAGGTCGCCGCCGATGAGCCTGGCGGCGAAGTCGCGGAACTCCGGCGTCCCGGTCCACTCCGCGGGCGGCGCCTGGATGTTGCCGTAGGCGAGGACGAACCGTCCGGGCACCGAGCGCAGCGCGTCCACGGCGGCGTCGGCGTGGTCGAGGGTCTGCAGGCCGTGCGACCAGTCGACGACCGTGGTGACGCCGGCCTCGATGGCCTCCAGGGCGGCGAGCACGTTGCCCGCGTGGACGTCGTCGGGACGGAACCGCTTCCCGTGCTCCAGGTAGTACCAGACGAAGTACTGGGTCAGCGTCCAGTCGGCGCCGTAGCCGCGCATGGCGGTCTGCCACATGTGCCGGTGGGTGTCGATCATCCCGGGCATCACGATGCCGTCGGTCGCGTCGATCTCGGCGGTCCCGTCCGGGACCTGGAGGTCCGGGCCCACCGCGGTGATCTTGTCTCCGGTGATGAGGACGTCGGCGCGGTCGAGGACCTCGCGCCCGTCGGTCATCGGCAGGACCGTGCCGCCGCGCAGCACCACGGGGCGGCCCGGCCCGAACTCGCTCGTCGTGTTCGGCATCGCTTGCACTCCTCGTCCTCGGGACGCTCTACCGGCTCGCCGCCCCTCTGGAGCGGCCACGGACTGATGTCCGCTCTACGGTCAAACCTGCATGGGGCCACTCTTCCCATCGGTAGTCAAAGTGTCAACCACTTGACCAGGTTCGATATCGGCATGGCAGAATCGAGGAGGCGGACGAACGTCCGCTCAACGGACGAGTGAGGGAGCCGGATGACGGACGACACCGCGCGCGAAGGGCCGGGCCGTCCCCTGTCGGGGGTGCTCGTGGCGGACTTCTCCCGGATCCTGGCCGGGCCCTACGCGACGATGCTGTTGGCCGACCTGGGCGCCGAAGTGATCAAGGTGGAGGGCCCGAAGGGCGACGACACCCGCTCCTGGACGCCGCCCGCGCGCGGCGACGCGTCGACCTACTATCTCGGCATCAACCGGGGCAAGCGCTCGATCGCCCTCGACCTGCGGGACGAGGAGGACGCCGCGGCGGGCCGCGAGCTGGCCCGCCGCGCGGACGTCCTGATCGAGAACTTCAAGCCGGGCGGCCTCGCCAGGTTCGGGCTCGACTACGACTCCGTCCGCGCCGCCAACCCCGGCGTCATCTACAGCTCGATAACCGGCTTCGGGTCGGGGGCGGGACGCGACGTCCCCGGCTACGACCTGATGGTGCAGGCGATCTCCGGGCTGATGAGCCTGACCGGCGACCCGGACGGTCCGCCGTACCGGGCGGGGATCTCGGTGTTCGACGTGATGGCGGGCAACCACGCCGCGATCGGCATCCTGGCGGCGCTGCGGCACCGCGACGCGACCGGCGACGGCCAGCACGTCGAGGTGAACCTGCTGTCGTCGGCGCTGACGGGCCTGGTCAACCACAGCTCCGCCTATGTCGCCGGCGACACCGTCCCCTACCGGATGGGCAACGCGCACCCGAGCGTGTTCCCCTACGAGCCGCTGCCGACCGCCGACAACGACCTGATCATCACGGCGGCCAACGACGGCCAGTTCCGCAAGCTGTGCGAGGTCCTCGGCATCCCGGACGTCCCGGACGACCCGCGGTTCGCGACCAACGCCGGCCGGACGGCCAACCGCGCGGAGCTGCGCCCGATCCTGGTGGAGCGGCTGACCCGGCGCGGCGCCGTCGAGTGGTTCGAGCTGCTGGTGGAGGCGGGCGTGCCGAGCGGGCCGATCAACACGATCGACGGCGGGTTCGCGATGGCCGAGCGCTTCGAGCTGGACCCGGTCGTCGTGGTCGGCGAGGGCGATCGAGCCGTGCCGACGACCCGGCACCCCATACGCTTCTCCCGGACGCCCGTGACGTACCGGCTGCCGCCGCCCGGACTGGACGAGCACGGCGCCGAACTGCGCAAGTGGCTGGCCGAGCCGCGGCGGGACGAGCCCCGGGAGGACGGCCGTGGCTGAACGCCCCGAGTATCCGACGGCGCTGGGCGCGTCCAGCCGCGAGACGATCACGCTGCTGGGGCACGATCTCGCGAAGGACGTGATGGGCGAGGTCGGGTTCGGCGAGCTGGCGTTCTGGCTCGCGACGCAGCGGCGGCCGGAGCCGGGCGAGACGCGCGTGTTCGAGGCCGTCCTCGCCGCGCTCGCCGACCACGGCTTCACCCCGACCGCGATCGTCACCCGGCTGACGTACCTGTCGGCGCCCGACTCGGTGCAGGGCGCCCTCGCCGCCGGGCTGCTCGGCGGCGGGTCCCGGTTCCTGGGCGTCACCGAGGACACGGGCCGCTTCCTGAACGACGTCCTGACCTCGGTGGCCGGCGATCCGCCGTCCGGCCTGCCGACGGACGACGAAGGATGGGACGCGGTGGCGCTGCGGACCGTCCGGGCGGAACGCGAGGCGAAGCGATTCGTCCCGGGCCTGGGCCATCACGTGCACAAGGACGGCGACCCGCGCACTCCCCGGCTGATGCAGATCGCCGCCGAGGAGGGCCTGTTCGGGCCGCACCTGTCGCTGTTCGCCGCGATCGGCCGCGTCCACCCCGAGGTGCTGGGCAAGAGGCTGCCGCTGAACGGCGCCGGGGTGTGCGGCGCCGCCCTCGCCGACCTCGGGCTGCCGCTGGAGCTGCTGCGCGGGTTCGCGCTGCTCGCCCGCACCGCCGGGCTGATCGGGCAGCTCGCCGAGGAGCTACGCCGCCCCGTCGGCAACGAGATCTTCCTATCGGTGGACCTCAACAACCGGTCCGTCGCCCCCGACCCCTACACCCCCGGAGACCGTCATGGCTGAACTGGTCGCTGTGATCGCTTCGACCCACCATCCCTTCTACTACCGTGCGAGCACCGCGACCGGCGAGGACCGTCCCGGCTTCGCGGACGAATGGGTCCGCAAGGTCGAGGCGTTCCGCGAGACGCTCACCAGGGCCCGGCCGGACGTCCTGGTGATGGTCGGCTCCGACCACTTCCACCAGCTGTGGCTGGACAACATGCCGCAGTTCCTCATCGGCAAGGCGCCCTTCTACGACGCGAACTGGTACAACGAGGAACGCGAGTTCGGGCTCCCCAGGATGCTGATGAAGGGGCAGGAGGACCTGTCGGCGTACATGCTGCGCGAGGGCCTGGACGCGGGGTTCGACCTGGCGTTCTCCAACGAGCTGCGCATCGACCACTCGATCACGTGCCCGATCATCACGCTGCGCCCGCAGAACGACCTGCCGATCGTCCCCGTCTACACCAACATCTTCGCGCCGCCGCTGCCGCGGCCGAAGCGGTTCGTCCAGCTCGGGAAGACGATCCGGGAGCTGGTGGAGTCGTGGCCCGGAGACCGGCGGGTCGCGGTCATCGGCACCGGGCACCTGTCGCTGGAGCTGGGCGGCCCGCGCCAGTTCGGCCCGCACGGCCCCGACCCGGAGTTCGACGCGAAGGCCGTGGAGTGGATCTCGTCCGGCGACATCGAGGGCTGCCTGTCGGAGGTGACGCTCGACAGCCTGCACGCGCCCGGCAACGCCACCCACGGGTTCATGGACTTCATGCTGATGATGGGCGTCGCGGGCGAGGGCCGGAAGGCCGACTACGTCGACACCTACGACCTGTTCCACACGATGGAGGCCTACTTCACCTGGTACCCGAACGGAGCGGCCAAGTGAGCAAGTACCTGCTGGACAAGTTCCTCTACACCGTCGACCGCGACCCCGGCCTCGTCGAGCGCTACCGGGACGAGCCGGAGGCGACCGTGGCGTGGTGGGAGGAGGAACAGGCCAACCGCATCATCAACTGCCACGGCGGCGAGTCGAGCACCTGGCTGCGCTTCGACGACGCCGAGCGCGCCGCGCTCACCGGGCACGACTACCCGAAGCTGTTCGAGCTGGGCGCCCACCCGTTCCTGACGCTCACGCTGTTCATCGCGATGTTCGAACGCGACTACGACGAGCCGCTCGGGTTCCAGCTCGAGTACGCGCGGCGGCTCTCGCACTTCACGCTCCCCTACCCCGACATCGCGACCTGAGCCGTGCGCGCCGCAGAGATTCGCGAGGCCGGGCGTCCTCCGCTGGTGGACGACCGGAACGCGCCCGTGCCGGCGGACGGCGAGGTGCTCGTGGACGTCCTCGCCGCGCCCATCACCCCGCTCGACCTGCTGTGCGCGACCGGGACGTCCTACTTCGGGAGGCCGGCGACGCCGTACGTGCCGGGCGTCCAGGGCGTCGGGACGTCCGCCGGACGGACCGTCTGGTTCCCGACCCCCGCCGGGATGGCGCCGGGCGACGGCAGCATGGCCGAGGTCGCGGCCGTGCCGGAGGCGGCGCTCGTCGAGCTGCCGGACGGCGCCGACCCCGTCCTCGTGGCCGCGCTCGGGCTGTCGGCGGTCGCCGCGCACATGGCGCTGACCTGGCGCGGCGGGCTGACCGCCGGGGAGCAGGTCATCGTGCTCGGCGCGGGCGGCGTCGTCGGCCAGGCCGCCGTCCAGCTCGCCCGGACGGCGGGCGCGCGGCGGATCATCGCCGGGGCGCGGTCACCGGCCGCGATGGAGCGGGCGGAACGGGCGGGGGCGGACGCGGTCGTCGCGCTCGACACCGGCGACGTCGCCGAGCTGGCCCGCCGGTTCGCCGGTGCCGCGGACGGGCCCGCCGACCTGGTGCTCGACCCGCTGTTCGGTGCCCCGGCGGCGGCCGCGGCCCGGACCCTGGGCCCCGGCGGGCGGCTCGTCAACCTCGGCGGCTCGGCGGGCGAGACCAGCCCGATCGACTCCGCCACCCTTCGCGGGAAGTCTCTGCGGCTGCTCGGCTTCACCAACAACGAGCTGACCGCGGAGCAGCGCGCGGAGGCGGTCGCGTTCGTCGCCGCGCGGGCCGCGTCCGGGAGGCTGACGGTCGCGCACGAGACCGTCCCGCTGGAGGACGCGGCGGCGGCGTGGCGGCGTCAGGGCGAGGGGACCGCGGAGGGGCGGATCGTCCTCACCCCGCGGCCGGCCGGGTGACCTGCGGGACGGTCTCCAGCCGCGCGAAGTCGGCGCTGATCTCCCCCGCCGTGTGCAGCAGCAGCGGCAGGTGCTCCTCCAGGAGCCGCTCGACGGGCGTCTCGGCGGCGTGGGTGTTGACGTTGATGCCCGCGATGACCTTTCCGGAGCCGTCCCGCAGCGGCGCCGCCACCGAGCGGATGCCGCGCGCGAGCTGCTCGTCGGTCATCGCCCATCCGCGCGCGCGGACCTCGCGCAGCTCCGCGTCGCGGTCCTGCTTGGACAGGTGGACGCGCGGCTCCAGGCCGGAGCGGGTCGGCTCGGCGAGGATCCGGTCGACCTCCGCCGGGTCGAGCGAGGCGAGCTGGACCTTGCCGAGCGACGTCTGCAGGGCCGGGAACCGCGTCCCGATCTGCACCGCCAGCGCGACGATCTTCGGGACGGCGACGCGGGCGACGTACACGATGTCGGACCCGTCGAGCTGCGCGATCGAGCACGACTCGTTCGTCCGCGCGACGAGCCGCTCCATGTGCGGGCGCGCCACGTCCCACAGCCCCATCGACCGGACGTAGGACACGCCGAGGTCGAGGACCCGCGGGGTGAGGGCGTATCCTCCGTCGTCGGCGCGCACGTAGCCGAGTTCGCGGAGGGTGAGCAGGATGCGGCGGGCGGTCGGCCGGGCGAGGCCGGTGGCCTCGGCGACCTGCGCCAGCGACATCACGGGGCGCCGCGCCTCGAAGGCGGTGATGACGTCGAGGCCCCGGGCCAGCGCCTCGATGAAATCCGGTCCGGTGCCTTCCCGTGGCATCGATCATCCCCTGCCGTCAACAACGCGGCCGTCCGCACGCGCCCGTCAGGTGTCCATCATACGGACAACTGACCGGCTCGTGGGCGGCGGCACCCCGGGGCAGGGACAGAAGCGGGTCAGGGGTAGAAGCGGGTCAGGGGTAGAAGCGGAAGACCGGCTGCAGGACGCAGGCCGGCTTGTCCCCGTTCTCGATCTCGACGACGAGGTCGGGGGTGACCTGGACGCCGCCGGCGACGTCGGCCACGTCCGCGAGCGTCCCCGACAGCCGGATGCGCGCACCGGCCGGGACGGGGGCGGGGAACCGGGCCTTGTTCAGGCCGTAGTTCACCTTGGTCGTGACGCCGGTGACGTCCAGCAGCTCGTCCCACAGCGGGATGACCAGGGACAGCGTCAGGTACCCGTGCGCGATCGGACCGCCGAACGGGCCGTCCTTCGCCCGCTCGGGGTCGACGTGGATCCACTGGTGGTCACCGGTGGCGTCGGCGAAGGTGTCGATGCGGGCCTGATCCACCTCCAGCCACCGGCTTGAGCCGAGCGACCCGCCGGCCAGGCTCTTCAGATCCTCGAACGCGACCGTCGTGCTCATTTCGTCTCCTTGGTGCCGAGGCGCAGGGCGCGGACGGCGTTGTCCTTGAGGATCTTGGGCTGGACGTGCGGCTTGATCTCCAGCTTCGCGAAGTCGGCCCGCCACCGGTCCGGGGTGATGACGGGGTAGTCGGAGCCGAACAGCACCTTGTCCTGAAGGAGGCTGTTGGCGTATCGGACGAGCTGCGGCGGGAAGTACTTCGGCGACCAGCCGGACAGGTCGATGTAGACGTTCGGCTTGTGCGTGGCGACGGCGAGGGCCTCGTCCTGCCAGGGGAACGACGGATGCGCCAGGATGATCGTCAGGTCGGGGACGTCGACGGCGACGTCGTCCAGCAGCATCGGGTTCGACAGGCCGAGCCGGACGCCCCCGCCGCCCGGCATGCCCGCGCCGATGCCCGTCTGCCCGGTGTGGAACAGGGCCGGGACGCCGTGCTCCGCGGCGACCTCCAGCAGCGGGTACGCGCTGCGGTCGTTGGGCGCGAAGCCCTGCAGGGACGGGTGGAACTTGATCCCGCGGACGCCGCGTTCCTCGACCAGGCGGCGGAACGTCCGCGCGCCGGCGCGTCCCTTGGCCGGGTCGATGCTGGCGAAGGGGATGAGGACATCGGGATGCTCGGCGGCGGCGTCCGCGATCTCCTCGTTCGACAGCGCGGGATGGCCGGTGGCGCTCTCGATGTCGACGGTGAACACGACGGCCGCCATGCGCCGCTCGCGGTAGTAGGAGGCGATCTCGTGGATGCCGGGCGTGCGGTGCCCTCCGCCGAAGTACTTCGCGGATGCGTCGAGGTACTCGCCGGGCAGCGACAGGTGGCCGTGCCGGTCGGTCTCGACGTGGACGTGCACGTCGATGGCCTCCAGGGCGTCCAGGTCGAGGCGGGTCACCGGGACGGCTCCGGTTCCGGCGCCTCGGGGAGGTTCTCCCCCACGCTCTGCTCGTGCCCGGCGAAGATCGTCGGCCAGGCGGCGGCGATGTCGCCGGCGCTCCAGCCGCCGTCCCGGTAGGCGGCGACGGCCTGGGTGGGGTGCGTCCACAGCGACAGCCGGTCGCCGCCGACGCCGACGGCCTGCCCGGTGATGCCGGACGCCGCGTCGGAGGCGAGGAACGCGACGAGCCCGGCGGCGTCCTCCGGGGTACCGAAGGCCAGGGCGCGGCGGGCGAACGGCGGCATCTCCCGTCCCTGCCGCATCGCCTCCGCGAACGGGGCGAGCGCGGGGATCGTCTCGGTCATCGCGGTCGCCGCCACGGGGACGACCGCGTTGACGGTGACGTTCGCGCGGGCCAGCTCCATCGCCCAGGTGCGGGCGAACCCGACGATCCCGGCCTTGGCCGCCGAGTAGTTGGTCTGGCCGAAGTTGCCGCGCTGCCCGGCCGGGGAGCCGACAAGGATGAGCCGGCCGCCCTCGCCCTGCTCGCGGAGCCGCACCGCCGCCGCGCGGGCGCAGGTGAACGTGCCCTTGAGGTGGACCTGGACGACGGTGTCGAAGTCGTCGTCGGTCATCTTCCACAGGACCCTGTCGCGGAGGACGCCGGCGTTGGTCACCATCACGTCGAGGCGGCCGAACTCGTCCACGGCTCGTCCGACCAGGCCTTCGGCGGCCTCGGACGTGCCGACCGCGGCGACGTGCGCGACGGCCCGCCCGCCGGAGTCGTTGATCTGCTCGGCCGCGGCCTCGGCGGTGGCCGCGTCCGCGTCGTTGACGACGACGGCCGCGCCCGCGCGGGCGAGCTCCCCGGCGTAGGCGAGGCCGAGACCTCGCCCGCCGCCGGTGACCACCGCCACCTTCCCGTTCAGCTCCATTGCCACCCTTCCTGGTCCGGTCGTCCCCCGTGGCCTAGAAATTAGATTCAAAGTTGTCGTGCGTCAAGAATTAATCGAATAACCTGGGTCACAGCGGTGGTCCGCGGGTCATGGTGTGATGGCTGCCGACGAGTCCGCGGGCGGGGTCGAGACCACCGGACGGGACCACCGCGAACGCAGGACCACGAGAACGACGAGAGGACGGGGCATGACCGCCGAGCAGGACGCGTCCCAGAACGCGCGGCCGCGCCCGCGCGCTCCGCAGCAGCTGCTGTTCAGCTTCCTCGGCTCGGTCGTCCTCGACCGCGGGTATCCGCCGATCAGCTCCCGGGTCTTCCTGCACCTGCTCGGCGACCTCGGGGTCGCGGAGGCCGCGGGACGCGCCACGCTCGCCCGGATGACGCGCAAGGGACTGCTCACCCGGGTCCGGGAGGGACGCACCGCCCGGTTCTTCCTCAGCCCGTGGGCGGAGGACCTGCTCCGCGAGGCCAAGCCCCGGGTCGACTCGCCGGCGCCGTTCACCCACCCGAACGGGGAATGGACGCTGCTCAGCTACTCCATGCCGGAGAGCCGCCGCGACCTGCGCCACCAGATCCGCGCCCGGCTGATCTGGGCCGGCTTCGGCGGCCTGCGGGACGGGCTGTGGATCGCGCCCGGCCGCGTCGACATCGCAACCGTCTTCGAAGGCCCCGAGTTCGCCGAGATGGCGGAACTGGCCGACGGGTTCTACTCCGTGCCGGTGGAGGGCACCGACGTGCCGAAGCTCCTGCACCGGGCGTGGGACGTGGACGCCATCCGCGCCGAGCACGAGTCGTTCCTCGCCACCTGGACACCGGACCGCCGGCAGACGGGCCGCCCCCTGACCCGCCTCACCCTCCTCGGCGCCGACTGGCTGCAACTGCTCCGCACCGACCCCGGCCTGCCCGCCGAGCACCTCCCGGACGACTGGCCCGCCGCGAAGTCCACCGCCCTGTACCGGGAACGGTTCGACGCGCTCGAACCGGACGCGACCGACCAGTTGCGCAAGCTCCTGGACGCCGACGCCGGCCGGCGCTGACCGGGGGCTCCCTCACTCCCGTGCGGCGCGACCGCGCCGCACGGGCTGAACCCGGGCGGCGGCGAGGACGTACCTCTGGCGACGAGCACCAACCGGACCCCCGGGTCCCGGCCCCCGGACTCCCGGACCCACCGACGAAACGGTCGGACGCCGCCCCCGGCCGAGCGGACGTCCCCGCACGCGAGGAGCACCTTTCGTGTCATCGGACTCGATCGATCCGAGCATGCTGCGCAAGAACGCGCACAGCCCGTCCTTCTTCGCCCTCCAGCGGGCCTCGTCGGGACGGCAGGACCTGGTCGACTTCTGCATCCCCTGCAACCCGTACTTCCCGACGCCCGGGATGTTCTCCCAGCTCGCGGGCGCGATGGAGCAGATCCTGAAGTACTACCCCAGCGATGCCGACACGATCACCGCCGAGCTGTGCGCGGTGCTCGGGCACAACCCGCAGACGGTGGTGATGGGCAACGGATCGACAGAGCTGATCACCTGGATCGACCATCTGCTGGTCCGCGAGAGCCTCGCCACGCCGATCCCGACATTCGGGCGCTGGACGGACCAGCCGCTGGAGACCGGCAAGCGCGTCGACATGTTCCAGCTCCACGAGATGCGCGGCTTCGAGTTCGACGTCGACGCGTTCGTGCACTTCGTCCGCACCCGCGGGTCGCGGGTCGCCGTCATCTGCAACCCCAACAACCCCGACGGCGGCTACGTCCCGCGCCGCGAGGTCGTCCGGCTGCTGGACCTGCTGATCGATCTGGACCTGGTCGTGGTGGACGAGTCGTTCCTGGACTTCGTGGACGCCGAGGCGCACACCAGCGTCGCCGACGAGGCCCGCATCCGGCCCAACGTGATCGTCCTGAAGAGCCTCGGCAAGAACTTCGGCCTGCACGGCATCAGGTTCGGCTACATGGTCGCGAACCCGGGGCTGGCGCATATGGTCCGGGCGGCGCTGCCGAAATGGAACCTGAACTCCTTCGCCGAGGTCGTGGTGTTCCTGCTCCGCGAGCACGGCGTGGAGTACCGGGAGAGCCTCCGGCTGCTGGCCCGCGACCGGATGCTGATGGCGCAGCAGCTCGCGGCGCTGCCGGGGCTGAAGGTCTTCCCGTCCCAGGGCAACTTCATCATGGTCAAGCTTCCGGACGGCAGGGACGGCGTCGCGCTGCGCGACCACCTCATCTCCCACCACGGGGTGTTCATCCGCGAGTGCGGCAACAAGCTGGGGTCGACGAGCCGGTTCGTGCGGCTGGTCGTCCGGCCGCAGCAGGACGTGCAGCGGCTGCTGATCGGCCTCGGCTCCTACCTCTACGGCGCCGCGTCGGAGGCGCCGCCCGACAACGTCGTGTCGCCCGGGCACGGCTGGGGGGAGACCGCGCGGCCGGGCGGCGATCAGGACATGGCGGCCGCGAGCCGCTTCGCCGAAACGCCCCATCCGGAACCCCTCCCCCATGAGGATTTCCGGGCGGCCATTTAGGGAATGGCCGAAAAAGGAGAAGACGAGTAAGTCCATCGGGTGATCTAGCCGGAGGCACCGGCCGCGTCCTACGTTGGCAGCGTTGCCATTCGCACGCGCCCGTACACGGCGCGTTCCGACCCGACCTCCGGAGAGGATCCAATGGAGAATCCGCACGTCATCGACCCCACCGGCGGCGACATCCAAGGGGAGGCCGCCAAACTGCGGGAAAGGGGGAAGGTGACGCCCGTGGAACTCCCCGGCGGCGTGGCCGCGTGGGCGGTGACCGGCCAGGAAGAACTCAAGCAGCTGCTCGCCGATCCGATGGTGTCCAAGAACCCGAACCTGCACTGGACCAAATGGATCAACGGCGAGATTCCGCCGGACTGGCCGCTGTCGCTGTGGGTGTCGGTGCAGAACATGTTCACCGCCTACGGCGACGACCACCGCCGGCTGCGCACCATCATCTCCCGGGCGTTCACCCCGCGGCGCACCGAGGCCCTCCGGCCCGACGTGGAGCAGATCACCCGCGACCTGGTCGACCGGCTGGCCGCGTCCCCCGGCGGCCGCGCCGACCTGCGCGAGGAGTTCGCCTACCCGCTGCCGATCGAGGTGATCTGCCGGCTGTTCGGCCTCCCGGACGAGTCGCGTCCGAGCCTGCGCCGCTGCGTCGACGGCATCTTCAACACGGCGCTGACGGCCGAGGAGGCCCTCGCCAACCAGCAGGAGATGTACGGCATCCTGCAGGACTTCGTCGAGTTCCGGCGCCGCGAGCCCGCCGACGACCTGGCCGGCGTGCTGATCTCCACGCGGGACGACGAGGGCTCGCGGCTCAGCGAGACCGAACTGGTCGACACGCTGATCCTGATGATCTCCGCCGGTCACGAGACCACGGTGAACCTGCTCGACCAGGCGATCCTGGCGCTGCTGACGCATCCCGAGCAGTACGCCCGGGTCCGGTCCGGCGAGGTGCCGTGGGACGAGGTGATCGAGGAGACGCTGCGCTGGCAGGCGCCCGTCGCGAACCTGCCGCTGCGCTACGCCGTGGACGACATCGACGTCGGCGGCGTGACGATCGGCAAGGGCGAGGCGATCCTCGCGGCGTACGCGGCGGCGGGACGCGACCGCGCCCTGCACGGGGACGACGCCGACCGGTTCGACATCGACCGCGCCGACAAGGAGCACGTTTCGTTCGGGTACGGCGTGCACTTCTGCGTCGGGAAGCATCTCGCGCGGATGGAGGCCGAGATCTCCCTCCCGGCGCTATTCGGCCGCTTCCCCGATATGTCCCTCGCCGTCGACCCGGCGGAACTGCGTCCGGTGGAATCGTTCATCTCCAACGGTCATCGCGAACTGCCCGTCGACCTGAATTCCTGAGCCCGGCACCGCCGTTCCGCCGCCCTTCCGTTTCCCCGGCCGTTCAGCATGAAAGGCTGGGGAAACGGCGGGCGCAATGCAATTCTTCGTCCGTTCCGCGGATTCAGGTCGCGCGGCGGGCGCGGGCCCGGCGTTTGCCCTCGTGCATTGCCTGGACCCTGGCGATCGGGATGGTGTGCCCCTCCTCGATCAGATCGGACGGCAGTCGCTGCGGGGGCGGCATCAGGTCGGACCAGGGGGCGCGGTCGCCCAGGAGGGCGGCGGCGGTCCGGATGGTGAAGTCGGCCGGGGCGACCTGGTCGAGGTCGTCCCACGGGACGGGGAACGAGACGGGTGTGCCGGGACGGATCCGCGGGCTGTAGGCGGCGACGACGGTCGCGCCGCCGGCGCGGGTCGAGTCGAGGAACACCTTGCCCTCGCGGTCCTCGCGGATGAAGGCGGTCGTGGCGAGCGCCGGGTCGAGGCGTTCGGCGCGGGCCGCGAGGGCGCGGGTGGCGGCGGCCACGTCGTCGGCGGGCGCCCGCCCGTCCAGGGGAACGAACACGTGGACGCCCTTCGCGCCGCTGGTCTTGACCGCCCCCTGGAGCCCGGAGTCGTCCATCGCCCGCCGCACCAGGTGGGCCGCGGCGACGGCGGTGCCGAACGCGTCCGGTACGGGCGGGTCGAGGTCCATGACGAGGTGGGTCGGCTTGTCCCAGGCGCCGTCGCGGAAGAGCGGCGGGTGGTACTCGACGGCGCGCTGGTTGGCGAACCAGAGCAAGGTGCGGCGGTCGTCGCACAGCGCGTAGGACACCTCGCGCTGCGACGACTCCGCCCACACCGTCACCGTCCGCACCCAGGACGGCGTGTACTTGGGGATGTTCTTCTGCATGAAGGGCTTCTGGCCGCGCAGCACGCGCTTGACCGACAGCGGCCGGCCGGCGAGCTGCGGGATGATGCGGCCGGCGACGGCGTCCAGATAGTCGACCAGGTCGCGCTTGGTCGCGTCCGCCCCCTCGAACAGGAGCTGATCGAGATTCGTCAGCCGGACCCCGTCGCGTTCCTCATCGGCGCTCACATGCCCAGCTTCGCACGCGGCACCGACAAGCGGCCCTCGGGTAGCGTCGGAGACATGTACGTACCGGCACATTTCTCCGCGGACGACGCCGAGGTCGCGGAGCTGCTGGCCGGCTGCGACACGGCCGACCTCGTCACCGGCACACCGCGGGGCCTCCTGGCGACGTACCTGCCCGTCCTGTACGACCCCGCGGTGGGCGAGCACGGGGCGATGCTGGCGCACGTGGCGCGCAACAACGACCAGTGGCGCGAGCCCGCGTCCGGGGAGTCGCTGTTCATCGTGCACGGGCCGGACGCCTACGTGTCGCCGTCCTGGTACGCGTCCAAGGCCGAGCATGGGCGGGTGGTGCCGACGTGGAACTACCTGACGGCGCACGTCTACGGCCGTCTCGTCGTGCATGACGATCCGGCATGGGTCGAATCGATGGTCCGCCGCCTGACCGACCGGCACGAGCACGGCCGCGACCCTTCGTGGTCGGTGGACGACGCCCCTCCCGCCTTCGTCGCGGGGCAACTGCGCGCCATCGTCGGCCTCGAACTGGTCATCAGCCGGATCGAGGCCAAGGCGAAGATGAGCCAGAACCGTCCCGAGGCCGACCGGGCCGGCGTGGTCGAGGGATACCGGGCTCAGGGCGACACCGCGATGGCCGAGGCGGTGCGCACGGCGCCGCCTGAGGTCAGCGGGCCACGAAACGGTAGTCGGACGGGTTGAGCGCTTTCGTGCGGCGGCGGTAGGCGAGCATCGATCCCGGCCAGTTGCTCGCGTTGCGCCGGCCGTCCCGCAGGTACCAGCTGTCGCAGCCCCCTGCGTTCCAGACGGTCCCGTCGAGCCGCCTCTGCAGATTCTCGTCGAAGTCGGTGAGGACGCCCTCGCGGACGTCCATGTACAGCACCGCCGGATCGCGCAGCGCCCGGGCGGCCTGCACGATGTAGGCGATCTGGCTTTCCAGCATGTACACCACCGACCCGGACCCCACATTGGTGTTCGGGCCGTACATGAGGAAGAAGTTCGGGAACCCGGCGACGGCCATGCCCAGGTAGGCGCGCGGCCCGTCCCGCCATGCGTCGCTCAGGTCCCGCCCGTCCAGCCCCGTGACGCGCATGGGCGCGACGAAGTCGTGCGTCCGGAAACCCGTGCCCAGGATGATGGTGTCGGCCGGGTGCGTCTCGCCGTCGGCGGTGACGACGGCATCGGACGTGACCTTGACGACGGCGCTGGTGACGACGTCGACGTGGGGCAGGTTGAGCGTCCGGTAGTAGTCGCTGGAGACCAGAACGCGCTTGCAGCCCAGCTCGTAGCCGGGCGTGAGCCGTTCGCGCAGCGTCCGGTCGCGCACCGACCACAGCGTGGTGCGGCACAGCGCCCGCACGTGCGCGGACAGGAACCGGCGGCCGCGCGGCGAGATCAGCATCGGGTTCAGCAGCGCCTCGAACCACAGGAACACGCCGAGGCGCGACAGCCGCTGCAGCACAGGAAGGCGGCGGTTCAGCCGGTTGCGGACCCGCGGGTAGCGCCGGTCCCACTTCCAGCCGACCCACTGCGGCTCGCGCTGGAAGACGCTCAGTCTCGCGGCCTTCGGCGCGATACGCGGGACGAACTGGACGGCGCTCGCCCCGTTGCCGATGACCGCCACGTTCCGTCCCGCGAGGTCATGTTCGTGGTCCCACCGGGCCGAGTGGAAAACGGTGCCGCCGAAGGAGTCCAGGCCCGCGATGTCGGGGATGGACGGGTCGCTGAGCTGCCCGCACGCCGACACCAGGATGTCCGCGGTGTGCACCTCTCCCCCGGCCGCCCGCAGGTTCCACCGCCCTGCCTCCGCGTCGAACACGGCACGGGTGATCTCGGCGCCGAACCTGATGTGCTCCGTCACGCCGTACTTGCCCGCGCACCGGCGCAGGTAGTCGAGGATCTCCGGCTGCGTCGCGAACCGCCGCGACCAGCCGGGCTCGGGTTCGAACGAGTACGAGTACAGGTGCGACGGCGCGTCGCAGGCGGCGCCGGGGTAGGTGTTCTCCCGCCACACCCCGCCGAGGTCGTCCGCCCGCTCGAACACGGTCAGCTCGGTGAAGCCCGCCCGTTTCAGCGCGATGGCCAGCCCGAGCCCGCTGAACCCGCTCCCCACGATGGCGATCGACGTCGCGCCCTCGCCGCGTCCTGTCACTGGCCGGGTCCTCTCGCTGACACGATCCTTGGTCCCCTCCGTCGGCACGCCCAGCCTAAGCCTTAATTGGCGCTCCGCCAATAGACGGCCGCCGACCGGCCCGGTGATACACCGGCGAGGAGCCGTCAGCGGGGACGCGCCGTCAGCGAGAAGGTGCCGCCAGCGGGGGGCGCGGTCAGCGGGGGCGCCAGGGGGATTCGGGGGCGGTGGCGCGGGCATCGGCCGCCACCCGCAGGGCGTAGGTGGGGGACGCGGCGCCGTCGAGCGGGCCGAGATAGGTGTGCCCGGTCAGGTGGCACCAGGCGGGGAGATCGATGGGGGCGGCCGGATCGCCGGCGATCAGGTGGATGACGGTGCCCGGAACGAGGCCCGCGATGTGGCCGCGCAGTTCCAGCAGGAGGCGCACGCAGGAGCGGTCGCCTCCGTCGATGACCACTGGGTCCGAGCTCATACTCTCCCCCGGTTCCACTCTCCCCGGCTCCGCGCCCCCGGTTCCGCTGCCCGCGAAGTTAGCAGGCCGCAGGGTGAAATATAGGGGTTTGCCGTGACAAGGACGGCGGTCATATCGAGGCGCGGCACCGGTCGACCGTACCGAGGTTCTCAGCGTCCGGTTGGCCTCCCGCCAGGGAAAGTTCAGGGAAGTGGACGAGCCTGGAAGGGGCGCGGATCGTCCGCGGGCCCGCTCGGCCGACGTCCGCCGAGGCACGGGGCAGGCGGACTCCCGAAAGGGGACAAATCGGGATCAATCCACGATGAACGGGATCGTCGGCGATATGGGTGATCGCCGCCCTAGACTTGACCATTTCTTTCAGGTTCCGTCCAGCTTTGGGGCTTACAGTCGCAGTGAAGTACCCCCCGTTGTCATCCAGGTGAGGGAACCGACTTTGGGGCGAACCATGGATCTCGGTGTTGCGCGAGTGGAGATCACGCAGACCTGCGGAACGCTGACGTTCCCGGACGAGGTGGACCTGAGCAACGGCGAGGCGATCCTCCAGCAGGCCGAGCGGCTCCTCGACTCCGGCACGCCGGCCCTGATCCTCGATCTGACCCCCTGCACGTTCTGCGACTCCAACGGGCTGAACGTGATCACGCGCTCCCAGATGCGGGCCACCGAACTCGGCGTGCCGATGTGGGTGGTGCTGCCGCCGCGCGGCATCGTCCGCCGGGTCTCGGACGTGGCGGGCCTGCAGCGCCGGGTCGCCATCGCGCCGGACGTCGCCACCGCCCGCGAGGCGCTGGCGGCGGCCCACCACTGAGGCCCGCCCATCACTGAAACGGGCCCACCACTGAAACAGGCCCACCACTGAAACAGGCCCACCGCTGAAACAGGACCACCACTGAACGGGCCCACCGCCGAGGCCCACCCACGGCTGAGGCTCAGCGCTCCAGGACGCGGCCGATCCATTCGTCGGAGACGCCGAGCAGCAGGTGCCCCGCACCGAGGATGCTGGCGTCGCGGCCCGCGCGGGACGTGGCGATCTCCAGGTTGCGGGTGGCGAGGGGCAGGCAGCGCTCGTAGATGACGCCCCGGATCGTCGCGACGAGGGGCTCGGCGCCCGAGAGGCTGCCGCCGATGACCAGCGCGTCGGGGTTGAAGAAGTTCACGAGCGCGGTGAGCACGTCCCCGATCAGGCGGCCGGCGCCGCGCACCGCCGCGGTGGCCTGCGGGACGCCGTCGGTGACCAGGTCGACGATCCGGGACGGAGCGTCCACCACGATGCCGTGCCCGGCGAGGGACGCGGCCAGGGCGGCGCCGCTGGCGTGGGCCTCCAGGCAGTCGGGGTGACCGCAGGAGCAGTCGACGGTGGCCTCGGACAGGATCCGGACGTGGCTGATGTCGCCCGCGGCGCCGCGGCCCCGGTGCAGGCGGCCGTCCACGATGACGCCGCAGCCGATGCCGCTGCCGAGCTTGATCACCATCACGTTGTCGAGGGCCGGCCAGGAGTGCCGGTGCTCGCCGACGGCCATGAGGTTCGCGTCGTTCTCGACCAGGACGGCGACGCCGGTGTGGCCGGCGACGAAGTCGCGCACGGGGAAGTCGTTCCAGCCGGGCATCCGGGACGGCGAGACGACCTGGCCGGTGGCCGGGTCGACCGGGCCGGGCAGCCCGATGCCGACACCGCGGACGGGGACGTCGCGCAGGCCGTGCTCGGCGGCGAGGGCGTGGAGGCGGTCGATGACGGTGGTCAGCGTCTTGTCGGGGCCGACGGCGATGTCGCACGCGAGGTCGGCGAGCGCGAGGGGCGCGCCGGCGAGGTCGGCGACGGCGAGCCGGGCGTGGTGCGCGCCGAGGTCGGCGACCAGGAACACCCCGGCCTGGCGGGCGAGCCGGAGGCGACGGGGCCGCCGGCCCCCGCGCGAGGCCCCGGCGCCCTCCTCGGCGAACAGCCCGGCCTCGATGAGCTGTTCCACGCGCAGCGAGACGCTGGAGGCGGCGAGGCCGGACACCCGGGCGAGCTCGGCCCGCGACTCCGCCCGGCCGGTCGCCACCAGCCGCACGAGTGCCGCCGGTCCGTCGTCTCTGCTGTTGCGCACCCCAGATAGATAGCATGCGCAAACTTGGTCCAGCAACACGTTGACTTACATTGATTTGACACTCTATCGTCCTCATTGACTTCGATTTCGAAGGAAGTTGGATCGTAGGTGACCGAATGATCGAGGTTCGCGGCCTGTACAAGCGCTTCGGCGGCCACACCGCCCTGCGCGATGTCGACCTGGACGTGGCCCGCGGCGAGGTGGTCGTGGTGATCGGGCCGTCCGGGTCCGGCAAGTCCACGCTCTGCCGCTGCCTCAACCGGCTGGAGACACCGGACGAGGGCGTGATCCGCATCGACGGCGAGGAACTGCCCGCCGAGGGACGTGCGCTGGCGCGCCTCCGCGCGGACGTCGGCATGGTGTTCCAGTCGTTCAACCTGTTCCAGCACAAGACCATCCTGGAGAACCTGACGCTCGCCCCCACGAGGGTGCGCGGCGTCTCACGGGCCGAGGCCGGCAAGCGGGCCCGCGAACTGCTCGACCGTGTCGGCATCGGGGAGCAGGCCGGCAAGCTCCCCGCGCAACTGTCCGGCGGCCAGCAGCAGCGCGCCGCGATCGCCCGCGCGCTCGCCATGCGGCCGAAGGCGATGCTGTTCGACGAGCCGACCTCCGCGCTCGACCCCGAGATGGTCGGCGAGGTCCTGGACGTGATGACCGGCCTGGCCCGCGACGGCATGACGATGGTGGTCGTCACCCACGAGATGGGATTCGCCCGCAAGGTCGCCGACCGGGTCGTGTTCATGGCGGACGGCGAGGTCGTCGAGTCCGGCACGCCGTCCGCCTTCTTCGACTCCCCCGCCAACGACCGGGCCCGGGACTTCCTGGCCAAGGTCCTCAGCCACTAGCACGATCCCCCGGCGCGCCGGCATGGCGCGCCGCCCGAGAAAGGTAAATGATCATGGTGCGTACTCCTGCGGGGATGCGGCGGGCGACGGTGGCCGCGGTCGCGGCGCTGTCGCTGACGGGACTCGCGGCCTGCTCCGGCGGCGACTCCGAGACGGCCGTGCCCGGTTCCGGCGGCGGGAACACCGATGACCTGGCGGCCACGGCGCCCGTCGCCGCCGACATCCCGGCCGGCTCCACCATGGAGAAGATCAAGAAGCGCGGCGAGCTGATCGTGGGCGGCTCGCTGGACGCGCCGCTGCTGTCCCAGCAGAACCCGGCGACGAAGAAGGTCGAGGGCCTGGACGCCGACTTCGGGCGGCTGCTGGCCAAGTACATCATCGGCGAGCCCAAGGTGAAGATCGTCAACTCGGCGTCGGAGACCCGGGAGGCGCTGCTGTCCAACGGCACCGTGGACGTGGTCTTCCAGACCTACAGCATCACCCCGGAACGCGCCGAGCAGGTCGCCTTCGCCGGGCCGTACTACAGCTCGGGCCTGGTCATCGCCACCAAGAAGGACGAGACGGGCATCAAGACTCCGGCCGACCTCAAGGGCAGGACGGTCATCGCGGGCGCCAACACCCCGGCCATTCCCGCGATCAAGAAGGCCGCCCCCGACGCGAAGATCGTGACGTTCGGCAGCGACCCCGAATGCGTCCAGGCGCTCAAGCAGGGCCGCGGCGACGCCTACGTCCAGGACCAGGCCGTGCTGCTCGCCACCGCCGAGCAGGACCCGACCATCGCGATCCAGGGCGAGCCGTTCACCGCGGACCCGTACGGCATCGGGCTCAAGCACGGCGACACGCAGATGAAGCAGTTCGTCAACGACTGGCTCAGGAAGATCCAGGAGTCCGGTCTGTGGGCGAAGGTCTGGAAGAACTCGATCGGGACGGTCGTGGAGGGCGAGGCGCCGCAGCCGCCCGCGATCGGGTCCGCGCCCGGCTCGGAGTGAGCGTGATCCCGGAGTGAGAGGGAACCCCGCCCCGCCATGAACGTCATCACCGACCACCTCGGAGAGTTCGGCGACGGCCTGCTGCTGACCGTCGAGCTGACGCTGCTGGCCCTCACGGGCGCGCTCGCGGCCGGGATCATCGTCGCCGCGATGCGGGTGAGCCCCGTGCGGGTGCTGCGCGCCGCGGGGATGGCCTACGTCGAGGTCCTGCAGAACATCCCGCTGCTGGTGTGGCTGGTGATCGCGGTGTTCGGGCTGCCCGAGATCGGGGTCATCGCCGGGCTGTTCACCACCGCGGCCGTCGTCATCGCCCTCTACCAGGGGGCCTACATGGCCGAGGCGATCCGCTCGGGGATCAACGCGGTGCCGGCGGGCCAGGGCGAGGCGGCCCGGGCCCTCGGCCTCACCTTCGTCCAGTCGCTGCGGCTGGTCGTCCTCCCGCAGGCGCTGCGGACGGTCGTCCAGCCGCTCGGCAACATCGCGATCATGACGCTGATGAACACGGCGCTGGCCGCGGCCGTCGGCGTGGTCGAGCTGACCGCCGCCGCGAACCGGGTCAACCTCGCCGAGGCGCAGCCCATCTGGATCTTCGTGACGGCGGGCCTGGCCTACATGGCGCTGTCGGGGGTCTTCGGGCTGGTGACCGGCGGACTGGAACGGAAGCTGGCGATCCTGCGATGAGCGGTTCGGGGAGTCCCCGCCTGTTGTTCGACGAGCCGGGGCCGCGGGCCCGGCGCCGCATCCGGGCCGCCACCGCGCTGACGGTGCTGGCCGGTGCCGTCCTCGTCGCGCTGGCGCTGCGGCAGTTCGCCGACAACGGCCAGCTCGCCGCCGACCGGTGGCGCCCGTACGGGACGTGGCCGATGTGGCGGTACCTGCTGGAGGGGCTGCGGTCCACGGTGCTGGCCGCGGTGGTGTCGATCGCGCTGGCCATGGCGGCGGGCGTCCTGCTCGCGCTCGGGCGGCTGTCGCCGTCGCGGTGGCTGCGCGTCCCGTGCGCCGCCTATGTCGAGATCGTCCGGACGATTCCGGCGCTGCTGCTGGTCTACGTCGTGCTGTTCGCGCTGCCCAGGTACGGCGTCGACCTCCCGCTGTTCTGGAAGCTCGTCGCGCCGCTGTCGGTGTCCAACGCCGCCGCGTTCGCGGAGATCTTCCGGGCCGGGATCCGGTCGGTGGAGCGGGGGCAGCTGGAGGCGGGCCTCGCGCTCGGCCTGACGCGCGGCCGGGCGATGCGGCTGATCGTCCTGCCGCAGGCGGCGCGGCGCGTCCTGCCGTCGCTGATCAGCCAGTCCGCCGGGCTGCTGAAGGACACCTCGCTCGGGTACGTCGTCAGCTACGCCGAGCTGCTCTACAGCGGCAAGGTGCTGGCGAACTACAACCACCTGCTCATCCAGACCTACCTGGTGATCGCGCTGATCTACCTGGTCATCAACGCGTCGCTGGCCAAGCTCGCGCGGACGCTGGAGGCGCGGCAGCGGACCCGGCCGTCCCGTACCGGCCGCGATCCGGGCGGCGAACCCGTCCGCGAGACCGTCCCGGCGGCGCAACCGTGAGGAACGACGACATGTACGACGTGCTGGCCGAGGTCGTCCGCAACGGCTTCGTCGAGAGCCGCCACTACGGCAGCGTCGCCGGGCTCGCACCGGACGGGACGCTCGCCTACACGCGCGGCGACGCCGGGGAGACCGTGCTGCCGCGCTCCACGACGAAGCCGTTCCAGGCCCTGGCCTGCCTGAAGGCGGGCGCGCCGCTGGACGGGGAACGCCTCGCGATCGCGGCGGGCAGCCACGCCGGCGAGGACTTCCACGTCAAGACGGTCGAGGCGATCCTGGCCGACGCGAACCTCCCCGCCGGCGCGCTGCGATGCCCGCCGTCCTGGCCCGAGGACGAGCCGGCCAAGGCCGCGCTCATCAGGGCGGGCGAGGGCGAGTCACGGGTGCGGATGAACTGCTCCGGCAAGCACGCCGCCATGCTCGCCGCGTCCGCCGCCCGCGGCTGGCCGCTCGACACCTACCTCGACCCCGGGCACCCGCTCCAGCAGGTGGTCGAGCAGGTCACGGCCGACTGCGCCGGCGAGGAACCGTCTCCCGTCGCCGTGGACGGCTGCGGCGCACCGCTGTTCGGCCTCACGCTGACCGGCCTCGCACGGGCCGCGCGTTCCCTCGTCCTGTCCCGGGACGCCCGCCCCGTCGCGGACGCCATGCGCGCCCACCCCGAGTACGTCGGCGGGACGGGCCACCCCAACACCGAGTTCATGCGGGCACTGCCCGGCTCGGTCGCCAAGGGCGGCGCGGAAGGCGTGTTCGTCGCCGCCACCGCCGAGGGCCACGCCGTCGCGGTGAAGGTCATCGACGGCAGCCCCCGCGCCACCACCGCCATCGCGCTGCGCGCGCTCGCCGCGCTCGGCGTCGACACCACTCCGGCCGGCCGGCTGGGCACCGTCCCCGTCCTCGGCGGCGGACGCCCGGTCGGCGAGATCCGCACCACCGAGGAAGGACGTACGTGAGCCTCACCTACGAGATCTGCATCGACAGCGTCGCGGGCGCCACCGCCGCCGAGCGGGCGGGCGCCCACCGCGTCGAGTTGTGCGCGGCGCTGTTCGAGGGAGGGCTCACCCCGACCCTGGGCACGGTCCGCGCCGCGCTCGCCGCCGTGTCGTCGATCAAGGTGAACGTCATCATCCGCCCGCGCGGCGGCGACTTCATCTTCGACGAGCACGAGGTCGCGGCGATGGAGCACGACGTGGCACTCGTCCGCGACGCGGGCGCGCACGGGGTGGTGATCGGCGCGCTCACCCCCGAGGGCCGGGTCGACCGTCCCGTCACCGAGCGGCTCGTCGCGGCCGCCGGCGGGCTCCCCGTCACCTTCCACCGCGCCTTCGACATGGCCGCCGACCCGTTCGCCACGCTGGACGCCCTCGCCGGCCTCGGTATCGACCGCGTCCTCACGTCCGGGCAGGACGTGACCGCGCTGGAGGGCGCGCCGCTGATCGCCGAGCTGGTGAAGCACGCCGGGGACCGGATCATCGTCATGCCCGGGGGCGGCATCACCGACCGCAACGTCGCCCGCGTCGCCGAGGCGACCGGCGCCCGGGAGATCCACTTCGCCGCGCTCAGCGAGGAGCCGAGCCCGGCCGTCCACCGCAACCCGTACCCGTTCATGGGCGGTGAGCTGCGGCAGCCGGAGTACCGGCGGCTCGTCACCACCACCGCCGGCATCGCCTCGGTGATCCAAGCGGCGCGTTAACCGGTGCCGTAGCGGCCGGGGGCATCCCGGCAGGGGATCTCTTTGCATGATCTTGTGGTGGCGGTGATGGCCGGAAGTTGCGGACGGGGCATGGATGCCTAGGACCAATGGCTGGGACCGATGCCTGGGAACACGGTCCCCGGAGACATCGCCGGTGAGCGGGAGCGGCACATGCAGGTGAAGCTGGAGGCGGAGCTCGGGCGCATCCCGATTCTGGATGTGGCGCCGGTGGTGGGGTGCGGCCGGTGGCCGGCCAAGGCGGTGGTGGGTGAGACGGTCGAGGTGTCGGCGACGGTGTTCCGTGAGGGGCACGAGATGCTGGGCGCGG
>NZ_JBQQBP010000026.1:0-86073 GCF_052245875.1 Actinomadura sp. 3N407
GTCACCGAAACCGTCCGGGAAGCCGTCGAACGCCGGCTACGCGCCGTGGGCCGCCGCGGACGCCTGGCCTACTGGCACGGCGAATACGGCGACCCCGACCCCGAGCGCACATCCGAACCCTGAAAGGCATGGTCCGGCCGAACTCAGGCTCGGCCACACGATCCGGTTGACGGGGCGCTACCGGGTGGAACAGTAGAAGCATGCGGCAGCCGGGCCCCTCAACGCCACGCGCCGGCCCCTCGCTCCCTGGGCCAAATCGATTCGATCGATGGGCCGACAGCTACAACAGCAGCCAGTTGCAGAACCTGCTGTACGAGCCGGTCCACCAGGCGGTCATTCGATACATACACCACCATGTGCGGCCGCCCTCCTACATTCTGGACGCAGGTTGCGGCACCGGACGTCTGCTATTCAGACTCGCCGACCAGTACCGACCAGCGCACCTGGTGGGGGTCGACCCCTCAATCCGGATGCTCGACCATGCCACCGGGACCCTGACCGCCCACCCCAACACCAGCCTGGTCGCTGCACCTGCCGAGCGGCTTCCATTCGCCGACGGCGCCTTCGACCTCGCGCTGATCACATTGTCCCTGCGCCACTGGCAGAACCGCCAGGCCGGCCTCACCGAGATCAGCCGAGTCATGGCGGCCGGAGCCAGCCTCATCATCGCCGACGCCTTCCCCGACCAGTCAGGCCACAAGCGCACGATGAAGCTCCGCCGGTCTGCCCCCTCCCTCCCAGACCAAATGCGGCGCTCACTGACCGCCGGCGGCGTGCGCATCGACCGCATCACGGCGCTCCGCCTCACCGTTCCCATCGCGGACATCACACTCGTCCAGGCCACCAAGCCATCGGAAGGCCAGTAGACAGCCGGCCTCTCCTCTTCCGGCGGCCGTATCGCGTCCCGAACCGAGCGGTCGCCTCATCGTCGGTGGGTGGCGTGGTGGCGGGTGGCGCCGACCACGGCGCGGGGAATCATGTTGGGCCTACCACGATCCTCCTCTGCGACCCAGTCGGTTGGTGGCGAACGCGAGGGTCGTCAAGCTCGGCGGCTATCGCGGCGTTTGTGGGCGGCGTGACGGCCGCTGATCTGGCCTGATCACGTGGGCTGTTACGGGGTGGCCCGCCGTGCGTCCACCTCGATCTCGATCTTCATGCGGGGGTCGGCGAGTCCGCACACCAGCATCGTGGCGGCCGGCCGTACCTCGCCGAAGGCGCGGCGCAGCACCGGCCAGCAGGGCTCGAAATCCGCGCGGTCGGGCAGCAGATACCGCACCCGCACGACGTCGACGAAGGTGCACTTCGCCTCGGCCAACGCGGCCTCGATGTTGCGCAGGCACTGCGCGGCCTGCTCCACCACATCGTCGGAGATGGTCATGGTGGCGTAATCGAACCCGGTCGTGCCGGAGACATGCACCCAGTCGCCGTCGACCACGGCGCGGGCATAGCCGATCTGCTCCTCATAGGTCGAGCCGCTGAGGATCGCGCGTCGTTCTGTCATGCGCCGAACACTAAATGACCAGCGTCGATCCCGCAGCCGCGCCCCTCGTCGTGCCCGACGGGGGTCCCTCCGGCCGCACGGCGGGCATCGCGCAGCTTCGCTGAGGCCGACCGATCCGTCGCCTGGTGGACAAGGCCGCGAGCCGGCCCGTGTCACTCTCGTCCCGGCAGGACGGGGGTTGCCGCGCAGGGCGGCGAGTCCTCACGGACGGCCTGGCCGCGGATCGGCCTATCGGCGGGCAGGCCGGCCGCCTGCGGATCGGCCTCGGTCGCCTTGACCGGGCTGCTGCCGTCCCCGGATCGTCCAATGCTTTATCGGCTGCCCGTTTTACCCCTTTGCAGTTGTCCGCCGTGCCGAGACCGCACCTCCGCACCAGTGGACGGATGACGCCAACCAAATTCTACAAATATCGGAATAATTAGACATTCTAGGACGGATAGCCCGATAGCGTCCCCGGGTCGCCGGAATCTCGGCTTTCCGTGCTTCCCCGACGAGGCGTTGTGACAGGCTGGGGACGGGCTGTACCCATACGAGTACGTATTACTCAGTATCGTGATCTCTGCTGTCGACGCACTGAGGACGCCGATGCCTGACTTTTTCGAACCCTCTGCCGGCGCTGAGCACCAGGATGCCCGACGAACCGGCAGGTCACTGATCGGTGGTATACGTCGGCAGGACGGTATACGTGCCTTTCACCTGTCCATTTCCGTGCTGCCCGCTGCCATTGTGGGAATCCTCGGATTCGCCGCCGTGGCGGTCCTGTACAGCGGCGACGCCGTGACCCAGGAGGCGCGCCTGGTGCTGACCGCGGCGGCCATGGGCGTCGCGATCACCCTGGGAGCCGCCGCGGTGGGGGCGGACGCGGCGACCCGCCGGGTGCACCGGCAGCGCGCCCAGTCGGCCGTCCGCGACCACGAGAACATGCAGCGGCGGCTCGGCGAGCTCGGGTTCTTGGCCGCCCGCAGCCGGCGGGACCTGCAGAGGCTGGCCGAGAGGCTGAGCGTCGGCGAGACGGCCGCACCGTGCAGCGAGGACTACCCCGCCCCCGACACCGGCGACCCCGTCATGCAACTCGCGCATGAGCTTCGGACGTCGCACAGCACGGCCTGGAACGCCGTGCTCGGTGCCGCGAGCCGCGAACCCGCCAACCAGCGGGTGGGCGTCTTCGTCAACCTCGCCCGGCGGATGCAGTCCCTGTCCCATCGGGCCATCCAGGGACTCGACGAGCTGGAGAACCAGGTCGAGGACCCGGACCTCCTCAAAGGGCTGTTCAAGGTAGACCACCTCACCACCCGCACGCGCCGCCAGGCCGAGAGCCTGGCCGTGATCGGCGGTGCCACCTCGCGCCGCCGGTGGAGCAGGCCGGTGACCATGTACGAGGTGCTGCGCTCGGCCATCGCCGAGGTGGAGCACTACAACCGGGTCAAGGTCGTGCCGCCCGTCGACGGGAGCCTGCACGGCGGCGCGGTCGCGGACGTCGTCCACCTGCTGGCCGAGCTCATCGAGAACGCCACCAAGTTCTCCCCGCCGCGCACGCAGGTGCTCATTCGCGTCGAGAGCGTCAGCGCGGGCCTGGCCATCGAGGTCGAAGACCGGGGCCTCGGCATCCCGCGGCGAGACCAGCGGCGGCTGAACGAGCTGCTCGCCGACCACGAGCGGACCGACACCGAGGAACTGCTGAAGGACGGACGCATCGGGCTCCTCGTGGTCTCCGCGCTCGCGCGCCGTCACAAGATCCAGGTCCAGCTCCAGGCCAATGTCTACGGCGGCACGCAGGCCATCGTCGTCGTGCCCGAGGAACTGGACGGCAGGGAAGCGGAGGCCGCCGAGGTACAGCCCAAGGAGAAGCCGGCGCACTCCCAGGCCGCCCGGCTTCCGGCCGCGAGCGCGGCGGCGGTCTCGGCTCCGCCGTCGGCGCCTTTCCCCGGCTCCGAGCCGGGCATCGAGGCCCTACCGAATCCGGCGCCGAACGACCGTGGTGCCCCCGGCACCCACCTGACCGCGGAGCCGCCCTCTGCGGCCGAGGGCGGCTCCCATCGCCGGTCCGCGCGGCCGTCCGGTCCGCCGACGGACATGCCGGACCTCGGACCGGCCGTTGCGGAGGACGCCGGTGAGCGGCCGCCGTTGCCGCAACGCCAGGCCCAATCCCACCTGGCGCCCGAACTGGTCAATGACCCCGCTCCCCAGCAGGACGATCAGGATGTCGAGCACAATCCCGGATTGATGGCGGCATTCAAGAAGGGCATACGCAGCGGCCAGGAGAACGACGGACCGGTGGATGGTCCCGAAAACGTGAACTGACGAGGCCTTACGAATGATAAGGAGCGTGCGTTGAGTAGTGTCTCCCCGAACCAGGCTGAAGATCTTGCTTGGCTGTTGCGGGGGCTGAGTGAGGAGGTTCCGGTCATACGCGGCAGCGTGCTGCTGTCCTCCGACGGCATGCTGAAAGCCGCCCATAGCTTCGACCGCGCCAGTGCGGAACAGCTCGCCGCACTCGCGTCGGGACTCTTCTCCATAGCGCGGAGTGCCGGAACGAAGTTCGACAACAGCAACGAGGTGCGGCAGGTGGTGGCGGAGCTCAAATCCAGCCAGCTGTTCATCTCCTGGGCCGGCTACAATTCCGTGCTCGCGGTACTGGCGAACGCGGAGGCCGACCCCGCCGTCGTCGGTTTCGAGATGGCGCGGTTGATCAAGGCCGTCCGGCCCTTCCTCCACACCGCGGCACGATCGACGGCCACGACGAGCGACCGGCATCAATCGCCATGACAGCCGGTGACGATGATGTCTGGCTCGACGAGGACGCCGGCCTGCTGGTACGCCCGTACGCGGTGACCGCCGGCCGCACCCGTCCGACCGTCGACCTGGACCTGCTGTCCTTGGTGATGGCGGCCGACCGGCCTTCCCCGGCCATGGACCCCGAGCATGCCAAGGCGCTCGAACTGTGCCGCACGCCGACCTCGGTCGCCGAGGTCGCGGCGCATCTGCGGCTTCCCGTGGTGGTCACCAAGGTCGTCCTCTCCGATCTGGTGGACCGCCGGGCGATGACCAAACAAGCGGCGCGAACCGCGGCCGACCCCACAGACCGAGCCCTTTTGGAGAAGCTGCTCGATGGCCTACAACAAGCCTGAGGTGCTCCCGACCCAAGTCAAGATCCTCATAGCGGGCGGTTTCGGCGTCGGGAAGACGACCCTCGTCGGCGCGGTGAGCGAGATAGAACCGCTCAGCACCGAGGAACTCATCACCTGGGCGAGCGTCGGCATCGACGACCTCGGCGGGGTGGAGGAGAAGTCCACCACCACCGTGGCGTTCGACTTCGGCAGGATCACGATCGAGCAGCACGGGATCGTGCTCTACCTTTTCGGAACGCCCGGGCAGCGGCGTTTCTGGTTTCTGTGGAACGAGCTGTCCGCCGGGGCGCTGGGCGCCATCGTGCTCGCCGACACCCGCCGCCTGGAGGATTGCTTCGAGGCCGTCGACTTCTTCGAGAACCGGGGAACCCGGTTCCTCGTCGCGGTGAACGAGTTCGACGGCGCGTTCCGCTACGAACCCGACGAGGTTCGAGCCGCCCTCGGACTCGACGCGCGCGTGCCGATCCTGCCGTGCGACGCACGGGACCGCTCCTCCGCCCTCTCGGTGCTGAAGGCCCTGATCCGGCATCTTCTCGTCGCCGCCCCCTCTGCCTCTGCCTGACCGCAGAACCGCCACACATGGAGAACTCCGTGATTCACGATCCGCTCTATGAACCTCCCGGCCACCTCCTGACGCCCGTCGACCCCGAAGTGCCCCAGCGAATGGCGCGGCTGCGAGAGCTCGGTCTCGGGCAGCAACCTGACGGCGAGCTGGACGCGCTCGCCCGCAACCTCGCCGAAACCGCCCGGCATCTCGTCGGCGCCGACCAGCCCCCGTTCGCGATGGTGAACTTCGTCACGGACCAGCAGTACCTCGGCGGCCTGTACGCTCCGCAGGCTCCCGGGGCCGATCCGGCCGACGCCGTGGAGCTCGGCCGGGAAGTTCCGCTCGACCACGGGTACTGCCCGCACGTCGTCGTACGGCGCAGGGCGCTCGTCCTGGACGACGTGTGCGACTACCCGCGCTTCGCCGGCAACCCGGTCGTCGACAAGCTCGGTATCCGCACCTACGCCGGGGCGCCCCTCATCGACCACACGGGCACGGTCCTCGGCACGATCTGCATCATCGACCGTGAGCCGCGGCCCTGGGGCCACCCCGGGCTCAACCTCATCAAGGAGCGGGCGGCGGACCTGATACAGCTGATCCGCCGCCGGGAGGGACTACCGGGCTAGCTCCAGATCACACCTCTGCGGCGACGGGGATGGAGCGGGACGGCAGCACGCCCGTCTTGGACGGGGCAGGCTCGTCCCCGACGCCGAGCACACCCGTGGAGAGCAGGCCGAACTCCGTGGCGACGCCGGCGATGTCGGCCTTGAGGAACTCGATCGCCGTCCAGGCCGTGCCGGCATCGGTGCCGGTCTCGGCGGCCCACCGCATGACCTGGCCGATCGCGAACACGTAGGCGATCGCGCGTCCGGCCAGGACCAGGTGCTCCTGCCGGAGGTCCTGGTCGAGGAACCCGAGGTCCAGACGGTGCGTGATGACCGCTGACGCCGTGAGCGGCCACTCCGCCAGGAACCGGCTGAGGGCCCGGCCGTCCGTCCTGGCCAGGCAGTATTCGGTGAGCTGCTGGCTGAGCAGATCGTTGGTGCCGTCGAAGATGGTGTAGACGCGGGCGTCGAGGAACGCCTGGGCGGAGATGTTGGTGGGGGATCCGCAGCGGTACCCCTCGCCGCCGGTGAGTTGCTGGTAGTGGTGCGCCGCACTGAGCATCCGCTCCGTGGCGACCGTCTTGATGGCCTGCACGGCGGGGAACGCGCCGATCATGTCGTCCCGCATGTCCAGCACGGTCCGCAGGTAGTGGTTGAGCGCCGCGCAGACGGTGTGGGAGGCGTCGATGGCCGCCAGCCGGTAGCGGACGAAGCGGATCCCCGACATCGGCCCCGGACCGATCTTGCGACGGTCGGCGTACGCATGCGCCTCACGCCTGATGCGGCGCAGGAATCCGCAGCCCATCGCGGCCATCATCGCCCGCGACGCCATGAGCATCTCCGCCATCGGCCGCAGGGTCCTTCCCTCGGCCGCGATCCGCCTGTGCCGGGGGACGACCGCGTCGATCTCGTTGAGGCCGTAGTCGATGACCTTCAGGCCGAGCGGCTCGTAGGGCTGCAGGGTGCGGAACCCCTCGCTGCGCTTGACGATGAAGTAGCCGTACTCGCGGCGGCCGTGCTCGTCATTCTTCGCGCTGACCAGCCACCAGTGGGCGCTGAGGCTGAACGCCTGCCAGTGCTTGCGGCCACGGATCCGGTAGCCGCCCTCGACGTCCTCGAAGGTGGTGCTCATGCCGGACATGGCCGAGCCACAGCCGGGCTCGGTCGAGGCGAACCCGCAGATCATGGGATCGTCGCCGGCGTACAGCGGCAGCACCTCCCGCTTGGCCTCCTCGCCGGCCCACAGCACGATGGGCCGCAACGCCACCGCACTGATGACCGTGACGTACATGCCGAGCGGCAGGTTCCATTCGGACAGCGTCTCGACGACCTGGCACATCTCGCTGTGACTGTCGCGGCCGCCGTACTCCTTGGGCAGCGTCGGCAGCAGCACACCGGCCCTCGTCAGCGACGTCCAGTCGTCGGCGGGGAGGTTCTGCTGCGGGTAGATCGCGGAATCGAATCGACGGGCGACCGCCTCGAGGCCGACGATGAACTCGTTCGTTGACAGAGACAGTAGATCATTTGCCACGGTGTCCGCTCCTACGGGTCGGTCCCTGTCGGTGCGAGGGGAAGCCGTCAGTTCCGGCGATCAAGAGCACGCTGATGTCCGATTCAGTATCAACACCAGGCCATGAACCACCTCCCGAATCTTCCGGATCTGTGGGCTTACGCAATGGTCAATCGGCCGATCACCATGCGCAAGGGACATCTGGCTTACCGTAGCGGGCGCAGAGCCCGCTCCACCTCAGGTGACCTGCACACCCTCACGGATCAGTAAGGCTTTCCTCCGCACCCGCAAGCTGCCTGTTCAGAGCATGATCGCGGCGAAGGCCAGGATGCACTGCACACCATGTTCCCAGAGCCCGGCTCAGGAATCTGAGGCTCGCTCAAGTCGCCGGCCCATCAATGCTTGGCAGCGGCGATCGTGGTGAGGGCGTGTCGGAGCGCGGCGTTCTCGGTCTTGATGCGGGTTCTCAGCAGACCCAGGTTCACGATGGTGAAGAGCGATGCGGTGAGCCAGCAGGTGTGCACCAGCGGCAGCGCGATTCCCTCGGCCATGACCGCGAGGTAGTTGGGATGGCGCAGCCGGCGGTAGGGGCCCCTGTCCACCAGCGGCAGGGCCGGAACGATGATCACCCGTGTGTTCCACTGCTTGCCGAGCGCGCCGATGCACCACCAGCGCAGCCCCTGGGCCAGGACGGCGAGACCCAGCATCGACCAGCCGAGGACCGGTACGAAGGGCCGGTCGAGCAGCCACGCCTCCAGCAGGGCACCGCCCAGCAGGCCGACCTGGGCGGCGACCATCCACGGGTAGTGGCCGCGCCCGTACTCGATGCCGCCCCTTCGCCCCGCCCAGGCCAGATGGCGGCGGGACACGACCAGTTCGGCGATCCGTTCGGCTCCGACGAGGGCGATGAGCAGCGTGTACGCGATCACTTGTTCACCAGCGCAGCAGCACGAGTTCGGCGGAGAACCCGGGTCCCAGCGCCATCAGCAACCCGGGTTCGCCCTCCGGCGGGCGGCGCTTCTCGATCGTCTCCTGCAGCACGTTGAGCACCGAGACCGAGGACAGATTGCCGACGTTCTGCAGGGAGTCCCACGTCAGATCAAGTTCACCCTGCCTCAAGGCGAACGCCTCGGCGACCTTCTCGATCACCTTCGGTCCCCCGGGATGGCAGACCCACGAGGACACTTCACCGGGAGACAGTCCGTGCTCGCTCAGGAAGGCGGCGATGTCATCGGCCAGCGTCGCCTCAACGTGATCGACAAGGTCGGCGGCCAGGACGATACGGAAGCCGTGCTCACCGACGTCCCACCCCATCAGCCTCTCGGTACCGGGATAGAGCCTGCTGCGGGTCGCCACGATCCGAGGTCCCCGGCGGCTCGTCCCCCGTACGTCGGTCTCCCGCTCGCCGCCGACCGCCACGGCGGCGGCGGCACCGTCCCCGAACAGTCCGCTGGCCACCAGGTTGGCCATCGAGCGGTCTTCGCGCTGCGCCGTGAGCGAGCACAGTTCGACGCAGATCAGCACCGCCACCTGGTCGGGCCAGGCACGCAGGTAGTCGTACAAGCGCGACAGTCCCGCGGCACCGGCCGCACATCCCAGACCGAAGATCGGTACCCGCTTGATGTTCTCCCGCAGCCCCAGGCGCTGGGCCAGGGCAGCGTCCAACGAGGGGGTGGCGACGCCGGTCGAGGAGCAGAAGACCAGCTGATCGACCTGCGACGCGTCGATTCCGGACGCGTCCAGTGCGCCCTGGGCGGCCTGTTCCCCGAGGGTGAGGGCGGCGTCGACGTAGGCGTCGTTCGCGGAGGTGAAATCACCCAGGTCCTTGTACTTCTCGATCGGGAAGGCCAGGTGCCGACCTTTCACCCGGGTGGCGGCGTGGAAGCGCTCCAGCAGCCGCCGGTCGGCCCCGGTCCCCTCAGCGACGGCCTCGGTGATCTGGTGCTGGTCGTAATGATGTTCCGGCAGGACGGTCTGCACGGCGGCTACACGCACGGCTCCCCCTCACGGCGCCTCCGCCTCCCCTGCCCGCCAGGACGGATCCGATGCGGCTCCGGGGCGGCGCCCTGCCGAAGTGCGGTGTTCTTGAGAGCAGCCGCCGGACGTGGCGATCGGGGACTGTGGCTCGTCCCCGATCTAAGCGGAGGTGGCGAATCCGTGCTGGCGGGCGTAGTCCACCAGTTGCGCGCGCAGCCGGCGGCGGCCGCGGTGGAGCCGGGACATGACCGTCCCGATCGGGACCTCGATGATGTCCGCGATCTCCTTGTAGGAGAACCCCTCCACGTCCGCGAAGTAGATGGGCAGCCGGAACTCCTCCGGGAGGTCGCCCAGGGCCCGTTTCACCTCCGAGTCGGGGAGGTGTTCGAGCGCGGTGGTCTCGGCGGACTTGAGGCCGCCGGGCGTGTGCGAGGCCGCCTCCGCCAGCTGCCAGTCCTCGATCGTCTCTCCCGTCGCCTGGACGGGCCGGCGCTGCTTCTTGCGGTACTCGTTGATGAAGTTGTTGGTCAGGATGCGGTAGAGCCAGGCCCTCAAGTTGGTGCCCTCCTTGAACTGGTGGAACGAGGAGAAGGCCCTGGCGTAGGTGTCCTGGACGAGGTCCTCGGCATCGGCGGGGTTGCGGGTCATGCGCAGCGCGGCGGCGTACAGCTGGTCGAGATAGGGCACCGCGTCCCGTTCGAACCGCCTTCTCTCCTGGTCCGCGCCCGCATCGGTCATGAGCATCCGGGGCTCCGTTCCCGCTCTCCGCCGCCGGCTTGCCGAACGGCGCGTCGGACATCTGACCGGGGACTGTGAGCTGCCGTGTTCATATCGCCCCTCACTTGGAGTCCGAAATGAACCGTATGCCCGACATTTGGCGCCCCTAACGATCACACCTGGGCTCGTCCCGTCCGTTCGAGAGACCGGTTATCGAACTCGACGGCGCGGCGGCATGAGACTCTGCGAATTCAACGCGCAACGTGCCCGGTCGACTCCTGTCGGTCATCCATTCCCCCGCCCGGGACGGCAGGAGCACACTCGGGATCTCATGCCGGGCGATCTCTGCCCCACCACCCGCCGCCACAAGGCGCAGTTCAGTCGCTACCGCGGCCGGTCAGGCGGTCACGGACCCGGTCCACCAGGCCGGCGCCGGGAGCCAGCAGCTTGTTCAACGGCGGCGTGCTCGGCGCCGACGGGTGCGGCCGGGTGGGAGCGATTCGCTTGGCGGACTGGACCTTGTCGCCCAGCTCCAGCAACTGGTCGGCGTTGGCGTGCTCGGCGAGCCGAGGGAACAGGTCGCCTTCTTCTTCCCGGACGTGAGCGGAGACGTCGTCGATGAGCCGGTTCACCAGTGTCATGAAGCCTTCGTGGTCGGCGTCGGCCTGTTCGAGTTCTTTGAGGATGCGTTCCACCTCGGCATGGTCGGCGATCTCCTTGTCCGCTAGTTCGTCGCCGCCCGGCACGAGATCGCGGACGGCGGGATACAGGTGGATCTCCTCGGCGATCGAGTGCCGAACCAGTTCGATGGTGACGTCGTCGGTGATCCGGCGCCGCTCCTCCGGGTCGGTCGCAGCCGTCAGCTCATCGAACATCTCCTCGACTTCACGGTGATCGTGAGAAAGGACCTGGATCACATCGCGCTTTTCGTCTCCCATGGGAACTCCTCCGGTCGTCTGCGGCCCAGCACGGATGACGCCGGGTCAGGCACCGCCCAAGACAAATGGCACTGACATGCGCTGATCACCCGACACGGCCGCGTATACCCTCACGGGCGGACAGCACACGTTGACTGTCCGTGCCTCTGCGGCAGAAGCTCGGTTCATTACCGAAGACGTCACGAACTTCTCCTTCTGAAATCTGGACGGACCGCATTCTTCGTTCGGTTTCGCGATGCCCTGCGATATCGATATTCGTTATAGAACTTTCGAGCTCGTGCAAGGAATGGAGCACGTGGCACTTAGGCCGGCCCAGGTGCGGTCGAACAGATGACCGGGAGCGCGCGATCATCGTTCAGGCTTACGAGTCAGACGGCGGCGCCCGAAGATCAGGATGATGTCCTGCCGTGACGATGCGGGTCGTCGCCACGGGCGGGCCCGCCGGGGCGGTGCGACGCCCGCTGGAAGCTCTCGGCATCGACACCACCCGGGCCCGGTTGACCACGGACGGGTTCGCTCTCTATGGGAGCGGTGGCTTGATCGCTGTCGGTCTGCCCATTGAATGAGGTGTACGGCATGGTTCCCCTCCATGTCCGGCGCACGTCACGCTCCACCAGAGCCCTCACGCCGCAGTCGGCGGTTCGTTGGCCACTGCCCGGCAGTCCGCGGACCAATCACGATCTGATCGCACGTGTCGAGACGGATCAGCGGGCAGGCACACCACCCAGCGACGGGCAGCGTCCGCGGCGGTCGTCCGTGAATCGACCGGACGCGACGGGGAACAGGCTGCTCATGGCGCTAGAGGTGATCACGGAACTGGGACGGCTCGCGGAGCTGCTGGACGCCCGCTCGCCGCTGTTCGTCCGCTGGTCGGCGGACCCCGAGGCCGACATGGCGAGCCCGCACAGCACGGACGGGCTGACCGGCGCCGAACTGCCGGGCCTGTCCGCCAACCCACTCGCCGTCGAGCCGTGGTGGGGAGATCGTTCGACCGTCCTGTGGGTGGCGCGGCGCCTGCACGACTACTCGCACCTGGAAAGGGCCCGGGCGCACGGCGCACGTCCCTGGGTGCTGGAGGGGGATGAGGTCAACCGCGGCCCCGACAACGAGCCCATCGTGGCCAGCCCCAAGCCCGTCGCACTCATCGACAGGCAAGTCCTTGAACAGGCCGAGGACGTTCTGAAACACGACACGAACGGTGACTGGGGACCGCTCGACCGCGAAGGAGGGTGACTCCTTCGCAGCGGCGGCCGTACGGAGCCACCACGTGGCCCAGAGTCAGGCTCGCCGGGGCAGAGCGATCGTAGATAGAAATGGCGCCACGGCGGACTATGGTCAGGCGTCCTTCACCACGTGGCCGGGACGTCGCGCGGCCAGCGTGGCCAGCAGGAGGGCGGCGTCCGGCAGGACGGAGTCGTCGAAGACGGCCTGCGCGGAGTGGTTGGCCGGGGCGGCTGCGGGGTCTGGGACGGGCGGGCAGGCGCTGAGGAAGAGCATCGCGCCGGGAACCTGCTGCAGGACGTAGGAGAAGTCCTCCGAGCCGGGAAGCGGCTGAGGCGACTCGAACACGCGCCCCTCGAACAGCTCCTCGGCGGTCTCCAGGGCGAACCTCGCCTCGTCGGGGGCGTTCACCGTGACCGGGTACTGGTCCTGGTAGTCCACTTCGGCCTTGACGCGGTACGCCGCGGCGATGCCCTCGACGGTCTCCAGCACGACGTCACGGACGTTCTTCCGGGCCTGTTCGGAGAAGGTGCGGACGGTCGCCTCCAGGTTCCCGTCCTCGGGGATCACGTTGCGGATCGTGCCCGCCCACAGCTTCCCGACGGTGACCACGGCCGGGTCCAGGGGGTCGATGGACCGGGCGATGCGCGTCTGCAGCGTCGTCACGATGTCGCACAGCGGCGGGATCGGGTCGCGGGCGAGGTGCGGAGCCGAGCCGTGCCCGCCCTTGCCGACGACCCGGACGTCGAAGGTGTCGCTGGAGGGCATGAACGCGCCGGGCCTGGTCATGACGAATCCGGCCGGGAGCCCGGTGGAGAAGACGTGCAGGGCGTAGGCGGCGGCGGGCTCGCGTCCGGCGGCGTCCAGCAGCCCCTCGTCGATCATGACCTTGGCACCGGCGTAGCCCTCCTCGCCGGGCTGGAACATGAACACCACGTCCCCGGCGAGTTCCCCGCGGTGCGCGGCCAGCAGCCGTGCCGCCCCGACCAGTCCCGCGATGTGCAGGTCGTGGCCGCAGGCGTGCATCGCCCCGGGGACCTGCGAGGCGTAGTCGACGCCGGTCTCCTCTCGGAGGGGCAGCGCGTCCATGTCGGCGCGCAGCAGGACGGCCGGGCCGGGGCGGCCGCCGCGCAGCACCGCCGTCACCGAGCTGAGGTCCTTCCCGGTGGAGATCTCCAGAGGCAGCCCGTCGAGGGCGCGCAGGACGCGCTCCTGGGTGCGCGGCAGGTCCAGTCCGATCTCCGGTTCGCGGTGCAGGTCCCTGCGCAGCGCGGTCAGCTCTTCACCGAGAGTGGCGGCGTCGTCATATGAGAACATTGCGGCAGTGTGCAGCAGTAACCACTCAAGCCCTTTGGAATGCCGGGAACGGATACTTTTGGCCGATCGTTTGCATGGATCCACCGATCTGGACGAACTCGACTACCTCATCGTCAGCGCGCTGCAACACGAGCCGAGGGCGGAGTGGCGGGCGATCGGCGCCCGTCTCGGCATATCCCCGTCCACCGCGGCCCGCCGCTGGAACCGGCTCAGCGAGGCGGGCCTCGCGTGGCTGATGTGCTACCCGACGGCGATGCCCGCCGGCCACCTGCTGGCCCTCATCGAGCTCGACTGCGCGCCCGGACGCATCCACGAGACGGCCATGGCGGTGGCCGACGACCCGCACCTGTTCGATCTCGGACATGTCACCGGCGGACGCGACCTGCTGCTCATCGCCGTGTTCACGGGCCAGGCGCAGCTTGCGAGCTACATCGGCTTCCGGCTCGGCGCCCTGCCGGGTGTCACCGCCATCCGGGCGCATCCGACGACCGCTCTGCACACCGACGGCAGCCGCTGGCGGCTGGACCGGCTCCTCGGCCCCGTCCCGGACCCGGCGCCCGCCCATAACCCCGGTGGGAGCCCCCTGCGCGAGGGCGACGAGGCGTTCATTCGCCTCCTCGGCGCAGACGTCCGGCAGAGCGTGACGGCCCTGGCCGGGCGCACCGGCCTCAGCCCCACCACGGTTCGCCGCCGGCTGGCCCGGCTGGAACGCGACGGCACGATCGCCTACCGCTGTGAGGTCGCCCGGTCCCGTTCCGGCTGGCCCGTCGGCGTCACCTTCTGGGGCTCGGCACCGGCGCGTACCGTCGGCCGCGTCGCCGGCCGGCTCGCGGGCCTGCGCGAGACCCGCCTGTGCGCCTCCTTGTCGGGTGCGCACAACGTCCTGCTCTGCGTCTGGCTCCGTTCGCTCGACGACATCCCGGCGTTCGAGAGCTCCCTGGCCGCGCACGCCCCCGAGCTGACGGTCGCCGACCGCTCCCTGACCTTGTGGAGCCTGAAGTTCGCCGGCCAGATCCTCGACCCCGGGGGCCGCCGGCTGCGGTCGGTACCGCTCGGCGCCTGGACGCCGGGCCTCGCCGGCGAGGCGGAGGACTCCTTCATCGCCGCACTCGCGCTCCCCCGCGACCCCGCATCCGGAGAGGCTCCACGGCCGGTCGGGCCGCCACCGCAGGACGACACCGCGAGGAAGTGACCGTCCGAGCAGTCCCCACGGCGCGCGGATCTCGGTGAGTTCGGCGCCCGGATGGCGGTCCCACCGGAGGTCGTTGCGACCGCGGACGCGGTCAGCTCGCCAGCAGGCCCCGCATGCGGCCGATCTCGGCCATCTGGCTGGACTGGACGTCGCGTGCCAACTCCTGGACGGTGACGTTGGTGCCCTTGTACAAGACGTCCTTGACCATGGTGAGCGCGCCCTGGTGATGGGTGATCATCAGCGTCAGGTACAGCTTGTCGAACGCGGCGCCACGTGCCTCCCTCAGCTGCTGGAGCTGCTCCGGCGTGGCCATCCCCGCCATGCGGGCGTGGTTCGCGCCGTGGTCGCTGCCGTGCGCCTTCAAGACGGCCTTGGGGTTCCGCTTCAGCCACGACCGCATGGCCGCGATCTCGACCTTCTGGGCCGCGTCGATGCGGGAGGCCAGCGACCGGACCCGCTCGTCGGACGCCCGGTCCGGGGCCAGGGCGGACATCTCCAGCGCCTGCACGTGGTGCGGGATCATCATCTGCACGAACCCGACCTCGGCCGCGTTGGGGGGCGCCGCCTCGCGCGGGCCTGCGATCCCGGTCTTGTTGGGTTCACCCGGGCGGCCCGGGACCAGCACGGACCTCGACGGGGCCGCCTCCGGTTCGTCATCGCCGCCGCAGCCCGTCAGGACGGCGGCGGCCATCACGACCCCCGCGCCCGCCACCGCGATCCGATGCCGCATCCAACCTCCCAGTTCCGGCCGGTCACCCACCCGGGACCGTATCCCCAGAGCGAAGCGTCAGAAAAGGGCCTTTTGGTATCAAGATGCGCACAGACATGTTCAGACCTATGCATCAACCCCGAAACGCTTCATACTCCGTGGTGATCAGAACCCGTTTACCGGGGGCCATGGAGACAAAGGAGTCAGGAGTGGCGCCAGCGCCCAAACGAAGAACCAGACGCAGAACCCTCTTGGGTGTCCTCTCGGGCATCCTGCTGGTGGTCTCGGCCGTAGCCGTTCCGGCGTCGGCCGACCGCGTCCCGGACAACGATGAGATCACCAAGTCCCCGAACCTGCACCATGTGGCGAACATCCCCAAGCAGGGGCCGCTCGCCGGGCCCGACGCGTTCGGCTCGGACTGGGCCTTCAAGGGCCGGTACGCCTTCGGCGGCAACTATGAGGGCTTCACGGTCTACGACATCAGCCGGCCCACGCGGCCGAAGGTCGTCACGGTGGTGCACTGCCCGGGCTCCCAGAACGATGTGTCGATCGCCGGGAACCTGCTGTTCCTGTCGACCGACAGCTCGCGGAGCGACGACTCGTGCCAGTCCGTACCCAAGCCCGCGACCGACAAGTCGGCGTGGGAGGGCATCAAGATCTTCGACATCCGCGACGTGCGCAACCCGCGCTACGTCAAGGCCGTCGAGACCAAGTGCGGCTCCCACACCAACACCCTCGTCCCGGGTAAGCGCGGGACGGCCTACATCTACGTGTCCTCGTACAACCCGAGCGACACCTACCCCGACTGCCGGACCCCGCACGACCTCATCTCGATCGTGAAGGTTCCGCTGTGGAACCCGAGCGCGGCGCACGTGGCGGCCGAGCCGGTGCTGTTCCCGGACGGCGGCAACCCCGGCGATCCGCCGGACACGCCGTGGCCCGGCCAGACCAGGGCGACCTCGGGCTGCCATGACCTGACCGCCTACCCCGACAAGGACCTGATGGCCGGAGCCTGCATGGGCGACGGTGTGCTGTTCGACATCTCCGACCCGCTGAAGCCGCGCACCATCACCAGCGTGCGCGACGACGAGAACTTCGCGTTCTGGCATTCGGCGACGTTCAACAACCGCGCCAACAAGATCGTCTTCACCGACGAGCTGGGCGGCGGCGGTGCGGCCACCTGCAACGCGGAGGTCGGGCCGGAGAAGGGCGCCAACGCCATCTACGACATCGTCGGCAAGGGCAAGCACCGCAAGCTGAAGTTCCGCAGCTACTACAAGATCCCGCGGCACAACACCGACGCCGAGAACTGCGTGGCGCACAACGGCTCGCTGATCCCGGTGAAGGGCAAGGACATCATGGTGCAGTCCTGGTACCAGGGCGGCATCTCGGTCATGGACTTCACCAACTCCCGGAAGCCGAAGGAGATCGCCTGGTTCGACCGCGGCCCGTGGTCGGACGAACTGCAGATCGCCGGCACGTGGTCCACGTACTACTACAACGGCTACATCTACTCCAACGACATCCAGATGGGCCTGGACGTCATCGACATCCGGGACCGTCGAACCGACAGGGCCAAGCGCGTCAGGCTCGACATGCTCAACGCCCAGTCCCAGCCGAACTACTACGACGACTGACAGTGACGATGTAGGCGAGCGCCTCCTGGCGGGGTCCGACCCAGCGGCTGACCGACCGATGGTCGTCAACCGGGTTGATCGGCCCTGGCCGGGAGGCGCTCGCGTGCATCCACGCGGGGCCGGACCCTGGCGCCCGAGAGAGAATGGGCAGGGCGAAGGGGCCGCGGAGAGCACTCCGGGCCCCTTGCGGGTGCGCGGCGTGGCCTAGGAGACCTCGGCGCCGAAGGCCTGCAGGGGTTCGGTGACCGGCTGGAAGAAGGTGACGCCGCCGATCTGGCAGTCGCCCGAGCCGCCCGAGGTGAGGCCGAGGGCGGTGTTCCCGCTGAAGAGCGGGCCTCCGCTGTCGCCCGGCTCCGCGCAGACGGTGGTCTGGATCATGCCGGTGACCGTGCCCTCGGGGAAGTTCACCGTGGCGTTGGTGGCGATGACGCGGCCGGTGGCCAGGCCGGTGGTGCTGCCGCTGCGCGCGACCCGCTGCCCGACGACGGCCTCGCCGGCCTGCGTGATGTCCTGGGCCTGGCCGTTGTAGAGGTTGACCGCGCCCTCCCCCGGCTGCGCGGACCGCACGAGCGCGAAGTCGTCGCCGGGGAAGCTGCTCCGCACCGTGGTCCCGAGGAGCTCGCCGCCCTGCTGGTCGGCGGTCCAGTTCCGGACGGCGTTGCCGCAGTGCCCCGCGGTGAGGAAGAAGTCCTGCTGCCCCACCGTGACATTGAAGCCGAGGGAGCAGCGCGAGCCCTGCCCGAAGATCGCGTCGCCGCCGAGCGCGAAGGTGCGCAGGCGCCCGTCGATGTGGACCATCCGCACCGCCGGCCCCATCCGCCGGGCCATCCGGCGGACGGTCGCCATCTGTGCCCCGCCGACCGAGTCGTCGGTCCAGACCGTGACCCGGGAGGTGGCGGGATCGACGGCCCAGCCGGTGCCGGGCACGCTCGTGAACGACTGGCGGAGGGTCGCGGTGATCCGGTTCAGCGCCGCCGGGCTCCGCTGCGTCATCTTGGGCACGGCGCCGGCCTCGCGGACCATGGCGGCGTCGTCGGCGTTGGTGACGGTGACGACGGGCCGGCCGGCGGAGTCGAGGTAGGCGCCGGTCGTCCGGGCGCCGAGACGGTCGGTCAGCCGCGCGGCCAGGGTCCCGGCCGAACCGCGCGGGGTGTTCGATGCCTGTTCGCCGGTCAGCGTGGCCTGCTGGCCGCCGGACCGGTCCGGCATCCGCACCACGTACAGCGAGCCGGCCACGAGACCGGCGGATCCGGCGGCCACCGCGGTCCACGTGACCGCTGTGCGCAGACGACTCTTTCTCGCCCTCATGGGGGTCCTCCAAGGTCCGACATCCCGATCTACGGGTGGAGATACGGGCCCAGAGCGGGCGGAGTTCAAGTCCCCGAGGAGCGGCAGGTGGAGGGGGTCTCGACACGGGGCGCCGGAGGGCCGGGGTTCGGTAGCGTCGGGTTCATGCGGCTTCATGTGGGGTGCGCGATGTGGACGCATCCGTCGTGGCAGGGGCGTTACGTCCCTCATCCCCTTCCGCCCGGTGCGCGGCTGAGGGCCTATGCGGGCTGGTGCAACGCCGTGGAGGGCAACACGACCTTCTACGCGACGCCGTCGAGGAGCACGGTGGAGTCGTGGGCGGAGCAGACCGCGTCCGACTTCCGGTTCGTCCTCAAACTGCCGAAGTCGATCACGCATGAGCGGCGGCTCGCCGGGTTCGACGAGGAACTCGGGGCGTTCCTGGCGGCGATCGAGCCGCTCGAGTCGCGGACCCATGCGCTGTGGGTGCAGCTGCCGGGGTCGTTCGGTCCCGCGGATCTCGGGACGCTGGCGGGCTTTCTGCGCCGCCTGCCGAAGGCGCACAGGTATGCCGTCGAGGTGCGTCACCGCGCGTTCTTCGAGGAGCCGGGGTGCGAACGCGACCTCGAACGGGTTCTCGCCGGGGTGGGGGCCGAATGGGTCCCCTTCGACACCACCGTGTTCTTCCGGAGCCGCCCGGCCAGCGACGCCGAACGGGACGCCTGGACGAAGAAGCCGCGCGTACCGCGCAGGTCGGCGGCGCTGACGGACCGCCCGATCATCCGCTACCTCGGACGGGACGACACGGCGACGACGATCGAGGGATGGCGGCACTGGGCCGGGAAGGCCGCCGAATGGCTGCGCGAGGGGCGATCGCCGACCGTCTTCGTCCACACGCCGGACAATGCGGAGGCGCTGACGCTCGCCCGCCGGTTCCACGACGAGGTGAGGGGCCGGGTGCCCGAGCTCGATCCGCTGCCCGAGCCGGAGCCGGCGGAACCGCCGACCCTCTTCTGACGGCTCATCCGCCGGGGCGGCCGATCTCAGCCGCCGAGGTGGTGGACGAACGGCCCTGGGCTTGCGGCGGCCCCCGGGCGATCCTGGACGAATGGGTCAGGGACGTCCTGCCCGGGTAGGTGAACGGCGTCCTCGCCGGAAGGAGAACACGCATGCTGGTCCGGGAGGCGATGACCTCGCCCGTCGTGACGATTCCGCCGTCGGCCACGGTCCGCCAGGCCATCCGCATCCTGCACGAGCACTGCGTCACCGCGCTGCCGGTCGTGGACGAACCGGGGCGGCTGGCCGGCATCGTCAGCGAGATGGACCTGCTGCAAGGCGTGTTCGAGCACGACCCGAGGGCCTTCGTCCGGCCCGTCGCCACCACCGCGAGCCCGTCGCCGCGTCTCGTGGAGGAGGTCATGACCCGCGAGGTGGAGACCGTCCGTCCCAACACCGACGTCGCCGTGCTCGCCGAGACGATGATGAAGACGAGGATCAAGAGCGTCCCCGTGCTGGACGGTTCCACCATCGTCGGGATCGTCAGCCGCCGCGACCTCATCGCGATCCTGGCCCGCGGCGACGCCCGCATCCGCGACGACGTGCTGGCCGCGATCGCGGAGTACGGGGCGGTCGGCGCGCGCTGGGACGTGTCGGTCCGGGACGGCGCCGTCGAACTGCGCGGACGCGCGGACGAGTCGGCGCAGCGGATCGCCGACGTCCTGGCCCGGACGGTTCCCGGCGTCACCCGCGTCTCGATCCACGGCTGAAGCCCCGCAAGTCCAGCGCGTCCAGCCAGCTCCGCACCGACCGGCGCTCAGGCGGGCCGGGGGCGAACCGCCCGGCGGGAGCGGGCTGAGCGCGCGTGCGGCTACTTGCCGGCCTTGGCGCGGGCCTTCGCCTTGCCCTGCTTCTTCTTCGCGGACGAGGAAGCGTCCGCCTTGCCCGCCTTGGCCTTCTTGGCGTCCGCGCCCTTCTTCGCCTTCTTGGCGCCCTTCCCCGCGTTCTTTCCGCCCTTGACGTCCTTGGCGGTCTTGGGGGTCTTGACGTTCTTGGAGGTCTTGGGCTTCTTCGGGCCGGGCTCCTCGACCACGACGCTGACCGTCGCGTCCGGCGGGGCGGCCGCCGCCACGCCCTGCTCCTCGGGGGCCGCGGAACCGCTCCCTGCGACACGGTTCCGGAACGTCTGCCCGGACCGGAAACGCGGAACCTCGGCGGCGGGCACCTCGACCGGGACGCCGGTGCGCGGATTGCGGGCGCTGCGCGCCGGGCGGGACAGGCGGTCGAACGTCCCGAACCCGGTGACGATGACGCGCTCCCCGGCGGACACCCGTTCCATCACGGTCTCGACCACGGCGTCGACGTGCAGGCGGGCCACGGCCTCGTCGCTCCCCGCGCGTTCCGCCACGGCCCTGACCAGTTCGCTGCGGTTCATGCGCCATGCCCTTCACTCTGGCGATATGTGCCGACAGCCTAGCCCGGCGCGACGGTGCCGACCCGCGGATCGGCCCCGGTGGTCAGCGTGTCTTGCGCCCGACACCTCCGAGCGTGCCGACGTCGGCGGACGTGGGCGCGTCGAACGGAACGGGGTCCGGACGCCACCGCGTGATCGGCACGAGGCCGGGTTCCACCGTTTCGAGGCCGTCGAAGAACCCGCGGATCTCCTCCTGCGAACGCAGCAGATACGGGACGGCCCCGGTCTCCTTGTAGCGGTCGTGGGCTTCGAGGTGCGACTCCCCGGCGTTGACGCTGTCGGCGAGGGCGAGGAAGCTGCCGGGCGGCAGGGCGTCCATCAGGCGGCTCACGATCGAGCGGGCCTCCTCGTATTCCTGGACGTGCCCCAGAACGCCGATCAGCGTCAGCGCGGTGGGCCGGGAGAGATCCAGCGTCCGGGACGCGGCGCGGACGATCTCGCCGGGGTCGCGCATGTCGGCGTCGACATAGTCGGTCGCGCCCTCCGGGGCGCTGGTGAGCAGGACGCGGGCGTGCGCCAGCACCAGGGGGTCATTGTCGACGTAGACGATCCGGCTTTCGGGCGCCACCCGCTGGGCGATCTCATGGGTGTTGTCCACGGTCGGCAGGCCCGTCCCGACGTCGAGGAACTGCCTGATCCCCGCCTCGCCCGCCAGGTACCGCACGGACCGCGCGAGGAAGTACCGGGCCGCGCGGGCGACGTCGACGATGCCGGGGAAGATCTGCTTGTACTGCTCCCCCGCCTCACGGTCGACGGGATAGTTGTCCTTCCCTCCCAGCCAGTAGTTCCAGACACGCGCGGAATGGGGCACGTTCGTGGCGAACTCCTCCGGTAGGTCGTTCATGGGCCGCTCCGGTTCGCTCACCTGTGGACTCCAGCCATGTCTCTGCGACCTCCGCGGGCTGCCCGCCCTCGGTGTCGATCTCGCCGTCGGGTTCCCGCGAAACCGGGCGGGCCGGTCACCGCGGCCGGGTGCGCCATCTCCGTGATGGCCGGGCTGTCCCTTGTATACCGATCCGCGGACCGTCAGCGCGGGGTTATCGAGAGGGAAGAGGTCTTCGTCGTCCGGGACGCGAGTCGTCAAGCCCGGGCATGAGGCCCGCGGCGGCCGGCGGCGGGGCCACACCGGCGGATCGGCAGGGCGGCGACGGCCCGGGACGACCTCGGGAGCACTCCGTTGCCCGGGTGGTCATTCGGAGGTGTCGCGCAGGTGCCGCAGCAGGACGGCGAGGCCGAGCCGCAGCCGCCCGCCCGGCCCGGAGAAGGAGAAGCCGAGCCGGGACTCCGCATACGCGAGCCGCGCGGCGGCCGTGCTGTGATGCCGATGCACCCGGGCCGCGGCCTTGCGGGCCGAGCCGGTCGCGCAGAACGCGGTGAGGACGGCCAAGATGTCGGCGCCGTTCGGCTCGGCGGCGAGCCGATCCAGCGCGACCACGTCCGCGATCTCCGCGATGTCCTCGTCCCGCAGCAGGTCGGCCAGGGCCGCGAGCGCACCGAGGCGGTCATGGTGGACGACGGCCGGGCCGGGCGAGGCCACGGTCGTGAAACGCAGCGCGGTGCGGGCCCGCCTCCAGGACACCGGGGCCTCGATCGCGGGCAGCGCCGGGCCGACGCCCACCCGGACACCTCCGGGCAGACGCTCCGGAAAGGCCGGTGGAAGCGATCGCGCCAGGACGGCGTGAACGCGTCCGAGCGCGGCCACGCGCGGACGCGGCCCGGGGAAGGCCGCGAGGACGTCCGCGATCGGAACGTCCCCGGCGGCCACTGCCAGCACGTGCAGCCCGGCGGCCGGCTCGACGCGCATCAGGTGAAGGGCCCGCGAGCGTTCCGGCTCCCCCGCGCCGGCCGACAGGGCCAGTTCGACGAGCCCCTCGTCGCCGGGCCGCGGCGCGGAGGCGTGCTCCAGGAGCAGAGCGGCGGCGATCGCGAACCGTTCGAGGACGATGTCGTCCAGCGGGAACGGCGCGCCCTCCCTCGCCAGCCACACGCGGCCCGTCCCGGAGATCTCCCGCACGAGCGGACCGGACGCGCGGCCGGGCTCCGAACTCAGGGACACGCCCGTCGCGTCGTCGTCGAGGCCGGCCGGGCACTCGGCGAGCCTCGCGGTCTCCCGGACGAGGATGTGCGGGCTCACCTTCCCGGCGATCAGCCCGTCGAAGAAACCGATCACCCGGACGGCGTTCTCCGCGTCGGCGTCCAGCGCCGACAGCCGCAGGAGCAGGCCCTTCATGGACGAAGAGTACGACACCCGACGACCGGCGGATTCCGGGCCGGTTTCTCCGGCACGCGACGGCTGGGCAGCGGACGCGAGGAGGCCGAGACTGGGAGCCGGCCGCCGAGAGGAGCCCCCAGGTGACGTACGCCTTCGACCCGGAACTCGTCCCGTGGATCTCGATGATGCCGCGGATCACGCTCACCGACGTCGATCGGATCCGCCGGGACGAGGCGGAGATGTTCGGCGAGCCGCGCTACGAGCCGCCGGTGCCGCTGGAGATCCGCGACATCTCGGTGCCGGGTCCGCGCGACGCGCCCGACGTCCCGGTGAGGATCTACTCCCCCGTGGCCCGGGACGGCGACCTCCCCGGAATGCTGTTCATCCACGCGGGCGGGTTCGTCCTCGGAAGCGTCGACATCTCCCACGACGACGCGGCGTGCATCGCGGCCGAGGTCGGCGCCATTGTGCTGTCCGTCGAGTACCGGCTCGCCCCGGAGTCCCCCTTCCCGGCCGGGCTGGAGGACTGCTACGCCGCGCTGACCTGGACGGCCGCCCACGCCGCGGAACTCGGCATCGATCCCGGCCGGCTCGCGGTCGGCGGTGAGAGCGCGGGCGGCGGCCTGTCCGCGGCGGTCGCGCTGATGGCCCGCGACCGCGGCGGCCCCGCGCTGTGCTTCCACCTGCTCGGCATCCCGGAACTCGACGACCGCCTCGACACCCCGTCGATGCGCGCCTACACCGACACGCCGATCTGGAACCGGCCCAACGCCGAACTGAGCTGGGACTACTACCTCGGCGAAGGCGTCCGCGGCACCGGCGGCGTGTCCCCGTACGCGGCGCCCGCCCGCGCCGCAGACCTGTCCGGACTGCCGCCCGCCTACGTCACCACGTGCGAGTTCGACCCGCTGCGCGACGAGGGCCTGATCTACGCGCAGCGCCTGATCCAGGCGGGCGTCCCCACCGAGGTGCACCACTACCCCGGCACCTTCCACGGCTCCACCATGATCAGGGAAGCGGCCGTCACCAGACGCATGCACGCCGACCGCCTCGACGCCCTCCGCCGCGCCCTGGCCCCCTCCTGAATCCGGCGCGGAACACCCTAGAGTTCGAGAACGAGACGTTGCCCGCGGGCACGGGAGACACAGATCATCATGAAGCCGCCGTCCACGCGCTCCTCCTCGGTCAGGACCGAGTCACGATGGTCGGGCTCGCCCTCCAGGACGGGCGTCTCACACGTCCCGCACGTCCCCTCACGGCAGGACGACAGGACGTTCACGCCCGCCTTCTCCACGGTCTCCAAGATCGAGCTCCCCGGTTCGACCTTCAGGGTGCGGCCGCTCATCGCGAGCTCGACCTCGAACGCCTCATCCGGACCGGTGACGGGTTTCGGGGCGAAACGCTCCGTGCGCAGCGCCCCGGGGACCAGGGCGGCGCATCGTTCCTCAGCCGCCGCGAGCATCGGCTCCGGTCCGCAGCAGTAGACCAGCGTGCCGGGCTCGGCCGCCGTCAGAGCACCGTCGAGGTCGAGCAGTCCGTACTCGTCCTGGGGACGGACGTCGACCCGATCCCCGTAGCCGGACACCTCGTCCACGAAGGCCATCGCGGCGCGCCGCCGTCCCCCGTACAGGAGCCGCCAGTCGGCCCCCGCCGCGTCGGCGGCGGCCACCATAGGCAGGATCGGCGTGATACCGATCCCGCCGGCGAGGAACAGGTAGCGGGACGCGTCCTCCAACGCGAAGTTGTTGCGCGGCCCACGCGTCACGAGCCTGTCCCCCGGACGGACCCGTTCGTGCACGACCGTCGAACCGGGCCCCTCCTTCAGCACGCCCACCCGCCACGTCCGCGAGTCGGCGGGGTCACCGCACAGCGAATACTGCCGGACGAGATCGTCGCCGAGCACGACGTCGATGTGCGCGCCGGGGCGCCAGGGCGGCAGGTCTCCCCCGCCTGCGGCACGCAGGGTCAAACCCACGACGCCGTCGGCGAGGTCCGTCCTGCCGTCGACGACGACCTCCGTCTCGGTTCCCGTGGTCACAGGCCCCCCACACTCGAACTCACGAACACCACCAACGACAAAGCCACGTCACCGTGGCGGCCACGCCACCGTGCCGAGCGCGGCCAAGCCGGCCCACCGCCCCAGAGCGGTACCCGCGTCCCATCTGCTCGGCCGCCCCACTGCCTTGGCCGTGTCTCAATGTCCAGCCGCTCCACGGCGGTTGCCCTGTCGCGATGCCGGGTGTCCGCAACAGCGGTCACTGCTGCGTTGTCACGACCATCGCCGGTGGTCTGGACGTCCGTCAGCACGGCTTCCATCGAGCGGAAGAACCGGTGTTCCGCGGTCACTCCCGCCGGGGAGGATCGCGGGCATGTGTTGTCGCCCCACGGCAGGTGGCCCATGACCGTCGAAGCCGTCACCGCGTCCGGCACGGTGAGCGGCGTCCGGGAGGACGGCCTCGCCGTCTTCCGCGGAATCCCGTTCGCCCGCCCACCCGTGGGCGCGCTGCGCTTCGCCGCGCCCGAGCCGCCGGAGCGGTGGGACGGCGTCCGCCCCGCCACCGCGTTCGGACCTCCCCCGCCACAATCGTCCGCACTCGCGCCGGGCATGCCGCACACGACCGGCGATGACTGGCTGACCTGCAACATCTGGACCCCGGACCCGGGCGCAGGCGGGCTGCCGGTGATGGTGTGGATCTACGGCGGCGCCTACATCATCGGGCACTCCTCCGACCCCGGCTACGACGGCGCCCTGCTGTCGCGCGAGGGCGGCGTCGTCGTGGTGACGTTCAACTACCGCGTGGCCATGGAAGGATTCGGACAGATCGAGGGCGCGCCCGCCAACCGCGGCCTCCTCGACCAGGTCGCCGCACTGACGTGGGTCCGCGACAACATCGCGGCGTTCGGCGGCGACCCGGGCGACGTCACGGTCTTCGGCGAGTCCGCCGGCGCGGGCTCGATCGCCGCCCTCCTGGCGATGCCGCGCGCGTCAGGGCTGTTCCACCGCGCGATCGCGCAGAGCGTTCCCGGCACGTTCTTCTCCACGGCCCTGGCGGACGACATCAGCGCCGCGATCTCCGCCGAAGCCGGTGTCCGTCCCGCTCGGCAGGCGCTCGCCGCGGTCACGCCCGACCGCCTGATGAAGGCCGTGGACGCCGTCGCCGCCACCATGGCGCGGCATTCGCGATGGGGACCGGTGGCGCACACCCCGACTCCGTTCTCCCCGGTCGTGGACGGCGACGTGCTGCCGCGAACCCCCTGGGAGGCGCTCGCCGCCGGAGCCGCCCGCGACATCCCGCTGATCACCGGGCACAACCGCGACGAATACCGGCTGTTCATCGCGATGGACGGCCTCCTCGGCCAGATCACCGACGACCGGGCGGCGACCGCCCTGCGCACCTTCGCCCCCGACCCGCAGGCCTACCGAGACGCCTTCCCCGGCGCCTCGGCGGAGACCCTCTACGAACTCGTCCACTCCGACTGGCTCTTCCGCATGCCGACAATTCACCTCGCCGAAGCGCAGGCCGCCGCGGGGGGCCGCGTGCACCTCTACAAACTGGCCTGGTCCACCCCCGCCCTCGGCGCCTGCCACGCCTTGGACGTCCCGCTGGTATGGGGCAACCTCGTGGGCGGCATAGCCGACCTGCTCATCGGCGACCGGACCGCCGCCGAGGAACTGTCGGGGAAGATTCGTCCCGCCTGGACGGGCTTCGCGACGTCCGGCGACCCGGGGTGGCCCGCCTACGAGCCGTCCCGGCGCCTCACCCACATCCTCGACACCCCTTCCGCCATCACCCCCTATCCGGAGGAGACGTCGCGCGTGCTCTGGGCGGACCACACGTTCGCCGCGCTCGCCCTCACCTCCTGACCAGTCCTGGGACGGACGCGGCCCCACGCTTCCCAGGGCCGCGTCCGTCCCGTCTGGCCGGTAACGCCATCGCGCCGGTCAATCACCGTCTCGGCAAGCCCGCCCTGGGTCACCTCCTACCAGAACACCAGTTCGCGCCTATGATTGCCGAACGCATGGAGGGCCACCGGGCCCGCCGGGGGTGACGTGGCGTCGCTGGGAGCACGCGGGGCCACGGCTTCGGGAGGACAGCGCATGAGCGACATGGACGCGCACTCACAAATACGGGACATCTGTCTGTCATTGCCGGAGGTGACGGAGAAGCCATTCGGCGGGCACACCGCTCCCTCCTACCGGATCCGCGACAAGCTGTTCGTGATGACCAGCGAGGACGGCCTCTCAATGACGTTCAAGGCCGGCCCGGGAGTGCAGGAAGCTCTCGTCGCGGAAACCCCTGAGCGCTTCTTCGTCCCAAAGTACGTGGGCAGCCGAGGATGGGTGGGCGCTCGCCTCGACGTAGACCATGACTGGGACGAAATGGCCGAGCTCATCGAGGACAGTTATCGCCTCATCGCACCAAAACGCCTGGTCAACCTCCTCGATCGCCAGTAGTGCACAACGCCCGTCTTCCCCGTCCGCGCACGGGCGGACCCTCCTCGCCGCAATGCGGGAAGGCCAAGGGGTCGGCATCCTCTCCGCCCCTCACCAAGCTTCCCGGCACAGGGATCACCCGAACGGGACACAGTCGCCCCGGAGACCCCCCGTCCACATCACCACCCCGTCGACCTCGTTGGATCGGTGTGGCGGTGATCGCGGTCTGCAGCCGAGATCAACAATGCTGTGGCCGGGCCGCTCGTGTCACACCTGCCGTTGACTTCCAACCGTTTGCCTGCCATGAGGTGGTCGGCATCGGCCAGTCGAGTCACCCTGGCTACGGGGGGTCGGCAAGTCGTGTCGGCAGCGTGCTGCCGGTAACGACCGTCAGCGTCGGGTGTGTTCGATGTCTCCGTCGCTGCGGCGTGGTTTCGTTGCCCAGGATGGGAGCCAGGCTGTCTCGGGGAGCGGTGGCAGGCTTCCGAAATGGTTGATGATTCCCTGGAGTCCTGGGTGTGGATTCGTTCTCGGGAGGATGAGCGAGAGCGGGTACGCGAGCGTCGGATTCACGATCGGGATGCGGCGTAGGTCGTAGTTCGTCGGCCAGATGTACCGGTCGCGCGCGCCTACGAGGGTGGCCACGTCTGCGGAGTCCGCGAGGATGTCCTGAAGTACCTCGGTGCCGGAGTTCGGGCCTGCGGCGTCGATGCGGAGGTCGAAGTCGGTGGCGAGCTGATCGTAGAACTCCGCCCATTCGCTTCGCGGCGCGATACCCGGCACCCAGATCCGATGCCGGCGCAGCTGGGGTGGTGTCAGTGTTCGTGCGGAGGCGAGCGGATGTCTCGGGCCGACGAGGAGTTCCAGCCGAGAGTCGAACGCGTGGATCATTCGCGTGTCGCGCGGCAGCGTGGCCGGGTCGGTGACCGTGCGGAACGAGGCGTCGATATCGCCTGCTTGGACGGCGGCGACCGCCAGGCGCGGATCGTTGACCCTTAGGGTCACCACGTCGAGGTCGGTTTCGGGATGCGACCGCCAATATTCGTGCAGGATGACGGCCTGCGCGGATCGCAGGCCGAGAACGTCGATCCGGAGGGCCCGCGAGCCCGGTCTGATCGCGGTGATGGCGCGATCGACACCTGTGATGATGTTCCGGGCGTGCGGGAGGAAGGCCTGGCCGTCGAGTGTCAGCTCGACCCCTCGGGTGGTGCGGGTGAACAACCGGACGTCGAGTTTGCGCTCGAGGGCTGCGATCCGCTTCGACACGGCCTGTTGCGTCACGCCGAGCTCGTCGGCCGCGTGTTGCAGCTGTCCGAGCTCGGCCGCGCGGACGAACGATCGCACCGCCTCGGTATCCATCGATCCAGCTTATGCATGCTCAACTGAACGTTGTGGCTTGCCGAGAGCCGGTTGTTCGATCCCGGTGCGGCTGGTGCGATTCAGATCTACGCCCGGTCCGAGCGGGCGGTGGGGTGCGGTCAGCGTTGACGGCGCCGGAGGGTGGCCAGGCGGGCGGCTATGTGGTCCATGGTGACGTCATCGGGTCTCCAGCCTCGTTCTTGGAGAGCTGTCAGGAGGACCTCCAGGTAGGGCGCGGGACGATATAAGAAGTGCTTGGTGACAGGGATGATCTCCCACCCCCTCTCCTTGGCGAGCCAGTCCCGGCGGCGCGCATCGTGGGCGCGGTCCTCTGAATCGGTGTGATGACGTTCGCCGTCATACTCGAGGCCGACGCGAAATTCCGGGTAGCCGAGATCGACATAGAGCCGCCGCCCGCGGGGACCCATCACCGGCACCTGGGTGTGCGGGCGCAAGAACCCGGTTCTCATGACGGCGACACGCGTCCAGCTCTCACCCGGGGAGGCCGCGCCCCGATCGCCGAGACGAATGATCTCGCGCAGCCGCTTGTTGCCGCGATATCCCCGCAGAGTGCGCGCCATCGTGGTCAGTTCATCAGCGCTCACTCCTCGCCGGAGGAACTGGTCCAGTGCGGCGACCGCCTCATAGCGAGGGAGCCAGCGGGCGCAATCCAGAGCCGTCCGGGTCAGGGACGTGATGCGTGCACCGGCCTCCTCCACCACGTGGGTGCCCGGAAGTTCCACGGCGTCGGACCTGATGCGTTGGGTCGCTGACGGGTCGGGTGGGGGCAGTGGCGAGTTGAGCGGTGGCGCTGACGGGTTGAGTGCGGTGATGGTTGCGGGAGTTATGAGTTCGACGCCCCAGTCGGCCTCGTCCACTCCCGGAGGCAAGACGTCGAGGCCCCAGATCCATGCGGCGGTGCGGCGCGCGACGACTACGTCCTCCGGCAGGAGCCTGCTGAGCGCGGCGGCTCGTGCTGCGAGCGAGGAGCCTTTGACGGGGACGAAGTAGACGCCGGGCCCGACGGGAATGATCGAGTCGGCGGTCGTTCGCTTCCAGGTGAGGCTGAATCCGTCCATGCGCACCGATGATGCTCGTCCTGCCGGCTGCTCGGAGCGCGGCCGCCACAATGTGGATAACTTAGAATCACCGCAGCTCAGAGGGGCAGGGCCTTCTGCCGGAACGCCGCGGCGGCTCCGACGACGCAGCCGACGTACCAGGAGGAGACCGCGGAGCCGCGCATGCGGCGGAAACCACGACGAATCCAGTGGACGGTGGTCGCCAAGTCGGCGAGGCGGCGAACTCGGTCAGACCATCACTTGCCGACGGCGACCGCCGCCCAATCACCAATGCGCTTGATCAAGCCAGGTGTGGCGGCCACTTCCGCATGCCCGAACGCAGGCTCAACCCACAATTCCCGTGGATCGCGCGCCGCCTCGTACAACTGCCGGCCATGTTCGAGCGGGAAGAACGGATCGGCGTCCCCATGGACGACCAGCAGTGGTACCGGGGCGATCCGTCCGATGACCTCGTGCGGTGCCTCTGGCACGGGATCCCACCCGCCGGGGGCGATTCGGGTGCCACGGGCCAGTCGCACGGCAAGCCGTCCGACGCGCCGTTCGATCGCCCAGTGCACGCGCCGCATCGGCACCGTGTCGCGGTAGTACCAGCGGGCCGGCGCGCTGACCGAGACCACTGCGTCCACCCCACCGTGCAGCGCCGCATGCCGGACAACGACCGCACCGCCCATGGAGAAGCCTGTGACGGCTATCCGCTTGTATCCCCTGCGGCGCGCCGCCATGACCGCCGCATCGACGTCGAGCACCTCCCGGTCACCGACGGTGGAACGTCCGCCGGACCTGCCGTGGCCGCGGAAGTCCAGCCCCATGACCCCGCCGTGCCTGTGGAGGGCACCGGCGATCCGGCGCAGCGTGGGCTGACGCCACGAGCACGTGAAGCCGTGTGCCAGGACGAAGCAGAGATCGCCGCCGCCCCGCAGATGACCTGCGTCGATCCGGACGTCGTCGGCGGTGTAGAGCGTGAGAGCTTCGGGAGTCACCACGGTCTCCATGATCGGGCATGGCCCTCGGCGATCAGCCGGTGGCTCCCGTCGATGTGTCCGGCCGTACCGCAGTCGTGGCCAGGGAAACGCCCTCGGACATCAAGATCACCAATGATCTCTCGAAATTTCTCGGCCCCGACCCGTCGGAGAAGCCGCCCGTCGAACGATGGAGGGGTATGAACCACCCGGGACGACTTCAGCCCGACCCGGGGCAGCGCTGCTCGATCTGTACGACGAGGCGTTGCTGGTGAGGGCAAGGGCCGCGTTCCGGCACGCCTACACCGATCACTGTTCCCCAGGGAAACGGATCCCCGGACACCGCAGCAGAAAGGAGGGCCACGATGACTGATCCACTGGAGGCTCTCCGCGCACCGGTCGTCCCGGTCGAGCCGGACCCGACCTTCGAGGCGCGGCTGCGTGAACGCTTGCGGCGCGCGCTGCTGCAACCGACAGGAGAAACGATGGCCACGACCACCGCCCAGGAAACGCCCGCCCAGGTGGGCACGCTCACCCCGTACCTCTGCGTCGACGACGGACGGCACGCCCTGCGCTGGTACGCCGAAGCGTTCGGCGCGGAAGTCCGCGGCGAGCCGGTCATGATGGACGACGGACGCGTCGGCCACGCGGAACTGGCGCTGGGCGACTCCATCCTGATGCTCGCCGACGAATGGCCCGAACTGGGACTCCTCGGCCCCAGGCGCGCGGCGGCCCCAGCCAGTCGCTCTACCTGAAGGTCCCCGACGTCGACGTGGCCTTCTCCCGCGCCGTCGAACTCGGCGCCGCCCCCGAACGCCCCGTGGCCGACCACCCGTACGGCCGCAACGGCGTCGTCACGGACCCGTTCGGACACCGCTGGATGATCACGACACCGCCCGCGCCCGCACCTTCACGGCTGCGCGAGGGCGACGTCGGGTACGCCTCGATCTGGGTCCCCGACGTCGAACGCGCCGCGACGTTCTACGGAACCGTTCTCGGCTGGCACTCCGTTCCCGGAAGCGGCTCGTCCGCCCGCCAGGTCGAGGGCCTGCCCGAGCAGCACATCGGCATGTTCGGCGGTCAGGAGCACCGCACCGCCTACCTGGCCTTCGCCGTCGAGGACGTCCACGAGACCCTCGACCGGATCCGCGACACGGGCGGTCAGGCCGAAGCACCGACAGAAGAACCGTACGGCCTGTCCGCCATGTGCACGGACGACCAGGGCATGAGCTTCTCGATCTACCAGCCCCCGGAAAGCACCAGCCCCGCCGAACGCAGACTCGCGGAAACCACCGGCGTCACCCCCCACCACGGCGAGGGCGGGTCTTCTCCCATAACCGCTCCCACGGGCCCCGGACAACTTCGCCGCTCGATGGGCTGAACGGAGGGGCACGGGGTAGGTAGTCGGATGTGGCTGCAGGGCTGGTTGATCGACGGGCTCGGGCGTCAGGTTGGCTGGTATGGACAGCGAAAACCGTGCGCTTCGGGTGAAGCCGCGCGGCAGCAGTCTCAAAGCGGACGACCGCGCCGCCGCGTTGCCCGACGGTCCCGCGCACGGTGAACCACGCGCTGAGCGCAAGCGTGGGCCCGAGGAGTACGCGCGTCAGGCGATGGTCTCCTCGGCGCAAGCCCATGACCGGGCTGCGATGATGCTGGAACGGATGGCCATCGCTCACCCGGACGAGGCCGAATCGCATTTGCAGTCGGCCACCCGCCACCGCGTGTGGGCCGAGAACGACCGGAAACTCGCGGAAGAGTACGGCGCCCGTGGCGGCCGCCCGGACGGCTTGTGATTGGGCCCGTCTGCGTCGCAGGGTGAGGTGAGCGCAGCTCAGCGGAGGATGGAAGATGACCGTCGATCGGGAAACTTTGGAAACGGCTCGGCGTTCGTTGCACGGGGTTGCCGAACACGTGCTCGCCGGGCCCCAGTACCGGCAGAACGGGACGATTCGGCTGAGGGTGACCGACGGCGGATTCGGGACCGTTCAGGAGCCGGCACTGCGGGTGAACAGGACGGAGTTGGTGGCAGGTGACCGAAAGATCCCGATGAACGGTGCCACCTGCAGGGAACTCGCCGCGGCGGCGGGCATCGAGGCAGGAGGCGCGGAGGACCTCTACAAGGACGGCAGCGGTGTCGGCCTGGACGACACCCTTGGCATTGACGCGGAGGCCGCGCAGCACATCGGGGAGTTCTTCGGCCGGGGCCTTGAAGCGCTGACAAGGTTCGCACCGGAAATCACGCCGGTGCTGTGGCCGGAACACTTCGATCTGGGCATAAGCCTCGACGAGGTCAACTACGGGGTGTCCGTGGGGGACGCCTTCCTGGACGAGCCGTATGCGTATGTCGGGCCGTGGGAGCCACGTCATGGGGCATTCTGGAACACCCCCTTCGGGGCGGCACGCCCAGGACGTCTGCTGCCCGGCGCCACGGAAATGCTCGACTTCTTCGTGGAGGCAAGAGACCGAGCCGCCCGCGACCAGGTTCGCCGTGAACACCCCTGACCCCACAGCCACCCGCGACCAAGCATGCCGCCCCTGACCCATAAGGCGTTCGTGACGGGCTTGCCCCGCTGCTTGGGGCTCGCTGTCACCGGTCATGGCGCACACGTTCGGGGGACGGGTTCTTGTGCTGCGCGCTGGCGGGCGGCGCATTGGGGGTGTGTAAGGATCGGGTGAAATCGGTGACTAGGAGGTCGTTGTGCGTCTTGGTGTTCTACTGACTGAACGCGGCGGGCCCGATGCGCTCGGCAAGCTGGCGGAGGATGTGCGGCGCGCCGCGGACGACGGCTTCTCCTCGGCGTGGATGTCGCAGATCTTCGGGGTGGACGCGCTGTCCGCGCTGGCCGTGGCCGGGGGCGGGGTGCCGGGCATCGAGCTGGGGACCGCGGTGGTGCCGACGTATCCGCGGCATCCGGCCGTGATGGCGCAGCAGGCGAGGACGACGGCGCTGGCGCTTCAGGGGCGGCTCACGCTCGGCATCGGGCTGTCGCACAAGATCGTCATCGAGGACATGTACGGGTACGACTTCGGGCGGCCGCTGCGCCACATGGACGAGTACCTGTCGGTTCTGCTGCCGTTGCTGGCCGGGGAGAACGCGTCGTTCAAAGGCGAGACCGTGCAGGGCAACGTCGGGCTGAGCGTCCCGAACGAGGGACGGGTGCCCGTGCTGCTCGCGGCGCTGGGGCCGAAGATGCTGAAGCTGGCGGCGGAGCGGGCGGAGGGGACGGTGCTGTGGATGACCGGCGCCGCCACCATCCGCGAGCACATCGCGCCGACCATCACGGCGGCGGCCAAGGCGGCGGGGCGGCCGGAACCACGGATCGTTTGCGCACTCCCCGTGTGCGTCACGGACGATGCCGAGCGCGTGCGGGAGCAGGCGGGCGAGACGTTCGAGATGTACGGGATGCTGCCGTCCTACCGGGCGATGATGGACCGCGAAGGGGTGGACGGTCCGGCGGACCTGGCCGTCGTCGGGAACGAGGACACGGTCGCGGCGAAGCTGGAGGAGTTGTCTGAGGCGGGCGCCACCGATTTCGTCGCCGCGGAGTTCATACCGGGCGAGGGCCGCGGCCGGACCAGGGAGTTCCTCAAGTCCTTCAAGGCGAGATGAGTTCGTAGAGGTTGCCGCCGGCGTCGGAGAAGTAGACCCCGCGGCCACCGTGCGGATGGGATTGGTCGATTCGTCCGTTGTCGGCGTGGGCGGGTCCGTCACCGTAGGGGATTTCGCGGGCGTCGAGGCGTTCGACGGCCGTGTCGAAGGTGACGGCGTCCACGTCGAAGGCGAGGTGGTGGCCTTGCGGGTGTGCGACGGTCAGGAAGTCGAGGGTGAGTGCCTCGTTCACCCGGATCGGCACGAAATGCGGTGCCTCCGGGTGCGGGCCGGTGTACTCCAGGCCCATGACGGCGGCGAAGAAGCGGGCGGCCTCGTCGTTGTCGGCGGCCGTCACGATGGTGTGGTTGAGCGTGATCGTCATTCGGTGCTTCCTTCCTTGAGGGCGCCGTGCAGGAAGACGTCCAGGTACTCCTCCACGGACGCCGGCGTGCCGGGTCCGGCGGGGGGACGGGACCGCGCGAACACCAGGCCCATGAACAGGTCCGCCACCCGCTCGACGGGCAGGCGCAGCCGGTCACGTTCCGGCTCGAACAGCGCGGCCAGCGCGTCGCGAGTCCGGTTCATGGCGGTGTTTCGGTCGACGCCGGGGTCGGCGGGTCCGCCGTGGGGGGCGCCTCCGTCGCGGACGGGTGGGCGCCGTCCGGGACGGCCGGTGGCGTGGAGGGCGCCGATGACCGTGCCCATGCGGGCGAGGTAGGCCTCGATCGCGGCGCTCGCCTCGGCCAGGCGGGCGGGCAGCGGCTGGTCCAGCGGGATCGCCGCGATCCCGGCCAGGACGTGGTCCGCGCGCAGCGCCTCGGCGACGCAGGCGTCCAGCAGTTCGTCCTTGTCGGTGAACACGCGGAAGATCGTCGCTTCGCCGATGCCCGCGGCACGGGCTATCTGGCCGGTGGTCACGGCCGCCCCGTGCTCGGCGACCAGCGGCAACGCGATGTGGACGATCATTTCGCGGCGTTCCCCGGGGCTCATTCCCGGGGCTCGCCGGCGACTCTTCGCGGGCATGTCCGGCATCGTACGGAGTGAGTACTCACTCCGTCAATGAGTGAGTACTCACTCCGATAGCGGGACGGGTCCGGATTCGGTGCCTGATACCGTTGCGATGCTGCGCGCCTGGAGCGAAGTCCGGTGTGAACCCGGCGCTGTCCCGCAACTGTGGTGCCCTCTCGAAGTGGCCGAGCCAGGTCGCCTCCTCGCGCGCCGACGATTCTCGACCTCGTGGAAGGGCGATCCGTCATGAGCGGGCCGCGGCTTCCCTGCAGCCAGGAGGCTCTTGTGAGACCCGTACGTACCCTCGGCGCGATGATGGCGATCGCCGCCGTCACGTTCGCGGCCGGATGCGGTGGCGGCGACGGCAAGACCGGCGACGCGGCGTCCGGCGGGAAGTCCGTCACCGTCCAGGCCGCCAACGGCGCGGTGACCGTCCCGGCCAAGCCCAAGCGGATCGTGTCGCTCTCCCCCACCCACACCGAGACGCTGTTCGCGATCGGCGCCGGGCCGCAGGTGGTGGCCGTGGACGACTACTCCAACCATCCGCCCGACGCGCCGCGGACGAAGCTGTCGGGGTTCAAGCCGAACGCCGAGGCGGTCATCGCGTACAAGCCCGACCTCGTCGTCGTGTCCGACGACCTGAACGGCATCGTCAAGTCGCTCGAGAAGGTCAAGATCCCCGTCCTGCTGGAGCCCGCGGTGACCAAGCTGGACGAGGCCTACGACGAGATCAACGACCTCGGGCAGGCCACCGGGCACGCCGCCGAGGCCAAGAAGCTCACCGACGACATGCGGGCGAGCATCCGGCGGACGGTCGCCGCATCGTCCAAGGCCAAGGGCCTCAGCTACTACCACGAGCTCGACAACCAACTGCACTCCGTGACGTCCGGGACGTTCGTCGGCCAGGTGTACGGGCTGTTCGGCCTCCGCAACATCGCCGACGAGGCGGACGAGGCGAGCGGCGAGTACCCGCAGCTGTCCCGCGAGTACCTCCTCAAGGAGGACCCCGACCTGATCTTCCTGGCCGACACCAAGTGCTGCGGCCAGAGCGCAGCCACCCTCGCCGAGCGCCCCGGCTGGTCGGATCTGGACGCGGTCAAGAACAAGGGCGTGGTCGAGCTCGACGACGACATCGCGTCCCGCTGGGGTCCCCGCCTGCCGGAGTTCGTCAGGGTGATCGGTGACGCGGTGCAGAAGGTCCAGTGATCACTGCCCTGATGGACGCCCGCCCGTGAGTCCCCGTCCCCGCCGGGGCCACCGTTCCCCGGACGTCCCGGCCGACGCGCAAGACCGGGCCGGGACGTCCCCGGGCGTCGATGAGGAGGCACCGGACGTCGCTGGGACGTCCGGAGAGGTCCGACCCGCATCCGAGGGCGGGCCGGCCGCGCCCGCGGGCCTTTCGACGGCGGGCACCGACGAGCACGAACGCCCCACCGGACCCGGCGGGCGCCAAACGGAAACGAGTGCGGGTGAGCACGAACGTCCCGCCGGGCAACGTGGGCGCCTAGCGGAATCGGGTGTGGAGGAGCGGGGTCGCCCGGCGGCGGGGAAGCTCGGCCGGGTTCCGGGATCGGCGGCGAACGGGCGTCTTGCGGGTGGTGAGCACGGGGCCCGTCTCCGGGAGGTGGTGGCCGGACGTCCCGCGGGTGGGGCGCGCGGGGGCTCGGGGCTCTGGCGGGGGTGGGGCGTGATGGCGCGGAAGGGGTTGCCGCAGCCGGCGGGGCAGGCCAGGTTGCGGCCGGTGTCGCTTGTGCTGGCGGTCGTGCTGCTGGCCGCGACGCTGCTGGCCGGGGTGCTGGTGGGGGCGGCGGGGCTGCCCGTCGGCGGGGTGCTGAAGGCGCTGGCCGACCGGATCCCGTTCGTGCACATCGACTCGGGGCTCAGCGTCATCGACGAGAACGTGCTGTTCGAGTTGCGGTTGCCGAGGGCGCTGATGGCGGCGCTGGTCGGCGGGATGCTCGCCATGGCGGGCGCCGGATATCAGGGCGTGTTCCGCAATCCGCTCGCCGATCCGTATCTGCTGGGCGCCGCGGCGGGCGCCGGGGTCGGCGCGACGATGGTGATCGTGCTGCTGCCGGGCGACCCGGGGTACGCGGTGCCGCTCGCCGCGTTCGTGGGCGCGATCGGCGGCGTGTTCCTGGCGTACGCGCTGGGCAGCACGGCGGGACGCGGGAACGGGGCGGCGACGCTGGTGCTGGCCGGGGTCGCGGTGTCGTCGTTCCTGGCGGCGGTGCAGACGTTCCTGCAGCAGCTGAAGGCGGAGGAGCTGCAGCGGATCTTCTCGTGGCTGCTCGGCGGGGTCGGGTCGGCCGACTGGCGTCAGCTCGCGCTGATCGCCCCGTACTCGCTGGTGTCGACGGTGGTCCTGCTCGCGCACGGCCGGCTGCTGGACGTGCTCAGCGTCGGGGACGAGGAGGCGGCGTCGCTGGGCCTGTCGGCGGCGCGGGTGCGGCTGACGGTGCTGGTCGCGGCGTCGCTGGCGACGGCGTGCGCGGTCGCGGTGAGCGGGCTGATCGGGTTCGTGGGGATCGTGGTGCCGCATGTGGTGCGGCGGCTGGCGGGCGGCTCGTACCGGGTCGTGCTGCCGCTGTCGCTGCTGGGCGGCGCGGCGTTCCTGGAGGTCGCGGACCTGGTGGCGCGGACGGTGATCGAGCCGGCAGAGCTTCCGCTGGGTGTCGTGACGGCGTTCGTCGGCGGGCCGTTCTTCGTCGCGGTGCTGCGCGCGAGCCGCAGGCAGGTGGAGACGTGACGGTGCGGGTGCGGGGCCTGGACGTGGCGCTGGGCGGGCGGCCCGTGCTGAAGGGGGTGTCGCTCAACGTCCCGGCCGGGTCGTGGACGGCGATCATCGGGCCGAACGGGGCGGGGAAGTCGACGCTGCTGCGCGCGGTCCTCGGACTGGTGCCGTCGCACGGTGAGATCACCGTGGCGGGCGCGGACCTGGGGACGCTGAAGCCGAGGCAGCGGGCCCGGCTGATCGCCTACGCGCCGCAGAGCCCGAACCTCCCGGTGGGGATGACGGTGTTCGACTACACGCTGCTCGGAAGGTCCCCGTACATCCCGCATCTGGGCCGGGAGAGCGCGCGGGACCGGGCCATCACCGCGGAGGTCCTCGACCGGCTGGACCTGACCGGCTTCGCGACCCGTCCCCTGGACCATCTCTCCGGCGGTGAGCGGCAGCGGGTGGTGCTGGCGCGGGCGCTGGCGCAGCAGACGTCGGTGCTGCTGCTGGACGAGCCGACCACGGCGCTCGACATCGGCCACCAGCAGCAGGTGATGGAGCTGGTCGACCAGCTGCGGCTGTCCGACGAGCTGACCGTGGTGACGACGATCCACGATCTGACGCTGGCGGCGCAGTACGCCGACGACCTGGTCCTCATCTCCGGCGGACGGGTCGCCGCCGCGGGTGAACCCACGCGGGTCCTCACGCGTTCCGCCGTCGAGGCGCACTTCGACGCGCGCGTGCATGTCACCAGCGGCCCCGGCGGCCGGCCGATCCTGTCGTTGGAGCGTCCTTGAGAGTCGAGACGGTGTGGCGTGAGGAGGACGGGGCGCGGCTCGCCTCGACCGTGTGGCGGGCGGGACCCGGGCACCGGATGATCGCGTCGGCGATGCTGGGCGGCGGGATCGGCCCGGCCCGGTGGGTACTGAACGCGCAGGTCGCGGGCGGCTACTCGCGCACCGACCCGGTCGTCCATCTGAAGGAGCTCGCCGGGTCGTACGGGCTGGACGGGCCGGGCGTCGGGATGCTCACGGCGGCGTCGGTGTCCCGCACCATGCGGCGGGACGACGAGGGCGTGAGCGTCTCGGCGACGGTGGGGCTGCGGGTGCCGACGTGGGCGGCCTCCCCCGCCGGGACGCCCGATCCCGAACTGGCGCCGGTCCGCCTGGACGGGGCTTCTCCGCCCGCGTGGACCCCGGGGACCGTGAACATCGTCGTCGCCGTGCCCGTCCCGTTGAGCGACGCGGCGCTGGTGAACGCGGTCGTCACCGTCACCGAGGCCAAAACGCAGGCGCTCCTCGAAGCGGGATACCCGTGCACGGGCACCGCGTCCGACGCCGTCTGCGTCGCGGCGGCGGCGGGCGGCGGAGCGTCGGAACCGTTCGCGGGTCCCCGTTCCATGTGGGGTTCCCGGATCGCCCGCACCGTGCACGCCGCCGTCCATGCCGGCGCCCTCGACTACACCTCCCATCTGCAGACCCGGACCCCGAATCTGAAGCGGCCGGGCTAGCGCCGGCCCCGACGCCGGCCGACCGGTAAGCACCCGTCCCACCGGCACGGGCTGGACGAGCACCGGCCGCCGTACCACCCCGGTGCGATACGGCGGCCGGTTCAGGGCCAGTGCAGTGTGGGGAAGGGCCTCACCTCCTCGCGGTGCGTCGATCGGCCGGCATGACGGTCAGCCGGCGTGGGGAAGGCGATGTCCGTTGTGCTGCCCCGCGCGCTTCCTGGGGTCGGTGGCGAGCGGGTCGCCGCCGTCCAGGGACGATCCGTTGACCTGCGGCACGGGATGCAGTCCGGTCGGCGGCTCCCGGTCGACGATCGGGCGGGGGCCGCCGTCCCGGGGCCCTTCGGCGAGGCCGGTGAGGGCGTCGACCCGGCGGCGGGCGCGTTCGGCTTCGGCGCGGGCCGCGTCGCGTTCGGCGGTCAGCGCCTTCACCGCGGCGCGCAGTTCCTCGGCGGCGCGCGACAGCTGCCAGTTGTGCTGTTCGAACTCGCGTGCCCGCGCCTGGATCTGGTCGCGGTCGGCGACTGCCTGGCCGCGTTTGGCCTCGGCGTCGCGGACGGCGGAGCGCAGGTCGTCGGCGGTGCGTTTGGCCGCGTCGGCCTCGACGCGCTGCCCTTCGACGAGGGTCTCGGCCTCCGACAGCCGCCCGTGCAGGGAGACGAGCTCCGCGCGGGCGCTCTCCAGCGAGGCGAGCAGCTCGCCCTCGCGGGAGGCGACGCGGTCGCGTTCGCGTTCGGCGGCGAGGCGGGCGGCGACCGCGCCTTCGGCCTCGACCTTGGCCTCCTGGCATTCGCGCCTGGCGTCGTCGCGTTCGGCGGTGAGTCGATCGGCCCGGGTGCGGGCGGACGCGGCCTCCTGCTCGGCGGCGTCGGCGCGGGCGCGTGCGGTGGCGGTCTCCCGCCAGGCGACCTCGGCCTGCTGCTGGGACGCGTCGCGTTCCCGCTGCGCGATCGCGATGTGCCCGGCGGCGTCGGCGTGGGCGTCGGCGACCCGCCGTTCGACGCCGGCGACGCTCAGCTCGGACATCAGGGAGCCGGCGAGCCGGTCGGCGGCGCCCTCCAGCCGCTCGACCATCTCCCACGCCCAGGCGACCTGACCGGTGAGCCCCGGGGACTGCCGGCCGCGCTCACGGTTCTCCCGTGCGGACCGCTCGCATTCCCCGTCGTTGTCATGGCAGTAGCGGACGGTGCGGGCGCCGCGCACCGGCTGCGGCACGGGCCGTCCGCAGCCGGCGCACGGCCAGACCGCGACCGGGTCACCGAGGCGTGCGATCCCGGCGCGGTGGTCATCGTCGTCCGGCGTCGGCCCGTGAGCACCGAAACCGGGGGCGGTCTGCGCGGCCGCCGACGCGGCCTGGAACGCCGCCGCGGTGTCGGCGAACGACTGCGCGGCGTCCGGGGCCTGCGCCGGGGCGGGTTCACCGGCCTGTCCGGTACGGGACGCGGGGTCCGCGCCTGCCGCGCGGTCCGCACCGGGCGCGGGGTCCACGCGGGCGTCGCCGCGGGACGCGGAGTCCGCGGAGGCGGCCGCCTCGGCGTAGGCGGCGGGGTCGGTGATGACGGGAAGGTCGGTCTTCGTCGGGGCAGGGGTCGGGGCGACGTCGTCGAGGGGGGCGACCTTCTGGTCTTTCATGTGCCGTTGTACGCAGGAACCGCCGGGGGCGTTCGACGTTCACGGCAACGAGTTCGGAGAAGCGCTCCCGACGGCCCTCCGGGCGCGTTCAGCCGGTGTGTTCCCCCAGGTAGTCCTCCCGCACGCGGCGCCGGCTGAGTTTGCCGGAGGGGGTGCGCGGCAGCGATTCGCGGAACTCGACGCGGCGCGGATGCTTCAGTTTCGCCAGCCGGGGCTCGCAGTGCGCGAGCAGTTCCGCGGCGAGGCCGTCGCCGGCGACGGCGTCCTCGGCGGGTTCCACGAGGGCGATGGCGGTCTGCCCCCAGTCGTCGTCCGGGACGCCGATGACGGCGACGTCGCCGACCGCCGGGTGCTGCAGCAGGGCGTTCTCGATCTCGGCCGGGTAGATGTTCACGCCGCCGGAGATGATGAGGTCGGTGCGGCGGTCGCTCATGTAGAGCCAGCCGTCCTCGTCGAGGTGGCCGAGGTCGCCGGGGGTGTAGAAGTCGCCGCGCATGGCGGACGCGGTCTTCTCCGGGTCGTCGTGGTATTCGAATCCGGGCTGGCCGCTCGCGTAGATGAGGCCGGTCTCCCCCGGCGGCAGTTCGGCGCCCTCCGGGTCGAGGATCTTGATCTGGACGCCGTCGACCGCGCACCCGACCGTGCCGGGGTGGGCGAGCCACTGTTCCGGGGTGGCGACGACGACGGGGCCGCTCTCGGTGGAGCCGTAGTACTCGTAGAGGACGGGCCCCCACCAGTCCATCATCCGCTGCTTGGTCGCGGCGGGGATGGGCGCGGCACTGTGGTACACCTGCCGCAGCGTCGACAGGTCGTAGCGCGCCCGGACCTCGTCCGGCAGCGCGAGCATGCGGTGGAACATCGTCGGCACCATGAACGAGTTCGTCACGCCGTGCCGCTGGATCAGCTCAAGGGTCTGCTCGGGCCGGAAGTGCGACGCGACCACGACGGCGTGGCCGAGGTTGAGCGACATCAACGCGTGGACGCACGGCGCGGAGTGGTAGAGCGGCCCGACGGCGAGGTGGACCTCGTCGCCGGGTTCGAGGCCGAGGTACCGCATCAGCGTCTGCCGCATGAGGTCGAGCACCATCTCCGGCGGGATGTCGAACAGCGGCCGCTGGACGCCCTTCGGCCGGCCCGTCGTCCCGGACGTGTAGAGCATGATCGAGCCCATCTGCCGCTTGCCGGGCGGATCGGCGCTGCCCGTGGCGGACAGCCCGGCCATCGGGCGGTAGCCCTCGGCGGGGTCGACGCTCACGCGTCCTTCGGCGGGGATGCCCGCCTCGTCGGCCGCACCCGCCACGACGTCGGCGAACGCGCCTTCGGTCACGACGGCCTTGGCGCCGCTGTCGGACAGGATGTATCCCACCTCGGGCGCGGTCAGGTGACGGCTCACGGGGACGAGGTACAGGCCCGACTGCATCGTGGCGAGCAGGACGGTGAGGAACTCGGGCCGGTTGCCGAGCACGGTCGCCAGCGAATCGCCGGGGCGCAGCCCGAGGCCGCCCAGCGCGTTCGACAGGCGATTCACCTCGGCGTGCAGTTCGCCGTAGGACATCGGTTCGCCGGGGGCCAGCACGGCTGGGCGGTCCGGATGGTTCTGTGCGATCTCGTAGAAGCCGACGCCCTCGACGCCCATGCGGCACTCCTCTGTCCGGGGTCAGATGGCCGGGTGACCTTTGGTACATCTGACCTAGGCCGCGATGGCCACGTCAAGGACGTGGCCGGTCCACGTGCGGAGGCGGCGGCCGGATCGGCCGATCCAGGTCAGCGGTTTTCCTGACCTTGCTCATCCGCGCAAATATCATGGAGAGTCAGATTCCGGGGAGCCGGCTGGTCGAGACCGACACGGCGATGGGACCTGCATGACTGATTCCGGCGGCGGGGGAAAGGGGTCCGCGCCGTGGCCGCTGGCGCTCATCCCCGGCGTGTCGTCCGGCGTCATCGTCACCGTGGCGATGAAGTACGTCTACGCGTTCGCGTGGTTGAGGACGCTGGTCACGGCCGCCGTGACGCTGCTGGCGATCGTGCTGCTGGGCTGGCTCGTCACCCGGCCGCCGGTGATCGGCGCGGCGAGGCGGTTCTCGCGGAGGCTGCCGAGGAAGGGTGTGACGGTCGTCGCGGGCGGCGCCGCCGGAGCCTCGCTGATGGCGCTGGTCCTGCTCGCGGGCGTCGGCGTCCAGCGGCTGGTGGAGCGCACCGGTTCGTGTGAGCAGCCGCTGGAGCTGCGGGTCCTGACCACGCCGGAGACGCTCACGCCGCTGCGCGCCGCCGCGGCCGAGTTCGAGAACGACAGCGAGGACCGCGGCTGCCGCCAGTACAGCGTCACCGTCGTCCCGCAGGCGGGACCCGTCACGCTGTACGACGGGTTCAGGCTGCTGTGGCGGCGCAGCGAGCCCGCCGACGCGCGGCACGCGGACGGCGAGCAGCTGTTCGGCCCGCAGCCCGACATCTGGATCCCGGCGTCGACGGCGGAGTACGACTTCATCCCGAAGGGCCCGGGCCAGGTCGCCTCCGCCGCGCGGGCGAGCGGCGCGGCGGCGGGAGCGGACGGCACGGGCGACCCGAAGTTCCGGCACCGTGGTTCGCTCGGGTCGTCGCCGCTGGTTCTAGCGCTGTTCACCGGCGCCCACGGGTCCGTCGCCGACCCGATCGCGGCGCCGATCGCGCCGAGCACGGCCGAATTGCTGAACCGCGTCAGGGACGCGGGCGTGCGGCTGCGCGCGATCGCCCGTCCCGTCCCCGAGACGTCGTCGGCGGCGCTGGCCGTCACGCCCGCGCTGTACGACGCGAGGGCGGGCGGCGACGCGGAGGACGAGCGGTTCGCCGAGCCCGCCGACCTGGTCGCGCCGGACGCGGTGTCGCTGCTGTGCCGGTTCCGTGAACGCGCCGCCGCGCAGGACTCCGACCCCCCGGACGACATCGCCGTCGCCGTCCCCGAGCAGGTGCTGCACGACTACGACATGGGGCGGCCGCTCGGCGACCGCTGCGGTGCCGTCGACCCCGACTCCGCCCCGTACGCGAAATGGCGCCTGCATCCCTACTACGCCACGGACCTGCCGACGCTCGACTACCCGTTCGTCCAGGTGCGGTGGCGCGGGCAGGACACCATGGAGCGCGACGCGGCGGTCACCGCCTTCCGCCGCTGGCTGGACGGCCATCCCCTCACCCTGCAGGGCTTCCGGGACGACCGGGGAGTCGTCCCGCCCGCACTTGAGGGCGACACCCGGCACTTCTATCTGTCGCGGCTCCAGGGCGTCGTGGGCAACCGCGTGATGCCGGCGGTCGTCGGTTTGACGCCGCCGAAGGGCGTGCAGGAGACGCTGGACCGCATCGGTGCGGCCCGCCCGAGGATCTCGGTGTCGCTGATGCTGGACGTGTCCGGGTCGATGGGCGGTGCCGCCCGGGCGCGCGGCGGCGCACGCCTCGCCCGCGGCGCGTCGTTCCTGCGGAACCTGGTGGCGCAGCTGCAGAGCAACGACCGCGCCAGCCTCCAGGTGTCGTCGTCGACGGCTTCGCCGAGCGACCCCGAGACGTTCGGGAACGTTCCCCAGGACGCGGCGTCCCCCGACCACAAGAACGCGATCACCAGCCGTCTGCAGGCGGTCGCGTCCGCGGGGGCCGACCGTCCGCTCATCGACGCGATCGCCGCGGCCGACCTCGGGCCGGGCCGCCCGAACCTCGTCCTCGTCACCGACGGGCAGAGCCCCGCGACCAATCCCCGCCTCGCCTCGCGGGCCGAGTGGCTGTCCGGTGAGTTCCGCGAGCGGCATCCGGATCTGCGGCTGACCGTGGTGTTGACGGGCCCGGCGACCTGCGGGTCCTCACCCGTCAAGGAGATCGTGGACGCGCTCGCCCCGCAGGGCGGCGCGGGATGCGTGACGCTGACCGGCGCCCCCGAGGTGGAACAGGCCGCCGAGCTGCTGTCGGAGCTGAGATGACGGAGCCTTCCATGACGGGGTCTTCGATGAGCACCGGGGGGCGGCGGCGATCCCTGCCGGGCGGACGGGCGGCGTGGATCAGCGCCCTCTGCGGCGCGGTGCTGATACTGCTCGCCTGGCTGGGCATCGTGGTCCTGTGGCCGGACCCTTCGTATCCGTCGATGGCGGCCGACTGCGACCGCGGGGAGCTGTTCGTCGTCGGCGGCACGGACGTCAGCCTGAAGAACCAGCGGCGGGCGCTGATCCGGCAGTGGAACGAGGGACGTTACGCGGACGGCCGCCCGCACCCGCACGCCACGCTCGTGGAGGTGTCGGAGTCCACCGATCTGCAGCACAGCCAGATCAAGGCCGTCGTGGAATCGGGAGGCTGCGCCTACGACGTCCTCATCATGGACAACACGTGGACGGCGCAGTTCGCCGACGCCGGCTACCTGCGTCCCCTCGAAGGCATCGACGGCCTGGACGACTTCTTCCCCGCCGCGCTGCGCACGGGCGAATGGGACGGCGAGCAGTACGCCGTCCCGTTCAACGTGGACGTCGGTCTCCTCTACCACCACGAGGGCGTGACGCCGCCGGCGGCGTGGCCCGGGCTGCTGGGCTCCGGTATCGCGATGCAGCTGTCCGACTACGAGGGCCTGACCGTCAACGCGCTGGAGGCGGTGTGGAACGACGGCGGCGGAGGCCTGCTCAGCGGCGAGGACCGTCCGGACGTGGAGGAACTGCGGGACGAGGTGTATCCGGCGCTCGCGCGGCTGGCCCCGCACGCGCGGGGCTCGCTGGCCGCGTCGCGGCGGTACGGGGAGCGGGAGAGCATCGAGGCGTTCGCGTCCGGGACCGGGCTGATGCGCAACTGGCCGTACGTGTTCTCGGCGCTGGCGACCGAGCCGCGGATGCGCGACGGCGACCGGCTGCGGTTCGGGGTGGCGGCGCTGCCCGGCCGTACCGTGCTCGGCGGGCAGAACCTCGCGGTGTCCGCGCACTCCCCCAATCCCGGGGACGCCGCCGATCTCGTGGAGTTCCTGAGCGGGACGCGGAGCCAGCGCCTGCTGTTCTCGTGCGGCGGCTTCGCGCCCGGACGGTACTCGGCGCTCGGGCTGACGCCGGAGCGCGACTCCCCCGCCGATGTGCGGGTGCGGGCGTGCTCGTCCCTCACCGGGGAGCCGCCCGGCCCCGGTGAGACCGAGCTGCCCGACCGGGAGCAGCTCACCCAGCTGGGACGTGCCGTGGTGACCGCGCTCGGCCGCGCCGAGCCCCGTCCGGTGACGCCGCACTACAGCACGTTCTCCAGCACGTTCCGCGGCTGCGTCCAGAAGATCTTCGACCGGGCCGGGGCGGACGCCGAGTCGTTCGCCGGGGCCGTCGACGACTCCCTGGACGGCCGCGCCGCCTCCTGCTAGGCGGCGCCGTCGGGCCGGGCGGCGCCGTCGAGGGCGGAGCGGGCCATGGTGTGCAGGAGGTCGCCCATCGCGTCGCGGCCGAGCCCGGCGGCGCTGCGCGGGGTGGAGTTGAGCAGGCCGAAGCACGCGTGGACGGCCGCGCGCGTCCGGTCGTCGGGCAGGCCGGGGCTCAGGCGGCGCAGGACGGCGACCCATTCCTCCACGTAGGCGCGCTGCAGCCGGCGGATCCGGTGGCGCCCCGGCTCGGGGACGTTGTCGAGTTCCCGTTCGTGGACGGTGATCAGCGCGGGGTTGTCGAGGGCGAACGCGATGTGCCAGCGCAGCAGCGCGTCCAGGGCGCGGGCCGGGTCGGGGCCGGCGGCGCGGCGGACGCCCTCGGCGAGCAGCCGTTCGCTGATGTCGAGGAGCATCTCGGCGAGGACGGCCTCTTTGCCGCTGAAGTGCCGGTACAGGGCGGGGCCGGTGAGCCCGACGGCCCGCCCGAGGTCGCCGATGGACGCCCCGTGGTAGCCGCGGCGCGCGAACAGCTCGGCGGCGGCGCCGAGGATCTCGGCCCGGCGCGGGTTGGGCGGGCCTGCCGGGGCATCGGGCCCGGGGGCCGCCTCGGCGGGGTGGGACGTCATGGCGGACAGTCTAGACTAGAGTTGTTAATGGCTATTAACATCGGCTTTGTTAACGATCGTTAACCGGGAAGGGGGGTCATGAGCGGACCCGAGATCGGCTCCCGCGCCGACGTGACGGGCGAGGCGTTCAAGGCGAGCGCCGCGCACAACGAGGCCCTCGTCGCGGAGCTGCGCGACCGCGTCGACCGGGCCGGGCGCGGTGGTCCCGAGCGGGCCCGCGAGCGCCATGCCGCGCGCGGCAAGCTGCTCCCCCGCGACCGGGTCGACACGCTCCTCGACCCCGGCTCGCCCTTCCTGGAACTGTCGCCGCTGGCCGCGAACGGCATGTACGGGGACGAGGCGCCCGGCGCCGGGATCATCACCGGGGTCGGGCGGATCTCCGGCCGCGAGTGCGTCGTCGTCGCCAACGACGCCACCGTCAAGGGCGGCACCTACTACCCCGTCACGGTGAAGAAGCACCTGCGCGCCCAGGAGGTGGCGCTGCACAACCGCCTCCCCTGCGTCTACCTGGTCGACTCCGGCGGCGCGTTCCTGCCCCGCCAGGACGAGGTGTTCCCCGACCGCGAGCACTTCGGCCGCATCTTCTACAACCAGGCCACGATGTCGGGGCTGGGCATCCCGCAGATCGCGGCGGTGATGGGCTCGTGCACGGCGGGCGGCGCGTACGTCCCGGCGATGAGCGACGAGGCCGTCATCGTCCGGAACCAGGGGACGATCTTCCTGGGCGGGCCGCCGCTGGTGAAGGCCGCCACCGGCGAGGTCGTCACGGCCGAGGAGCTGGGCGGCGGCGAACTGCACTCCCGCACGTCCGGCGTCACCGACCATCTCGCCGAGGACGACCCGCACGCGCTGCGGACCGTCCGCGACATCGTCGCCACGCTCGGGCCGCGCGAGCCGCGCCCGTGGGACGTCGCGCCGTCCGAGGAACCGGCCGTGGACCCGGCGGAACTGTACGGGGTCGTCCCGCCCGACCCGCGCACCCCCTACGACGTGCGCGAGGTCATCGCCCGCATCGTGGACGGCAGCCGCTTCCAGGAGTTCAAGAAGGAGTACGGGCCCACGCTCGTCACCGGCTTCGCCCGCGTTCACGGGCACCCGGTGGGGATCGTCGCCAACAACGGCATCCTGTTCGGCGAGTCGGCGCAGAAGGGCGCGCACTTCATCGAGCTGTGCGACCGGCGCAGCGTCCCGCTGGTGTTCCTGCAGAACATCACCGGGTTCATGGTCGGGCGCGAATACGAGGCGGGCGGCATCGCCAAGCACGGCGCCAAGATGGTCACCGCCGTCGCCTGCGCCCGCGTCCCGAAGTTCACCGTCGTCATCGGCGGCTCTTTCGGCGCGGGGAACTACGCGATGTGCGGCCGGGCGTACTCGCCGCGCTTCCTGTGGATGTGGCCGAACGCCCGCATCTCCGTGATGGGGGGCGAGCAGGCGGCGAGCGTCCTCGCCACGGTCCGCCGCGACCAGATGGAGGCGCGCGGCGAGGAGTGGCCGGCGCGGGACGAGGAAGACTTCAAGGCACCGATCCGCGAGCAGTACGAGGCTCAGGGGAACCCGTACTACTCGACGGCGCGGCTGTGGGACGACGGTGTGATCGACCCGCTCGACACCCGGCGCGTGCTGGGGCTCGGGCTGTCGGTCGCGGCCAACGCACCGCTGGAGCCGGTCGGCTACGGCGTCTTCCGGATGTGAGGGTGTTGATGTTCGACAGCGTCCTGGTCGCCAACCGCGGGGAGATCGCCGTCCGCGTCTTCCGCACGCTGCGGCGGCTCGGCGTCCGCTCGGTGGCCGTCCACACCGACGCCGACGCCCTGTCGCGCCATGTGCGGGAGGCGGACGAGGCCCTGCGGATCCCGTCGTATCTGGACATCGAGGCCGTCATCTCGGCGGCGCGCGACTCCGGTGCGTCGGCCGTCCACCCCGGGTACGGCTTCCTCGCGGAGAACACGGCGTTCGCGCGGGCGTGCGGCGAGGCGGGGCTGGCGTTCATCGGCCCGCCCGCCGAGGCGATCGAGGCGATGGGCGACAAGATCCGCGCGAAGCGGACCGTCGCGGCGGCCGGCGTCCCCGTCGTGCCGGGCCGGGACGAACCCGGTCTTTCGGACGCGGAGCTGGAGGCCGCCGCACTGGAGGTCGGGCTGCCGGTGCTGCTGAAGCCGTCCGCGGGCGGCGGCGGCAAGGGGATGCGGCTCGTCCGGGACGCGGCGGACCTGCCGGAGGCGATCGCGTCCGCCCGCCGCGAGGCGCGCGGCTCGTTCGGCGACGACACGCTGCTCGCCGAGCGGTTCGTCGACAACCCCCGGCACATCGAGATCCAGGTCTTCGCCGACGGCCACGGGAACACCGTCCACCTGGGCGAACGCGAGTGCAGCCTGCAGCGCCGGCACCAGAAGATCATCGAGGAGGCGCCGTCCCCGCTGCTGGACGCCGCCGCGCGGGAGCGGATGGGCGCCGCCGCCGTCGCCGCCGCCCGCGCCGTCGGCTACGTGGGCGCCGGGACGGTCGAGTACATCGTCCCGGCGGACCGCCCGGACGAGTTCTTCTTCATGGAGATGAACACCCGGCTCCAGGTGGAGCATCCGGTCACCGAAATGGTCACGGGCCTCGACCTGGTCGAACTGCAGCTCCGGGTGGCGGCGGGCGAGGCGCTGCCTCTCGCCCAGGGCGACGTCCGCCTGGACGGGCACTCGATCGAGGCCCGCGTCTACGCCGAGGACCCCGCGCGCGGTTTCCTCCCCACCGGCGGCCGCGTCCTCGCCCTGACCGAGCCCGGCGCCCGCGTCGATTCCGGGCTCGACGTCGGCACCGAGGTCGGCGGCGCCTACGACCCGATGCTCGCCAAGGTCATCGTCCACGGCTCCGACCGCGCCGAGGCCCTGCACCGCCTCGACCGCGCTCTCGCCTCGTACACGCTGCTGGGCGTCCCGACGAACGTCGCGTTCCTGCGTTCGCTGCTGCACCACCCGTCCGTCGTCTCGGGCGATCTCGACACGGGCCTGGTCGAACGCAGCCTTGACGGCCTGCTCCCCGGAGCGTCCGTCCCGCGCGAGGTGTTCGCCGCCGCCGCGCTCGAACGGATGCGGGCGCTCGAATCCGGCGGCGACCCGTGGGACGTCCCCGACGGCTGGCGTCCCGGCGCCCACGCCTGGACGCCCTGGATCATCACCCCGTCCGGCGGCGGCCCGGTGGAGGTCCGCGTCCAGGGCCGCGCCGAGTCCGCCCGCGTCGCCATCGGCGATGACCCTCCGGTCACAGCATCGCTCGGCAGGCCGTTCACGCTGACCTACGCTGGAAGGACGACCTCGTTCGAGGCCGCCCGTGACGGGCACACGCTGTGGCTCGGCCGCGACGGGCACGCATGGGCGCTGAGCGAGCACGTCCGCGCCGAGGCGGGCACGGCGGCCGCCGCCGGCGGCGACGGCGTGCTGCGCAGCCCGATGCCGGGCACGGTCCTGGCCGTCAAGGCGGCCGAGGGCGACCGGGTGTCGGAGGGGCAGCCGCTCGTGGTCGTCGAGGCGATGAAGATGGAGCACACCGTCACCGCGCCGCTCACCGGCGTCGTGGCGAAACTGCCGGTCCGCGCGGGCGCGCAGGTCGCCCTCGACGCGGTCCTGGCCGTGATCGAGGAGGCATGACGATGCGGGTACCCCTTTCCGGCCTGCCCGGGCGGGTCACGATCTACGAGGTCGGGCCGCGGGACGGGCTGCAGAACGAGAAGGCGGTCGTCCCCGTGGACGTCAAGGCCGAGTTCGTGACCCGGCTGGCCGGCGCGGGCCTGCGCACGATCGAGACGACCAGCTTCGTCCATCCCGAGTGGGTACCGCAGCTCGCCGACGCCGAAGACCTCCTCGACGTCCTGCCGCGCTCCCCCGACCTGCGCTACCCCGTCCTCGTCCCGAACGAGCGGGGCCTCGACCGGGCGCTCGCCAACGGCGTCACCGAGATCGCGGTGTTCGGCAGCGCCACCGAGTCGTTCGCCCGCCGCAACCTCAACCGCACCGTGGACGAGTCGCTCGCGATGTTCGCGCCCGTCATCGAACGCGCCCACGCCGAGGGGCTATGGGTCCGTGCCTACATCTCGATGGTGTGCGGCGACCCGTGGGAGGGGGACGTCCCCATCGAGCAGGTCGTGTCCGTCGCGTCCCGCATGATGGACCTCGGCTGCTCCCAGCTCAGCCTCGGCGACACCATCGGCGTCGGCACGCCCGGCCACGTCACCGCCCTCATCGAGGCGCTCGGCGCCGCCGGCATCGGCACCGAGCGGCTCGCCGTCCACTTCCACGACACCTACGGGCAGGCCCTCGCCAACACCCTCGCCGCCCTCCGCGCCGGCGTCACCGTCGTCGACGCCTCCGCGGGCGGCCTCGGCGGCTGCCCGTACGCCGAGAGCGCCACAGGCAACCTTCCCACCGAGGACCTCGTCTGGATGCTGCGCGGCCTCGGCATCGAGACCGGCGTCGACCTCGACGAGCTCGTCGCCACCAGCCTCTGGATGGCCCGCCGCCTGGGCCGCCCCAGCCCGTCCCGCGTAGTCCAGGCCCTCGCACCGGAAGTGAGCGGCGGCGCGCGCGGCCTGGACTGAGGAGCGGGCGCAGCGGCGAAGGAGCGAGCACGTGACGAAGGAAGGCCGCGCGAAAGGCGCCGCGAACCGGAGCGCCGGAGGCGCGACCATGAACAGGGAGTAGCAATGATCGACTTCACGCTCAGCGACGAGCAGGAGGAGCTGCGGCGCACGGTGGAGCGGTTCGCCCGCGAGACGGTCGCCCCGGTGATCGGCGACCTGTACGAGCGCGGCGAGTTCCCGTACGACATCGTCGCCGCGATGGGCAAGATGGGCCTGTTCGGGCTGCCGTTCCCCGAGGAGCACGGCGGCATGGGCGGCGACTACTTCGCCCTGTGCCTAGCCCTGGAGGAACTCGCCCGCGTCGACTCGTCCGTGGCGATCACCCTGGAGGCGGGGGTCTCGCTGGGCGCCATGCCGATCTACCGGTTCGGCTCGGACGAGCAGAAGGCGCGGTGGCTTCCGCGGCTCACGTCCGGGGAGAACCTGGCGGGCTTCGGCCTGACCGAACCCGGCGGCGGCTCCGACGTTCCCGGCGGCATGCGCACGACCGCCCGCCTGGACGGCGACACCTGGGTCATCAACGGGTCGAAGGCGTTCATCACCAACTCCGGCACCGACATCACCGCGTTCGTGACCGTCACCGCCTTCACCGGCGACGGCGAGATCTCCACGATCATCGTCCCGAACGGCACCCCGGGCTTCACGGTCGGCCGCAAGTACTCCAAGGTCGGCTGGTCGGCGTCCGACACCCGCGAACTGTCCTTCGACGACGTGCGCGTCCCCACCGAGAACCTCGTCGGCGAGCGCGGTCGCGGCTACGCCCAGTTCCTCCGCATCCTGGACGAGGGCCGCATCGCGATCGCCGCGCTCTCCGTGGGCCTCGCCCAGGGCTGCGTGGACGAGTCCCTCCGCTACGCCCGGGAGCGGGTGGCGTTCGGCAAGGAGATCGGCCGCTACCAGGCCATGCAGTTCAAGATCGCCGACATGGAGACGCGCGCCCACACCGCCCGTCTCGCCTACTACGCGGCGGCCGCGAAACTGCTCGCCGGCGAGCAGTTCAAGAAGGAGGCCGCGATCGCCAAGCTCGTCGCGTCCAACGCCGCGATGGACAACGCCCGCGACGCCACCCAGATCTTCGGCGGCTACGGCTTCATGAACGAGTACGCCGTCGGCCGCTTCTACCGCGACGCCAAGATCCTCGAAGTGGGCGAGGGCACCTCGGAGGTCCAGCGCATGCTGATCGCCCGCGCCCTCGGCCTCCCCCCGTCCTGACGGGCCGGGCCGCCGGCCGGCCCGCGGACCGGCCGGCGGTATCGGCGTTCTCGTGCCGTGCCGTCAGCGGATCTTCGAGAGGTCGAGCAGCGTCGTCCCGTCCTTGTTCATGAAGAAATGCTGCGGGTCGCGGTCGTTCCGTCCCCGCCCCATCACCTCGTTGTACCGCCGTATCCCGGTGTCGAGCAGCGTGCCGGTCTTGACGTCGTACAGGATGTGGTGCTTCGTCCCGGGCCCTTCCGGAAAGAGGGGAAGGAACCGTCCGTAGACGAGGCCCCGCACCGGCCCCATGAAGTTGTCGAAGGGCAGCAGCCTGCCCGCCTTCCCGTCCCTGCGCTGCACGGCGGTCGCCATGTCCCGGTGGTAGGTGACACCCCGCGCGGGGCTGCCGACGCACCAGGTCACCCCGCACGACCATGCTCCCTTGAACGGCGCGAGACCGGCCCCGCGGCGCTCCCCGGTCCGCACGTTCCGCAGCGACCGGTACATGATGTCCCCGACCGTGTCCCCGCGGGACGCGGGTGAGCCGATCCAGGGCCAGGAGACGATCCCGAAGCCTCCGGTGCCGGGGATCTCCTCCGGCGCCCCGCCCGACAGCGGCGCCTTGTACACGCCGTCGCCCATGCCCCAGACGATGGAGTCGCCGTCGATCAGCAGCGTGGACAGCGACGACCCCGGCATCGCGATGAGCTTGCGCGCGGCGCCGCCGGCGAGCGGCGCCCCCCAGATCTCGACCGTGTCGCGGCCGTCCACCCGGTACGACAGCCACCAGATGACCTGCCCTCGCCCGACGGTGAAGTCGGACGCGAAGATCTTCGAGCCGCGCGGCACCACCACGTCGGTGATCGCGGTGGCCTTGCGGGTCCCGAGGTCGTAGGACCACAGCTGGTCCGGGACCTGGAGGGACGCTTCGGTCGCCCCCACCAGCGTGTCGCCGTCCAGCACCGTGACGGGGTGCAGCGCGCGCCCGTCCGGCAGCTCGCGCGGGACGCTCCGGACGGCCGCCGGCCACCGTTCGCGCACCTTGACGGGCGTTCCCAGTTCCTTGGGCGATATCGGCTTCAGCTTGCCGGGCACCGCGACATCGGGCGCGTCCTCGCCGGACCGCACCGCCACACCGGCCGCGCCCGTCCCGCCGAGGACCACCGCGACGGCGAGCGCGGCGGCCGACGTCCGGCGGCGCCGCCTCCTGCGGTGCCCCCTCTCCACCCGCTCCAGCAGGTCCGGCTCAACGCCCGGCGCCTCCCGCGCCGCCGTCGTGAGCGTGCCGCGCAGCGCCCGGTCCAGATCATCGTTCATGGTGCCCTCCCACCGTGGACGCGGCGGCCGGACGCCAGTCCGCGCGGAGTTTGCCCAGCGCGCGGGCCGCCTGGCTGCGGACCGTGCCGCGCGAGATGCCGAGCGTCCCGGCGATCTCCTCGTCCGAAAGGTCCTCGTAGTAGCGCAGGACCAGCACCGCCCGCTGCCGCGGCGGAAGCACCGTCAGCGCCTCCCACAGCCGCGGATCCTCCTCGGCCCGCTCCAGGCCGCGGTCGTCGTACCGCCCTTCGGGGACGCTGCCGACCAGATGCTCGCGTCGCCGCCGCCGCCATACGCTGATGTGCTGACGCGCCATGATCTTGCGGACGTACCCCTCGGGGTCGTCCTTGTTCATCACCCGCCCCCAGGCGCCGCGCAACCTGACCAGCCCCTCCTGCAGGAGGTCCGCCGCGTCGTCGGCGTTGCCGGTGAGCACAAAGCCGTAACGCAGCAGTGCCTGGGCGCGGGTCGTCACGAACTCCTCGTACGTCACGCCGTCGTCGTCCAATGGCCCGTCCCTTCCCGTCCCCCCAAGGACGCCCGGCCCCGCGAAACTGTTGCACGCCGCCGCCCCGGCTCTTCGACCGCTGGGACACCGCGGCGCGCGGTAGTGTCGGCGGATGCTGCTGCGCGCGTACGGGATCGCCCGCTCCTTGATCATGTACTACGGCGTTCCGGGCAAGCACCGGCGCGCATCGCGCCTCTACGGCGAGTTCCTGCAGCCCGGCGACCTCGCCTTCGACATCGGCGCCCACGTGGGCGGCCGCGTGCGCGTCTGGCGGCACCTGGGGGCCCGGGTGATCGCGGTCGAGCCGCAGCCCGACTGCCTGCGCGTCCTGGGCCTCTTCTACGGCCGCGACCCGGGCGTCACCATAGTCCCCGGAGCCGCCGGGGCGAAGCCGGGGCGGGCGCAGCTGGCGCTGTCCACGGCGACGCCCACCGTCTCCTCGATGTCACCGGACTGGATCAGGTCGGTGACGACGGACAGCGGCTTCGCCCGCGTCCGCTGGGACCGCTCGGTCGAGATCGAGGTGACCACACTGGACGACCTCATCGCCGCCCACGGCGTGCCGGCCTTCTGCAAGATCGACGTCGAGGGTTTCGAAGCCGACGTGCTGGCCGGGCTCACGCGGCCCCTCCCCGCACTGTCATTCGAGTACGTGCCATCGGCCCACGACGCCACCATGGAAGCACTGCGCATCGTCGAGCAGCTCGGCGCGCAGGCGGGCGGCTACGTCTACAACTACTCCCCCATCGAAACAATGCGCTTCGCCGCCCCCCGCTGGCTCGACGCACCCGCCCTGAAGCGGCAGCTCGAACGCATCCGCCCCCGAGGCCGCTCCGGCGACGTCTACGCCCGCATCCGCGAACCGCGCGAGTGACCGTCACCGCGGCGGCGAGCCCACCGGGTGGAGCAACGCCCGTGAACGTCATCCATCAGGTAACGACACTTACTAATATGTGATGCGCGCCACCGCACCGACCTATGGGGGCCTTCCGTGCCGGAGACAGCAGACCAACCGTCCTCAGCGGACCTGAGAACCGATGTGGCCCACTCGGCCCGGGTCTATGACTATCTTCTGGGAGGCAAGGACAACTTCGCCGCCGACCGCACGGCCGCCGAAGAGGTCGTCAAGATCGCGCCCTACATGCGCACCTCCGTGCGCGCCAACCGCAACTTCATGGTGCGGGTGGCCCGCCACCTGGCCGCCGATCGCGGCATCACGCAATTCCTGGACATCGGAACCGGTCTACCGACCTCTCCCAATCTGCACGAGATCGTCCAGGCGGTCGACCCGTCCTCCAGGATCGTCTACGTCGACAACGACCCGATCGTGCTCGTGCACGCCCGCGCCCTCCTCACCAGCTCTCCCGAAGGACGCTCCCGCTACATTCACGCCGACCTTGGCGAACCGGAGGCCATCCTGGCCTCCCCCGATGTGCGGGACACGCTCGACCTCCGCCGGCCCGTGGCGCTCTGCCTCATCGCCGTCCTGCATTTCATCCACGACGAGGACCACGCGCACGACATCGTCGAACGGCTCCTGGAACCGCTCGCCTCCGGCAGTTTCCTCGCCCTGTCCACGATCACCATCGACAGCGGTCCCGAGGAGGTCGCCGCCGCCGTGGCGGAGTTCAACGCACGCGGCATCAACTCCAAGGCCCGTACGAAAGAACAGGTCAAAAGCTTCTTCGACGGCCTGGAACTGGTCGACCCCGGTGTGACCCCCGTGCACCACTGGCGCCCGGACGACGAGGCCCGCTCGATCGACGACTCCCAGGTCTCCATGTACGGCGGTCTCGCGCGCAAACCCTGATGCGGCACTAGCGGCGGTGCGCCACGAAGACGGTGAGGTCGGACAACTCCCGCCGGGTGACATCGGAGAACCGGCCGCGCATCTCGCGCTCAACGCGTTCCAGTTGGTCGTCCGGCAGTGTCAGGTGCCGGGTGACCCTGGACGGGCGGCGGCCCCCATGCCAGGCGATCGCCACGCGGCCTCCGGGGCGTGTCACGCGGTGCAACTCGTCCAGTCCGGCCTCCAGGCTGGGCCAGAGGCCCACGGTGTTGACCGAGACCGCACAGTCGAACTCGGCGTCGCCGAACCCGGTGTCCTCGGCGGTTCCGAGCCGAAGGTCCGCCCGCGTCCCCCGTTTGAGGGCCATCTCGCGCATCTCCGGGGACGGATCGACACCGCAGACCCGTCCCGCGGGCGTCCGGGCGAGGCGGCGGATCAGGCCGCCCGGCCCGTATCCGACCTCCAGAACCTGCTCCCCCGCCCGGATGTCGAGCAGGTCCACCATCTCGTCCTGCTTGTTCATCCGCAGCATGAGGCGTCCGGCGAGCCGCCCGCGCAGCCCGCTCGGCATGACGAAGGGCGAGCGGGTCGCCCTGCCCGAGGTCCACGGCGTCGTCTCCACATCGAAGGACCTTCCCCGACGACACGCCTGGAATCCGGTGACGCGGAGGCGAAGTCTCATGCCGGCGCCGCATGGCCGCCCGCCTGGCCGTCATCGTCGGCCTGCTGGGCCAGGCGCAACAGTTCGGGCACGCCGCCGACACCTGTGTGCGCGCCGAACCCGAAGACGACTTCCTGTACCGGCATCGTTCTGCCTTTCATTCGAGGGCGCTCCGCAGGTCAGCGCCGTTCGTAATGCGAACCATGTTAGTTCGTACTACGAACTTTAATCCTTCGTGTCGCGGGGACGCGGAGTCTCAGTGCTCGCCGGCAGCGGTCCCATCGTCCGGCTCCCTGAAGACCACCGGAACCTTGTTGTCCCGCACTACGCGGCCGAGCAGACCGGCGAGCGCGTCCCGTTCGGCGGCGCCGAGCCCCGCCGGCAACTTCTCGACCCGTCGGCAGGTCTCGTCGTAGAACTCCTCTGCGAGCCTGCCGCCCTTCGGAGTCAGCGCGACCCGCACCCCACGCATGTCCCGCGGGTCCGGCTCGCGCCGGACCAGGCCGTTGCGCTCGGTACGGTCCACCAGGCCGGTAAGGCTCGACTTGGCCAGCCCCAGTACCGCCCCCAGCTCACCCATGGAGTACGACTGCGCCATGAGCACGCACAGCAACTGACCCTGCTGCGACGTGATGCCGTGCTCCCGGGCCGACTCTGCATAGACGGCATTCACCAGAAACGAGGCCCGCACCAACGCGGACACAACCCCGATCCGCCCCTCACCCTGCCTACCCACGCGACCAGGCTACATCTGAACACCCGAAAAATTCGCAAGGCGAACTATCCGCCACCGTGCGGACCGACGTGGGCGAGGCCCGACCAGTGCCTGTAGCGCCTCCATTGGATCACCCGCACACGGTCGACGCGGTTCGGAGACCCGCATCCGGACCGAGCGAACGTGCTGCGGCTCATGGCGGCGGACGCGGCTGCGTTGCAGGACCACGTTGCCTAGGCCGGGCGGGCTTCCAGGACGCTGAACGTGGGGCCTCGGGCGGGGACGCCGGTGGGCCGGAGGCCCGCGCGCTGGAAGAGGTCCTCGTATTGGGACTGGGTGCGTTGCAGGCCGCCGCGGGTCATCACGAGCATTTCGAGGTCGAGCCACTTCATGCGCGACGGGCTCGGGCCCTCGTGGAGGGGGCCTTCGCCGAGGAGGAGGCGGCTGCCGGGCCCCATGGCCCTGCGGCAGTTGGTGAGGATCCGGACGGCTCGGTCGTCGTCCCAGGCCTGGACGACGTGGCAGAGGACGTAGGCGTCGCAGCCGGGCGGAACCGATTCGAAGAACGTTCCGGCGATCATCCGGCAGCGGTTCTCGGCGAGGGCCGTGTGCAGCGGGCCGTCTTCGGCGTCCGCGATGGCGCCCGGCAGGTCGTAGAGGACGCCCCGGGTGCCGGGGTTGGCGGTCAGGATCTCGGCGAGGACCACGCCGTGGCCGCCGCCGACGTCCACGATCGTGTGGCCGGGGGCGAAGTCGCAGCCGGCGACGACGGGGGCGATGAACTCGCCGGAGTGCGCGATCATCGCCTCGTTCAGGACGGCGCCGTCGGCGGGGTTGTCGCGCAGGTGGTCGAAGAGGTCCCGGCCGTGGACGTGCGCGAAGGCCGGTTCGCCGGTGCGGACGCTGTGCTCCAGGCCGTCCCACGCCTCCCGGTGGAACGTGGAGCCGGTCAGCAGGGCGTAGCCGCGCAGGGAGGGGACGTCGCCGCGCAGGAGGTCGCCCAGGGGGGTCCCGCTGAAGAGGCCGTCTTCGCGTTCCTTGACGACGCCGACGTCGGAGAGGGCGCGGAGCAGGCGGCGCAGGGTGGGCGGGTGAGCGCCCACGGCGCGTGCGATGTCGGCGGCGGAGCGCGGGCCGGACGCCAGCTCGTCGGCGATCTTCAGCCGGGCGGCCACGCTGACGGCCTGGGCGACCCAGCCGCCGGTGAGCAGGCCCATCATCGACACGGCCAGCGGGTTCTCGGGCACCTCGGTTGACATCACGCCTCCACACGTTGGACCACTGACAGTATTCATCTGAATTCAGAGGGTGGCCAGGCGCCGATGAGCCACGGAAGGCGACCGAGTTCGTCTCCCAGTGAAGGCCGAGGCAGGCGCCGATGTCGCGTCGGTCACACCGGGTTGACCTCCAGCGTGGTCGAGGTCCGAGGCTGGACGTCGCAGAGCAGCGCGAATTTGTCCGACTTCGTTGGAATACTCACGTATCCCACGAGAGTTAACGGTTCGCGGAACTGTCAGTCGCTGCAGTATTTTGCGGCGGTACCCCCTGAGACGTGCTCATCGGTCCCCGCGTGCCCGCATGCGGGGCCCTGACGATTGGATAGAAGTTGACCGCTCCCGCATCTCCCAAGATGGCGGACGGCCCACGGAGGGAACCTGACGCGGGCGGAGGTCTCGACCGCGGCGTGCTGGCGGTGGCCGGCGTCGTCGTCCTCGGCGCGATCATGTCGATCCTCGACGTGACCGTCGTCAACGTCGCCATCAACGATCTCGCCAAGGAGTTCAACACCTCGCTGGCGACGATCCAGTGGGTGGCGACGGGCTACACCCTGGCGCTGGCCACGGTGATCCCGATCACCGGATGGGCCTCGGCGAGGTTCGGCACCAAGCGGCTGTACATGATCTCGCTGGTGCTGTTCGTGCTCGGCTCGACGCTCGCCGGTCTCGCGTGGTCGGCCGAGTCCCTGATCTTCTTCCGGGTCCTGCAGGGCCTGGGCGGCGGCATGATCATGCCGGCCGGCATGACGATCATGACGCAGGCGGCGGGCCCGCAGCGGGTCGGCCAGGTGATGAGCATCATCGGAGTCCCGATGCTGCTCGGCCCCATCATGGGCCCGATCCTCGGCGGATGGCTCGTCGACGACGTCTCGTGGCGGTGGATCTTCTTCATCAACCTGCCGATCGGCATCGTCGCGCTGGTGCTGGCCGCCAGGATCCTCAAGCCGGACGAGCCGAAGCCGGCCGAACGGCTCGACCTCATCGGGCTTCTCCTGCTGTCCCCCGGCCTGGCTTCGCTGATCTACGGTGTGGCCAAGGGCGCCGAGGGGCGCGACTTCCTGCAGACCGAACCACTGGCCTTCACGGTCGCCGGCGCGGTGCTGGTGGCCGGGTTCGTGTTCCGGGCCCTGCACGCCGAGAACCCGCTGATCGACCTGCGGCTGCTGAAGCGCCGGTCGGTGGCCGCGGCGTCCGGCACGATGGTGCTGTTCGTGACCGCGTTCATGGGCGCGATGCTGCTGCTGCCGCTGTACTACCAGACGGTGCGCGGCGAGGGCGCGATGGCCTCGGGCCTGCTGCTGGCCCCGCAGGGCCTCGGCGCGATGATCACGATGCCGATCGGCGGGAGGCTCGTCGACCGGATCGGGCCCGGGCGTGTCGTGCTGAGCGGCCTGGTCGTCGTGGTGCTGTCGGTGGCGGGCTTCGCCGCGATCCTGGAGGCCGACACGTCCTACTGGGCGCTCGGCACGGTGCTGTTCACGATGGGCCTCGGCATGGGCATGACGATGATGCCGGTCATGGCCGCCGCCATCCAGACCCTCGCGCACGACGAGGTGCCGCGCGCCAGCACGATGCTGAACATCATCCAGCAGGTGTCGGCGTCCATCGGCACCGCGATGATGGCGGTCCTGCTGGCCCGCCAGCTGACGTCCAAGCTCGGCGGCGGGGCCGGCGGCGAGATCGGCGGCACCGAGGAGGTGCCGCCGGCGGTCATGGAGAAGATCGCCGGTCCGATGGCGGACGCGTTCCAGCACACCTACTGGTACGGCGCCGTGCTGATCGCCCTGGCGTTCATCCCGGCACTGCTGCTGCCGCGCAAGAAGCCGGAGGCCGCCGGCGTCGACACGCCGATGCCGATGCACTGAGCGCGCCTCTGGCGAACTCGAGACCCGGCCGGGCCCCCGAGAGGGACCGGCCGGGTTTCGCCGTTCAGGGCCGTCTCAGGCCGTCGCGGGACGTCCGTCCGCCCAGTACTCGTCCTTCAGCAGCCGCTTGTAGAGCTTGCCGGTCGGGTGCCGGGGCAGCTCGGGCCGGAAGTCGACCGAGCGCGGGCACTTGTAGTGGGCGAGCTGGTCGCGGCAGTACGCGATGAGCTCGGCCTCCAGCTCGGGCCCCGCGTCGTCCATGGACAGGGGCTGGACGACGGCCTTCACCGCCTCGCCCATCTCCGTGTCCGGGACGCCGAAGACGGCGACGTCGGCGACCCTGGGGTGCACGGCCAGGACGTTCTCCGACTCCTGCGGGTAGATGTTCACCCCGCCACTGATGATCATGTAGGCCCGGCGGTCGGTGAGGTAGAGGAAGCCGTCCTCGTCCACGTAGCCGACGTCGCCCAGGGTGCTCCAGCCGCGCCCCTTCGGGTCCCGGGACGCGGCGGTCTTCGCCTCGTCGTCGTGGTACTCGAACTGGGGGCCGTTGCCGAAGTAGAGCGTTCCCGGCTCACCGGGCGGCAACTCGTTGCCTTCTTCGTCGCAGACGTGGACCTCGCCCAGGACGCAGCGTCCGACGGTGCCCTTGTGGGCGAGCCAGTCCTCGGAGTTGGTGTAGACGAAGCAGTTGCCCTCGGTGCCGGCGTAGTACTCGTGCAGGATCGGGCCCCACCACTCGATCATCCGCTCCTTGATCGGTATGGGGCAGGGCGCGGCGGCGTGCACGGCGGCGCGCAGGCTGGACACGTCGTAGCGGGCGCGGGTCTCCTCCGGGAGCTTGAGCATCCGGATGAACATGGTCGGCACCCACTGGCTGAGCGTGGCGCCGTGCTTCTCGATCGCGGCGAGGGCCTGCTCCGGGTCGAACTTCTCCATCACCACGACGGTCGCGCCGAAGCGGTGCATGGTGATGCAGTAGCGCAGCGGCGCGGCGTGGTAGAGCGGCGCCGGCGACAGGTAGACCGAGTCGGCGTCGGGCTGGAAGAGCAGCGACAGAAGCTGGTACAGCGGCCCGGGCTCGCCCATCGGCGCCTTGGACAAGTTCGGTTTCACCCCCTTGGGGCGGCCTGTCGTGCCGGACGAGTAGAGCATGTCCACGCCTTCGCACTCGTCCTCGATCGGCGTGGACGGGTGCTGCGCGACGCGCTCCTCGTACGAGTCGTAGCCGGGTGCCGTGCCGCCGAGCATGAGGCGCAGGGGGACGTCCGGCGGGTGCTGCGCGGCGGTCTCCATCGACGCGCTGGTGATGAAGGCCTTGGCCTCGCAGTTGTCCACGATGTAGGCGAGCTCTTCATACTGGAGCCGCGTACTGATGGCGGTGTAGTAGAGCCCGGAACGCTGGGCCGCCCAGGCGATGGCCAGGTACAGCGGATGGTTCTCCAGCATGAAGGCGATGTGGTCCCCCGGGCGCAGCCCCTCCCGGTGGAGCAGCTGCGCGAGCCGGTTGGACTCCTCGTTCAGTTCCCGGAATGTAATGACTCGCCCGGAGCCCGCCATGACGACGGCGGGCTTGTCGGGCGTCTGTGCGGCGATCTGCCCCAGGTGCATGGCCGCACGTTACCGGGCCGGACCACGGAATGGAATCCCGTTCGGTTTCATCCGCCGTGGTCAGACGAGCATGTGGTCGAAGTCGCCGTCCTTGGCTCCCCCCACGAAGGCCTCCACCTCCTCGCGCGTGTAGACGAGCACCGCTCCCCCGGGGTCCCGGGAGTTGCGCACGGCGATCTCCCCGTTGGGGAGTTCGGCCATCTCGACGCAGTTCCCGGACGGATTGCTGCGCCGGCTCTTCTGCCAGACGAGCTCGCTGCGCCAGACGTCCGACATCGGTTGGCCGTCCATCGTTGCCCCCTCTAGGCGTCTCAGCCTCCCCGCGGGAGGCCGCGATCTCGCCCCACCCCACACAATGGTACGAGATGCACGTGCATTCGTTCTTGCATTCGTTCATGCAGACGGTCTTGCATCTGCACGACTTGGGGAGCAAGATAGCGAACGCTCGCCGGTGACCGACCCCGCACGCCCCTGAGGTTTTGACCATGACCGTTGACCAGGCAGACGAAGTCGCAGCGCCCGCCGCCATGGGAGGCGGCAGGCCGCGGCACGCCGCGGCCCTTCATCCCTGGCCGGACTCGCCTCCGGCGCCGAACGGCCCGAACGGCCCCGCGACCGTCCCGGTGGTCGCACCGGGCCTGGCCGGGCTCTGGCCCGCGCCCCACACGGGCACCCCGCGCATGGCACGGCGCGTGTTCCCCGCGGAGATCACCACGCCCCGATCGGCGCGTGAGTTCACCGAGGCCACGCTCGGCGGCTGGGGCCTGACCGAGGACGTCGAGGACGTCGTGATCGCGGTCTCGGAGCTGACCACCAACGCGCTCCGGCACGGCATGGAGGGACTCCCCCAGCCGCTGCCGCTGTGCCCCATCCAGCTCGTCGTCATCGGGCACCCCAGGCGCCTCGTCGTCTCGGTGACCGACCCGGGCGGACGGCCCCCCGAGGCCCTCCCGAGCGACCCCGACCGGTTCATCGAGGGCGGCCGCGGCCTCCTCGTCGTCGGCGCGGTCAGCGACGCGTGGGGCTGGGCACGGCTCGCCACCGGAGGCAAGGCCGTCTGGGCGGCCTTCGACCTGCGGGTCAGCCTTCCATCACCGCGGGAATCGGCCGAGCCTGGAGCGAACGCTCCGGACGCTCCAGCTCGCTGAGGAACGCGTGGGCCCACCGGTCCACGTCGTTCTCGATCACCCGGCGTCGCATCGAGCGCATCCGCCGCGCCTGCTCGGCGGGCTCGGCGGCCAGCGCGGACAGCAGCGTGCCCTTCAGACCGTCGATGTCGTAAGGGTTGACCTGGAACGCGCCCCGCTTGAGCTCGGCGGCGGCACCGGTGAACTCGCTGAGCACGAGCGTCCCGCGCAGGTCCTTGCGGCACGCCACGTACTCCTTGGCGACCAGGTTCATCCCGTCCCGCAGCGGGGTCACCACCATCACGTCCGCCGCCAGGTACAGCGCGGTCAGCTCGTCGCGGTCGTACGAACTGTGCAAATAGTGAACAACCGGAAATCCGATCTCGCCGTATTCGCCGTTGATCCGCCCGACCTGCTGCTCGATCTCCTCACGGAGCAGCTGGTACTGCTCGACCCGCTCGCGGCTCGGCGTGGCGATCTGCACGAACACGGCCTGCCCCGGCTTGAGGTGGCCGTCCTCGAACAGCTCCCCGAACGCCTGCAGCCGCTGCGTGATCCCCTTGGTGTAGTCGAGCCGGTCCACGCCGAGCAGGACGGTCGCGTCCCCGAGATCGGTCCGGATCTCCTGTGCCCGCTCCTGGACCTCCGGACGCCCGACCAGGTCGTTCAGCTCGCCCACGTCCACCGAGATCGGGAACGCGCGGGCCCGCACGGCGCGGTCGTCCCAGAAGACGTCCTGCTTGACGTAGCGGGCGTCCAGGAGCCGCCGGCAGAGCCGCACGAAGTTGGCCGCCGCGCCGGGGAGCTGGAAGCCGACCAGGTCGGCGCCGAGCAGCCCCTCCAGGATCTGCCGCCGCCACGGCAGCTGCCAGAACAACTCCAGCGGCGGGAACGGGATGTGCAGGAAGAAGCCGATGCGCAGGTCGGGACGCAGCTCGCGCAGCATCCGCGGGACGAGCTGGAGCTGGTAGTCCTGCACCCAGACGATCGCGCCCTCGGCCGCGACCTTCGCCGCGGCCTGCGCGAACCGCCTGTTCACCCGGACGTAGGCGTCCCACATCGCGCGGTCGTAGACGGGCGGGGCGATGACATCGTGGTAGAGGGGCCAGAGCGTGGCGTTCGAGAAGCCCTCGTAGTAGAGCCGGACCTCCTGCGCGGACTGCATGATCGGGTGCAGCGACATGCCGTCCTCCTCGAACGGCTCCAGCTCCTCGTCCGGCGCGCCCGTCCAGCCGATCCAGGTGCCCTGCCTGCGCCGCATCACCGGAGCGATGGCGCTGACCAGGCCGCCGGGGCTGCGCCGCCAGCGCGGAACGCCGTCCGCTCCGACGGTCCGGTCGACCGGAAGCCGATTGGCCACCACAACGAACTCACTACCGCGCGACACCTGCGACCCGCCTCTCCAGGAACTCTCAGCGCTCACTCATGCCCAGAAACGGTCATCGGGAACATCTTGTCACTTCGACGCTAAGGCGGGCGATCCGAAAAGGGCGATGTCAGGCGTGCGGGGCGGCGGCTCGCGGGGATTGGAGCGGGCCATATTCCTTTCCAGGCAGGTAACCGATGTTTACCGGGCGGTCACGCCGGCCGTGACTGCGACCGAAGTGTTACTTAAGTCACACCTCGTCACCCGGGCGCGGCGCCGGACGGCCCCGCAGGCGACCCGCGGGCTGTCACGGGACGCCCCGGGGCCGATCACGGGCGGGCGGGACGGTCGCGGGCGGGCAGGTGTCGGCGGTGGCAGAGGTCGTCGGTGGCAGAGGTCGTCGGTGGCAGGAGTCGTGGTCGGGCAAGGGGGCGCAGGCGTTCGGGCGGGTGGGTCGGGCGTCAGGCGGGGGCGGGGTCGCGCTCGCGGGTGTCCTCGCGGCGGCCCCACAGGACGGCGTCAAGGGAGAAGCGGCCGGCGCCCACGAGCGCGAGGAGCAGGGCGGTGGCGCCGAGGACGAGCACGTACTCGTAGCCGCCGTCGCGGGTGAACAGGCCGTTGTCCATGTGGACGTACCAGAACGCGCCCGCCATGTTCAGGGCGATCAGCACACCCGCGATCGGCATGAGGAGGCCGGCGATGAGCGCGGCTCCCCCCAGCAGTTCGACCCACGTGGCGTAGTAGGCGGCCAGGCTCGGGAGCGGGATGCCGAGTTCGTCGAAGGAACCGGTGACGCCCGCGTGCCCGGTTCCGGTGAGTTTCTGCCAGCCGTGCGCAATGAAGATCACACCGACGGCGAGCCGGCCGATGAGCAGGCCTGCGTCGGTCAGGGCGGGGTGGCGGCGGGGTGGGAGCATGCCTCGTCTCCTCCGGTCGGACGTCGGGCGGGAACTAGCAGAATGCTAGCGACATGATTCAAATTCAGACCATCTAGAAAACTCAACCCGTCTTTCACACCAACTAGAATCACCGCATGAGCGATGCGGGCGACGCCCTGGAACCTCGGGAACTGCGCGCCTGGATGGCCTTCCTGGCCGCCGGCCATCTGGTCGACCACGAGATCGAGCGGCAGCTCAAGCGGGACGGCGGGCTCTCCCACCCCGAGTTCGAGGTGCTGGTCAAGCTGCGCGGCGCGGACGGCAACCGGCTGCGCATGTCCGACCTGGCACGCGAGGTGATGGTGTCCAAGAGCCGGCTCACCTACCAGGTCACCCAGCTCGAACGGGCCGGGTTCGTCAAGCGCACCGGCTGCGTGTCGGACCGCCGCTCGGTCTGGGCGGAGCTGACCGACGAGGGCGCCGCCGCGCTCGCCAGGGTCCGGCCGGGGCACCGCCGCGTCGTCCGCGAAGCCCTCATCGAGGTCCTGACGCCCGAGGAGATCGACCTCCTCGGCGACGCGCTCGGCCGCGTGGCGGGCCGCCTGCGCGGGCGGTGACCGCCGGACGTGCGGCAGGCTGCGGGACACGTGCGGCAGGCTGTGGGACATGCGTGACTTCGGCGGGATCGTGGAACGCTCACCCGTCCGGGTGGCCCGGCCCGGATCGGCGGGAGAAGTCGCCGACGCCGTACGGGAGGCCGCCGCGCAGGGCCTGGACGTGGTGCCGCGCGGCTTCGGGCACTCGACGTACGGCCAGTCGCTGACCGCGGGCGTGTCCCTCGATCTGCGCGGGCTCACCGGCGTCGAGGTCGGAGCGCGGCAGGCGACCGCCGCCGCGGGGACGAGCTGGCGCGACGTCCTCGCCGCGACGCTGCCGCACGGTCTGACCCCGCCCGTGCTCACCGACTACCTCGACGTGACGGTCGGCGGGACGATCTCGGCGGGCGGCGTCGGCGGGACGTCGCACGTCCACGGGACGCAGGCCGACAACGTCCTGGCCCTGGACGTCGTCGTCGACGGCGATCCGGTGACCTGCTCCCCTGCCGTGCGGCCCGATGTCTTCGACGCCGTCCGCGGCGGGCTCGGCCGGCACGGCGTCATCACGGGGGCGACCCTGCGGCTCGTCCCCGCGCCGGAGCGGGTGCTGTGCTGCACCATCCCGTGCCGGGACGCCGGGGACGTGCTCCGCGTCCAGCGCGAGGTGCGGGCCGACGACGTCTCGGCCCGGGTCAAGCCGTCAGAGGACGGGTGGGTCTTCGAGGCGAAGGCAGTCCTGTACGGGGACGGCGCCGAGCCGCCTCCCGGCACGGCGGAGGCCGAGGAACTCCCCTACGCCGGCTTCTGCGACCGTATGCGTCCCGATGTGGAGGAACTGATCACGCTCGGCGAGTGGGCGCGGCCGCATCCGTGGGGGATGGTCTTCCTGCCCGCGTCCCGCGCCGCGGCCGTGATCGAGCCGACGCTCGCGACGATGACCGCGGACGGCCTCGGGCTCAGCGGGGTCATCCTGATCAAGGCCCTGCGGATCGGTCACGTCCCGATGCTGGACGCTCCGGACGATCCCGTCCTGTTCAGCGTGCTGCGGACCGCGTCGCCGGGCTGCGCGTCCGTGCCGGAGATGCTCGCCGGCAACCGCGCTCTTCTCGACCGCGCCCGCGCCGAATGCGGCACCCCCTACGCCGTCGGCTCGATCCCCGTCTGAACGGCCGGAGATGCCCGTCCCGGTGCTGCGGGGGTTCCTTCAGGCCACCGGGTGGGCGGACTGGAAGGCCGGGCGCCCGTCGGCGCCGGAGGCGAGCCGGTCACAGACGTCGTCCAGGTCCATGAACACCTGCCACGTCGGTTCGCCGGACGCGGCGGCCGGCGCGTCCACGACGCGCTGTTCGAGGTCCGGGACGCGCTTGGCCTTATCGACACCGCGTTCCCGGAGGAGGGCGGCGGAGGCCATCCCGGAACGGTGGCCGTCAGAGGGCGAGGGAGATGACCTCGGCGCCGGGAAGGCCGGTGAGGGCCTTGCCCGGAAGAAGGATCTTGGACTTGCGCAGCCCGCTGCCGATGACGACGCGGGAGGCGGCCGCGACGGCCTCGTCCACCAGGACCGGCCACCCGCCGGGGAGGCCCACCGGGGTGATGCCCCCGTACTCCATGCCGGTGAGCGCGGTCGCCTCCGCCATCGGCGCGAACGACACCTTCCGGGCGCCGAGGTGCTTGCGGACGACGCCGTTCACGTCCGCGCGGCCGGTGGCGAGGATCATGCACGCCGCGTGGGTGACCTCGCCGCCGCGTTTCGCGGCGACGACCACGCAGTTGGCGCTGACCTCCAGCGGAACGTCGTAGCGCTCGCAGAACGCCGCCGTGTCGGCCAGTTCCGGGTCGATCCCGGCGACCTCGGCCTCCGGCAGGTCCCCGATCGCCGCGGCGACCGGGTCCGCGAGCAGGTCCGGGTGCTCGTTCGCCGGTCCCCAATCGAGCGTGCCGACCATGTGCGCGTCCCCTTTCGTGTTCCCGGTTCCCACCCTGCCATGGGTCTTGACGCCGGAGGACGTAGCGTGGTCCAGTGGCTGAGCCACTGGACCACCCGATGGAGATTCGATGACGTCCTCGCCGATCCCCCGCGACACCGTCGTGGACTCCCTCGTCGACCGGCTGCGCGACGACGTGCTGAAAGGCCGCTACCAGCCCGGCGCCTACCTGCCGCCCGAGCGTGAGCTGGCCGCCGGCTACGAGGTCACCCGGACGTCGCTGAAGCACGCGATCGTCCGGCTCGCGCAGGCGGGACTGCTGGAGACGCGGCACGGCGTCGGGACCCGGGTCCGCGACTACGAGCGGCTCGGCGGGCCCGAGCTGCTGCCGATGCTGGTCAGCGCGGTCGGACCGGCCTGGATGCGGGAGATCTTCGAGGTGCGGCGGGAGGTGGGCGCGCAGGTGGCGGCCAAGGCGGCCGGGAACGCCACGCCCGGGCAGCGCGACCGGCTGCGGGAGCTGGCCGCGCAGCTGCGGGACGCGGACGGCGCGGACGCGGCGCAGCTCGTGGAGTGCGAGATCCACCGCGTCATCGGCCGCGCGACCGGCAACCGCGTGTACGGGTTCATGGTCAACGCCCTGCTGAACGCCTACATGACCGTCCGGGAGGGGTTCACGCACGCGTTCGCCGACCCCGCCGCGGCGGCGGATCGCCTGGCGCCGCTGATCGACGCGCTGTGCGCGGGTGAGGCCGCACGGGCGCACGCGGCGGCGGCGGCCTACTTCGCCGAGACCGAATCGATCATGGTCGCGGGGCCGGGGAGGACGCGATGAGCGCACGGCGGACGACCTTCGACGAGGTCATGGACGGCCGCTTCCGGCTCGCCGGGCAGGACGGCGAACGCCGGCTGCGGCTGGAGCTGTCGGTGGACATGCCCGAGGTGCTGCGGCCGTGGCGCGACACCGAGGGCGATCTTGCCGGGCGCGTCCACGTGCCCGGCTGGGCCGACGACCGGGCGGCGACGGGACGGCTCAGGGTCGCACCGCTCACCGCCCGCCGGATCCGCTACACCATGGACTTCACCGCCGACGACGGGCGGCGGATGCGGCTGGACGGCTGGAAGTCGGTCGACCCGCGCCGGCCCGTCCGCTCGATGACGACCCTCCCGGTCACGGTGACGGACGAGGACGGAGCCGTGGCCGGCGAGGGGGTCCTGCGCTTCGACCTGCGCCGCGATCTGTTCCGCTTCCTCGCGGGCGCCCGGTTCCCGGGGCCCGACCCGATGCGGTCGCGCTGGCGGGGCAAACCGGGCCGGCTCGAGGTCTGGTACACGACGCTGACCGACCCGGCGACGGGCACGGGCGTCTGGATTCACCATGAGCTGGTCGCGCCGGACGGAGGCGGGGCGCGCACGCACGGCTGGGCCGCCGTCTTCCCGCCCGGCGAGACCCCGGTGTTCGCGCGCTTCGGCCCCTACGGGTGGAGCCGTCCCGAGGACGCCGCGTTCGCGGCCGGCCCGGTTGCGCAGACCGACGACAGGCTCACCGGCATCGCGGGGAGCATCGCGTGGGATCTGCGTGAGACAGGCGGTGGACGGCCGATTCACACGTTCCCGCGCTGGGCGTGGGAATCGGAGCTGCTGCCCGCTGCGCAGATCGTCCCGAAGCCGGTCGCGACATATGACGGAGAGGTCAGGTTCGGTGACCGTGTGCTCGAACTGGACGGCGCCTCTGGCGGGTCCGCCCGCATCTACGGGCACGGCAACGCGCGGCGCTGGGCGTGGCTGCACGCCGACCTCGGCGGCGGCGACGTGTGCGAGATCGTCGCGGCGGTCTCGACGCGGCCGGGCATGAACCGGCTGCCTCCGCTCCCGTTCGTCCGGCTGCGGGTGGACGGCACCGATCTGCCCTCCGGGGATCCGCTGCTGGCCGCTCTCCGGCTGCGGGCGAACATCGAGCTGCCGACCTGGACGGTGCGCGGCCGCATCGGTGACCGGCGCATCCGGGTCGAGGTGACGCAGCGCCCGGAGGAGACCGTCGCGGTGGACTACGCCGACCCGGACGGCGCCCCGGCTGTCTGCCACAACTCCGAGCGCGCCGACGTCCGGATCGTGCTGTCCCGGCGGGCGGGACGCGGCTGGGAGACCGAGCGGGAGTGGCGGCTGGACGGGACCGGGCACGCCGAGGTGGGGCTGCGGTGAGCGCCCTGACGGGAACGGTCGCGACGCTGCTCGGCATCGAGGACGCCGGGGACCTCGCCCGCGTCACCGCCGGCGCGGAGACCATCGCGGGGTCGCTGCCCGCGCCCGCGCGGCTCGGCCTGCGCACCGGCGCGGGAACGCTGGACGTGCTGGCGCGTCTCACCACCGGGCACGCCCTGGACGGCCTCGACGCCGACGCCCGCGACGCGTTCTGCGCGCGGGTGGCGGCGCGCCCGTCCACGGCCAGGATCGTCGAGATGATGAAGATCCCGCTGCTGCTGGCCGCCGGGACCGAGTTGCTGCCCGCGCCGCCGCCCCCGCGCGGCCTGGCCCGCCCCGATCCCGTCCTGGACTGCGCGCCGTCGGCGGAGTGGCCCGGCTGCACGACCGCCGACGCCGTCGTGGTCGGGTCGGGCGCGGGCGGCGCGATGGCGGCCAGGACCCTCGCCCGGCGCGGCATGTCGGTGATCGTCCTGGAGGAGGGGCGGCGGTTCACCTCCCGCGAGTTCCGGGAGCGCCCGCCGCTCGAACGCTTCCTCGGCCTGTACCGGGACGGCGGCGCCACGGTCGCGCTCGGCCGGCCGCCCGTGCTGCTGCCCGAGGGCAGGGCGGTCGGCGGCTCCACCGTGGTCAACAGCGGCACCTGCTACCGGACGCCGGACCACGTCCTGCGCCGGTGGGCGGACACCGGTGCCCCCGTGGAGGGGTTCGGCGCGCGTCTCGACGAGGTGGAGGCCACGCTGCGGGTCGCGCCGCAGCCGATGGGACCGCTCGGCCGCAACGGGCTCCTCGCGCTCGCCGGCGCGGAACGGCTCGGCTGGCGCGCCGCGCCGCTGCGGCGCAACGCGCCGGGCTGCGTGGGCAGCGCGCAGTGCGCCGTCGGATGCCCGCACAACGCCAAGTACGGCGTGCACCTGAACGCGCTGCCGCAGGCGTGTGAGGAGGGGGCCCGCATCGTCACCGAGGCCAGGGCCGAACGGATACTGGTCGAACGCGGCACGGCGACTGGTGTGCGCGCGCGCCGCCCCGACGGCACGTTCTTCGAGATCCTCGCGCCGCGGATCGTCGTCGCCGCGGGCGCCACCCAGACGCCCCTGCTTCTGCGGCGCTCCGGCCTCGGCGGGCATCCGGAACTGGGACGCGGCATGGCCGTCCACCCCGCGACGAACATCGCCGGGCGCTTCGCCGAGCCGGTCGTGTCGTGGTCGGGGGTCATGCAGAGCGTCGGCATCGAGGAACTGCGCGCCGACGGGATCCTCATCGAGGCGACGGCCACCCCGCCCGGCATGAGCTCGTTCCCGCTGCCCGGCCTCGGCCGGAGCCTGCGGCGCGAACTGGCGGACGCCGGCCGGCTCGCCGTGCTCGGGGCGATGATCGCGGACGCCCCGTCCGGCCGCGTACACGGCGCCAGGCACCGGGCGGTGCTCCGCTACGACCTGGCCCGCGAGGACGCGGCCCGGCTGCGCCGCGCCATCGTCGCGATGGGCCGGGTGCTGTTCGCCGCCGGTGCCGAGGAGGTGCTCACCGGCCTCGCCCGCCGGCCCGTCGTCCGGGACGAGGCGGAGCTGACCCGTGCCGTCGCCATGGCCCCCGCGGCGGACCTCCACCTCGCCGCGTTCCACCCGACCGGCACGGCGAAGCTCGGCGCCGACGAGGCCGTGGCGCCGGTCGCCCCGTCCGGGCGGCTCCGGGGCGTGCGCGGCGTCCATGTCGTGGACGCGTCCGTCCTGCCGAGCTGCCCCGAGGTGAACCCGCAGCTCACCATCATGGCGATGGCGTTGAGCATCGCCGAAGGCATCGAGTAGCGGCGGCGGGCCCGCGGGCACGCCCGTCCGCGGGCTCGCCGCGCCGGGGATCAGGCCCCGGCTCCCACCAGGCCGTGCGGGTCGAGGATGTACTTCTGCGCCGCGCCCCGGTCGAACTCGGCGTAGCCCTCGGGCGCCTGCTCGAGCGGGAGAACCGACGCGTTGACGTTGCGCGCGATCTCCACCCGGTCGTGCAGGATCGCCATCATCAGCTGCCGGTTGTACTTCATCACCGGGCACTGGCCGGTGACGAAGTAGTGCGACTTGGCCCAGCCGAGGCCGATCTTCAGCCCGAGCTGCCCCACCTTGGCGTTCTCGTCCGCGGCGCCCGGGTCGCCCGTGACGTACAGGCCGGGGATGCCGAGGCCCCCGGCGGCGCGGGTGATGTCCATCAGCGTGTTGAGGACGGTCGCGGGCTGCTCGCCGGCGGATCCTTCGGGGCCGTGGCCGCGCGCCTCGAACCCGACGCAGTCGACGGCCGCGTCCACCTCCGGGACGCCGAGGATCTGCTCGATCTGCCCGGCCACGTCGTCGTGCCGGGACAGGTCGATCGTCTCGCAGCCGAAGCCGCGGGCCTGCTCCAGCCGCCGCGCGTTCATGTCGCCGACGATCACGACGGCGGCGCCGAGCAGCAGGCAGGCGGAGGCGCAGGCGAGCCCGACGGGGCCCGCGCCCGCCACGTACACGGTGGAGCCGGTGGTGACGCCCGCGGTGTAGGCGCCGTGGTAGCCGGTCGGAAGGATGTCCGACAGCATCGCCAGGTCGGGCAGCTTCGCCATCACGGTGTCGCGGTCGGCGGGGAACTTCAGCAGGTTGAAGTCGGCGTACGGGACGACGGCGTACCGTGCCTGGCCGCCGTGCCAGCCGCCCATGTCGACGTACCCGTACGCCGCGCCCGGACGGTCCCGGTTGACGTTCTCGCACACGCCGGTGTGGCGTTCCTTGCAGTTGCGGCAGCGGCCGCAGGCGATGTTGAACGGGACGCTGACGAGGTCGCCCTTCTTGACGAACTCGACGTCCCTGCCGGTTTCGATCACCTCGCCGGTGATCTCGTGGCCGAGCGTGAGCCCGGCGGGCGCGGTCGTCCGGCCGCGCACCATGTGCTGGTCGGAACCGCAGATGTTGGTGGCCAGTACCTTCAGGATGGCGCCGTGCTCCAGCTTGCGGCCGTTCTGCTCGGCCAGTTCAAGCCGGGGAAAGTCCAGTTCCTCGACCGTGACCTTGCCCGGCGCCTGGTACACGACGCCTCGGTTGGTGTCCGCCACGACCTCTCCCTCCACGTTGAGAGTCGGCTCGCCGGCGCCCTGGACGACGGCCCGTGCTCATCGCCTCCGCCTCGGGCGTCGAGGGTGTCCGCGATTTACGCCCGCAGCCATACCCCGTCCGTGCCCGTTAGTCCGATTTCGCGGTGGTCGTTCGCCGGGATTCGCGGGCGTTCACGGCGGGCCGCCCCTGAGCGGCTCAGCGGGTCGCCGACCCCAGATACCGCAGGACGGCGAGGACCCGGCGGCTGTAGCCGGTCGTGTGCGACAGGTCGAGCTTGTCGAAGATCGCGTTGACGTGCTTCTCCACGGCGCTTTGCGAGATGTACAGGTTCGCGCCGATGGAGGCGTTGGTATGGCCCTGGGCCATGTTGTCCAGGACGTCCCGCTCGCGCGGAGTCAGCCGGGAAAGGGGGTCGGTCCGCGTGCCGTGCGCGGCCAGGAGCCGGCGCACCACCTCCGGGTCGAACGCGGCGCCGCCCGCACCGACCCGGTCGAGGGCGTCAAGGAACTCGTCCACCTGCGCCACCCGGTCCTTGAGCAGGTAGCCGACCCCCGTCGTGTCCGCGGTGATCAGCTCGGTGGCGTAGCGCTTCTCCACGTACTGGGACAAGACGAGGACGCCGACGTCCGGCCACCGCCGCCGGATCTCCAGCGCGGCGCGCAGCCCCTCGTCGGTGTGGGTCGGCGGCATCCGGACGTCCACGACCACGGCGTCCGGCGGCCCGCCGGCCACCGCCGCGATCAGCGCGTCGCCGTCGCCGACCGCCGCGGCCACCTCGTGGCCCTCCTCGGCCAGCAGCCGCACCAGGCCCTCGCGGAGCAGCGTCGAGTCCTCGGCCAGCATCACCCGCACGGCAGCTCCGCGGTGATCACGGTCGGCCCGCCGGGCGGGCTGTGCACGTCGAACGTCCCGTCCAGCGCGGCGACCCTGCGGGCCAGCCCGGCCAGCCCGCCGCCGCCCGGATCGGCTCCCCCGGCCCCGTCGTCCTCGATGCGCACGCCGATCATTGTCGCGGACCCGGCGACGTTCACCAGCACGCACCCGGCCCCGGAGTGCTTCGCCGCGTTGGTGACCGCCTCGCAGACGACGAAGTAGGCCGCGGTCTCCACCGCGTGCGGGGGCCGCCCGGGCACGTGGTAGTCGATCGTCACCGGCAGCGCGGACCGTTCGGCGACCGTCTCCAGAGCCGCCCGCAGCCCCTCGCCGTCCAGCGCGGCCGGATACACCCGCCAGGTGACCTCCCGGAGGTCCGCGAGGGCCCGCTGCGACTCCTGGTGCGCCTGCTTCAGCAGCTCGGCGGCCCTGTCCGGGGCGCCGGCGCGGCGGGCCCGGCCGATCAGCATGCCGAGCGCCACGAGCCGCTGCTGGACGCCGTCGTGCAGATCACGCTCGATGCGGCGGCGTTCGTCGTCCACCGCGTCCACCACCTGCGCCCGGGTGACCGACAGCTGCGCGATGCGGCGCTCGTACTCCTCCAGCGGGCTGGGGCCGAGGCAGCGCCTCGCCACGCCCTTCTCCAGCGCCACGACCCCGGCCAGACCCTGCACGGCGAGGAACAGCGCCACGAGGCCGGCGACGGCGGTGTAGAGGACGATCCACCAGCTCGGCGGGATGCCGTCCATGTAGTCGCCCGTGACCCACCAGCCGAGAGCCAGCCTGACCCCGGTCGCCGCCCCGTAGACGATCAGGAGGAGGATGACGCCGCCGAGCAGCCCGACCGGGACGCGCAGGACGAGGTAGGCCAGCGCCTTCAGCGGGCCGTACTCGACGGCCCGGTCCTCGCCCAGGAACCTCCTGAGCCTCCACCGTTCCAGCTCGGTGACGGCCTCCGCGACGGCCGCGACGACCGCCGGGACCGTCCGCTGCCCTCGGGAGAAGGCGAGCGAGTAGGCCATCAGGAGCGCCGCCACCGCCAGCAGGGCCAGCTCCGCACCGGCGGTGAACGCGCCCAGCAGGAGCCCCGCCCCGGCCCGCGCGACGGCGCGCAGGCCGCAGGCGTCAGTAGATGCGATCACGTTCGAATTCTCTTGTCCCCGCCTGATGCGTCCCCGGCCTGTGCGGTTCCGGCCTGTGCGGTTCCGGCCTGTGCGTCCCCGGTCGATGTGCGCCCGCCTGCCGCTCCCGGCCGGCCCGCCGCCCCTTCGCGGCCCGCCGCGCCTTCACGATGCGCACGGCGGCGAACGCCACGCCGGCCAGCGCGATGAGCGCCAGGACCGCCTTGGAGTACATGCCCGCGTACTTCTCGACCGTCCGCCAATTGTCGCCGAGACCATACCCGGCCAGGACGAACGCCGTGTTCCACAGAAGGCTGCCGAGCGTCGTGTAGAGCAGGAACGTCGTGACCCGCATGCGCTCCAGCCCCGCCGGGACGGAGATCAGGCTGCGGAAGATCGGGATCATCCGGCCGAAGAACACCGCCTTGCCGCCGTGCCGCGCGAACCACGCCTCCGTCCGGTCCAGGTCGTCGAGCTTGACCAGCGGCAGCCGCGCCACGAGCGCGCGGATCCGGTCACGCCCGATCAGAGCCCCGATCCCGTAGAGGACCAGCGCCCCGGCGACGCTCCCTACCGTCGTCCACACGAGCGCGGCCGTCAGGCTCATCCGTCCCTGCGCGGCCGCGAACCCGGCCAGCGGCAGGATCACCTCGCTCGGCAGCGGCGGGAACAGGTTCTCCAGCGCGATCGCCAGCCCCGCGCCGGGGGCGCCGAGCTTGTCCATCAGGTCGGTCGCCCACCCGGCGATCCCTCCGGTGGGCACTTCTCCCGACGCCGCCCGGTACGTCATTTCGATCATGTCCGCAACGCTAGGAATCGGCCGACCTCGTCACCATGGAGAACACCACCTGCCCGTGCGGCCGCATCCCACACTCCGGCCCTGCGGAAAACCACACCCCCGGCCGGGCCGCGTTGGCGGGAAAGCACTGCCGGGCCAGTGCGAACCGCCCTAATCTTGGAAGCCCCGCCCCTCCCGTTGCACAGCGCCGCGGGCCGACCGTCCTCCAGCCCTCAGCCGCCACCACTCACTCGACGAGCTTCGCTCGGACACCGTCCTCCAGCCCCCACCCACCACCATCCAATCGACGAGCTTCGCTCGGACGCCTAGAAGGAGCCGCCCGCGTGGCCGACGACCTCCCCGAGAGCGCGCCTCCCGGCATCGATCCCTCCACACCCACATTCGCGCGCGTCTACGACTACTTCCTCGGGGGCAAGGACAACTTCGCCGCCGACCGCGAGGTGGCCGACATGGTGATGCAGCTCGTGCCCGAGGCCCCCGTGGTGGCGAAGGGCAACCGCGTCGCGATCGAGCGGGCGGTGACGTACATGGCCGCGGAACTCGACATCGACCAGTTCGTCGACATCGGGTCGGGGCTGCCCACGTCGTCCAACGTGCACCAGTTCGCGCGGTCCGCGAACCCGGCCGCGCGGGTCGTGTACGTCGACAACGACCCGATCGTGCTGGCGCACGGGCGGGCGCTGCTCACCGAGACGGGCGTCGCGACGTTCATCCAGGGCGACCTGTACGAGCCGGAGAAGATCTTCACCGATCCGGCGCTGACCCGGCTGCTCGACCTGTCGCGCCCGGTGGGGGTCGTGCTCGCCGCGATCATCCACCATGTGCCGGACGAACGCGACCCCGCGAACGTCGTCCGGTCGCTGCAGCCGTTCCTGTCGCCCGGCAGCCACGTCATGCTCACGCACCTGCACGACGCCGGGAACGACCCTCGCGTCGAGGAGGCCAAGCGCATCCTCCAGTCGGGGCTGGGCGGCTCCTACTTCCGCCCCTCCTCGGAGATCGAGCGCTTCATGGAGGGGCTCACCGTCCTCGAACCCGGCGTGGCGCACGTGACCGAGTGGCGGCCGGACGGTCCGGCCGGGCCGCTCGAGCATCCCCTGCACACCCAGATGGTGGCTGTGCTCGGCCGCAAGGACTGATCGCCGGATTCAGCGCAGAGTGAAACTTGCAGCGGCCGGGACGCGCCGTCCGGGGCGCTCGGGAGCCCCGGTCCCCGCAGGCAGCACCGGTTCTGGACGATGTTCGGCCCCGGTTTCGGACATGGCGGTCCGCCTGATCCGGGTAAAGAATCTTTTTGATCGACTTTTCCGTTAAGAGCCTTTCTTGTAGCGTTCGCAGCGTTTTGTGAAGTGAATTCATGATCGGATTTCCCGCCACGAGATCATGTAAGGACGCCGCGATGCCCATGGCGACTGGCCTGGCCGCGGCCGCGCTCCTCGGCCTGCTGACGCTCCTGGCCACCGCGCGGCACGGCAGGCGCCGACACCGCCCGGAGAAGGAGCACCCCGAGTCCCTGACGGCCGTCCTGGGGCCGGGGGACGAGGAGTACCTCGCGTGGCTGGCCGACCACCACTGGCCAGGCGACGAGTACCTCGACCTTGAGTACGAGTGGGTCGCCGAACTGGAGCTCATCGACCCGGCCGGGCACTACGTGTCTCCGCTGTGCCCCCAGTGCAACCTGCGCCGGGAGGACGTCTGGCCGTGCCCCACCTGCGGCCGGCTCCTGCACTCGTCCTGCGGCCACGGCATGCGGCGCAGGAGGGTCGACCGCCCGTACCGCACCCACGGCACCAACTCCGAGGCGGTCATCGGCGAGTGGGTCTGCGAGGGCTGCGCCTGCGTCGTCGGCCTGGACGTGGACCACGGCGACGAGCCGGACGGCGGCCTCCTGCACTGAATCTGGCCACTTGCCCAGACTTGTCCGACTTCACACGTACCGAACAGTAAAGAATTCCCCATCCACTTGCATATTTCGGACGAGCGACGGCAGGCTGCATCTATGTCCTTAATCTCAGGGACACCGTGGAGGAAACCCGTGACCGCTCAACCCGACTCGATCTGTACACACGAGCCGCACTGTCCGACGCCGGACGCCGTGGACCGCGAGGCCGCGCGTACCGTCGCCAGCCACCCGGAGCAGGGATGGAGCCTGCTCTGCAACGGCATCGTCGTCTTCGAGGACACGGGCGAACTGCTGCCCGACGGCCGGTCGATCGATCCACACCGCCCCACGACGGCCGCCTAGCCCCGTCAACTGACGCAGGATCACCCGGTCGCATGGTCACCTGATCACGTGCCGGTCGAAGCCCAACCGCGCGAGCTCCTCGTACGCCGCCCAGGCCGCCGCCGGGACGGGCATGGGCACCTGGAAGCCCCGGTCCGCGTACACGACCATCCGCTGCAGGTCGCCCACCATCAGCTCGATGAACTGCCGCTCGTCCCCGCCGAACGCGTCGAACCCCACCTCCGGGGCCGAGGCGGCCCAGCTCACTCCTGGCCACTGCCGCCGCGCCGTGGCCAGCGCCCTGCGCGTCATGTAGGGCTTGGCGACCAGAATCCCGCTCCGCACCGGGACGCCCCGCTCCGCCAGCAGCCGCCGGGACGCGGTGACGTTCTCCCCCGTGTTCGCCGCGGTCTCCTCCAGCAGCAGCGCCCGCCCGGGCACGCCGTGCTCGCGCGCGACCCGCCCGAACACCCGCGCCTCCGTCTCCTCCCACGACGAGGTGATTTTCCCGCGTCCCCCCGAGACGACCACCAGCGGCGCCCATCCCTCATGCCAAAGCCGGGCCGCGTGCACCGCCACCCGCGTGTCGTGGCACCCCAGCGCGAGGATCACGTCAGCCTTGGAGAGGGGGCCGGACAGGACGAGATGATCCCAGACGATCCTGGCCAGCTCGCGCGCACGCGCGTCGACATGAGACTCCACGGGGCCATTGTCACCGGCGGTCAGCATGTCGGCCTCCCATCCGAACGGTCATGCCGATAACGTTCAACTGTTTTGCTACTTACGCAAGAATCATGTGGAACTCGACCGTGAAAGGACGGTGTGGTGTGATCACGGTGCTGGTCCTCGTGTCACTGGTCGCCCTGTTCGGCCTCTGCCTGCCGAACCTGCTCCGTCCCATGCCGGCGAGACCCGACCGGGACCCGCCCCCCGAGCCGCCTCCGCAGGACCCCGTCCCCGCCGTCCACCCGGAGTCGATGACCGCCGAACTCGAACCCGGCGACGAGGAGTACCTCGCCTTCCTCGCCGACACCCTCTGGCCCGAGGACGAGTACGCCGAACTGGAGCACACCACGGACGGCGAAGAGGAATCCGGCGGCAGCGACATGCTCCTGTAACTCCGTCACGCCCGCACCCGCGGCGACGTAAACCCCGACCACCGCCGACCCGTCCTAGAGGAGTCGAGCGCTCCCCTCGACTGCCCGGCGAGGTGCGCGACGTCCTGGAGCGCATCGCGGGTAACCACCTGCTCGAATACACCGAGGTGCCGGAGGCGGAGGAGTACCGGGCGAGCCGCGGATAGCCGGCCGGGGTCAGGGGGATTCGAAGAGCGCGCTGACGGATTCGCCGTTGTGGATGCGCCTGACCGCCTCGGCCAGGGCGGGGGCTATGGACAGGACGCGGAGTTTGTCGCTGCGGTCGCCGTTCGGGACGGGGACGGTGTTGGTGCAGACGATCTCCAGGACGTCGGGTTCGGCGGACAGGCGTGTGAGGGCGCCGGCGGCGAACAGCCCGTGGGTGCAGGCGACGCGGATGGTGCGGGCGTTCAGTTCGCGGAGGCGGTCCAAGAGTTCCAGGACGGTGCTGCCCTTGGCGATCTCGTCGTCCAGGACGATGACGTCGCGGCCTTCGACGTCGCCGATGACGGAGCTGATCCGGACGCGGTCGTCGGCGAACCGCTGCTTGGCTCCGGCGGCGACCGGGACGCCGAGGAGGCGCGCGAAGGCCGCGGCCTCCTTGGCGTTGCCGAGGTCGGGCGAGACGACGGTCGTCCGCGACAGGTCGTGGCCGCGGAAGTGGGCGGCGAGTTCGCGCAGCGCGTGCAGGTGGTCGACGGGGACGGAGAAGAAGCCGTGGACCTGGGGCGAGTGCAGCGTCATCGTCAGGACGCGGGTCGCGCCGGAGGCGACCAGCAGGTCGGCGACGAGCCGGCCGCCGATGGAGATGCGGGGCGCGTCCTTCTTGTCGGAGCGGGCGTAGGAGTAGTGCGGCATCACGACGGTGATGCCGCTCGCGGACGCGCCGCGGGCGGCGTCGCACATGAGGAGCAGTTCGACGAGGTGTTCCTGAACGGGGGCGACGAGGGGCTGGATCAGGAACACGTCCCGTTTCCGGCAGTTCGCCTGAAGCTGGACTTCCAGGCAGTCGTTGGCGAACCGGGAGATCCGTGTCCGGCTCAGCGACACTCCCAGATGGGAGCAGACCTCGGTGGCCAGCTCCGGGTGGGCGCTCCCGCTGAACACGGCGATCTCTCGCACGAACCGCTCCTCACTCGATCGACGCAGGCGGCCCGATCATGTCAGACGGAGGTCAGCCGGCCGGTTCGGGGAGGGGCTCGCCGGTCTCCAGGAGGGTCTTGATGCCGGACATGATGGCCGGCCAGCCGTGGCGGGACATGCCGAGCAGGACGTCGCCCGCCTCGTGGACGACGGTCAGCTTGACCGTCTCCCCCGCGGGCTCGATCTCGAAGGTCACCTTCGAGCGGGGCTCGGCGAGGAGCCGGGCGCGCGTTTCCTCGTCCACGCCGACGGACTCCGCCCACTCCGGCGTGAACGTGTGCCAGGTGTAGGAGAGGCGGCGGCCCGGCTCGGCTTCGAGGACGACCTGCTCCGGGTCGGCCATCGTCGTGCCCTCCTCGTGCCAGGTGATGGCGGATCCGGGCTTCCAGTCCGTCTCGAAGGCGACACCCCAGTACCGGCGGGTGAAGGCCGGGTCGGTCAGCGCCTGCCAGAGGCGTTCCGGCGTGGTCTTGATGTAGGTCGTGTAGACGAAGTCGCTCGTGGTCATCGGGGTCTGCTCCAATGCGGTCTGCAGGTCGGCGAGCGCACGCGCACGCTGCCTGTCGTACCGGCTCATCCAGCGGTCGGCGATGGCGTTGATCGGGGCGGCGTTGAGGTAGTGGAGCTTCTCGCGGCCCCGGCGCGCCGTCGTCACCAGGTCCGCGTCCTCCAGTACCGCGAGATGCTTGCTGACCGACTGCCGGGTCATGTCCAGCTCCGCGCACAGCTCCCGGAGGGTCTGCCCGTTGCGGGCGTTCAGGCTGTCCAGCAGACGGCGCCGGCTCTCGTCGGCCAGCGCCTTGAAGATCTCGTTCATGCACCGTCCCAATATGCAGCCATCCGGTTGCCTGAAAGATAGGCAACCGGATGGCTGCATGTCAAGGCCGGACGCGGGGCGGCTAAGGCTTGCGGCCCACGGCTCCGAACGCGTCCACCGCCTCCGGCTCCTCTCCGGAGGTGTCCGGACGCCAGTGCGTCACGGGGACCACGCCGGGCTCCAGGATCTCCAGGCCGTCGAAGAACCGCTCGATCTGCTCGGGCGTCCGCAGGACGAGCTGCGCGTTGCCCGAGGCGTTCCAGACCTCGACGATCCGGTCGGACGCCTCGCCGTGAATGACGTTCGTCCCGTCGTACATCCCGAAGTAGCTGCCGGAGGGCAGCGCGTCCAGCAGCCGCCGCACGATCGCGTACGCGGCGTCGTCGTCGGGGATGAACTCCAGGATGCCCATCAGCGTCAGCGCGATCGGCTCGCCGAAGTCCAGCGTCTCGGCGGCGGACTCCAGAATGCGGCCGGGGTCGCGCAGGTCGGCGTGGACATAGGTCGTCCTGCCGTCGGGGGTGCTGGTGAGCAGCGATCTCGCGTGCTCCAGGACGAGCGGGTCGTTGTCGACGTAGACGATCCTCGATTCGGGCGCCGCCCGCTGGGCGACCTCGTGGGTGTTGTCCACCGTGGGCAGGCCCGTCCCGATGTCGATGAACTGGCGGACGCCCGCCTCGGCGGCCAGATGCCAGACGACCCGGTTGAGGAACAGCCGGCTGGCGCGCGCCAGCCTCGCCACGTCGGGCAGCATCCCGAGGATCTGGTCGCCGACCTCCCGGTCCACCGGATAGTTGTCCTTGCCGCCCAGCCAGTAGTTCCAGATGCGCGCCACATGGGAGACGCTCGTGTCGATGCCGGAGCCAGGGCCGGGCTGGTGCTGGTTCATACGCACACCCCCTCATGCCGTTCTTGCCCACCCCGGCGATCGTCAGTCGCCGTCGCGGTCGTCCCTGTCGTCGTCGCGGTCGTCGTTGTCGTCGTCGCGGTCGTCCCTGTCGTCGTCCCGGTCGTCGTCGCCCTTGCCGTCGCCGTCATCGTCCTTCAGAACCTTGGCGGAGCGGGCGTCCACGGTGAGTTCGCGCTCGGCACCGTCCCGGCCGGTGACCTCGACCTCCCAGACGCCCTTGCCGTCGTCATCGTCGAACCCGACGGACGTCACGGTGCCGGACGCGGCCTTGAGCGCGGCACCGGCGGCGTCCGACGCGGTGACCTTCGCCTGCAGCAGCGCGGCGGCATCATCCCGGTCGTCGTCGTCATCGTCGTCGTCCGCGCGGCTGGACAGGACCTTGCCGTTCCCGGAGTGGACGGTCACGTCACGCCGTCCGCCGCCCTCGGCCAGGATGTCGATCTCCCATCCGGAATCGCCGAGCTCGATCTCCTCTACCTTGCCGGGGACCGCCTTCAGCGCCGCGGCCGCCGCCTCCGCCGCCGCGACGCGCGTGCCCGACGGCCCGCCGGAGGACCCGTCATCGGACGGCGACGGGCCGCCGGACGGGGCGGCGCCCTGCCCGCCGCCCTGCCCGCCGCGCGGCCCGTCACCGTCCGCGGCGGCGACCGCGGTGGCTCCGCCGCCCGCGAGGACCCCCGCGGCGACCACCGTCACCAGCAGCCCGCGTCCCGTGAACATGCGCCGTACGTCGATACTCATCGAACCCCCACCTCCGGGTGTCGCATCCTGCGGCCGGCGATCCGGCCCCCGTGCGACGCCCACGATGACGACGATTCCTGTAGCGGACCTGAAGCAACCTGAAGCCGCCTTCAGGTCCGGTTTGGCAGTCTGTGCACATGCGCCTGCTGATCGTGGAGGACGAGAAACGCCTGGCCAGGTCCCTCGCGCAGGGGCTGACGGCGGAGGGGTTCGTGGTCGAGACCGTCCATGACGGCGCCGAGGGACTCCACCGGGCGCTCGGCGGGGAGTTCGACCTGATCATTCTGGACATCATGCTGCCCGGCCTGAACGGCTACCGGGTGTGCGCGGAGCTGCGCGCGGCGGGCGACGACACGCCGATCCTGATGCTGACCGCCAAGGACGGCGAGTACGACGAGGCCGAGGGCCTGGACACGGGCGCCGACGACTATCTCACCAAGCCGTTCTCCTACGTGGTGCTGGTCGCCCGCGTCCGCGCGCTGCTGCGCCGCCGGACGCGCGGCGCCGCACCGGACATCGTGCTGGGCGACCTCACCGTGGCCCCGGCGGCGCGGCGGGTCTTCCGGGGGGACGTGGAGGTGGAGCTGACGGCCAAGGAGTTCGCCGTGCTGGAGCATCTGGCGTCGAACGCGGGCCGGGTGATGTCGAAGTCGCAGATCATCCAGGCGGTCTGGGACCTCGCCTACGACGGCGACCCCAACATCGTCGAGGTGTACGTGAGCGCGCTGCGCCGCAAGCTCGACGTCCCGTTCGGCCGCAGGTCCATCACGACGGTGCGCGGGGCGGGATACCGGCTGGCCAGGGACGGGGGCGCCTGACGTGGGCCGTCGCCTGTCGTCGGTCCGGGCGCGGACGACCCTGGGCGCGACCGCCGTGGTGGCCGGCGCGCTGATCGTGGCGGGGCTCGCGGTCGTGCTGCTGCTGCGCGCCAGCCTCGGCGGGCAGGCCGCCCTGGAGGCGGAGGTGACCGCCCGGGACGTCGCGGCGCAGCTCGCGACGGGCACCCCCTACGCGGACCTCGACCTGCCGGACGGCAACGATCATCCGGTCCAGGTCGTCGGCGAGGGCGGGCGGGTGCTGGCGGTCAGCGAGGACCTGGAGGCGATCGAGGGAACGGGCTCCCCCGGTGTGCGGCCCGCCCCGTCCCCGCCGGACCTCGACGACGATGACGATGACGATGAGGACGACGATGACCCCGGACGTGGCGAGGTGGAGGACGGGGACGCGCGCCTGTCCACCGGCGTCGCGACCGTGGACGGCCGCACCGCCGACTACCGGTTCGCCGCCGTCGAGGCGACGACCCCGCGAGACGAGACCGTCACCGTGTACGCGGGCGCGGACCTGGCCGCCGCGCGAGACGCGGCCGGCACCGCGACCCGGGCGATGCTCGCGGGCCTGCCGCCGCTGCTGGCCGTGGTCGCGGGCGTGACATGGCTGGTCACCCGGCGTGCGCTGCGCCCGGTGGAGGCCGTCCGTGCGGAGCTCGCCGAGATCACCGCGGCCGGCGACCTCGGCCGGCGCGTGCCCGTCCCGGACGCGCGGGACGAGATCGCCAGGCTGGCCGCCACGACGAACCAGACCCTCGCCCGGCTGCAGGACTCGTCGGCGCGGCAGCGCGGGTTCGTCGCGGACGCGTCGCACGAGCTGCGCAGCCCGATCGCGTCGCTGCGCACGCAGCTGGAGGTCGCGGCGGCGCATCCGGAGCTGCTGGACGTGGACGGGCTGGTCGAGGATGTCGTCAGGCTCCAGGATCTGGCCGCCGACCTGCTGCTCCTCGCCCGCCTCGACGCCGGGGACCGTGCGCCCGAGCAGTCCGTCGCGCTCGGCCGGCTCATCCGGGACGAGGTGGGGCGCCGCATCGGCGACCGGGTTCCCGTGCGGCTGTCGATCGAGGACGATCCCCAGGTCACAGGCGTGCCGCGGCAGCTGTCGCGGGTCATCGGGAACCTGCTCGACAACGCCGGGCGGCATGCGGACGAGGCCGTCCGGCTGTCGCTGCGCGAGGAGGCGGGCACGGCGGTGGTCCGGGTCGCCGACGACGGCCCGGGGGTGCCGCCCGCCGACCGCGAGCGGATCTTCGAGCGGTTCGTGCGGCTGGACGACGCCCGCAGCCGGGACGAGGGCGGGGCGGGTCTCGGCCTGGCCATCGCCAGGGACCTGGTGCTCGCGCACGGCGGGAGCCTCACCGTCGGAGAGGCCCCCGAGGGCGGCGCCCTGTTCGAGGCGCGGCTGCCGGCTACTTGAGGAGCTGGCGGGCCATGACCATGCGCTGGATCTGGTTGGTCCCCTCGTAAATCTGGGTGATCTTGGCGTCGCGCATCATCCGCTCCACCGGGAACTCCCGCGTGTAGCCATAACCACCCAGCA
>NZ_JBQQBP010000027.1:0-81632 GCF_052245875.1 Actinomadura sp. 3N407
ACCATGCGGACGATCTCGTCCTTGTGCTCCTGGGTGAAATGCCGCCTCTGTCGTGCCAACGGCCTTCCTTTCCGGTTCTCTCCCCAACTCTAGTTGGGGCCCTGTCCGGAAGATCCGGGGCACCTCATGGTGACGTCCGTCATTCAGACCGACCGCACCGGACTCGCCCCGGACATGGCCACCAAGTACGAGTACGTGGGTGGTGCGGCCTGGCATTTCGACGACGATGACGGGCTGACCAAAGAGAAGGACAAGACCTGGTCGCAGTGGCGCGGGTACGGCCACGTCCGCACATTCACCGGCGATTTCGCCGACCCCGCCACTCGATCCGACACCTATTACATGCGCGGCATGGACGGGGACCGTCGGACCAGGTCCGGCGGGACCAAGAGCGTCACCGTCTCTGACGGAGAGGGCGGCACTCACACCGACCACAACGCCCTCGTCGGTTTCCCGCTCAAGACGGTGCAGTACACCGAGCCGGGCGGCAGCGTCCACAGCAAGACCGTCAACACGCCGTGGCGGGCGCAGACCGCCTCACGAACCCGATCCTGGGGCACCGTCACCGCAAACGTGATCGGCGTCGACACCGCCCGCACCTGGACGGCCAAGGACGGTGGCGGCTCGCACCAAACCAAGATCGACAACACGTTCAAGGCGTCCGGCCCCGGCGTCGGACGCGTCACCTCTGTCGACGATCTCGGTGACGTCACCACCGATGTCGACGACAAGTGCACCCGGACCACCTATGCCGACAACACCGGCGCCTGGATGGTGGACTATCCGGCTCGCGTGGAGACCGTCGCGGCGGCCTGCACGGCCGCAGCCGACCGCCCGGACGAGGTCCTCTCCGATGTCCGGACCTTCTACGACGACCAAGCCTACGGTGCCGCTCCGAGCCAGGGCCGGGCGACCAAGGTCGAGAACGTCTCAGGCTACGACGGCGGCACCCCGGTCTATGTGACCGAGATCGAGAACACCTACGACCCCTACGGGCGCGTCACGCGGTCCAAGGACGCACTCGGCCAGGTGACGACCACCGCCTACACCGAAACCCAGGGGCTCACCACCAAGGTGACCTCGACCACGCCGCCGCCCGACCCCGCCGATCCGTCCACGGCGCTGACCTCGAGCCAGGAACTCGATCCGGCCTGGGGGCAGCCGGTCCGCGCCACCGACGCCAACGGCCAGGTCACCGACCTGGTCTACGACGGCCTGGGGCGGCTGCGGAAGGTGTGGCGGCCCGATCGGTCCAAGGCCAACGGCGACGACCCCAGCCACGAGTACAAGTACCGATTCGCCGACGGCGAGATCGTCACGGTCACCTCCAAGGCCATCGTCGCCGGAAGCCTGCGCGTCACCGGCATCAGTCTGCTGGACGGATGGCTGCGTCCCCGGCAGACCCAGACGCCCACGCAGGCGCCCGAGGGCCAGTCGGCACGGCTGATCACCGACACCTTCTACGACGACCGCGGCCAGGCCGTCAAAACCTACGCCGCCTATCCGGCGACGGGCACCCCCGAAACCGAGCTGTTCGGCGTCGGCACCCCGGGCGCGGTCGAGACCCAGACCCGCACAAGCTATGACGGCCTGGGCCGTCCGACCGTCCAGCGCCTCACGACCGGCAACGGCTCCCAGCCGGACGCGGAACTGTGGCGAACCACCTACGACTACGGCGGCGGCAACCGTGTCTCGGTCACCCCACCCGACGGCGCCACCCCCACCGCCCAGATCACCAACGCCCTCGGCCAGGTCGTCGAACGCCGCCAGTACAAGGCCGCCACCCCCACCGGCGACTACGACGCCACCACCTACGCCTACACCCCCGCCGGCCAGATCTCCTCGGTGACCGACCCGTCCGGCAATGTCTGGACCACCACCTACGACCTGCGCGGCCGCAAGACCCAGACCACCGACCCTGACAAGGGAACCACCACCTTCACCTACGACGACCTCGACCGCCTCGTCTCCACTACCGACGCGCGCGGCAAGAGCATCTTCGCCGACTACGACGGTTTGGGCCGCGTCACCGACACCCGCGACGGCTCAGCCGACGGCAGCAAGCTCACCTCCTTCACCTACGACACCGTAAGACGAGGCAAAGGCAAACCGGCCAGCGCGACACGCCACCACAATGGCGCCCAATACACCAGCAACATCCGCGAATACGACGAGATGGGACGCGTTCACAGCGCCACGGTGACCATTCCCTCAACCGAGGGCGCGCTGGCGGGAACCTATTCCATGGTCGCCGAATACAACAGCGACGGCACGCTTCAGTCCTTCAGGCCACCCGTCGCCGGCGGCCTGCCCTACGAAACCCTTACTCCCAGCTACGACGAGTTCGCCCGTCCCACCAAACTGTCCAGCGACCTGCACACCTACATCGGCGACATCAACTACCGGAAGACCGGTGAAGTCCAGATCGTCGACTACGGGTCCCCCGGGAAACGCGCCTTCCAAACCTTCCAGTACCAGTACGGCACCCGGCGGCTCGATCACGCCGCCACCTACCGCGAAGGCATCGCCGGGTTCGCCCGCGCCGCCACCTACCACTACACCGATGCGGGCACCATCACCTCAATCAGCGACGCCTCCCAGGACGGTGTCGACAACCAATGCTTCACCTACGACCACTTCCAGCGCCTCACCCAAGCCTGGACGCAAGGAACCACCGACGCCTGCGCCTCCGAACCCGCTGACAACCTCATCGGCGGCCCGGCCCCGTACTGGCATTCCTTCACCTACGACAAGGCCGGCAACCGCACCAAACAAATCCAGCACGGCATCGGTGGCGACACCGACACCGTCCGCACCTACACCTACGCCGCCCCAGGAAGCGGCAGCCGCCTGAACACACTCGTCGAAACCGGCCCTGACGGCGACCGCACCCGCACCTATGGCTACGACGCGGTCGGCAACACCACCGCGATCCAAACCACCGAAACCCCCACCGGCAGCACCCAGACCTTCGAGTGGAACACCGAAGGCGAACTGGCCAAGTCCTCCGAAGAAGGCAACGACGTCACCTTCGTCTACGACGCCGGCGGTAACCGTCTGATCCGAAAAGACCCCACCGGGTCCACCCTCTACCTCGGCGGCACCGAACTGCGCGCCTACAACGGCGCAAGCACCGCCACGGGAACCCGCTACTACAGCCTCGGTGACCAACCCGTCGCAATGCGCACCACCGACGGCACCGTCACCTACCTGACCGCCGACCACCAAGGCACCGCGCAGATCGCCGTGGACGCCGCCACCCAGGCCGGCACCGTCCGCCGCTTCACACCCTTCGGCGCCGTCCGCAGCCTGGACGACGACGCCACCTGGCCCAACGACAAGGGCTTCCTCGGAGCCACCCAAGACCCCACCGGCCTTACCCACCTCGGCGCTCGTGAATACGACCCCGAAACGGGCCGCTTCATCTCCGTCGACCCTGTCCTGAACCAGGCCGACCCCCAGCAGATGAACGGCTACACCTACGCCAACAACAGCCCCGCCACCTTCGCGGATCCCAGCGGCACCTGTCCGGGAAACTCCTGCTCCGCAGACTTCGCCCACACCGGCCCCCACGCAAGGCCAGGCGGTTCAAGAGACTGGTCGAGAGGATGGTCCTCCGGAGGATCCTCGAGAGTCCATCGCGCGATGGCCTCCTACGGCGGATGCAGCCCCGCAGATGTGGCGACATATCGTTGCGCGAAGGACCGGTGGATCAGGGAACGGCTGGCCGTGAACAACCCTGGCCCGCCGCCTACCACAGGCTGGCTCCCTGTGGTGATAAACGCACTTGATCTCATCTTCGGTGTCCGTGACGCTTGGAGTTGTCTCACCGGCAAGAGTGCCGGTGCATGCGCATGGTCCGCGGCTGGGTTCATCCCGTTTATCGGCAAACTTTTCAAGCCGGGTAGTAGATTCCTCCGGGCACTCATGAAGCAGTTGGCGAAGAAGGGGAACGACGCGCCGGATCCGCCGAAGGGGGCAGGAGGCGGGGCGCCCGCAGATCCTCCTCCAGCAAAGACGTCATCACCGAAGCGGTCGCCGAAGAAGACTTCGCCAAAGAAATCTTCGCCCGCAACGCCTTCACCAAAGAAATGCAGCAGTTTCGTTCCCGGAACGCAGGTGCTCCTCGCCGACGGCAGCCGCCGGGGCATCGAAGACATCGACGTCGGCGACAAGGTACTGGCCACAGACCCGGAAACCGGAGAAACCAGCCCCCAGCCCGTCCTCGGCACCATCACCACCAAGGGCGACAAGCACCTCGTCCAGATTACCGTCAACACCGACGCCCCACTCCGCTTCCGGGTGACCGGAGACGAGCCGCAACCCAGCGCCACCGAAGCGCTCAATCACGAGTTCGCCAAGAGCGGCGCCGCCGTCGCGACCGACAACCACCCCTTCTGGGTGGCCGGTGACCTCAACCAGTGGGTTGAGGCAGCTGACCTCAAGCCCGGTATGTGGCTCCGCACCAGCGTCGGCACCTACGTCCAGATCACCGCGGTCAAGACCCACACCGCATACCAGCGCGTCCACAACCTCGCCGTCGACACTGACCACACCTACTATGTACTCACAGGCACCAGCGCGGTCCTCGTACACAACTGTGACGGGCTCAAATACGTCACGTATACAAAGACGAACCCTATGACCGGGAAGGTGTACACCGGTCGTTCGAGGGGGTATGGCAACCCTGTGGATATCGTTGCTGCGCGCGACAGCGGGCATCACATGGATGCGGAGGGATACGGTCCTGCAGTGCTGGATCAGTACCTTGAGGCGACGTTGCCTGTAACTCAACGGCACAGCGATACTGCATATCAAGCAATTCGTGGTCGCGAGCAAAACCTCATTGATTTCTTTGGTGGTGCACAATCGGCAGGGGGGGCATCTGGAAATGCTATCCGTGGAATTTCCGATGGTCTGCCTGAGCGTTCAACGTACATGGGTGCTGCGAGGCGAGTTTGGGGCTGGCTATAGACCGAATTATATTAGCCAAAGTTTAGGTTGCAAGGAGTGGAGGTAATGGCGTGCGAATCGACTTCGTGGCGGGCTCTGTATTCAAAGTCCCAGTTGGTGAAGATGATCACGCCTTCGCTGTGATGCTGGCAGAGTTCCCATACGTGGCTTTCTATAGTAAGACCTTGTTTATCGATGAGGCTGGCCTGCTTTCCGAGGAGGCGATATTTATTATCCTGGTTGCCAAGAGTGCATACGTCTCTGGCGCGTGGGGTTCTCCAATTCGTCAACTAAACAAGGAGGCTTTGCCGGCGATACCTAGATTCTTCTGGCAGAGTCCAGTCAAAAAGGCTGACTGTAAGATAATTGAACCTATTAAGCGCAGAGTGCCTGCCACGCCAAGTCAGTGTATCGGCCTCGAGCCTGAGGCGGTCTGGTCTAATGAGCATATAGAATCGAGGATTATCGACACATACGCTGGTCGGACAAATGCATTTCTCGAATCCCTGCAGGTCAAACTTTAGCTACTCGGTACAATTTTCGACCTTTGAAAAGGATATAGTAGTTGGTGACGAGCTGGGATCTTGGAATAGGTCATTTTGGGTCAGCTGGAACCATTGGCGCTAATAGTAGGCAATCTATCAGGGCTTGAACATGATACTGATATCCGTCCGGCCGCGGTCACGTCCGGGGTCCGGGTCTTCCTGGTGGGGCATTGGCTTGGGGTGGGGTGGGGCGTCAGGATGCTGGGGTGACTTCTTCCCCTGGTTCGTCGTCGCCTGGGATGCCGCCCTACCGGAGGGGGGCCGGGCTGCCTCCGGGAGCACCGCCGCCGGGAGGGCCGCCGGCGGGGATGCGGGCGGGCGGCTCGCAGGGGGTGCCGGAGGCGCGGGGGCCCCGTGAGGCGGGGGAGTTTGTGCTGCCGGGGCCCTGGTATCGGATCTTGGCCATTCCGGCGCCGCAGCGGGACGCGTCTGCTGAGTGGGACTTCGTCAGTGTGCTGCCTGCGGCGTTGTCGGCGGCGCGGTTGGGGCGGCCGTTCGTTGTCGGGTGGTTGTCGGCGGGTGGTGGGGCGCCGCTGGAGCTGATCACTAATGCGGGGCCGATCGGGATGCCGGAGCCTGGGGCGGAGTCGCATGGGCTGTTGTTTCCGAGTGGTGCCCGCGGGGTGCCCGTGGGGGACGGGTGGTTGCGGCAGGCCGAGCGGATGGCGTGGACGCGGTGTCCCGGGAGGCTCGCACCGCAGGTCTCCGGGGCGGATGCCGGGCCTGGGCTGTTCGAGGCGACGCTTGTCACGTTGATGGAGCGGCCGTTCGGGTGGTTCGTCGTCGCTGACCCGTGTGATGAGCGGTTGATCGATTCGGAGATGCGGGAGTTGCATCACGAGTTGCGGATGCTGCGGCGGGGGGAGGACGAGCAGGCGCGGCTCGCTGTGGCTCGGGCGGATCAGCGGCTTGCCGAGTTGGACGCGTTCCGGGAGGCGGGGCTGTGGCAGGTCCGGGTGGTGGCGGGGGCCGCCACGCAGGACGAGTTGAGCCAGATCGCGCCGGTGCTGGTCGGGTCGATGGAGCTGGGGCATCACCCGTATCGGCTGCGGTCGGGGCGGGGGAGTGGCTCGTTCGGGGAGATGTTGAGCCCTGGTGCGGCGCCCGTCCCGGCGGGTGCGGTGCGGGGGATGGCCGAGCCGGAGCAGCGGTTTCCGTTCGTGGCGACCGCTGGGGCGCTTGCGGCGTTGGCGGGGTTGCCGCGGCGTGAGGTTCCGGGGCTGCGGGTGCTGGACGCCGGGTACTTCGACGTCACGTCCGAGACCGGCGGGCAGGGTGAGGCCCAGATCGAGCTGGGCGCGATCCTGGACGGCCAGGACCGGCAGGTCGGGCGGCTCACCGTGCCGCGTTCGACGATCAACCGGCATGTGTTCGTGACGGGAGCGACGGGTGCGGGCAAGTCGCAGACCGTCCGGCATCTGCTGGAGCAGTTGACGCGTGCGGGCATTCCGTGGCTGGCGATCGAGCCGGCGAAGTCGGAGTACGCGGCGATGGCGGGGCGCATCCGGGATCTCGGCGGGCCGGTGACGGTGGTGAATCCGTCGGATCCGGGGTCGGTGCCGCTGTCGGTGAATCCGCTCGCGCCCGAGCCCGGCTACCCGGTGCAGGCGCACATCGACATGGTGCGGGCGCTGTTCCAGGCGGCGTTCGACGCCGAGGAGCCGTTCCCGCAGATCATGGCGCAGGCCCTGCAGCGGGTTTACGAGAACAACGGGTGGGACGTGGTGACGGGCGGGGGTGTTCCCGGTTCACTCATCGAGCCAGCTGTTCCGACGTTGGAGCAGTTGCAGAACGCGGCGCTCCAGGTCATCTCGGACGTGGGTTACGGGCGTGAGCTGATGGCCGACGTGCAGGGTTTCGTGGACGTCCGGTTGCGTTCGCTGCGCATCGGGTCGGCGGGTCGGTTCTTCGAGGGCGGTCACCCGGCCGACATCGGCGGGATGCTCCGCGACAACATCGTCCTCGCCATCGAGGACGTCGCGAACGACGAGGACAAGGCGTTCCTCATGGGGACGCTCATCATCCGGATCGTCGAGCATCTCCGGATGCGGGAGCGGCGCCGCGACCGGAGCGACGGGCCCGCTCTGCGGCACGTCATCGTCATCGAGGAGGCGCACCGGCTGCTGCGCAACCGGGGCCCCGAGCGCACCAGTTCGCACGCCGTCGAGCTGTTCGCCGGGATGCTCGCCGAGATCCGCGCGTACGGGGAGGGGATCATCGTCGCGGAGCAGATCCCGACGAAGCTCGTCCCGGACGTCATCAAGAACACGGCGCTGAAGGTCGTGCACCGGCTGCCCGCCTACGACGACCGGCACCAGGTCGGTGCGGCGATGAACCTGGACGTCGACCAGTCCCGCGAGGTCGTGTCGCTGCGACCGGGTGTCGCGGCCGTGTTCGCGGACGGCATGGACCGTCCGCTGCGGGTGCGGGTGCCGCTGGGGGAGGGACGGGAGGCCGAGTTGCCAGGCCCGCCGCCGCCCGTGGACGGCCGCCGCTCGGCGGCGTGTGGATGCGAGTGCCGTTCCGGGCGGGCCTGCACCCTCTACGAGCTGCGCGAGGCCGATCTCATCGCCGGTCACGCCGACTGGTCCTGGCTTCGGCTGTGGGCCGACACGCTGGTCCTCTCCCATGTCGTGAACCGCCCGATGCCGGCGGTTCCGCCCGAGCTGCGCCGTGCCTGGTCACGGCTCACGCCCCGGCTGCGCGAGTGCGCCCTGGCGACCGTCGTGGAAAGGGCGGTGGCGCGGCGGTCGCGGTCGCTGCGCACCGCCTACCCGCCGTCCGACCTGACCGCCGCCGTCGCCGAGGTCGCCGGACTTCTCCTCGACGGCGGCTCCGCGGGCACCGCGCCCGGCCCGAACTGGGTCATCCCCCAGGTCAGGTGGCTGCACGAACTCGACCGCCTCTTCCCTTACGGTGAGGGCGTCCCCGACAAGCACGCCGCCGCCCCGCCCCTCGACTACCAGCTTCCCGGTCTGAAGCAGCCGCCGGACCCGAAGCTCGGCCACCGCCTGCGCGCCCTGCGCCGCCATCCGCTTTCGATGGAACTGGAACGCAACCGTCCCATCGCCCTGACCGCCCTGTACGGCGCCGACGACCAGGCGGGCTTCTACCAGGACCTCACTCTCGTCGCGATCGGCTTCGAGGAGGACGAACAGGTCGACCATGTCGCCGAGACGATGCGCGTCACGCAGTGGCTGGAACCCGTTCTCAGCTGGTTCGAGCGTTTCGTCGCCCCCTTCGAGGACCTGTCCAAGGGGCTGCCCTTCCTCGGCCAGCCCCACGACACGGAGTGACGACGATCAGATGTCGCTCTCGGTGCGGGCCGGGAGGCCGGCCTGTTCGGCGACGGGAGTCCAGTAGTCGATGAACTCGCTCTTGGCGTCGCTCGCGCGCTGGTTGACGTCCGCGACCTCCGCCTCCGTCGGGCAGCCGGGTGCGACGTCCAGGTAGCGCTGGTTCGACTCGGTCGACGCCTCCAGCGCGCGGACCAGCGCGTCCTTCATCTGGACGCCGTTGTCGAGCGCGCGGACGTCGAGGGCGCGGGCCTGGTCGAGCTGGCCCTGACGCGCGTCGAGGACGCGTCGCAGGCCGTCCGCCGGGCAGCCGTCGACCACCACGCCGCCGAGGTCGGAACGGGTGCCGCCCATCTCCTTCAGGAGGTCGTCCACCGCCCCGGCCTGCGCTTCGACGTCGCCGTCGTCGCCGGGCTCCTCGGTCGCGGGCTCGGTGCCCTGGCTCTGCGCGGCGGACGGGACACCGTCCCCGGGCTGCGCGGGCGTCCCCGATCCGCTCGGCCAGAACACGATGCCGAGGGCCACCCCGATCAGAAGGACGGCTCCCGCCGCGGCCAGGAAGTACGGGACCCTGCTCCGCTTCGGCGGCGCGGGCGGCTGCCAGATCGCGGGCTCGGCCCACGGCTCCGGGGAGACCGGTTCGGCCCACGGCTCGGGGGAGAGTTGCGTCGACGTCTCGCCCGACGGCGGCATGGGCGTCGTGTGGTCGGGCGGTGGTCCGGGCGGCGGGGACTCCCACTGGACGGGGTCCTGCGGTGGCGAGGTCCACGGCGGCGGCAGCGGCTCACCGGGGCCGGGCGCGCCGCCCAGCGGGTCACGGGCGGTCGCGTCGTCCGCCGGCGGGTCATGGGCGGTCGCGTCGCCGCCGTGCCGGTCGGGGGCAGTCGCGTCGCCGCCCGGCGATGTGCCGAGGGGCGCGTTGCAGCGCGTGCACCGGGGCAACGCCGGATTGGTGTCGTTCCCGCAGCCCTGGCACCGCATCAGGTCCCCCTACCCCGTGAAGTCCCAAACGGTGACAAGATACTGCGCCGTCACGGGACGCGGAGGCCCGCCCGAAGGTCGCAACCGGGTCGTGACCGGCCGTCACACCCGCTTCCAGCTGCGTTCCGGCTGGCCCGTCTTCTTGGCGACGGGGTTCCACAGGACGACGAACTTCTGCTTGGCCGTCGTCGCGCGCCGCTCACTGGCCGCGCGTCCGGGAACCTTCGCCGCAGCCGGGCGCGGCTTGCCCCGGCAGTTGGCCTGGTTCTGCTGCGCCCACCGCAGCAGAACCTGGTCGACCTGCAGCGACGCCGTCAGGGCCTGGGCGAGTGACCCGCGCAGGCGCTCGCCGTTCGCGAGCTTGCCGACCTGGAGGTTCTTCGTGCGGACCAGCTGGTTCTGGCGGTGCTGCGCGACCTTCTCGAACCCCTGGATCGCCTGCGGCAGCGTCTTGCACTTGCCCGCCCGGCCGAGCGCGCCGGCGAGGACGCGGCGGGTGGCGACGCTGTCGTCCAGGATCTTGTTCACGGCCGCGGCCTGCTGCTTGGTCTCGGTCGGGATCTCGTTCTTCTGCGCGACCTGCTTGTTGGACGGCGCCGGCGTGGGGTCGCCATCGGCGGACGAGTTGCCGCCGGACGGCCACACGACGAACACCACGGAGCCGACCGCGACCGTGACCAGGGCGGCGACGGCGGCGATGAGCGGCTTGCTCGTCCCGCCGCCCGGACGTCCGCCCTGGTTCGGCGGGTAGCCGCCGTACGCGGGGTCGCCCGGTCCGCCCGGCCCGCCCTGCCCCATCGGCCCCATGGGCATTCCCTGGCCCATGGGGCCGCCCATCGGTCCGCCCATCGGCGGCCCCTGGACCATGGGGCCCTGGGCCATAGGGGGCGCGGCCATGGGCTGGCCCGGGTCCATGCGCGTCTGGTCGAAATCGCCGCCGAAGCCCATGGGCGAACCCTGGCCGCCGGGCATGCCGGGATTGTGCATCCCCTGGCCGGGCGCGATCTGCGTCGCGTCCGCGTCGAGCATCGTGGGCGGCTGCTGGGCGCCGGCGCCCGGCTGCTGCCGCCCCCACATCTGGGTCGCTTCGGCGTCCGGGCCCTCGGGTTTGCGCGGCTGCGCGAACCAGGACTCCGGGACGATCGACTCCGCGGGTTCCGGCAGCGGTTCCAGCCCGAACGTGTTCGGCATGCCCTCCGCGGAGCCGGAGGCCGGCGGTGCGGGGTTCTCGTTCGCGGGCAGCGCCGGCAGCCCGCCTCCCCACGCGGGCGGCGGCGGAGCGCCGAAGCCGCCGGACGGGGAGGACGCCTCCGGCTCGTCGTCGTCCTCATCGGGGTTGAACGTCCACGCGGCGGTGTCTTCGGGGTCGACGGGCGGAAGCGGCGACCCGGGCGGCGTCGGCGTCCCCGACACCGGTGTCGGCATGGCGGCCTGCGGCCCGCCGGGCGGCTGGACGGGCGCCTCGGTCCGCAGGCCGAACGGCGACTGCCGGACGGGAGCCGCGGGCTGGGCAGGGGCGGCCGGCTGCTGGACGGGCGGGTCGGAGGGCTCCACGGACAGTCGAAGGGGCGGCTGCCCCGACCCGGGCGGTTGCCCTGGCCCGGGTGGCTGCGCCGACATGGGCGGCTGAGTCTGCGCGGGTGGCTGCGCCGACGGCGTCATGGGCATGGCGGCGGGAGGTTCGGGGGCCGTCTGCGAGGGCATCCCGAGGTCGGGCGTCGCGGGCGGCCCCGCGTTGGAGGCCCAGGAGGGCGTGGGCGGCGGCACCATCATCGTCCTGTCGCCGAGCGCGTCGGCGGAGTCGGCCGCGGGCGCGTCCGCGACCGGGGCCGACAGCGGGACGACGGGCCCGACCGAGTACACGTCGATCGGGGCCTCGCAGTGCGAACACTTGCCGAGCGTCCCGGGCGTGTCATTCCCGCACGTCGGACACTGCATCGCTCAGACCTCGCCTTTTAGCCGCTTTGCCACGCTGCGATCGGGTCCGCCGAACCGGCGGCGGCCCTTGCTTCCCCGCAAACCCGCAGGGCTCCCGACAAAAGTAGTGGGTGACGCCGTTCTCAGACGCGTGGTTGGCAATCTGGCACACCGCAGTCGGAGGTCGCACCGAATCACGACATGTCGGTACTGGTCAAGATTCGCCGCGCCGGTTTACCGGGTGCCCTGTGATGCTTATCACATCGGCGCCTCCCGGGCGGCGGCGGGACGTCCCGCAACACCGCAGGTGCGCCGCGAGCGAGGCGCCGAGCGGCTAGGCTCAAGGCGGTTTCCCGGCGCATCCAGAGAAGACGGAGTCCATGAGCGATCTTCCGCTGCGTTCGCAGCTGGCCGTCGCGCTCGGTCGTACGGCCGCCAAGATGTCCCGCATGGCGGGCCGCGGGGACGGCTCGGTGATCGGCGGACGGGTCGGCCTCCGCCTCGACCCCGAACTGCTGACCAGACTCGCCAAAGACCGCAAGCTCGTCCTCGTCAGCGCCACCAACGGCAAGACGACGACGACCCGGCTGATCACCTCGGCGATGACGCCGCTGGGGGAGATCGCGACCAACGCGTTCGGCGCGAACATGCCCACCGGTCACGTGTCGGCCCTCGCCTCGGCGCCCACAGCCCGGTACGGCGTTCTCGAATGTGACGAGAAGTACGTCCCGATGGTCCTGGCCGGGACGGGCGCCAACGTCGTCGCGCTGATGAACCTCAGCCGCGACCAGATGGACCGCGCCGCCGAGATCTGGCTCCTGGCCGGCAAGTGGCGCCGCGCCCTGGAGGCGTCCCCGCAGAGCCACGTCATCGCCAACTGCGACGACCCGCTCGTCACCTGGGGCGCGTCCAGCGCCAAGAGCGTCACGTGGGTCGCCGCGGGCCAGCACTGGCGCGAGGACTCCTGGTGCTGCCCCGAATGCGGCGGGCCCCTCGACCGGCAGGACACCGACGAGGACAGCGACTGGAGCTGCCGCCAGTGCACCTTCGCCCGTCCCCGCCCCGACTGGGCGCTGAAGGGCGACACGGTCACCGCCCCGGACGGCCGGACGTACTCGCTCACGGACCTGTCCCTGCCCGGCCGCGCGAACCGCTCGAACGCCCTGATCGCGCTGGCGGTCACCGCCCAGTTCGGAGTTCCGCCCGAGCAGGCGCTCCCGCTGCTGTCGCAGGTCACCTCCGTCGCCGGCCGCTACACCACGGTCGAGCACGAGGGCCGGCAGATCCGGCTGCTGCTGTCGAAGAACCCCGCCGGCTGGCTGGAGGCGTTCGACGTCCTGCAGCCCAAGCCCGGCCCCGTCGCGCTGTCGATCAACGCGCAGGGCCCCGACGGCCGCGACACGTCGTGGCTGTGGGACGTCGACTACCGCATCCTCCAGGGCCGTCCCGTGTGGGTCACCGGCGAACGCCGCATCGACCTCGCCGCCCGGCTGGAGGCCGCCGAGGTGTCCTTCACCATCGTGGACGACATCGACGAGGCGGTCATGACCGTCCCGCCCGGGCACCTGGACGTGATCGCCAACTACACCGCCTTCCAGAGCATCCGAACGAGGTACGGCCGTGTCGTCTGACCGCATCAAGATCGTCTGGATCTACCCGGACCTCCTCAGCACCTACGGCGACCAGGGCAACACGATCGTCCTGCAGCGCCGCGCCGCCCTGCGCGGCATCCCGACCGAGACCGTGAACCTCCGCTCGGACGAGCCCGTCCCGGCCGACGGCGACATCTACCTGCTCGGCGGCGGCGAGGACCGCCCGCAGATCCTCGCGGCGCAGCGCCTCGGCAACGACGGCGGCCTCGCCCGCGCCGTCGAGTCCGGTGCCGTCGTGTTCGGCGTCTGCGCGGGCTACCAGATCCTCGGCCGGGAGTTCGGCGGCGAGGAGGGGCAGCTCCTTCCGGGCCTGGGCCTCCTCGACATCCGCTCCGGCCGCGGCGAACAGCGCGCCGTCGGCGAGATCGTCGGCGACGTCGCGGGCGAACTGAACGTCCCCCGCATCACCGGCTTCGAGAACCACCAGGGCGTCACCCACCTCGGCCAGAACGCCCAGCCGTTCGCGCAGGTCGTGCACGGCGTCGGCAACGGCGACGGGTTCGAGGGCGCCTACACCGGCCGTGTCCTCGGGACGTACATGCACGGCCCGGCCCTCGTCCGGAACCCGGGCCTCGCCGACCTCCTTCTCCGCTGGGCGACCGGCACGGAGCTGCAGCCGCTGGACGACTCCTGGGCGGGCCGCCTCCGCGAGGAACGCCTCAAGGCCGTCGCGGGCTGAGCCAGGCCGCCGGGGAAAGGGCCGCCGGGGATTCGTCCTCGGCGACCGTTTCTTTGGGTCTGGCCGTCCGGCCGCGCCGGTGCCACCGTAACGGCCATGATCTGCTGCCGGCCCAGCCGCCGCGACCTCATGCGCTGGAGCGCCATCGTCGCGAGCGCCTCCCTGGTGCCCACCCTCGACGGCACGTCCGCCCACGCGATGGACAACGTCCAGCCGGTGAACCTGGAACTGGTCACCGTCACCGAGACGACGGCCGTCCTCACCTGGTACACCGGCGTTCCCGGCACGGACGACGGCCTGGGCCGCATGAAGCCCGCCCCGTCCGACGCCGAGGTCGTCTACGGCACGCATCCGTCCCGCCTGACGTCCACGGCCCACGGCCCGTCGGGCACCCCGTACCACTACGTAGAGCTGACCGACCTGGAACCGGGCCGGACGTACTACTACAAAGCCCTCTCCAGAGGCCGAGCGGCCACCCCGACATTCCTGGCCTTCGGTCAGGCAGCAGGCACCCCCCACGGCGACGTCTCCGCCTTCACGACCCCGCAGCCGCCCCCGGGCCGCCACCTCTTCTCAGTCGCCCTGTGCAACGACCTCCACCTGGGCGAAACGGTCGCGGGCCTGGTCGGCCAACTCCCGTGGATAGAAGGCATCGAACAACTCCCCGGCCACCCGCCCTACCCCGAAGTCATGGCGAAGGCCCTGATCGAGGACGCCCGCCTCCGTGGCGCGCGACACCTCCTCGCCGCAGGCGACATAACAAGCGAAGCTGCCCCCGCCGACCTGCGGAGCGCCAAGAACATCCTCGACACGTTCGGCACCCTGGGCAGCGACTACCTGGTTGCCCGAGGCAACCACGACCGAGCCCACTCCGGCGAGCCCTACGCCTCCTGCACCCCGGGCGAGCACCAGGGCAACGACTGCTTCAAGGACGCCTTCTCCGCGTCCGGCGAGAGCTACTTCACCCGGAACCTCAACGGCCTCCGAGTCATCGGCCTCGACACCTACGACAAGCCCGGCAACGGCGGCGACGCGGGCGGCTTGTCGCCCACCCAGCGAGCGTGGTTCGAGGCCGAGCTCAAGAAGGATCCGGACCGTCCCACACTCGTCTTCGGCCACCACCCGCTCTTCGTGGAGAACGACCCGCTCGCCATTACCGGAACCCGTTCCCTGGACGCGGGCCAATCCTTGAGAATCCTCTCGGCCTACAACCGGGCCCCCGGCGTCTTCCTCCACCACGCGGGCCACACCCACCGGAACCAACGCTCGGTCTTCCCTTTGGCGCCCCGGGTCGTCCAGCAGGAGATAGGCGCCGTCAAGGAATACCCGGGCGGCTTCACCCTCCTCCGTGTCCACACCGGCGGCTACGCCCTGAACTTCTACAAGACCCGCAGCTCCGAAGCCCGAGCCTGGAGCGAACGCAGCCGCCAGGAACTTGCCGGTCAATGGCCCCAACTCTCCCTGGGCAACCGTCCCACCGACCGCAACACCGTGGTCACCCGCGACCTGTCCGGCCTCTCAGCACTGAGTTAGCCCACACGTGGGGCACCGGGACGAGCGCCAACGCTTCCCGCGCACCGGATCGCGATGAGTTCACCGCGCCGCCCGCGGGAGCCGACCATCCGGAGACCCGCATGGCCCGCATCGCCCTGCGCCCGACCTGGGTCGGCGTGCTGGTCTTCCAGACCCGCCTCCCCGGCATGATCAGCCCCTGGCGCAGCCGCGCGTCAAGCCGAACGACGCCTAACCGTCGTAGGGGACGTGCGGTGTCCAAGCGGCGTCGGGCCTGGTGACGGCCCGCCACATGGCGTCGGCGATCGGAGCCGGTGAGAACGGCCCCTCCTTGCCGAGCAGGCCGTTGATCTGGACCGCCACCGCGCGGATGCCGTCCGGCGCCAGGGTCGCGTCGAGGCTGGTGACGAGGTTGCGCACGGCGGCCTTCTGGACGCCCAGCGACGCGGCGCCGTGCCACGGTTCGTCAGCCGCGGCGGACCCGGTGACCAGCAGACGGGCGCCGGCCGGCATGAACGGCCGCGCGGACTGGGCGGCGGGGAGCAGGGCGCCGGCCCCGAGGGCGACGTCCTCCAGCAGTTCGGGAACGCTGAGGTGCAGCGGGTCCTTCTCGCGCCAGGCGCTGGGGTTGAAGTGCAGGACGTCGATCCGGCCGTGGCGTTCCCCGATTCCGCGGATCACGCCGGTGACGTCCTCGGAATCGGTCAGGTCCACGCCCACGCCTTCCGCGCCGTGCCCCTCGTCCCGGAGGGGCGCGGCCAAGGACTCGGCCTGGTCGGCCTTTCGCGCGGCCAGCACCGCGAAATGCCCCTCGACGGCAAAGCGGCGGGCGACGGCGAGTCCCAGACCGGGACCGGCGCCAAGGACGACGCAGACGGGGGTGGTCATACCGAGAACTCTCCTCAACCATCGGTCCGGCCGGCTGACCGGTACGTGAGAGAGTCTGCCCTGGTGAGCGGGTCAAGGGTGTGCGCCTGGCCGGTCTCGCCCGGATCGGCCACGGCCGCGGAGACCTTAAACCACGCAACGCGGAAGGGTTGCCGTGGATCGGTCCAAAATTTGCCCTGATTTGAACGCATTCTCCGCTTTGACCATGTTCTGTCTCACGGGTTTGCGCGTAGCGTGGCGGAATGCCGAACGTCATCGCACATCAGCGCGTCATTGACTGCGCCACCAGGCTGTTCGGGGAGCTCGGCTACGACGGAACCTCCCTGCAGCTCATCTCCGACTCTCTGGGCGTGAGCACCTCGACGGTCATCGAGGTCGCCGGGGACAAGTACGCCCTCTACATGGAGGTCATGGGGCAGGCTTTCGAAGCGGAACGGGCGATGTTGGAGGCGGTCGTATCGCAGGCCGGCCCCGGGCGGTCGGCCGTCCACGAGATCGTGGACGGCTATCTGGATTTCCACGTGGCGAACCCGCACAACCGTGCGCTATGGGCACAGCGTTCGGTCGCCGACGCCGCCGACATCTCCGAGCTTGAGGACCGCTACGTGCGGCCCCTCTTCAAACTCGTCTCCCGCAGGATCAGGGACCTGGTGCCCCCGGACGTCGACACCTACTACCTGCTCGGCACCATGGTCTGGTGCGTACACGGCTTCCTGGGCTCGGGAGTCTTCAACCGCTCCCAGGGGATGAGAAGGGCCGACGACCCGGCGGCCGTCGAATCCTTCCGGGCCCAACTGCACGTACTGATGGAGCGCCTGCTCGCCCCCCAAGCCCCGCCCCCGCTCAAGGCCCCCATGGTCAACGCCACGGCGTGACCTCGCCGCGCCGTCCCACCCGCCCCGTCCGGACGAGACCGCCCCGCCGTCGGCCCCCGATCGCGACCGCTGCCCGCCCGCGTGGCCGAGGCTCCCCGCTCGTGCCATCCGGAGCCGGGTCGTGCGGGCGGGCTGAGTCCGGTTCGGCTCTAGCGCAGGGCGGCCAGGCCCTTCCGCATGTCCTCCAGATTCATCACCGGTTGGATTTCGATCTTCGCGCCCAGTTCCTGGAAGAGCGGCTCGGCGATGGTCGGCAGCGATGAACTCTCCTGCATGTCGAAGACGATGGTGCAGGACCGTCCGCCCTCGGTGGGGCCGAAGTAGGCCGCCTCGGGATTGAGCCGCTGCAGCAGAGACTCCACGATCTCCGCCAGCCTGCCGTCTTTGAGTACTTCATTGGAGGTCTGGGTGTCCAATTTTGCTCTCAGCATGACTCTCATCGCAGTACTCCCCCGTTCACCCGGGCCGGCGCGGCCCCGTCCGCGCCTGCTGGAACCCGGTGTTCTGCAGGGCAACCTTCCCCCGGTGCTCTGCGTAAACGGCCGATGACAATCCGTCCACCAGGTCCGCCGCCTTCTCCGGAGGCGGCGGCTTCTCAACCCGGCTGTTACCGAGCGCTGCGCACAATGCGGTGGGAGGTGCCCCGGTGCGAACGGTGGACCGCGAGCACTACGCCGGCCTGCTGCGGCTCGCGTACCTGGTTCTGGACGACGGCGACGCCCCGCTCGTGCGCGCCCGCCGCGCCGCCGCGGGCGCGGCCCGTGTGCGGCACGGCGGCTACCCGGCCATGCGGGCGCGGCTCGTCGCGATCCTGCTCACCGACCCGCCCACCGGGCGGCACCGGCTGCACCGCCTGTTCTTCGAGCCCGCGCCGGCCCCGCCGTCGCCCGTCCGGGCGGCGCTGCTGGAGCTGCCGCCGCACGAGCGGCTCGCCTTCCTGCTGCGCCGCGACGGCCTCACCGCCCCCGAGGTCGCCGCCGAGCTGGGCCTCCACATCCACGCCGACTTCCGGGACGTGGACCGGGCCACCGCCGCCGTGGACGCCCGGACGGGGCTGGACGAGGCCGCTCAACGGGCCGAGATCGAGGCGTTCGAGCCCGACGTCGTCCGGCTCCGCCCGCCGCGTTCCGCCCGGCCCGCCTGGCGTGCCGCCGTGGCGGCCGTGCTCACGGCGGCGCTGCTGGCGGTCGCCGGATTCGTCGTCACCCGGCCTGGCGAGGGGCCGGGCGAGCCCGCCGCGATCGACCCGCGCGCGTGGCAGGCGACGGGCACGCCTTCCATCAACGAGTGGCCCGCCCAGGGCGGGCTGCGGCACGACGCCGGGCTGCTGCGCCGGGCCGCCGACGCCTGGCGGGCCCACCGCCTTCACCCACCGCTCGGCCGCGTCATCGTCCTGTACGCCGGGACGGTGGACGGCGCGTCCCTCGTCGTGCTGCGCGACTCCTCCGGCTCGCGGGACGCGCCCAGCGTGGCGCAGTACTTCGAGCGGCGCCTGTCGCGCGGCGTGGAGTCGGTCCGCAGGCTCGGGACGGGCGAGGGGCAGCTCATCATGCTGGGCATGACGTGGCGTTACCTCGTCCCGCCATGGCTGCGGGACGTGCGGGCGGCGGTGCCGTCCGGGCGCTCTCCGGACTGGACGCCGGTGGCGGTCCGGGACGGGCTGAGCGATCCGCTGCCGTGGAACTGGTTCACGCGGCGCTGCCAGAACTACGTGGTGTTCCAGATGACGTTCCGGCCGGCCGCCGGCGGGTCGCCGCGGACGGTCACGCAGCTCGCCTCGCACGACCCGCATTCCGCGGCGCCGCGGGTGTCGTTCGGCGACCCGCCGGAGCATCGGGAGCGGTTCCGCTGGGCGGCGCTGCACGCCGTCGCCTGCGAGGGGGCGGCGACGCTGAGCGAGTCGGGCGACCTGCGCCTGGGCCATCTGTGGAGCGGCGAGTTGCCCGACGGCGGCGGCCGGGCGACGCTGCTGACGGTGGACGCGTCCTCGCAGTGGGCCGCCCCGGGCACCTCGATCCTGATCTCCGGCGGAGGGCGGGCGCTGTCCGAGCGGGGCGGGACGAACAGCCACATCACCTCCTCCGCCGCGACGATGGCCGCCGCCGTGTGGTGGCGGTCGCCCCGGCGCTGGCATCTGGTGGCGGCGGCGGGCCCGAGCGTCACGCGGCTGAAGACGGTCGGCGAGCTGGACTCCGGCGAGGAGGGGACGGACCGGCGGGGCGGGACGCCGCTGCTGGTGGTGCCGGGCCCGCGCACCGGCGGCGCGCCCACGGAGACGGCCCGCCTCCCGGTCGTCCACGTCGTGGCCTACGAGACGGACGGAGACCGCACGGTCGTCAGCCCTTCTTGACGGGAGCGGAGCCATGCCGGAGGTTCCGCGGCGTCCCTACCCTCGCGGCGGAGGGCTCGACGACCTCATGATCGTGCTGGAGTGTGGTCTGTGCCGGACGTCGTGAGGGGTGTGGTTTGACGCAGGTGCATTCGGTGCTGGTGCGGGTGGGGGAGGAGCGGTGCGCGACGGTCGCTCGGCGGGCGGTTCCGGGGCTGCGGCCTTATGTCGCCGGGTACGGGGCCTTTCGTTCCGGGACGCCCGGTGACGCGCAGCGCAGGGTGCTGCCGCTGAATCTCGTCACCTTGATCGTCGACCTGGACGGGCCGGGGCCGCTGGTCTTCGGGGCGAGGGGCGCGCCGATGGTGTACGAGGAGGCGCGGTGGCGGCGGGGCGTCACGGTCGGGCTGACGGTCGCCGGGGCGCGGGCCCTGCTGGGGGCGCCGATGCACGCGTTGACCGGTGCGGCCGTCCCGTTGAGCGACCTGCTCGGCCGCCGGGCGGACGAACTGGTGGACCGGCTCGCCGCGGTACCGGGCCCGGCGGCCCGGTTCGCCGCGATGGACGACCTGTTCACCGCGTGGCTGTGCCCGGACGAGCGGCCGGACGGTCCGGCGATGTGCGGGTGGTGGCGGCTCCAGGAGACGGCCGGCCGGATCACGGTGGGGAGCCTGGCCGCGGAACTCGGCGTCAGCCGCCGCAGGCTGGAGACCGGGTTCCGGCGGGAGATCGGGCTGAGCCCGAAGACGGTGGCGCGGGTCGCGCGGTTCCAGCGGGCCGCGCAGGTGCTCAGCGCGCCGCCGGGCACGTTCCAGGACGCCGTCGCCTGCGGGTACGCCGACCAGCCGCACTTCAACCGCGAGGTGCGGGCGATGGCCGGGATCACGCCGACCGAGCTGTGCGCATTCCTTCAATACACCGAGCGGCTCACCGGCTAGCGTCCGGGCCCATGACGCTCAACGGTAGGACGGCCCTGGTGACGGGCGGTTCGCGTGGTATCGGCCAGGCCATCGTCCGGCGCCTCGCCCGGGACGGCGCGCGGGTGGTGTTCAGCTACCGGGACGACGAGGCCGCCGCCGACGCGCTCGTACGGGACGTCGCGGGCACGGTCGCGGTCCGCGCCGACCAGGAGGACCTCGGCAGCCTGGACACGCTGTTCGAGCCGGTCGCCGACGGGCTCGACATTCTGGTCAACAACGCCGCCGTCAACCCGCCCACCCCGATCCGCGACATCACCACCGAACTGTTCGACCGGGTGATGACGGTGAACACGAAGTTCCCGCTGCTGGCCATCCGCCGGGCGGAGTCGCTGCTGCGCGACGGCGGCCGCGTCGTCAACGTCTCGACGCTCAACACGGTGCTGCCCGTCCCGGGCCTGGCGCTGTACTCCGCGAGCAAGGCGGCACTGGAACAGTTCACCGCCGTCGCCGCACGCGAGTTCGGAGCGCGGGGCATAACGGTCAACACCGTTTCGCCGGGCCCGACCGACACGGACCTGCTGCGCGCCACGAACCCGCCGGAGGCCCTGGAGCAGACCACGGCGTTCACCGCCCTGGGCCGTCTGGGACGGCCCGGCGACATCGCCGACGTGGTCGCGTTCCTCGCCGGTCCCGACGCCCGATGGATCACCGGCCAGAACATCCGCGCCACCGGCGGCCTCCTCCTCTAGCCCGGCAGGCGGGTCAGCGGGGGGCGCGCTCCTCTTCCTCCTGTTTCTTGGTTTTGCGGAGGGTACCGGGCTTGGCCTTCTCCTCCGGGTGGGCGCGGACGCGGATCAGGCTGGCGATGGTCGTGACGATCAGGATCAGCAGGATCACGACCAGGGAGAGCGGCGTCGGGATCTCGGGGATCGATTCCGAAACGTCCTCGTGCAGGAACAGCACGATCAGCTTGATGCCGATGAAGACGAGGATCGCCGACAGGCCGATCGTCAGGTAGACCAGGCGTTCCAGCAGCCCCTCGATGAGGAAGTAGAGGGCGCGCAGGCCGAGCAGGGCGAACGCGTTGGCGGCGAAGACGAGGAACGCGCTCTGGGTGATGCCGTACACGGCGGGGATGGAGTCCAGCGCGAACAGGACGTCCGTGCTGCCGATGGCGACGAACACCAGCAGCAGCGGTGTCATGACGCGCTGGCCGTTCTCGTGGGCGAGCATCCGGCCGCCGTGGTAGTCGCTGCTCAGCGGGAAGAGCTTGCGGGCGCGGCGGACCAGGAAGGTGTCCTCGACGTCGGGTTCCTCGTTGCGGTGCCGGATGAGCTGGATCGCCGTCCAGATCAGCACCAGGCCGAAGATCAGGAAGGTGAAGGAGAACAGGCTGATCGCCGCGCCGCCGATCGCGATGAGGATGACGCGGAGGATCAGCGCGGCCGCGATGCCGAACAGCAGCGTCTTCTGCTGGTACTCGGCGGGGACCTCGAACCGCGCCATGATGATCACGAACACGAAGAGGTTGTCGACCGACAGGCTCTTCTCGACGATGTAGCCCGAGTAGTACTCCGTGCCCGCGGTCGCCCCGGCGAACGCCCAGACGGCGAGGCCGAACAGCAGCGCGACGACGATGTAGAAGACCGACCAGAAGGTCGCCTCCTTGATACCGACCGCGTGGGGGCGCCGGACGGCGACCACGAGATCGAGGACGAAGAGCGCGATGACCAGAGCGATCGTCGCGGCCCAAGCCCATGCGGATATTTCGACCATCCGGTGGCTCCAGTCGGTACGAGGCGTCGGCTGACCTATATCCGTTCTAGGGCTCTTCTACCGTCGATTTCGCCGTCCGCACGGGCGGAGTCACTCACGCGGATCTGAGTACCTGCGCCGATGTGCGGCGGCTCCCTGGCGGCGAGGCTGCGGGCATGGATACTTCACGCTGGCGTCCCCTCGCGCTCGCCGCCAAGGCCGCCCTGGCCGTCCTCCTCGCGTTCGCCGTGGTCTTCCCCGAGTGGGACCGGTTCGCGGACAAGGCGATGGGCGTCCGCGTGGCCGCCTATCCGGCCGCCGTCATGCTCGTCACCCTGATCTGGGCGCTGCGCGGCCGGGGCAGGGCGTTCCCGTGGGACATCGACCTTCTCGTGACGGCGCCGTTCCTCATCGACGTCGCGGGCAACGCCGCCGACCTCTACGACACCGTGGCGTGGTTCGACGACGCCTGCCACTTCGGGAACTGGGCGCTGCTGTGCGCCGCCGCCGGTCTGGCCCTCCGGCGCTGGGGCGGTGTCAGTTCGTGGACGCTGGCGTTGTGCTGCACCGGGATCGGCGCCGCCGCGGCGATCCTCTGGGAGTTCTTCGAGTACGGCGTCTTCATCCTCGACACCCCGGAGAGCGTGTCCGTCTACCGCGACACCGTCGGGGACCTCATGCTCGGCCTCGCCGGCGCCGCCGCGGCGGGCCTGGCCGCCGCTGCCGCGTCCGCCCGCAGGACGCCGGTGACGTCAGTAGACGAGCGCCTGGACGCCGTCCATGGTGATCTCCTCGACGAACGTGGGCGCCCCGGCGATGCGGATGCCGGGGAGGACGTCGTCCGGCCCGATGTCGCGTCGGGCCGCGCACTGGGTGCAGAGGGTGACGCGCCCGGCGGTGAGGATCACGGTCAGGAGGTCGTCCAGGGGGGTGGCGTGGGGTAGCGAGAACTCGGCGGCCCGTCCCGGGAGGGAGAACCACGCGGACTCGCCGGTCAGCCAGAGGGAGACGGGCACGCCGCTCGCCGCGGCGGCGGCGGCCACCGTGAACGCCTGGTTGCAGCGCTCGGGAGCGTCCGCGCCCGCCGTCACCTTGATCACCAGTGGTCTCGCCATAGTCGCACTCTAGCCCGGGCGGCCCGCGTAGCATCTCGCGGTATGGGTGGGATGGTGAACGCGGGGATCCTCGTCCTCGCGCTTGGGCTCGTGGCGGTCGCCGCCGTCCTCCTGGCGATCCGTCTCGGACGGCTCAGGTAGGGCTCGGGCAGGGCGGCTCAGGTGGGGCTCAGTCGTCCTCCATGGCTTCGAGGATGGCCGCCACGGCGGCGAAGACCAGGAAGATCCCGCCACCGCCGTAGCCGATGGCCGTGAACAGCAGGGCGCGGCGGCCGAACTGGCGGCGGGTCCGCGTGCTGATGCTGTACTGGCCGGTCTCCTTGTCCTTGCCGATCGACGTGCCCGTCGCGGTGCCGAGGATGTACAGCGGCTCCCCGGGCGGCAGGATCCATTCCTCGTAGCGGTACCGCTTGACCTCTTCGGCCGTGCTCGTGAGGCCCGGCAGGTCCCCGTTCGCGAGTCTGCGTTCGTCCATCGTCTGGACGGCGGCGTCAACGGCCGCGTCCTCAGGGTGGACGGTGAACTGTCCCGTCTCGTCCTGCAGATAGAACGGCGCCTTGGACTTCTCGTCCATGAAGACGCGCTTGCCCGTCTTGGTCTTGGCCGTGGCGCGGACCCGGTACCAGGCGCAGGGCGTCCCGGAGAAAGGGGCCGAGTGGACGGCCCGGGCCGTCCCGGTGACCTGGCAGGGCACGCCGTTCAAAGCGGCCACACCGGCGCAGTTCGTCACGGTCGCGCGGCGCAGGTTCCTGAAGCGGATGCGCCAGACCCAGCCGACGACGAGGAAGCCGGCGGCGATGATCCCGAAGAACAGGTAGAACACGGCTCTAATGATCGGGCCGGGACATGGCGCCGGACAGGGACGTCTGTCCCGGCCCTGGAGGGATCACCCGCGGGACGCGGGGGCGCGTGCGCCGCTACGCTCGGTGTCCATGGATCCTGAGCTGCACCCGGACCTTGAGCCGCTGAAGTTCCTCCTCGGCACCTGGGAGGGCGCCGGCGTCGGCGGCTATCCCACGATCGAGGCGTTCAACTTCGGGCAGGAGCTGTCCTTCACCCACATCGGGAAGCCGTTCCTCATCTACGCGAGCCGGACCTGGCTGATCGAGGAGGACGGCACGCTCGGGCGCCGGCTCGCCACGGAGACCGGCTACTGGAGGCCGCGTCCCGGGAACGGGGTGGAGGTCACGCTGGCGCACCCGACGGGCATCGTCGAGATCTACGTCGGCAATGTGGCGTTCAGCCGGGTGGAGCTGGAGACGGACGTCGTCGCCCGCACGGAGTCGGCCAAGGAGGTGACGGCCGGGCACCGCCTGTACGGCATGATCGGCGAGGACCTCGGCTGGGCCTACGACATGGCGGCCATGGGCCAGAAGCTCCAGTCCCACCTTTCGGCCCAGCTCAAGCGGGTCGCCTGACCCCGCACCGAAACCCTCCGCCTGAACGTTCCCGGCGGGGGACGGCCCGCCGCGTCCCCCCGGACATGAACGCCCCCCGGACATGAACGATCCCCGGACCTTCCCGCTTACGGCGGGCGATGGACAGGACGGGTCCATCGGTCCGGGGACCGGGTAACTGCCTGGTATTCGCCGGTCACCGTCGCGACCGGTTGCCACCGCCGGGGCGGCGGCGCCGAGGCGGAACGGCGACTAGCGGACAGCCACCTCGCGAGCCCTAGAATCAATCATTTCCTGGACCACCTCCTTTCGCGCGTACTCGCACGCTATGCGAGCGCCGCGCGGAGAGGCAAGCCGGTTTTCCCGGATCGGGAACCCGGTCCGGGGCCGGAACGCGGGGACGGGTTCTAGACTCGGTACATGGTCGAGTCGTGGCAGCAGGAGCTGCGGGCGAAGGGGTACCGCGTCACACCCCAGCGCCAGCTGGTCCTTGAGGCGGTCACCAACCTGGAGCACGGGACCCCCGAGGAGATCTGCACCGAGGTGCAGCGCACCGCCCGCGGCGTCAACATCTCCACCGTGTACCGGACGCTCGAGCTGCTCGAAGAGCTCGGGCTGGTCAAGCACGCGCATCTCGGGCACGGGCCGCCGAACTACCATCTGGCCGCCGAGGCCGAGCACATCCACCTGGTGTGCCGCGGCTGCCACAACGTGGAGGACGTCGACCCCCGCGCGGCGTCGGGTCTGGCGGACGTCCTGGAGCGCGACTTCGGCTTCGCGACCGACGTGCACCACCTCACGGTGTACGGGCGGTGCAAGGACTGCCGCGCGACGTAGCCTGGTCACCATGAAGAGCCCGCTGTTGCAGACGTCCGGAGCCGTTGCCGCCGACGCGCCCGACCAGGAGGTCGCCGCGCACTACGGGGAGCCCTCGCAGGAGCAACGCGCCCTGGCGGACGGGAGGGCGTTCGTCGACCGCAGCAACCGGGGTGTCGTCAAGGTCTCCGGACCGGACCGGCTGAGCTGGCTGCACAGCCTGCTGAGCCAGCACCTGGACGGGCTGGGGCCGTTCGAGCCGACCGAGGCGCTGCTGCTCGGCCCCAACGGCCACATCGAACATCATCTTTTCGTGATCGACGACGGCGAGGCCGTCTGGGCCCATGTGGAACCCGGGTCCGCGGCGCCGCTGGCGGAGTTCCTCGACCGGATGCGGTTCATGCTCCGCGTCGAGGTCGAGGACGTGTCCGACGCCTACGCCGTGATCACCGGGCCCGGCGAGCCTGCGGAGCCGGCGGCACTGGCCTGGCCGGACGTCGCGGGCACCGTCACCCGCATCGTCCCCCGGGGCGAGTTCCCGGAGGGGCTTCGGCCGGCGGGGATGTGGGCGTACGAGGCGTTCCGGATCGCCGAGCACCGCGCCCGGTCGGGCGTGGACACCGACCACCGGACGATCCCGCACGAGGCGGGGTACGTGGAGACCGCCGTCCATCTGAGCAAGGGCTGCTACCGGGGGCAGGAGACGGTGGCCCGCGTCCACAACCTCGGGCGGCCGCCGCGCCGCCTGGTGTTCCTGCATCTGGACGGGAGCGTCGACCGGCTGCCCGCGCACGGCGATCCGGTGGAGATCCCGGGCGGCAGGACGGTCGGGTTCGTCGGGTCGGCGGCGCGGCATCACGAGCTGGGGCCGGTCGCGCTGGCGCTGGTCAAGCGGAACGTCCCGGTGGACGCGGAGCTGCTGGCGGGCGGGGTCGCGGCGGCGCAGGAGGTCGTGGTGTCGCCGGAGACCGGGGCGAACGCGCAGATCGATCTTCGCCGGCGGCCGGCGAAACACGGGTAGATCGCCGACTCCCGGGGCAATATCGTCTGATAGGACGATTTCTCACTGGCCGCCGCCCGGGGAAGGTGGATTCCTACCGATGGTCGCGAACCTGGGGAAAGAGGAGCCGCCGGCGGCCAGGAAGGGCGCCCGGCGTCTCCCTCGCAGGGAGTCCGCGCTGCTGTGGTGGGCCCTGTTCGCCGTGTTCGCCGGGGCGGCGTGGTGGCTCCAGTCGTGGCGGGTCGCGCTGCTCGGGCTGCTGACGTGGTGCCTGTACGAGTTCCTGCTCGTCCCGACGCTGTGCCGGGTCCTGAAACGGCAGGGCCATCCCTGCACGAAACGCGTCCGGGGCCGGCTGTTCGCCTGCGGGCCCGGCCACCAGCGGCTGAAGAACGACGCGCTGTGGCGGCTCGCCGGGCTGCGCAACCCGTTCCAGAGGAACGACGAGGAAACAGACCCCGAGACCGGCGTCGTCGTCCATTCGCCGGACGTGCGAGGCCGCCTCACGCCCGTCGACCGTTCCCTCATCCTGCTCGCCGCCCTCGGCACCATCGCCGCCCTCATCGGCACGGTCTACGGCTTCCGCTGAGGAGGGCCCATGCACGTGCTCACCGCCGGCGGCTCTGGCGCGCGGCGCCCCCTCACCGAACCCGCCGAGCAGGGGCGCTCCTGACCCACGGGGGGCGGTCAGACGTCGACGATCAGGGTGATCGGACCGTCGTTGACGAGGGCGACCTTCATGTCGGCGCCGAACTCGCCCGTCTCGACCTCGGCGCCGAGCGCCCTCAGTTCGTGGACGACCGCGTCCACGAGAGGTTCGGCCACGGGACCGGGCGCGGCGGCCGTCCAGGTCGGGCGGCGGCCCTTCCGCGCGTCGCCGTAGAGGGTGAATTGGCTCACCACGAGGAGCGGCGCGCCCACGTCGGAGCACGACTTCTCGTCCTGCAGGATCCGCAGCCCCCACAGCTTCGAGGCCAGCCTGCGGGCCTTCCCGGGGTCGTCGTCGTGGGTCACGCCGACGAGGACCATCAGTCCCGGCCCGTCGATCGCGCCTGCGACGCGCCCGTCCACGGACACGCTGGCCTGGCTCACCCTCTGGACTACGGCACGCATGACCATGCATTCTGCCGCCTATGGGAGCAACGACGCTCATCACGGTGGCGCCCACGGGCGCGGAGTCCGCCAAGGCGGACTTTCCGGCCCTGCCCGTCACCCTTGAGGAACTGGTCCAGACGGCCAAGGAGTGCGAGGCCGCCGGCGCGGCCGTGATCCACGTGCACATCCGCGACGACGACGCGCGGCCGACGCTCGACCCGTCCCGGCTGCGGGACACGGTCCGGGCGCTGCGGGAGGGCACGGGGCTGATCGTCCAGCTGTCCACGGGCGGCGCCGTCACCGACCCGTACGAGGACCGGCTGCGCGTCCTGGACGCCGAGCCCGACATGTGCTCGCTGACCTGCGGGACGGTCAACTTCGGCGACGACGTGTTCATGAACCCGTGGCCGTTCATGGCGGAGCTTTACCGGCGCACCCAGGCACTGGAGGTCGTCCCCGAGTTCGAGCTGTTCGACCTCGGGCAGGTCGCGGCGCTGCACCGGCTGCTGGACAAGCACGGGCTCCCTTACGGGGGGCACGTCCACTGCGATCTGGTGATGGGCGTGCCGGGCGGCATGCCGGGGGACGCGCGGACGCTCGTCGCGGCCGTCGAGGCGCTCCCGGACGGGGCGACGTGGTCGGCGACGGGCATCGGCCGGACGTCCCTGCCGGTGCTGTTCGCCGCGCTGTCGGCGGGCGGGCACCTGCGGGTCGGCATGGAGGACACGGTCACGTTCGCGAAGGGACGGCCGGTGACGGCGAACGTCCAGCTCGTGGAACGCGCCGCGCAAGCCGCCCGGCTGGCGCAGCGCCCCCCGACGCCGGCCGCGGACGCCCGCGCGCTCCTAGGCATCAAGCCCCGATGACCGGGGAAGACGCAGGCATGATCAATCCTGTGCTGGTCGAGGTCGAACGGTCCGGGTTCGTGGAGTCCCGGCATCGCGGTGCGGCGGTCGGGCTCGCCGCCGACGGGACGGTCGCCGTCCGGGCCGGTGATCCCGGTGTGCCGATCTTCCCGCGCTCGGCGAACAAGCCGATGCAGGCGGTCGCGATGCTGCGGTCCGGGCTCGACCTGGAGGGGGAGCTCCTCGCGCTCGCCGCGGGCAGCCACTCGGGCGAGGACTTCCACGTCGAGGGGGTCGAGAAGATCCTCGCCGGGGCCGGGCTGGGCGCCGCCGATCTGCGCTGCCCGGAAAGCTGGCCGCTCGACCCCACGACGCAGCAGGACGTCGCGCGGTCCGGCGGCGGGGCGTCGCGGCTGCGCATGAACTGCTCCGGCAAGCACGCCGCGATGCTCGCGACGTGCGTCACCGCCGGCTGGCCCACGGCGTCGTACCTGGACGCCGATCATCCGCTGCAGCTCGCCGTCCGGGAGACGGTCGGGGAACTCGCGGGGGAGCCGGTCACGGCGGCCGGTGTCGACGGCTGCGGCGCACCGCTGTTCGCCGTGTCCACGGCCGGGGTCGCGCGGGCGTTCCGCGGGCTCGTCGTGGCCGGGCCGGGCATGCCCGAAAGGCGCGTCGCGGACGCGATGCGGACGCACCCGCAGTGGACGTCCGGCACGCGGCGCGAGGAACGGCAGCTGATGGACGCCGTCCCCGGCCTGCTGGTCAAGTGCGGCGCGGAGGGCGTGGACGCGTTCGCGCTCGCCGACGGACGCGCCGGCGCCGTCAAGATCGACGATGGGGCGATGCGGGCCCGGACGCCGGTCACGGTCGCGCTGCTGCGCTCCCTCGGCGTTCAGGACGGCGGCATAGTCGGCGTCGACGGCGCGGCGCTGGACGAGCTGTCGGTGGTCGAGGTCCGCGGGGGCGGCGGCGTCGTCGGTGCCATCCGCCCGACTCCCGGCGCCTTCACCCCCGCCGGGGGTTAGCGGGTGTCGCTCCGCTCGGACTTGAGTTCCTCGAACTCTTCCTTGAACACGGTCTGCTCGTACAGGACGCCGTCGGGCCACGGGTTCTTCGGTTCCCGTCCGGGCTGCGGGTTGTCGCGCCGGAACTCCTCGGCCTGCGTCTCCCTGTCGGGCGGGTAGCTGTGGGAGAACATCCCGGGCCGGTAGGTGTACAGGCCGCCCTGCTCCATGCCGCGGTGGTTGTCCTGGTCGTTCCTGCGGTCGGGGTGGATCTGCCGGGACGACGCCGAGACCGTCATGAAGAGCCGGGCGACCAGCGCCACCACGGCCACCACCGGAATGATCCACGCCCACATCCAGTGGCCGGTCGGAGCCGTTTCGGCCAAGGTCGGTTCAGCCAGGATCGTGGCGAGCATTGCGGTCCACCTCCCGGTGGTGTATCAGCCTCGCACGGGGTCAGTTAGGGATGTGTCCGCTAATTTCCGTGTTAATCACCCCGGCGGGCGGTCCGGCGGGCGCCCCCACCGAGCGGTTGCGTCCCGCCGACAGGCCGGGCACCGTCATCACGGCGCAGACGATCAGCACACCGGCGATCGGAACGCTCCATCCGCCGGTGGCGTCGTGCAGCGCGCCGACGGCGAGCGGGCCGAGCGCCGCGATGAGGTAGCCGATGCCCTGCGCCATCCCGGAGAGCTGCGCCGCGACGTGCGCGTTGTGGGCGCGCAGGCCGATGAACGACAGCGCGGTGGCGAACCCGACGCCCTGGCCGAGGCCGAGCACGACCGCCCAGACCCACACCGACTCGATCGGCGCCCAGGTGACCCCGGTGAACCCCGCCAGGCTCAGCGTCGCCGTCGTGAGCACCAGGGGACGCTGGTCGCGCGTCCGCCGGGCGAGCAGCGGGACGGTCAGCGACCCGACCGCCTGTACCGCCGCCGAGAGCGCCAGCACGTATCCGGCGGGCGCCTCGTCCATCCCGCGGTCCTGGCAGATCGTGGGGAGCCAGCCGAGCACCACGTACGCCAGCAGCGACTGCAGTCCCATGAACACCGTGACGTGCCAGGCCAGGCCGGACCGCCACACCAGCGCAGCCATCCCGCGCGGCGCGGCGGCGGGCGGCGCCGACCGTGCCGCGTGCGCCGCCCGGCGCGCCCTCGGCACCCAGAGCAGCCCGGCGAGCGCCGCCGGGATCACCAGCAGGCCCAGCGGCAGCCGCCACGTGGAGTCGAAGATGTGCTCCAGCGGCACGACGAGCCCCGACGAGAGCGACGCGCCGGCCGTCACCGCCACCGTGTAGACGGCCGTGACCGTGGTGATCCGGGACGGATGGTCCCGCTTGATGATCCCGGGCATCGCGATGTTGCCGATGCTGATCGCGATCCCGGCGACCAGCGACCCGGCGAACAGCGGGAACGGCGCGTCCAGCAGCCGCAGAGCCATCCCCGCGACGAGCAGCGCCATCGCGCTGACCAGGAGCGTCTCGCCGCGCGGGGCACGGCGCAGGAACGCCGCCATCAGCCCGTAGGAGCCGAAGAACACCAGCGGCACCGTCGTCAGCGCGCCCGCCGCCGCCCCCGACAGCCGGAACTCGTCGCTGATCTCGGTCAGCACCGGCCCGATCGCCGCGATCGCCGGCCGCAGGTTGACCGCCACCAGGACGATCATCAGCAGCGATCCGGCGAGGCCGGCCCGCCGCCCCGTCACCGCTCCACCCCGTCACGCGCGGCGAGGGTCTCCAGGACGGCGAGGGTCGGCTCGACGACCGCGGCGGCCGCCCACGCCGCGCCCCCCGGGTCGCCCGCCGCGATCGCGTCCAGGACGGCGCGGTGGGCGGCGGGACCGGCCTCGGGAACCTCGCGGTCGAGCCTGATGTCGCGCAGCGACTCGCGCAGCCGGTCGATGAAGAAGCGCATCGCCTCGATCAGCACGGGGTTGCGGGACGCCTCCGCGACGCCCAGGTGGAAGGCCGCGTCCGCGGCGCCGAACGCGTCCGCCTCGGTGGCCTCGTCGCGGGCGCGGAGCAGCTCTTCCAGCCGCGCGAGGTCGGCGTCGGTGCGGCGCCGCGCGGCGAGACGCGCCGCCTGGACGTCGTAGGCGAGCTGCACCTCGAAGAAGTCCCGGATGGACGCGCGGGCCACCCGGCGCAGCAGCGGACGCGGGTCGGCGGAGCTGCGGACGTACGTCCCGTCTCCGCGCCGCACCTCCAGCACCCCGACGTGCGTCAGCGCGCGGATCGCCTCGCGGACGGCGGGACGGCTCACACCGAGCCGCGCGGCCAGCTCGTGCTCGGCCGGGATGCGTTCCCCGACCGGCCACGAGCCGTCGCTGACCTGCGCCTGAAGCTGGTCGAGCACGGCGTCGACGGTCGACCCGCCGGCCACGGGACTCAAACCCACCGAAACCCCCTAAGTAAGACGTCAGACATCTTATGGGGCGACCCGACGGTTAAGCCCCTGACGTCGGGTAGAGGCGTCGGCGAGGAGGTGTCACCATGCTCGCCAACGCCGACCGCCTCGGCGACGACGCCTTCTTCGTCATCGGGCCGATCGCCATCTTCTTCGCGCTCGCCGTCTGGGTCACGATGACGCTGATGACCTCACGCCACCCGCGGACCCGGCGCCCGGCCGGGGACGACGGCATGCCGCATCGCGGCCCCGTCCAGGGCGGCGTCCTCCAGGGCAGCCCCTCCCAGCGGACGCGCCGCGACCCGGCCCCGTCGGTCACCCACCGGCAGGTCATGCGGCACATCGAGGTCGCGCGCGAACGCGAGGAGCGGGAAGCCCGCGAGGACCAGGCGCCCCGCGGCCGAGGCGGCGGGCGCGGCAGGAAACGCGAGCAGGGCAAGAAACGCACAAAGGGCAAGGGGCTTTTACGCCGGCGTCAATGAAGGCCGCGAAGCATCGGAACGCGACGCCCGCCGGAGCCGGCCCCCATGCCCTGCACCCCACCCGGCGGGCGTTGTCCGAGCCCGCGGTGATCGCCGAGACCCCTCCCGGCGGTCACCGCGGGTCCGTCCATGCCCCGGACTGTCACATGCCGCGCGACTGGGAGATCGAACCCGAGGTGGCGAGGGTGAACGTGCGCATCGACTCGGCGAACTTCGACAGGTCCCATTCGGCCGGGCCCTCGTACCAGTAGAGGTTGTCGGCGCCCTCGGCCCGCTCGCCCGCGTCCTTCACCGTCTCGGCCCACTTGGGGACGGTGTCGAACACGACCGCGTACGGCAGCAACCGCGAGAACAGCGCGATCCGCTGCCGGGACGCGGTCTCGTCGCCGTCCGGGACGGCGCCGCGCTCCAGGAACGCGCGGAAGCCGATGGTGTGCGCGAGGACGGTCGCGCCGCGCGCGGTCTTGGCGGGCATGTACTGGCCGCCGTACGCCAGCGCCGCACCCGCGATGATCAGCGCGAGCCCGGCGAGGGCCCATTCGGTGGTGAGCGCCAGCGCGACGGTCCCGGCGATGCCGAGGACGGTGACGAGGATCCCCGCGACCGTCCACCGGGACCGGACGGTGTCGGGACGGCGCGCGAACCAGCCCTGCTTCACCACGTCGTCGTACATCGCGGACCGCACCTGGGCGAGCTTCGTGGCGAACGTCCCGCCGAGCTCCGACAGCTTGACCGCGTCGCGTCCGGTGCCGTCCGGGGCGGTCAGCAGCGCGTCCAGCAGGGTCCGCTCGTAGGGCAGCAGGTCGACGACGGGACGCTGGAGCCGGCGCAGCGTCCAGTCGAGGCGGCCGGTGCGGGCCCTGTCCTCCTCCTCGATCAGCAGGTAGCCGCGGACCGCGAGGTCGACGATCGTCGCGGTCACGTCGATCACGTCGGCCTGCTCGTCGATCAGCGTGCCGATCTGCCCGGGACGCACCCCGTCCGGCGGGTCGAATTCCGTCCCGGAGACGGGCGCGTGGTCGCCCTCGGCGGCCTTCTTCCCCACGACCCTGGCGTCGCGCCCGCGCAGCAGGTACAGGGCCGCGAGGCCGCCGCCGAGCAGCACCAGCAGTCCCACGAGCGCGGCGCCGGTGACGGCGTTGACGGAGAACGCCGTCACGACCGTGTGGCGCCGCTCGTAGATGGCCTGCCCGCCGGTCGTGCCCGCCGGGAGGCCCGCCACGACCGTGAGGTACTCGCCCGGCAGCATGCCCTGCTGGACGTAGACGCCCTGCGTGTGCGTGTGGTTCATGTAGTACTGCGTGCAGCCGATGGTGCTGCCGATCGGCCCGGTGAAGCAGTTGACGTTGCGGATCGCCGCGCCGGCGACCACGGTCGCGCGCGCGTCGTCCACCGGGACCTTCCAGCCTCCGATGACCGGCCAGCGCAGCTCCTCCGCCTGCCCCATCCGCGTGATCGCGCCGCGCACGTCGTACTCCAGGACGACCGTGTGGTCGCCGGTCAGCTCCTTGCCGCCGGTCACCTTGACGGTCGTCCCGGTGTCCCCGGCGGACGAGGTGACCGTGGCGGGGCCGCCGTCGGGGCTGCTCGCCCGCAGGTTCGACAGCTCGTGGACGCGGTCCTCGGTGAGGCTCTCGTGGCTCCGCGTCGGGAACGTCCGCTCGAAGCCCTTGCCGCCGGCGAACCGGTAGACGATCGTCTCCTTCACCCGGATCACGCCGCCCTGATCCGCGGTGAGGACGGCCTGGTCCTTCAGCACCCGTTCCGGCGCGGCGGCCCGTCCCTGCGCGGCCTCCGGTGCCCGCGCGACCTCCGACGCGGCCGCGGAGGTACAGGTCAACACCGGCAGAAGCGCCATAGCCGACAACGTCAGGACGACCGGCCGCAACCGGAACAACCCCGCAAGAGCAGACATGGCGGCAAATGGTATCGGCAATGCGTGCGATGATTCTCTGCTATGGCTGGTCAGTACCCACCGCCGCCGCCTCCGCAGCGGCCCCCGGCGCCGCCGTACGGCCGCCCCGGCCACGGTCCGCCCGGCTACGGACCACCCGGCCAGGGCCCGCCGGGGTACGGCCCGCCCGGGTACGGCCCGCCTCCTTACGGCCCGCCCGGAAGGCCGCCCGGTCCGCCGCATCAGTACAGGTACGCCCCGATGCGCCCGCCGCCGCGCCGCAGCTCCGGCGGGACGATCGCGGGCATCTTCGGCGCCCTCACGTCCCTGATCGTCCTCGCGATCCTCGGGCTGGCGGTGCTCAGCGGACCGGACGGTGCCGCCGGCACCCGGCCGCCCGCCTCGTCCGGCGGCGGCGCGGCGACCGTGCGCGGGAAGGCCGAGGACAGCAGGCTCTACAAGACGGGTGCGCTGACGCGGGTGAGCTGCCGGGTGCCCCGCATCCTGCCGAGCGACGCGTCCATGCGCCGCTTCATGAACGTGCTGAGCGACTGCCTGGACACCTCCTGGTCCAAGCAGTTCGGCAAGGCCGGGATTCCGTTCGACGAGCCCGACCGCGTATTCTGGTCGGCGCCGGGACGCAGCCCGTGCGGCACCTACCCGGCCCCGGGGGCGTCGGCGTTCTACTGCCCGGCCAACAACACGATGTACGTGGGGGTCAGGCACGTCGTGGAGACCTCGGGCGGCGAGCCGCTGTCCCACTACTCGGTGTTCGCGCGGGTGATCGCGCACGAGTACGGCCACCACGTCCAGGACCGCGCCGGGATCCTGCTCTTCGGGGACCGGCAGATGGAAAGCGGCGACATCGGCGTCCGCAACGAGGCGAGCCGCCGCATCGAGTTGCAGGCGCAGTGCTTCGCCGGCGCGTTCCTCGGCACGGAACGCGCGACGCTCCCGATGACGCAGCAGCAGATCAACGCGATGATCAGGGACGTCAGGGGGCGCGGCGACGAGCGCCTGCCGCCCGAGAAACGCGACCACGGCTCGGGACGGCACTACGCGGGCTGGGTCATCACGGGCTTCGAGGGACGCCGCCTGGCCGTCTGCAACACGTGGACGGTCCCGTCCTCCAAGGTCAGCTGACCCGCCGGTTCCCCGACCAGGCATGTTCCGTACTCCACGCGGGCCCCGGGCCGACGCCCGGCGGACTCGTGTGAGCGGACTCACGGACGAGTGCTAGCTAGCGTGCTTGCAATTGCAAGCACCATGACGCAGGGTGGAGACATGGCAAGTTCGAAGGTCGGCTCCATCGGGGAGTACATCCGTGAGCAGCGGACGCGAGCGAAGATCTCGCTGCGTCAGCTCGCGGACGTGTCCGGGATATCCAACCCGTACCTGAGCCAGATCGAGCGTGGGCTGCGCAAGCCGAGCGCGGAGATACTGCAGCAGATCGCGAAGGGGCTGCGGATCTCCGCCGAGGCGCTGTACGTGCAGGCCGGGATCCTCGAAGACCGCGAGGCCGACACGGACGTGCAGGCCGCCGTCCGGGACGACCTGTTCCTCACAGAGCGGCAGAAGCAGGTCCTGCTCGACATCTACGCCTCTTTCCTCAAGGAGAACGAGGCGGCCGGCGTGTTCCCCGGAGAGCACATCGGGCAGGAGGACGCGGTGCCCGAGGACGCGGCGCCCGAACAAGCCATGCCAGTACGAGCCATGCCAGAGCAAGAGGGAAAGGAAGAGGTCGGATGACGCTGGCCAGCAATCTCCGAGAGAACAAGGCCGTGTACGCCGTGGCCGGCGCCGGCGACTTCGCGGTGGAGAAGCTCCGTGAGGTCCCCGAGCAGGTGACGAAGTACCAGGGCGAGGTCCGCGAGACCGTCGACCGCTACCGCGAGCAGGTCCGCGGCACCGTGGACCGCTACCGCGGCGAGGTCTCCAGGTACCAGGAGCGCGTCGACGCCAAGGACCTGCCCGGTGCCGCCGTCGCCTACGCGACGCACTTCGGCACCCGGGCGTTCGAGTTCGTCGACGAGCTCGCCGAGCGCGGCAAGAAGGTCGTGCACCGCGAGGCCGTCGACGTCGCCGAGCTCACCGAGGCCGAGGCGAAGCCGGCCCCGCGGGCCCGCGCCTCGCAGCCGAGGAAGCCCGCGCAGCCGAAGAGCGGCGCGCAGACACGGTCCACCACGAAGAAGAACGGCGCCTGAGTGCGGCTGGTTCCGTGCCCGGCCGGGGAACACCCGGCCGGGCTCTTTCGTCTTCCCTGAGGCGGCTTCGTCTTCGCCGGTGAGGGCGGGCTACCGGTTTGCGCTGGACGGCGCGCATAGGGTTGGGGTAGTCAGACACCCCGTGTGCGCGACGTGGAGTCGCCGTCCGAGACGAGCAGGAGCGCTGATCGCCGATGTCGGGCTTCAATGTGCTGGACTACTTCTTCTGGCTACTGCTGATCATCGCGTTCGTGATGGAGGCGTGGGCGCTGGTCGACTCGCTGACCGTGCCCGAGGGCGCGTACTCGGCGGCGGGCAAGTGGCGCAAGAAAATGTGGATGATCGTCCTGATCGTCGCGGTGGTCGTGGGCTTCGCCTACGCGGTGGCGCCCGCCGCGCTCGGCGCCAGCCCGATCGCCCTGCTGATCGGCATCCTCCCGGTCGCCGCGTTCATCGCCGCCGCCATCTACCTGGCCGACGTCCGCCCGGCGGTCGCCCCGTACAAGAAGAAGAACGGCCACGGCGACTCCCGATCGGGTCCCTACGGCCCCTGGTGATCTCTAGAGTGATCGCATGAGCACCGAGGTCCATGGACGCACCGCCCGGCTGGAACTGGACGATCAGGCGCTCCGCGAATGGGAGGCCGTCGTCCTCGACGCGGGGCCGGACGGGATCGTCCTCGACCGGTCGGCGTTCTACCCGGGCGGCGGCGGGCAGCCGCCGGACCACGGGGTGCTGCTCTGGCAGGGCGTGCAGACGCGGATCGCCGGGGTGCGCAAGGGCGATGACCTGGTGCTGATCCCGGTGGAGGACGACCCCGTCCCGCCGGTCGGCACGGTCGTGCAGGGCGCCATCGAGGACGATCGCCGCACCGCGCTGATGCGCACCCATTCCGGGCTCCACCTGCTGTGCGGGGTGGTCTTCCGCGACTACGGCTGCCTCGTGACCGGCGGCAACATGGAGCCGCGGATCGCCCGCATGGATTTCGACCTGCGCGAGGTCCCGGCCGGGTTCAAGCAGGCCGTCGAGGACGCCTGCAACGCCGAAGTCCAGGCCGACCGCCGCATCGACATCAAGACGCTGCCGCGCGCCGAGGCGTTCGAGATCCCCGACATCATCAGGACGGCGACGAACCTGGTCCCGCCCGAGGTGCAGGACGTCCGCATCGTCGACATCGTCGGCCTGGACGCCCAGGCCGACGGCGGCACCCATGTCGGCTCCACCAGGCAGATCGGCCGCGTCACGGTCGCGAAGGTCGAGAACAAGGGCCGCGGCTTCCGCCGCCTCCGCATCAAGATCGAGGACTAGCCGCCGGGCGGGTGCGGAGCCGGGCACCGCCCGGCGGGCGCCTCCGCCGGCCGGTGCCCGACGATCAGGGGGACGGGCGCGACAGCGCGTCGACCGACACCAGGCCGTGCTCGACGATGTCCACGGCGCGGTCCAGGGCCGTGCGCATCGAGATCGGGTCGTAGCCTTCGCGGCGGCAGTGCGCGACGACCGCCTGCATGCCGCCGATCGCCACGCCCGACGCGGCGACGGCGTCGATCTCCGCGATGCCGGGGCACAGGTCGCGCAGCAGTGCCTCGATCTTCTCCTGCGTGTCCGTCATCCGCTGGAGCGCCCGCGCCTGCAGGCCGGGACGTTCCAGGATCAGGGAGATCTGGACGGCGCCGTACTCGCCGTGTTCGGAGACGATCGCCTCCAGGACGTCCATGACGCTGCGCCGGATGGTCTCCATGGGCGTCTCGCCGGGGGTGCGGCGCAGCCGTTCGGACACTTCGGCGAGACGGTCGTCGATCTCGGCGAAGACCACGTCCTCCTTGGACGGGAAGTAGCTGAAGAACGTGCGGGGCGACACGTCGGCGGCGGCGGCGATATCCGCGATCGTCGACTCCTCGTAGCCGCGCTCGGCGAACAGGCGCAGCGCGGCGTTCGCGATCGCCTGGCGGGTGCGGCGTTTCTTGCGCTCCCGCAGGCTCGTCCGCGCGGCGTCCTGACCGCCGTTCGTGCCGGTCTCGCCGTCCATGTGACGCACGTTACCATGACTGCAAAGTTGCATCTATTGCAAAACTGCATGCGATGGGTGTTCTCTGCGAACATGGCGCGGTTTTCTGCGGGTGGTGCGGGCCCCTCCGACGGGACGGCGGGGCGGTCGGGCGACCCCGGAAGGATCGCGCGGTTCCTGGAGAGGCTCGGGCGGCTCTGCGTGCGGCGGCGGCGCGCGGTCTTCGAACTGTGGTTCGTCGTGATGCTCGGCGCCGGCGTCCTCGGCCTCATGCACGGCGGCATGTTCGTCCAGCAGAGCACGCTGCCCGGCACCGAGACCCAGCGCGCCATCGACACGCTCGCCCAGGACTTCCCGGCGATGACCGGGCCGACCGCGACCGTCGTCTTCCACGAGACGCGCCAGGCCAGTCCGGCGGACTGGCGCGTCGCCCTGACCGTCGGCGACTCGATCGACAACATCTCGAAACTCGACCGGGTCGCGTTCACCGAGAACCCCTACGTCCAGGGCATGGGCGGGTTGAGGTCCGACGACGCGGTCGTCGTCCGGCTGAACTTCACCGGGACGATGAGCGACGTCAGCGCCGCCGACCTCGACGAGCTGAACGAGGCCGTCGCGCCCGCGCGGATGGCCGGGCTGGACGTGAAGTTCGGCGGCATCGTCGCGATGATCCTCAACCAGCCGAAGGGCGGCCCGCAGGAGGGCGTCGGGATCTTCCTGGCCATGGGCGTGCTGCTGCTGGCGTTCGGGTCGTACTTCGCGGCGGGCATCCCGGTCCTGGTGTCGCTCTGCGCCCTGGCCGTGTCGTACTCGCTGATCCACTTCCTGGCGTCGTTGTTCCAGATCGCGCCGACCGCGCCGATGGTGGCGGCGATGCTCGGCATCGGCGCCGGAATCGACTACGCGCTGTTCATCGTCACCCGTTACCGGCAGCAGCTCGCGGAGGGCGACGACGTCGAGACCGCGGTCGGACGCGCCATGGCGCATTCCGGGCACGCCGTCGTCTTCGCCGGCGGCACCGTCGTGTTCGCGATCTGCGGGCTGTTCCTGTCCGGGATCGCGTTCATCGGACGGATCGGGATCACCACCGCCCTCGCGGTCGCCATCATGGTCGTGGCCGCGCTGACCCTGCTGCCCGCCATCCTCGGCGCGCTGGGGGAGCGTATCGACCGGTACAAGCTGCCCCGCGTCCGTCCGGACAGGAGTTCGCAGCGCTGGATGAGGTGGGGACGGCATGTGGACCGGCATGCCTGGCCCTACGCGTTCGTCGCGACGCTCCTCCTGCTGGCGCTTTCCGTCCCGACGCTCAGCCTGCGGTTCGGGGTGATGGCGGACAGCATGGCCTCACCGGAGATGGAGTCCCGGCAGGCCTACGACATCGTCGCGGAGGAGTTCGGCGCCGGGCATTACAGCCCGTTCGTGGTCGTCGCGAAGGTTCCCGGGGAGGAGAAGCGCGACGAGCCCGAAAGGACGGTGCCCACGGTCGACGGGTTCCAGGGCCTGACCGGCTTGACGGGACCCGCGGTCCCGGGGCCCGGCCCGTCGCCCACCGAACAGCCCCGTCCGAAGGGCGCGCCCGACACGAGCGAGAAGCCCGACAAGCGCGCGGTTCTCGTCGCACAGGAGTTGAGGCGGGCCCTGTCCGAGGCGCCCGGGGTCGTCTTCGTCGGCGAACCCGTGGTGACCGGAACGACCGCGATCGTGCGCGTCACACCACGGGACGCGCCCCACGCCGAGACGACCACCGATCTCGTCCACCGGCTGCGGAACGTGGAGATCCCCGAGGTGCGCGGCGCGCATCCGGATGTGAAGATCTACCTCGGCGGCGAGAACCCCGCGATCATCGACCTGGCCGAGACGGTCGGGGACCGCATGCTGACCGTCGTCATCGCGGTCGTGGGCGTCGCGCTGCTGCTCCTCGTCATCGCCTTCCGGTCGATCGTCGTCCCGGTGAAGGCGGCGCTGATGAACCTGCTGTCGATCGGCGCCTCGTTCGGCGTCGTCACGGCCGTCTTCCAGTGGGGCTGGGGCATCGGCCTGCTCGGCCTCGACCAGGCCATCCCGATCATGTCGTTCATCCCGCTGTTCATGTTCGCGCTGATCTTCGGGCTGTCCATGGACTACGAGGTGTTCCTCCTTTCGCGGATCAAGGAGGAGTACGAGCGGACCGGCGACCCGCACGAGTCCGTCGTGATCGGGATCGGGTCCACCGCCCGGCTCATCACCTCGGCCGCGCTCATCATGATCTTCGTGTTCGCCAGCTTCGTCCCGCAGCCCGACCCGATGGTCAAGATGATGGCCCTCGGACTCGCGGTCGCCGTCGCGGTCGACGCCACGATCGTCCGGCTCGTCCTCGTACCGGCGCTGATGAGCCTGCTCGGCCACGCCAACTGGTGGTGGCCGGGCCGGGGCCGTCCCGCCGCCCCGCCGCCGTCCCCGGAACCGGCCGGCGAGCAACTGGAGCTGGAGCTAACGAGCTGACGCGTCGTCCGGTGCGGGGCCGTCCAGCAACTGGGAGCGGAGCGTGTCGTACACCCACCGCTCCCACCTGGCCGGCGGCCACGCGCGGTCGCGGGTCAGGACGAGGAACAGCTCCGGGCTGAGCAGGCCGTAGAGGATGTCCGCCGCCTCGTCGGCGGAGACGGCCGGGCGGGCGCCCGGCTTCCCGGTCAGGGCTTTCGCCGCCGTCGAGATCACCGTGTACCGGGGGTCGTCCCGGTCCGGCCACAGTTCCCTGATCTCCGGGTTGGTCGCCGCCGCGGCCTTGGCCATCTCGTTGACGGCCGCGACGCGTTCGAGCGTCCCGCGGGTGCCGGCGATCAGCGCGGCCAGCGCGGCCTCGGCGGTCGGCGCCTCCGTGACCTCCGCGAACCACGGCCGGCCCATCGTCGGGACGGGTTCGTCGTCGCCCGCGATCGAGACGTCGACCAGCGCCTTGAGCAGCGCGGGCTTGTTCCGGAAGACGAAGTAGATCGTCTGCACCGCGACGCCCGGAGGATGGATCATGGACATCGTCAACCGCCGGCAGGCAGAGGCATGGAACGGCTGGGAGGGCGCTCACTGGGCCGCGAACGCCGGATCCTACGACGCGATGATGGGCGAGTTCAACGCGCCCCTGTTCGCCGCCGCCGGCGTCGCGTCCCGCGACCGGGTCCTCGACGTCGGCTGCGGAACCGGCCAGACGACGCTCCTCGCCGCGCGGCGCGCCCGCGACGGGAACGCCGTCGGAATCGACATCTCAGCACCCATGCTGGAGCGCGCCCGCCGTGACGCCGCCGCGGAACGCATCGGCAACGTCACCTTCGAACAGGGCGACGCGCAGGTGCATCCGTTCCCCGCCGGCGGGTTCGACGTCGTCCTCAGCCGCGGCGGCGTCATGTTCTTCGCCGACCATGTCGCGGCCTTCGCCAACCTCAGGAAGGCGCTCGCACCGGACGGGCGGCTCGCGTTCCTCGGTCCGCAGCCCGGTGGCCCGGACAGCGCCTACGCCCGCGCGACGGCCGCGCTCTCGCCGTTCCTGCGCGAGGCGTCGCCCGCCGCGACGGGCATGGGGTCGCTGCTCGACCCCGCCCGCATCCGGGACGTGCTCGCCGCCGCGGGGTTCACCGACATCGACGTGGCCCCCGTCGAGGCCCCCATGACGTTCGGCGCCGGCACGGGAGACGCCGTCGACTTCCTCTTCGCCATGGGCCCGACGCGCTACAACCTGCGCGATGTGGAGGCGGCGACCGTCGCCCGCATCCGGGGCGAAGTGCAGGACGCGCTCACGGAATTCGAGACCGCCGACGGCGTCCGCATCCCGGGTTCCGTCTGGGTCGTCACCGCGTCTCCGGGGCGGTCGGCGGGCTAGGCGCGGCGGCGGGCCAGCGCCCTGCTGACGGCGTACGCCCACCCGGCGATCCCGGCGGCGCCGAGGAGCAGGAACAGGACACCGAGTCCGTAGGACTGCCAGTCGGCGTCCATCCGGTTCCTGGCGCCGTCCAGGCGGGACGCGTAGCCGGGGTCCACGAGCAGGACGACCCCGGCGAACAGGATGGTGGCGGGCAGCGTCCAGGCGAGGGCCCCGCACAGGTCGGCGAACCACCCGTTGAAGAGGAGCCCGCCGAGCAGCAGCGGAACGCCCATGCCGGCCCAGAGCACGGCCGAGCGCCAGTCGGCGCCCGCGTTGCCCGTCACCGCCCGTCCGACGGCCAGGACACCGCAGCCGATCAGGAGGAACCCGAGCACGCGCATCCCGGTGTCCGGCCGCTCCTGCTCGCTCATGCGCGGTTACGGTATCTGCTCAACGCGGACACCCGGGACGCTTTCGTACACATCGGGTTCCGCGGTGATCAGCGGCCAGCGCCGCCAGCGGGCGGACCAGGCGGCCTGCGCCGCGTCCATGCCGAGGCTCGGGATCGTGGTGACGAGCAGCCCGGTCTGCTGGGCGATCACGTCGTCGAGGTCGTCCACGTGCACGACCTGCATGCCCGGCAGCCGTTCGAGGACGGCGCGGCCGTGGTCGGGGACGAGCTGCCAGGCACGGGCCAGGGACGTGGCGGGGATGACGATCGTGGCGTGCTGGGCGATGGAGGCGCGCAGCCGGGCACGGACATAGATCGTCTTGCCGGTGGCAAGGTCCAGGAGAGCGGTCGCGTCGAAGACGTGACCGGTGATCACGCGACGTCCCGGCGATCCGGGACGCCGCGTTCGACGAGCCGGTCCACCATGGCCTGCTCGTCCGGACTCGGCGGGCCGAACAGGTCGTCGATGGTGGACGCGTCCCGCAGGAAGGCCAGCTTGAGCCGCGCCCCGTCAGCCAGGAACCCGGACACCGAGGCGATCTTCTTCTCCTCGGCGAGCCCCTGGAGCGTGGCGGCAAGCTCATCGGGGAGCGTGATGTTGAGTCTCGCCATGCCCGACAGAATACACACTCAAGCACCCCGCAGTGTGTATCCCACTGCTCGACGACCGCCGCAATGGACGCCTACCTCGACTGCCGACCGGGCCCCGCCCAGAGACAGGCCGAGTGACTGCACCACCGCATCCTCGACCACGGACCCGATGCGGCCACCCGGCAACTCCGCGAGAGGCTTCTGAGCATGGCGACCAGGAAGAAGCACACTCCGGAGCGGGTCGTGCGCAGCTTGACGGGGACGGGATGCGTGGACGAAGTCAGACGTGCAGGGTGGGCCGGTAGATGAGTTCCTGGGTGTGGCCGTCGAGCGTCCGGCTTTCGATCAGTTCGAGGTCGAAGTCGGCCGCGCCCTGGAAGATCGGGTCCGCTCCGGTCTGGCCGGTGATCACTGGGAAGAGCGTCACCTGTACGCGGTCGACCAGACCGGCGGCCATCAGCGCCCGGTTCAGCGACAGGCTGCCGTGCGAGCGCAACGGCACCTCGGACTCCTCCTTGAGCCGGGCGACGATGCCGACGGCGTCGCCGCTCACGACGGTCGCGTCCGGCCAGTCGAGGGGGCCTTCCAGTGTCGTCGACACCACCGTTGCCGGCAGGTCCCTCATCCGGGTGACCCATGGGTCACGCACCTCGGAGTCCTCGGTGCTGGAGGCCAGCATCTGCGCGTGCGCCCGATAGGTGTTGGCCCCGAAGACCATCCGCTGCTCCTGGTCGTACGAGGCGAGGCGGTGCTCGAGGAACTCGGGGCCTTGCTTGCCCCAGTAGCCGCCCCAGTCGCCGCTGGCGGCGCCGAAGCCGTCGAGGGTGGAAAAGACGTCGAAGGTGTAGGTAGCGGTCATGATGCTCTCCTCGAATGCGGTTGATCGGGTGTGGATGCAGAGTGGAAATCACGGCGGTGGTCGTGTGGGCCGCTCCGGTCGCCCGCCAGGCGTCTGGTCGCCGGGCGTCTAGACCCGGGGCGTCGCTGTGGCGAGCTCGGCCAGGTGGCGCAGCGAGTTGATGAGATGCTCAGGGCCGAACGGCGGGAACTGCAGGTACTCCCGGATGGACTGCGGCACCGCCGACCAGTCGTAGGTGAGCGTGACCTCAGTCTCGGACGGGCCGATCGGCGCAAGGTCGTAGCGCCAGATCCAGCCGCCGAACTCCAGGCGGCCGTCGTCCTTCTCCGTCCCCGTCAGCCAGCCGATGGCGCGCGGGGCGTCGAGCGCCGCGCCCTTGTTGGCCACCCGGTAGTCACCGTCCGGATGGCCGGCGTGATACATGTCCATCCGGAAAACCTGCCCCACCTCGGTCAGCGGCGCCCGGTCGGCAGGTTCCTGAACCCAGCCGGTGCCATCGATCGCGGAATGGGTCGTCGGGTCCGCCAGCACCGCGAACACCCTCGCCACGGGCACGGCGACGTTCAGGGTGGCGCTCACGTTGTCCTGGTTCGTGGTGTGCACGCTCCTTGTCATCGCATCTCGGGCCGAGGTCGCCGCGGTGGTGGTGACGAACATCCTGGTCCTCCGGTGAGTGGCGACCGGCCCGTTGCCGGCCTCTCACCTTGGCTACGAACGCGCTCGACGCCATTCGACACACCCGCAGAAAAAAATCAGAGACGTACTCGCCCCGCTTGCTGCGGCACCGCCGCACCAGCGCCCACCTCGCTACCTTGCGGGTCGCCGTAGCTTCAATACTTCCGAGCCGAGCCACGCGCGTCCGAGGTAGAGGCGTGGTGATCTGTGGCGAACTCTGGATCTTGGGGTGGTTGATCCGCAAAGCTGTGTATTCAGTGCGGCACTGTCTGTATGCGCCCCCGACCGATGGGACGAGCTGGACGATGGCGGGTTCCAGATTCAGGACCGACCCGACGACCGAGGAGAGGCTGGGACCGCAGGTTCTTGAGGATCTGCGGGCCAACCTGTGGCCGGTGGACTGCCAGACCTGCGGCCGTCCGCTCGGGCGGTGGGGGAGGCCCGCGCTGGAGGTCCAGGCGGAGGACGGGTTCGCCGCCGCGTCGTTGCATCATCGCCGGTGCAGTCCGCCCGCCTGGGTCGACGGGACGGTCGACGTCTCCGGCCGGAGGCACCTGACGTGGCGGGCGGGCTGTTTCCTGATGCAGCCGGGCAACGTGCCCACGTTCCTGATCAATCCCTCGTACGAATACGCGCTGCTGCGCCAGGGCGATGCCGGGGAATGGCAGATCGCGACCTTGGAGCCGTACAAGGAACTGGGCTTTCAGCTGGGGCTCTCGTCGAAACAGCCGCTCCCATCGCCGGCGGGCGTGTCCGCGTCGATCGACGAGGGATTCATTTCGGTGGACGTCCGGCACGATGGTGCGATGCTGCAAGCCTGGCATGACGTCCACATCCCTCCCGACATCGCGCGCGCCGCGCACCGCTGGGGAGACATCATGGTCGCGGTGACGACGCTCATGGACGTCAGCAAACCGTTCACGATCGAAGGCATGAGCGTTCTGCTCGGGACCGACCGGGTGGCGGTGGGGAAGGCACGGCTCACGTCGGTCTCGTATCCCCGGGCCGCGCAGCAGGTCAAGCCGGGCGACAACGAGAGCGATCATCAGGTCGAGGCGTTCGCCATCTCCGCCGAGTCGATCAGGCGGGCGGTGGACTTCACGGTCGACGACCGGGTCCTCGCCGCCGCGTTCGCGCTGTGCGACGGGAAGGCGTGGATGATCGGGCAGCTGACCGGCCGCGACAAGATGGCGGCCCTGCTGATGGTGAGCTCGTTCTGCTCGCTCGGATCGCGCGACGAGTCGGGTGAGCCCGCCCGGTGCCAGGGGGTGCACCTGATCACTCCCGACACCGAAAGCGCCGATGAGCACATGGACTTCTTCTCCGCCGTCGCCGCCGAGGGTGCCGCAGGGACGGTCGGGAGACTGGGCGCCTCACCCTTGTCGGACGAGGGGAGCGCCGCATATCTGGCCGACATCGTCTTGGGGACGGCGGACGAGTACGCAGCGGCCTTCACCGCCTACGGCGACGCGGGTCCGGACTGGGATCTCCACGCCAGCCGCGGACATTCGGCCATCGTGACGGACACGGCGAAGTCAGACCTGACGCAGGCGGAGTTTCTCCGGCACTATCCCAAGGCGATCGCCATCGCCATCTAGGTCGAGTGGCGGCCGCCGGAGACGGATGGCCATGTGCGTCAGGAAGAGGACGCCGGCTATCAGGTAGCAGTTGGCTACCGGCATCAGCAGTAGGTGGAATCCGTATTCGAGCGGGTGGCCGTTGTAGGGCGTCCACCACATGGGTGCCAGGGCGAAGACCACATAGCCGCAGAGGGCGGAAACGCGGTTGCCGTTCCGGATGAGCACGGCCAGGGCCGGGACGATCCATACCCAGTGATGCGCCCACGAGATCGGGGAGACCAGCAGACCGGTCACGCCCGTCACCGCGATGGCGCTCAGCCAGTCGCCCCGCCCGGCCCACGCTGCCGCGACGGCGAGCCCGGCGATCCCGATGGTCAGCGGGATGGCGGTGTACCAGTCGCCGACCTCGGCCGTCCCTCTCAGGATGCGGGTGAGAGCGCCCAGCGGGGACTGGTTGCTGATGTAAGGGACGCCTACGCGGGAGGTGTCGTAGAAGGTGTGGAGCCAGTAGAGGCGGGACGCGTCCGGCGCGATGACGTACGCGAGGAGCGTGCAGACGGCGAAGGTCCCGGCGGCCGTGAAGGCGGCTTTCGTCCGTCTCGTCACGAGGAGAAGGACGATGAAGATGCCTGGTGTCAGCTTGATCGCGGTCGCGATGCCGATACCGATACCGGCGGGACGGCCCTGCGCGGCCCGGTGCATGTCGGCGAGGACGAGGGCGAGCAGGAACAGGTTCACCTGACCCTGGAAGAACGTGTGCCATACCGGTGCCAACAGCAGACCTCCGGCCACCACGACCGTCAGGGGGACGCTGCGGCCGGTCAGTTTCAGGGTCGTCGCGCAAGCCCATATGAATGCGGCCAGCGAGGTGAGTTGCCACAGCAGCCGGGCGGGGGTGAGGGGCAGGGCGGCCAGGGCAGTGAACAGCGTGGCCATGAACGGCGTGTTCGTGTACCAGTGGGCGGCGAGCTGCTCGTCGTAAAGGCGCGTGCCGTCCGTCACGGCGTGCCCGCCCAGCCAGTAGATACGGAAGTCCAATGAATCGTAGGTGAGTGAAAAAACCACGATTCCCAGGACTTCGATTGCCAGGACGGGTATCAGCCAGCGCTTCATGCGGATAACGGTGGCTTCGGCCATGCCCGGCGGGCATCGTGCCACCGGACACATTCACAAAGGCCGTTTGCAGCCCGCGGGATTACGTCCGCGGGCCAATGTGCCGGTAAGGGGCGGCGGTTACGATCGGCGCATGTCCGCCTTGCCGCTGAGCCGAGTGCGCCGCGTCACCTGGACGGCCCTGCTGTGGTTCGCGGCCGTCGTCTACCCCTTCGTCCTCTTCGCGACGGTCATGAAGGGGGCGAGCGGCTTCGTCGCCTTCGAAGTCCTCGCGTCGGCGGTGCTCACGGTGATGGCCGGGGCGCTCCTCCTGCGGCACCCGCTGCCGGCCCACGGGATACTGCTCTTCGCCTGGATCGTCGCCCTCGTGCAGATGCAGAACGGGGTCGTCGCGGGCCTGCTGGTCCTGATCACCGATCTTGGTGTCGGTTACATCGCGGCGAGCCGTCGGCGCCGGATCTCGGTCACCGTCGCCGTCGTGACGCTCGCCCTGCAGTTGCTTTCCGTCCTCGCGTTCCTGTCCGCGAACATTTCGGCGACGATCGACATCCTGATCTTGACCGTGGTCCTGGCGATGGCCGTTACCTGGATGGCGGGGAATTCGGTCCGGGTGCGGCGAGCGCATGCCGAGTCGCTGCGCGAGCGGGCCACGGCGCAGGCCGTCGCCGCCGAGCGGCTCCGGATCGCGCGTGAGCTGCACGACATGGTCGCGCACAGCATCGGCATCATCGCGATCCAGGCGGGCGTCGGCGGACGGGTGATCGGAACGCAGCCCGCCGAGGCGCGGAACGCGCTGGACGCAATCGAGGCCACCAGCCGCGAAACCCTGTCCGGATTGCGACGGATGCTCACCGCGCTCCGCAGGGACGACCCGGGTTCCGCGCCGCTCGGCCCCGCGCCCGGCCTGGACGATCTCGACCGGCTGGCCGAGGCGACCAAGGACGCCGGAGTGAAGGTCGGCATCGACGGGCGAGGTGAGCGGAGGCCGTTGCCGCCGGACGTCGACCTGTCCGCGTACCGGATCGTCCAGGAGGCGGTGACGAACGTCGTCCGCCACGCGGGCACGGACGAGTGCCGGGTCACCGTCGACTACCGGGACGAGGAGCTGTCTATCGAGATCGACGACGACGGGCACGGCGGTGTCGTCGGTACCGGATACGGCATCGTCGGCATGCGTGAGCGGGTGGGCCTGTTGCGCGGCGAGTTCTCCGCCGGGCCGCGTCCGGGAGGCGGATTCCAGGTGACGGCGCGAATCCCCCTGCCCCAGGCGGCGGGCCGATGACGATCCGGATCGTTCTGGCGGACGATCAGCCGTTGATCCGCGCCGGGCTGCGCGTACTCGTCGCCGACACACCCGACCTGGAGATCGTCGGGGAGGCCGGGACGGGGGCGGAGGCCGTCCGGCTGGTCGAGGACGTCCGTCCCGACGTGGTCGTGATGGACATCCGCATGCCCGACATGGACGGCATCGAGGCCACCCGGCGGATCGCGACCGCACGCGTGCTGATGCTGACCACGTTCGACGATGACGAATACGTGTACGGGTCGCTGCGGGCCGGTGCCAGCGGGTTCCTCGTGAAGGACATGGCGCTGGAGGAGATCCTGTCGGCGATCCGGGTCGTCGCGGGCGGCGACGCACTGATCGCGCCGAGCGTCACGCGCCGGCTGATCGAGGAGTTCGCCGCCCGCCCGGAGCGCCGTCGCGAACCCGAGCACGACCCCGCGAGCGCCCCCCGCCCGTCCGGCGGGATCACCGGAAGGGAACGCGAGGTGCTGACGCTCGTCGGACGCGGCATGTCCAACCATGAGATCGCCGGGGAGCTGTTCATCAGCGTGGCGACGGCGAAGGCGCATGTGGCGCGGCTGCTCGCCAAGCTGGACGCCCGCGACCGCGTCCAGCTCGTGATCATCGCCTATGAGATGGGTCTGGTGGCGCCCCCTACCGGCGGTAGTACTACCTGACGTGGTGACCTTTGCCGGGTTCGGATAATCTGGCTGGTGTGAAGGGTCTGGGAGAGCTTGAACGCACGGTCATGGAGGTCCTGTGGGCGCGGGAGGACGCCGGTCATCAGGCGGCGACGGCCCGCGACGTGAGCCGCGCGCTCGCCGGTGACCGCGACCTTGCGCACACCACCGTCATGACGGTGCTGGACAGGCTCGCCAAGAAGGGCTTCCTGGAACGCGAACGAGACGGCCGCGCATGGCGGTACCACCCGGTGGCGAGCCGCGAGGTGTACGTGACCGAGCTGATGCTGGGCGCGCTGAACGAGACGGGCGACCGTGACGCGGCGCTCGCTCAGTTCGTCCGGTCCGTGTCGCGGGACGAGATCGACGTGATCCGGGAGACCCTCGCGGGTCTCACGAGCAAGGAACCACCGGCATGACCGGCACCGCCCTGCTCGCATTGATCTCCCTGGGGACCGTCGGCGGGGCGCACCTGCTGTCCCGGGCCCGGTGGACGTGGCGGACGCCGCGCACCGGCATCGCCCTCTGGCAGGCCCTCGGGCTGTGCTGGGGCGTCGCCACGATCGGGGCGCTGCTCGGCCTCGCGCTGCTGCCGTACGGCAAGGGCGTTCTCGGCGGCCTGCCCGGCCTGTACGACGACCAGGCCGCCAGCCTCAACCCCGTGCAGGTGGCGGCGCTGCTCGCCGCGATCAGCCTCACCGGCGTGCTGCTGGTCATGCTCATGTACGCGGTGGTCCGGGTCGTGCGGGCCCGGCGGCGGCATCGGGCGCTGCTCGCGCTGGTGTCGCGCAGGGACTCGTCCGTGCCCGGAACCCTCGTCCTGGACCATCCGGGCGCCGCGGCGTACTGCGTGCCGGGCGTCCGCTCGTCCAAGGTCGTCGTCAGCGCCGGGACACTGGAGCTCCTCGACCGCGGTGAGCTGGCCGCGGTGCTCGCGCACGAGCGCGCCCACGCCCGCGAGCGCCACGACCTGGTGCTGCTGCCGTTCGCGTCGCTGCGCCAGGTGTTCCCGCAGTTCGGGCTGGTCACGCGGTGCCTGGACGCGGTGGAGCTGCTGATCGAGATGGCCGCCGACGACCGGGCCCGCTCGGGACGGCCGCCGCGCGACCTGGCGACCGCGCTGCTGCGGTTCGCCGCCGCCCGCCCGGCCGCCGCGCCGTCCGGCACGCTCGGTGTCGCGACGCACGGCAAGATCCCGGTGATGGCGCGGGTGAACCGGCTGCTGGAGCCGGAGCCGCTGCCCCGCAAGGCCCGTGCCGCCGCCATCGTCGCCGTCCCGATCATCGCCGGCCTCCCGCTGCTGCTCCTCGTCCTGCCGCACTAGCGATCAGCCGGACAGGACGGTTCCGTAGAGGCGGGTGACGTGCAGGCGGATCACGAGCCGCCGGTCCTTCACCATCTGCTCGAAGAACGCCCGCTCGTCCGCCGGGTCGTCGAAGCCCGGGGTCATGGCGAGCAGTTCCCGCCCGGTCGCGTCGCCGGGCGCTTCGGTCACCCCGGACAGTTCGGCGGTGCCTTCGGCCACGGCGAACGACATGTGGTCGTCGCCGGACGCGTGGAGCGCGGCGCGCGGGTCGTTGCGGAGCTGCCTCACCTTCGCGCGATCGGCCGTCGTGGAGATCCGGACGGTGCGTTCGCCGGGATCCCAGGTGTAGGCGACGGTCGAGACGTGCGGGTGGCCGTTCCTCTTGTTCGTGGCCAGGACGGCGAACCGCTGCTCGCCGAGCAGTCGCGCCAGGCCGTCCTCGGTGATGGGTTCGGGGCCGGGTCCCTGTCCGGGGCCGTACTCGGTCATCGTGATCTCCTTCAGGCTTTCGTCGTGACGGTTTCGGCGGGCGCCGTGGCGTCCACCGGGGGTCTCGGGCGGCGCAGGACGAGGAGCGAGACGCCGAACGCGGTGGCGAGCAGGCCGGCGGAGACGCCGAACGCCAGGTGGTAGCCGCCGGTGAGGGCGGCGGCGTCGCCGTGTCCGTCCGCCCGCAGGTTCTCGATCCGGGCGGCCGCCAAGGTGGTCATGACCGCGACGCCGAGCGCCATTCCGACCTGCTGGACGGTGTTGAACAGCCCGGACGCGAGGCCCGCGTCCTCGGGGCGGGCGCTGGACATGCCGAGCGCGGTGAGCGACGGCAGGACGAGACCCGCGCCCGCGACCAGGACGAACACCGGGAGCAGGTCGGTGACGTAGTCCGCGTCCACCGGCACGGTCGTGAGCAGGACCATCGCGCCGGTCAGGAGCGCGAGCCCGGCCATCAGCACGAAGCGTTCACCGAGCCGGTTCGCCAGCCGCGCCGACACGAACAGCGACACCGCGCCGATCGCCACGGCCGCCGGGAGCATCGCCAGGCCGGTGTCGAGCGCGCCGTATCCGAGGACCTTCTGCATGTAGAGGGCGACGATGACCTGGAACGAGAACATCGCCGACAGGGTGAGCAGCTGGACGGCGTAGGCGCCGGACACGTTGCGGGAGCGCAGGATCCGCAGCGGCATCAGCGGGGTCGCGGCGGTGGCCTGGCGGGCGGCGAACCCGGCGAGCAGGGCGAGCGCCACCGCGCCGAGCCCGAGGGTGTGCGCGGACAGCCAGCCGTACCGCTCGACCTTGACGACGGTGTAGATGCCGAGCGTCAGCCCGGACGTGACGAGGAACGCCCCGGCGAGGTCGGCGCCGGCGGACAGGCCGAGCCCGCGGTCGCGCGGCAGCGCCGGGAGGGCCAGCGCGATCGTGGCGAGCCCGATCGGCAGGTTGATGAAGAAGATCCAGTGCCAGCTCAGCGCGTCGGTGAGGACTCCGCCGAGGACCTGGCCGATGGACGCGCCGGCGGCACCGGTGAAGCTGAAGATCCCGATGGCCTTGGCGCGTTCGCGGGTGTCGGTGAACAGCGTCACGAGGATGCCGAGGACCACAGCGGAGGCGAGGGCGCCTCCGACGCCCTGCAGGAACCGGGCGGCGATCAGCAGTCCGGACGAGGTGGCGGCGCCCGCGAGCAGGGACGCGGCGGTGAACACGGCGTTCCCCGTCAGGAACAGCGTCTTGCGGCCGACGAGGTCGCCGAGCCGTCCGGCGAGGAGCAGCAGGCCGCCGAGGGGGATCAGGTAGGCGTTCATGATCCAGCTGAGCCCGGCGGGGGAGAAGCCGAGGTCGTCCTGGATGGCGGGGGTCGCGACGGTCACGATGCTGCCGTCCAGGATGGCCATCAGCATCGTGGTGGACAGCACGCTGAGCGCCGCCCAGCGGGATCGGAGCAGGGAGGGCATGGTCATCTCCTGGTTCGAGGACACAGGAGGGACCGTAGCAGATTGTTTTGTTAGAGACGATCCTTGTCGGACCTATTTTGTCTCGGCGTCGGGCCTATTTCGTCCGCTCGCGCGCCCGCCGCACCGGCTGCGGGCTCTCGGCCGGGGTCGCCAGATGCCCGGTGACCAGGGTGTTCAAGGCGCGCAGGAACACCTCGCGCTCGTCGGCCGGAAGGGAGCCGAGGGCCGCCTCGTGGACGCCGTCCGCGATCTCCTGGCTGCGCGCGGCGACCCGGGCGCCCTCCTCGGTGACCGCGATGATCCTGGCCCGCCGGTCCCTGGCCGACGGGCGGCGCTCCGCGAGACCGGCCTTCTCCAGGGCGTCCACCGTCACGACCATGGTCGTCTTGTCCATGTCGCCGATCTCCGCGAGCTGGATCTGGGTGCGCTCCTCCTCCAGGGCGTGCACCAGGACGCAGTGCATGCGCGGCGTCAGCCCGATCTCGGCGAGCGCGGCCGTCATGCGGCTCCTCAGCACGTGGCTGGTGTGGTCGAGGAAGAACGACAGGTCCGGGCTCGTGCGTGTCGGGGACGTGCGCGGAGTCATGGAGGTCATGCGTTCCAGGCTACCCAATTTGGTTCCGTTCTAGATTATCTAGGATCGGCGCCATCTCGTCGTCTATCCTGAAGCCATGAACCGCACCGTGTGCCTGGGCTGGTGGCCGTCCTAGGACGGCCGCAGCCACGCACGCCAATCGGGCCGTCCGCTGGACGGCCCTTCTCTCTTTCCCCGGTGACGCGGCCCGTTCGGCGGGACGGCCGCACCGATCCCGATCCGAGGAGAGAACCGTGGAGACCATCCCCGAAGCCCCGCACGCCGCCGGCGCCGAGCACCGAAGCCGCGAGTTGGAAGAACGCATCGCCGCCGAACCCGGCGCGTTCCGCGTCCTGACCGGCGACCGCCCCACCGGCCCGCTCCACCTCGGCCACTACTTCGGCACCCTCGCCAACCGGGTCCGGCTCCAGCGCGCCGGCGTCGACCTGTTCGTGCTGGTCGCCGACTACCAGGTCCTCACCGACCGGGACGTCGCCGACCGCCTGCCCGAGCACGTCGAAGGGCTGATCGCCGACCACCTCGCCGCCGGTGTCGACCCGTCCAGCGCGACGATCTTCCGGCACAGCGCCGTCCCCGCCCTCAACCAGCTCATGCTGCCGTTCCTGTCGCTGGTGTCGGTCGCCGAACTGCAGCGCAACCCCACCGTGAAGGACGAGATCGCGGCGTCGCGGCAGACGTCGGTCAGCGGGCTGATGTTCACCTACCCCGTCCACCAGGCCGCCGACATCCTGTTCTGCAAGGCGAACCTCGTCCCGGTCGGCAAGGACCAGCTCCCCCACCAGGAGATCACCCGGACGATCGCGCGCCGTTTCAACGAACGCTACGGGCCCGTCTTCCCCGTGCCGGACGCGCTGCTGTCGGCCGCGCCGAACCTCCTCGGCACCGACGGCCGGAAGATGAGCAAGAGCCGCGGCAACGCCATCGCGCTGTCCGCCGGGCCCGACGAGACCGCCCGGCTGATCAGGCGCGCGGTGACGGACGGCGACCGGTACATCGCCTACGCGCCCGAAACCCGCCCCCAGGTGTCCAATCTGGTGCTGCTCGCCGCGCTCTGCCAGGACCGCGACCCGCACGACGTCGCCGCCGGGATCGGCGACGGCGGCGCCACCGCGCTCAAGAAGGTCGTGACCGACTCCGTCAACGAGTTCCTGCGCCCGATCCGCGCCCGCCGCGCCGAACTCGCCGCCGACCGGACGTACCTGCGCCGCGTCCTCGCCGAAGGGAACGAACGCGCCAACGCCGTGGCGGACCGCACGCTGGACGAGGTCAGGACCGCGATGGGCTGCTAGCGCGGCGCGATTCCGGTGAGGACGGCGGTCACCAGGTCGTCCACGGCGTCCACGGAGACCCGGTGGGCGAGGTCCTCGCCCTGGAACAGCACCGACAGGACCGGCTCGTGGCACGCGCCGACGATCATGGACGTGGCCGCGTCGACCCGGGCGTCGGGGGCGAGGCGGCCGAGGTCGCGCTCGGCCCGCAGGTAGCCGGCGAGCCGCTCGCGCCAGTTCTCGCCCCCGCCGCTCAGCGCCGCGAACCGGGCGAGGACCTCGGGGTGCGCGAGCAGGCCCGTCAGCGCCGGCAGCATCCCGTTGTGCAGGATCAGCCCGTGCTCGACGTAGACGCGCAGGTTGGCCTCGACCGTCGCCTCGCCGGGCGCCGGGAGCGGCGGCAGCGCGCGCTCCACGGTTGCCACCCGCGCCCGCATCGCGTGGGCGAGCAGTTCCTCCTTGTCCGCGAAATGGTTGTAGAGCACGCCGTCGGCGACACCGGCCGCACGCGCGATCGCCCGGACGGTCAGGCCCGCCGTCCCGCGCTCGGAGATCATCTGCTCGGCCGTGGCGATCAGATGCTCGCGCAGCGTCCGGTCGCCGGCGCGCAGCGCGGCCGCTTTTCGAGGTGACATCACCCCGCATCGTATTGAGACAGCTCGAACCCGTGCGCGGCGAGTTCGGGAAGGAAGTCCCCGTCGACGGCGTCCTCGATGTGCCGGACGCCGGGTGAGGCCGCGTCCAGCCGCCGGACGACCATCGCGGCGGCCAGGCCCGTCGCCCGGCTCTGCCGCCGCCCCGCGAACGACCTCACCGACCCGCCGGACGCGACCGCCACCGCGAACCCGTCACCGCCGACGTGCACCCGCGGAACACGGTCCGTAGCGCGGCCAGGTCGCGGAACGGCGCGAGGCGCGGCAGCAGCGCCGTGAGGACGCGCGAGTCCAGGCACATGCCCGTCCGGACGTGTCCCGGAAGGGTGTACTCCGTAGCCGCCGAGCACCACGACCCGCCTCATGCCCGCGCCGTCACCAGCCAGGCGGTGCTGCGCAGCCGGACGGCACCGTCCCGCTCGAAGGGGCGCAGCGCCTCCACCAGCGTCCCGACCAGTTCGTCGCTCTCGCCGAAGTTGTAGCGGATCGGCCCCCACGCGGCGAGGAACCGGCCGGCGTCCTCGGCGTCACGTCCCCAGACCTGGTGGGCCTCCACGCGACGGCAGGTCACGTCGTGGAATCCGGCCCCCCCGTCCCCGAGCACCTCGCGGACGCGCTCGGGATCCGACAGCGACAGCGGCCCGTGATGCCCGATCGCGGGCTCCTCCCGCGGCGGGAGCGCGGCGAACACCGTCCCGAGGTCGGTCTCGCCGAGCGGCGTCATGGACAGGAACGCGAGCCTCCCGCCCGCGCGCAGGGCCCGCCGTACGTTGGCGAACGCGGCCACCGGGTCGGCGAAGAACATGATCCCGACCCGGCTCACCGCCACGTCGAAGCCGCCCTCGGCGAAGGGGTGCACCTGCGCGTCGCCCTGTTCGAACGTCACATTCCGGACGCCCTCCTCCTCGGCGAGGGAGCGGGCGCGGGCGAGCATCGGCCCGGACAGGTCCACGCCGGTCGCGCCGCCGAGCCGTGCCCGTCCCGCCGCGAGCCGGGTGATCTGCCCGTTCCCGCAGCCGATGTCGAGGACGCGGTCGCGCGGCCCGATCGCGGCGCCGTCCAGCAGAAACTCGTTGAAGCCGCCGTTGACGGCGTCGTACCGGTCGAAATGACCGGCCCAGTGCTGGCCCTCGTATCCGTTCCATGCCTCGTACTGCGCGACGTTGACGATGCCGGTCCCGACGTCTCCCATGATTCTCCCTCCGCATGAACGCATGTTCATGAACACACGTTCATAATGTGCCGGCGGAGGGGCGAAGTCAAGTCGAGGCGCGGGTCGCTATAGAACGGAATTCTTCGTTCCCTTAGTATGGGGTTCATGGAGACCACGGCACGGGCGCCCATGAGCGGGCGCAAGGCGCAGGCGGCGCGCAACGACGAACTCATCCGGGAGGCGGCGCGGGCGGTGTTCACCGCCGACCCGGGGGCACCGATCTCGGCGGTCGCCGAGCACGCCGGGGTGGGGATCAGCGCGCTGTACCGGCGCTACAAGAGCAAGGAGGACCTGCTCCAGAAGCTCGCCGACGACGGCATGGACCGCTACCTCGCCCAGGTGGAGGCGGCGCTCGACGACGACGCCGACCCCTGGGACGCTTTCGCCGGGTTCATGCGCCGCTGCCTGGACATCGGCGCCGGCTCCCTGACGATGCGGCTCGCCGGGACCTTCGACGTCACCGAGGAGATGAGCCGCAAGGGACAGGAGATCCACCTCGCGACGAAGAGGCTGCTGGAACGCACCCAGGAGGCCGGCGCGCTGCGTCCCGAGATCGAGGTCGGCGACATCTCGGTGATGCTGGAGTACCTGCACGGCATCCGCATCGGCGACGATGAGCGCATGAACCAGCTGCAGCACCGCTATCTGGCCCTGATGCTGGACGCGCTGCACCTGACGGACAGGCAGGAGCTCCCGGGCCCTCCTCCCACCTGGCAGGAACTGCGGGGACGCTATGACGACTGACGTGCCGGTGCTGGGGCGGCGGGAGCTGAACCGGGCGCTGCTGGCGCGCCAGATGCTCCTGGAGCGGCATGCGATGCCCGCGCTGGACGCGATCGAGCATCTGGTCGGCATGCAGTCGCAGGCGCCGAACCCGCCGTACATCGGGCTGTGGAGCCGCCTCGCGGGCTTCGAGTTCGACGAGGTCGGCGGGTTGATGACCGACCGCCGGGCGCTCCGGATCGTCCTCATGCGCGGGACGCTCCACCTGGTCAGCGCCCGTGACGCCCGCGGGTTGCGTCCGCTGACCCAGATGATCCTGGACAACCATCTGAAGACCAGGGTCAGCGAACTCGACGGCATCGACCTTGAGGCCGTCGCCGCCTCGGCACGGGCGCTGCTGGAGGACGAGCCGCGCACCGACAAGGAGCTGCGGGCGCTGCTGGCCGAACGGTGGCCGGACGCGGACACCGCGCTTCTCGGCTGGGCGGTTCGCTGCCGCCTGCCGCTCGTCCAGGTCCCGCCGCGCGGCATCTGGGGCGCGTCGGGGATGGCCCGGCACACGACCCTCGACGCGTGGCTCGATGGGCCGGCGGTGCCCGACCCGTCCGTGGACGAGATGGTGCTGCGCTACCTGGCCGCGTTCGGCCCGTCGAGCGTCCAGGACGTCCAGCACTGGTCGGGCCTGACGCGGCTCGGTGAGGTCGTCGAGCGGCTCCTGCCCAAACTCCTCGTGTTCCAGGACGAGAAGGGCCGCAAGCTGTACGACGTGCCCGAGGCGCCGCGTCCCGGTCCCGACACCCCGGCGCCTGTCCGGTTCGTCCCAGATTTCGATAACCTGCTGCTGTCCCACGCGGACCGGGCCCGCATCATCACCGAGGAGCACCGCAAGCGGATCTTCACCGTCAACGGGATCATCCGGGCGACGTTCCTCGTGGACGGCTTCGTCCACGGCATGTGGAAGATCGAGAAGAAGCGCGGTGAGGCGACGCTGCGGATCGATCCGTTCGCCCCGGTCCCGGCGCCGGAGCGCGCCGCGCTGGAGGACGAGGGCATGCGCCTGCTCGCCGCCGCCCACCCCGACGCGAAATCGCACAGGATCGAGTTCGGCGCCCCCCAGAAGGACTCCGGGTAGCGCAGAACGGCCAGAACACGGCGATCGCGGCGTTCGTCCATTCCTTCGCCATCAGGGCCGGTGGCTCCGGCGCGTCAGCCGAGGTCGCGGGCGCAGGGGGCCTCGTGGTCGGGGTCCAGGGCGTCGAGGAGGGCGCGGAGGGCGGCGCGGAACTCCAGCGTCTGCTCGCGGCTCAGGGGGTCGAACAGGCGGCGCCTGACCTCGGCGACATGGCCGGGGGCGGCCTCGGCGAGGACGGCGTAGCCCTCGTCGGTCAGTTCGGCGATCGTGGTGCGGCGGTCGGTGGCGTGCTTGGCCCGGCGTACCCAGCCCGCCTCCTCCAGCCGGTTGACGGCGTGGGAGAGGCGGCTCGGGGACGAGTGGACGATCTCGGCCAGTTCGGTCATGGTCAGGGCGCGTCCCGGGGACTCCGACAGCATCGCCAGGATCATGTAGTAGGTGTGCGGCATCCCCGAGTCGCGCTGCAGCTGGCGGTCGAGGGCCTCGTTGAGCAGGCGCGACGTCCACAGGAAGGCGCGCCAGGTCTCCTGCTCGTCGGCGTTGAGCCATCGTGTGTCCGTCATGGCTCCAGCCTACCCAAACAGTTGAGCACTCAAGACTTGAATGTTCAACTAATTGGGAGTAGGTTGAATCATCAAGTAAAGGGGGATGACATGACCCGGATGCCCGTTCTCTACCTCAGCCACGGAGCGCCGCCGCTGGCCGACGACCCCGTCTGGACCGAGGAACTGGCCCGCTGGTCCGCCGGCCTGCCGAAGCCGGAGGCGATCCTGATGGTGTCCGCGCACTGGGAGAAAGCGCCGCTGAGCATCGGCGCGACCCGCCGGGTGCCGCTCGTGTACGACTTCCGGGGCTTTCCCGAGCGCTACTACAAGGTCCGCTATGACGCGCCCGGTGCCCCCGAACTCGCCGACGAGGTGCGCAAACTCATTCCCGACGTCCACCAGGACGAGACGCGGGGGCTGGACCACGGTGCCTATGTGCCGCTGGTGGAGATGTATCCCGGCGCCGACGTCCCCGTGTTGCAGATGTCCATGCCCACCCTGGAGCCATCGCGGCTCTTCGAGGTCGGACGGGAGCTTGCGCCCCTGCGCGACCAAGGCGTCCTCATCGTGGGGAGCGGTTTCACGACGCACAACCTGCGTAAGCTGCGGCCCGGACCCGGCGCCGTGCCGCCCGCGTGGTCGGTGGAGTTCGACGAGTGGACGGAGAAGGCCGTGGCGGGCGGCGACATCGACACCCTGCTCGACTTCCGTGCCAAGGCCCCGGCGGCCCGCATCGCCCACCCGAGGACGGAGCACTTCGCGCCCCTGTTCATGGCGCTCGGCGCCGACGCGGATGCGCCGTCGGGACGCCGGTCCGTCATCGACGGCTACTGGTTCGGGCTGGCGAAGCGCTCGTTCCAGTTCGGCTGACCTGTTCAGAGGTCGATTGTCACGTTCCGCCGGAAACGTCCTCTGTCGGGGTGTCAGTCGACCCGGGCGGCGCCGTTCATCGCCGCGGAGCCGTCCATCTGGGAGAAGCCCGTGCGCCAGGACGCGACCTGCGGCTTCCAGCCGAGGCTCAGCGCCCTGGCGTTCGACACCGGACGGCCCGTCGTCGCGGCGTGCTTCCCGGCGCTGCCCGGCGTCGGCGCACCGAGCGCCGCGCTGTAGACCGGCAGCCAGTCGGCCGTCGTCGCCGGCTCGTCGTCGACGACGTTGACCGCGCCGGCCGGCCAGTCGAGCGCCGCCAGCGCCGCGGACGCGGCGTCGTCGGCGTGCACGAACGACGTCCACGCGGGCGCCAGGCGCAGGCTGCCCGCCCGCACCCGCTCGGCGATCGCACCGTCCGGCGCGTACCACGTCCCGGGCCCGTAGAGCGCCCCGTACCGCAGCACGACACCGCGCGGCATCTCCGCGACCGCGTTCTCGAGCGCCGCGACGCCCTCGTACGGCGGCAGCGACGTGTCGAGCGGGTCGGTCTCCACGGCGGGCGTGTCCCCGGGCAGGTACAGCCACGCGATGCTCTGCGCGATCATGATCTCGACGTCCGCGGTCAGGGCGGCCTCGACCAGGTTGCGGGTGCCCTCGATCCGCAGATGCGAGTTGGCCGCGAAGTCCTCGTCGCTGAGATCGGTGAGCTGGTGGATCACCGCGTCCGGCCGCTCGGCCGTGACGGCCTTGCGCAGGGCGGCGGCGTCGAGGGCGTCCACAACGACCGGCGTGGCGCCGAGGTCGCGCAGCATCCCGGCGCGGCCGGGGCGGCGTGTCGTCCCTGCGACCTCATGGCCCGCCTGGACGAGCAGCGGGATCAGCCGGCGACCGACGACTCCGGTCGCTCCGGCGAGGAGAATCTTCAAGGGGGTACCTCCACGACTTTCACGCCTTTGTGGTCGTCTCGACGGCAGGATAGGCAGTCACTCTTTCAGTGGTCACGTCCGGCCTTCCGCATCGAACCCCCGCATCCCGGCCGGACGACTTCGGACGAGTCGCACCGCCCCCGGAGCCCCGTCCGCCATGAGCGTACCGCCGGGAACCGCCCGCACGCGTTTCGCGACCGGCCCGGGAGAGAATTCTTCTCCTCTGATGGGGTTCGGTCACAGCGAAGGAACGGCGGACATGAAGATCACACTCGTGCGGGGCGACATCACCGAGCAGGAGGTCGGCGCGGTCGTGAACGCGGCCAACTCCTCCCTCCTGGGCGGCGGCGGGGTGGACGGCGCGATCCACCGCAAAGGTGGCCCGGAAATTCTGGACGAATGCCGCAAACTACGCGCGTCCCACTACGGCGGCGGCCTCCCGACCGGCCAGGCGGTCGCGACCACCGCCGGCCGGCTGCCCGCCGAATGGGTCATCCACACCGTCGGCCCGGTCTACTCCGCGTCCGAGGACCGCACCGCCCAACTCGCCTCCTGCTACCGCGAATCCCTGCGGGTCGCCGACGAACTCGGCGTCGACTCCATCGCCTTCCCGGCCGTGTCCGCGGGCATCTACGGCTGGCCCATGGACGACGCCGCCCGCATCGCGATCGGCACCGTCCGCTCCACACCGACGAAGGTCACCGACGCCCGCTTCGTCCTGTTCACCTCCGATGCCTACGACGCCTTCGAACGCGTCATCGGCATGCCGTAGGCGGTCAGTCCTCCTTCGGGGACGGCACGACGAGCGTCGGACGCCGGACGTGATGAAGAACACGCGTCGAGACGCTGCCCAGGATCACCGACCGGGCGCCCGCCAGGCCACGCGACCCGGTGACGATCAGTGACGCGTTCAACTCGTCCGCGACGTCCACGATGGCGGCCCAGACCGGCCCGGCCCCGCGTTCGGCCCGCGTCGTCACCTCGGTCAGCCCGGCGGCGAGCGCGAGGTCGGCCCCGTGCCGCGCGAGCCGCTCGGCCTGCTTCTCCTCCTCGTACTCGTCACTCTCCCGCCAGGCGGCCACCGGCGTCGCCGCGAGCGGCGCCCAGCTGATCTGCGCCAGCAGCGGCTCCCACACGGTCATGACCACGGCCGGCTCCGGCCTGACATGGCGCGCCGCGTACTCGACCGCGGCCTGCGCGTCATCGGATCCGTCATAGGCAATGAGAATCGTCATACCGGGAGACATCTCCTGGACCGCCCCCGCTGAACGCGAACGCCCTGTGAAGTGCGCGAACTCACCCGAGCGGCGCGCCCGTCTCCATGGGCGTTCGGGGTCACGCCGCCGCGGGGGAGCGGCCGGGGCCCGGCGGGCCGGCGAACGCCTGGGCGATGTCCAGCCAGCGGTCGGCGTCCGCGCCGGCGGCGGTGAGGGCGAGGTCGTCGCGGTGGCGGCGCTGGGTGGCCAGGTGGCAGAAGTCGAGCGCCGGACCGGTGACCGACTGCGCCGCGTCCGGCGGACCCCACGTCCACTCCTCCCCGGCCGGGCCCTTCAGGACGACGCGGAACTCCCCGGCGGGCGGCTCCAGGCCGCGGTTGCGGAACGCGAAGTCGCGGGTCCGGACGCCGATGTGGGCGACGTGCCGGAGCCGGTGCGTGGGTTCGCGCCGTTCGCCGAGCGCGTCGGCCACGTCCTCGCCGTGCGCCCATGTCTCCATGAGCCGCGCCGTCGCCATGGACGCCGGGCTCATCGGCGGCCCGAACCAGGGGAGGCGCGTCCCCGCCGGGACGGCGGCCAGGGCGCCGACCATGCGGCGGCGCCCGTCCCGCCAGCGGGCGAGGAGGCGGGCGGGGTCTTCGGCGGCGCCCTCCTCGGCTCCGGCCTCGACGTAGCCGCCGGGATCGGACATGGCGCGCTCGACGAGCTTCGTGAACGCGTCCGCGTCGGTGGCCGCGATGACGGCCTGGCCGTCCGTCCAGGCGAGGTGGGCGATCTGGTGCGCGATCGTCCAGCCCTCGGCCGGGGTCGGGTCGGCCCAGCGGGCGGCGGGCAGCGGTGCGACGAGGGCGTCGGCGGAGTCGCCCTCGGCGGCCAGGTCGGCGAGGAGGCTGTGCAGGTCCGGCATGCCGTCAGGATCTCGCGGGACGGTGGCGTCCGTCCAGAACGGAATTTCGTTCAGTCGAGGAGGGCGCGGGCGGCGGCGTAGTCGGCCTTGCCGTTGGGCAGGCGCAGGTCGCGGCCGGTCCGGACGAACGCCTTGGGGATCTTGTAGCGGGCCAGGAGCCCGGCACAGCCCCCGCGCAGCTCCTCGTCGCCGGGTGCCCCGGCGGGACGGACCACCGCGACGATCTCCGTCCCCCAGCGTTCGCTCGGACGGCCGACCACCAGCGCGTCCTCGACGCCGGGCAGCCCCCGCAGGACGTTCTCGACCTCCTCCGCGAACACCTTCTCCCCGCCCGTGTTGATCGTCGTCGCCTCCCGCCCGTGGACCTCGACGGACCCGTCCGCGAGGAACCGCGCCCGGTCGCCCGGCACGGCCAGCCGCTCGCCGTCCACCGTGAGGAACGTGGACGCGGTCTTCACCGGGTCGCCGAGGTAACCGAGGGGGATCGAGCCGCCGCCCTTGGCCAGCCAGCCCATCTCGTCCTCGCCCGGCGCGAGGCGGCGCGACCGGTCGGCGCTGAGCACGGCCGTCCCCTGGGCCGGCATGAACGTCCGCGCGGACGAGCCGTTGCGGGCGACCTGGAAACCCGACTCCGACGATCCGAGGATGTCCACGAGCCGGGAGTGCGGGAGGAGGTCGAGGAGCCGCCGCTTGACGGCCGGGCTGATGGCCGCCGCCGAGTTGACGAACGTCCGCAGCGAGCCGAGGTCGTGGTCGCGCGCCTCCAGCGCCTCGACGATCGGGCGGGCGAACGCGTCCCCCACCAGCGGCATCCGGGTGACGCGTTCCCGCTCCGCCGTGGCCATCAGGTCGGCGGCGTCCAGCCCGTCCACCCGGTCGGGGAAGATCACGCACGCGCCGCCGCACCAGCCGCCCAGCGACGACCACGTCCCCGCGCCGTGCATGAGCGGCGGGCCGACGAGCACGCGGTGATCGCTGCGGACGGCCTTCCCGACGGCCTCGCCGAGGTCGGTGACCGGGGTGCCGTCGCGGTGCCGCATCCCCAGCGGGCCGAGCATCAGGTCGCCGATCCGCCACAGCACGCCCTTCGGCATCCCGGTCGTCCCGCCGGTGTAGAGGATGTGCAGGTCACCGGCCTCGGGACGCACGTCGCCGAGGCGCTCGGCGGACGCCTGCGCGAGCGCCTCCTCGTAGTCGAGCGCGCCGGGCAGGAGTTCCTCGCCGGACTCGTCCGCCACCTGGAGCAGCAGCGGGGGCCGGTCGAGCCGCTTGACCACCCGTCCGATCACCGGCGCGAACCGGGCGTGGTAGATCACGCCCGCCGGGCGGGCGTCCCCGAAGAGGTGGGCCAGCTCGTCGTCCACGTACCGGTAGTTGACGTTGAACGGCGCGAGCCGGGCCTTGTGCGCGCCGACCAGGCCCTCCAGGTACTCCGGCCCGTTGTGCAGGTAGAGGGCGAGGTGATCGTGGGGCGACTCCCACGGGTCGGCCGTCCGCCCGCCGTGCGTGCCGTTCCCGTGCGTGCCGTTCCCGTGCGTGCCGTTCCCGTGCAGGCCGAGCCCGTTCCCGTGCAGGACGTTCGCCAGCCGCCGTGTCCGCTCTGACACCTCGCGCCAGGTCATCCGGCGGTCGCGCCAGACCAGGCATTCACGGTCGGGGACGGCGGCGGCGATGGCCTCGTGCAGGGTCGCCAGGTCGAGCATCGGCACTCCTCGGGGGACGGTGTCGACAGCACCGTAACCCTATACTTACCGAATCTCATTCGGCGGGGTCGGGTGGTGGTGAACGTACGAGGCATCGGCGACGAGACGGAAGAATTACCCAGTGCCCCCAGTCAGGAAGCCGCGGGGGGAGGTGACCCGCGGCACGACCGCCCCCAACCGCCTGCGCCGCGTGGATCGCTGGACGACCGCCACCCAGACCGGATCGCTGCGCTCGGCCCCGGCGCGCGGGGCCCCGCCGGGCCCGGACGCCGCACCGCTGGCCGTCGACCTCGGCTACGGCGCCTCCCCGATAACGACGCTCGAGCTCTACACCCGGCTCCGCGCCGTCTCGCCGCGCCTGGAGGTCGCCGGCATCGAGATAGACCCCGGCCGGGTCGCCGCCGGGCTCGCCTTCCTCGCCGCCCTCAAGGCGTCCGACGGCGGACGGGACGCGGAGTCCCGCGACAGCGGCCCCTACGACGGCCTGACGTTCCTGCGCGGCGGCTTCGAACTGCCGGTCGAGCGCCCGCCCGTCCTGATCAGGGCGTTCAACGTCCTGCGGCAGTACGACGAGCCCGCGGCCTGGCGCGCCTGGGACGAGCTGTGCGCCCGCCTCGACCCGTCCGGCGTCCTCGTCGAGGGAACGTGCGACGAGATCGGACGCCGCGCGGTCTGGGTGACGCTCACCCCGGACGGCCCGAGGACGATCACGTTCGCGGCCCACCTGCCGACGCTCGACCGCCCGTCCGCCCTGGCGGAGCGGCTCCCGAAGACGCTGATCCACCGCAATGTCCCCGGCGAGCCCGTGCACGACGTCCTCGCGGCGTTCGACCGCTGCTGGGCGGCCGCCGCCCCGCACTCGGCGTTCGGGCCGCGCGCCCGCTGGATCGAGGCGGTGACGCTGCTCGCCCGGACCCATCCCGTCCTCGCCCGTCCGCCCTACGGCGGCAGGCGCCGCTGGCGCTTCGGCGAACTGACCCTCCCCTGGACGGCCGTCGCGCCCCGCGCCGGCTGAGCGGCTACTCGCGGTGCAGCTTGTGGGGGGCGGCCTGGACGCGCGGCTGGACGTCGATGCGGTCGATGTTGACGTGCGGGGGGCGGGTGACGGCCCAGGCCACGCAGTCGGCGACGTCCTCGGCGACCAGCGGTTCCGGGACGCCCTCGTACGGCTTGGCGGCCTTCTCCTCGTCCCCGTGGAACCGGACCAGCGAGAACTCCTCCGTCTTCACCAGCCCGGGGGCGACCTCGGTGATGCGGACGGGTTCGGCGACCAGTTCCAGCCGCATCACGTCGTTCACCGCGTAGGCGGCGTACTTGGCCGCGTTGTAGCCGCCGCCGCCCTCGTACGGGACGTGCGCGGCGAGCGAGGTGATGTTGACGACGTGCCCGGCGCCGCTCTCGATCAGCTTGGGCAGCAGCGCCTTGGTGACGCGCACGAGCCCGAGGACGTTGGTGTCGTACATCGCCTGCCACTCGCCCAGGTCCGCGGCGGCGACGGGGTCGAGGCCGATGGCGCCGCCGGCGTTGTTGACCAGCACGTGGCAGCCGTCGATCGCGGCCGCGAGGGCGTCCACCGACTCCTGCGAGGTGACGTCCAGCTTGATCGGGACGACCTTGCCGGCGCCCGGCACGCTCTCGGTGATCTCCTTGGCGAGGGCGTCCAGCCGGTCCCGGCGCCGCGCGGCGAGCACGACGTTGAATCCCTCCGCCGCCAGGCGCCTGGCCGTGGCGGCCCCGATCCCGCTGCTTGCTCCGGTCACTACCGCGGTCTTACGCATGAGCCCTAGCTTTCCAGGCCCGGAGGGGCGGGTTGCCGGTGAGGTCGGTCACTGTGTCGGGAAGTGACGGTTGTGCCCCTAACTGAGGGAACACCCAACGCGGTCGGTAGGTTGCACTACCGGAGGTGGTGTCCGGTGTCGCGTCGTATCAACCGGGTTGCGACGGTCAGTGTTCATACTTCCCCTCTTGATCAACCGGGTACCGGTGACGCCGGCGGCATGAACGTCTACATCGTCGAGGTGGCCAAGCGCCTCGCCGCCCGAGGCGTCGAGGTCGACATCTTCACCCGCGCGACCTGCCGCGCCATGCCCCCCGTCGTCGAACTGGCGCCGGGCGTCCTGGTCCGCAACGTCATCGCCGGGCCGTTCGAGGAACTGGACAAGACCGAACTTCCCCGACATCTATGCGGCTTCACCTCCGGTGTCCTGCGAGCCGAGGCGGCCCACGACCCCGGCCACTACGACCTCCTCCACACCCACTACTGGCTGTCCGGCCAGGCGGGCTGGGCGGCGAAGGAGCGCTGGGGCGTTCCGCTCGTCCACTCCATGCACACCATGGCCAAAGTGAAGAACGCGGCCCTCGCGGACGGCGACAAGGCCGAACCGGCAGAGCGCGTCCTGGGCGAGGAACAGGTCGTCGCGTCGTCCGACCAGCTCGTCGCCAACACCGCCAAGGAAGCCCGCGAACTCGTCGACCTGTACGGCGCCGACGCCTCCCGTGTCGCGACCGTCAGCCCCGGCGTCGACCTCTCCCTTTTCCGCCCCGAATCGCCCCTCCTCGCCCGCGGTGCCGGGCTGCTCCCGCACCGGACCGGCCCCGCCCGCCGCCGCCTCGGCCTGCCCCGCGACGCGTACGTGCTGCTGTTCGTCGGCCGCATCCAGCCGCTCAAGGCGCCCGACGTCCTGCTCCGCGCCGTCGCCCGCATGCTCGCCGACGACCCGTCCCTGCGCACCCGGCTCGTCGTCGCCGTCGTCGGGGGCCCGAGCGGCTCCGGACGATGCCGCCCCGAGGGCCTGCAGAACCTCGCGGCCGAACTCGGCATCAGCGACGTCATGCGCTTCGAACCGCCGAGCCCGCAGCAGGAGCTGGCCGACTGGTACCGGGCCGCGGACGTCACCGTCGTACCGTCCCACAGCGAGTCGTTCGGCCTCGTCGCCGTCGAGTCCCAGGCCTGCGGGACACCCGTCGTCGCGTCCCGCGTCGGCGGCCTCTGCACGGCCGTCGCCGACGGCGACTCCGGCATCCTGATCTCCGGCCACGATCCCGCCGACTACGCCGCCGTCCTGCGCCGCCTGCACGCCCGGCCCGGCCTGCACGCCCGGTTCTCCCGCGGCGCCGTCCGGCACGCGCACGGCTTCGGATGGGACGCCACGGTCGACAACCTCCTCGATGTGTACAGCGGCGCCGTGTATACCGGTGCCATGTCGATACCGGCCGTCCGGGCCGCATCCATCACCGCGGAGGTCACAGCATGAGCGGAGCGAACCGAGGTGCGCGAGGGCGGGCGGGCGTGAACGGGAGGCGGTCGTGAGCCACGTCGAGACCATCAGGGAGACCCTCAAGGCCGCCGAGCTGGAGTTCGACGAACCCCGCGAGAACGCGTTCTTCGTCAAACTCCCCGGGCAGCACAAGCTCGCCACCATGACCTGGCTGATCGTCGGCGAGCACAGCCTGCACGTCGAGGCGTTCTTCTGCCGCCGCCCCGACGAGAACCACGCCGAGTTCTACCGCTTCCTCCTGGAGAAGAACGGCCGCATGTACGGGGTCGCCTTCGCCTTGGACGACGTCGGCGACGTCCACCTCGTCGGGAGGGTTCCCCTGGAGTCGGTGTCCCCGGACGAGATCGACCGTCTTCTCGGCTGCGTCCTCACCTACTCCGACGAGAACTTCGACAAGGCCCTCGAACGCGGGTTCAAGACGTCCATCCAGCGCGAATGGGACTGGCGCGTCAAACGCGGCGAAAGCCTCGCCAACCTCCAGGCGTTCGCCTCCTTCGCCGACCCCGCCAACCGTGACCCCGCCGACGGCCGGCGACCCTGACAGGGCCGATAGGCTCTGATGTCATGGCGACCCTGGTATTGCTCCGGCATGGCGAAAGCGTCTGGAACGCGGAAGGGCTGTTCACCGGCTGGGTGGACGTCGACCTGTCCGCGAAGGGCGAGGGTGAGGCGACCAAGGGCGGCGACCTGCTGCTCGACGCCGACATCACCCCCGACGTGGTGCACACCTCCCTGCTGAAGCGGGCCATCCGCACCGCCAACATCGCCTTGGACGTGGCCGACCTCCTCTGGATCCCCGTCAAGCGCTCCTGGCGTCTCAACGAGCGCCACTACGGCGCCCTCCAGGGCAAGAACAAGGCGCAGACGCGCGAGGAATTCGGCGAAGAGCAGTTCATGACCTGGCGGCGCTCCTATGACACCCCGCCGCCCCCCATCAAGGACGACGACCCGCTCTCCCAGGTGAACGACCTCCGCTACGCCGAGCTCCCCTCCGAACTGATCCCGCGCTCGGAGTGCCTCGCCGACGTCGTCGACCGCTTCCTGCCGTACTGGTACGACGCGATCGTCCCCGACCTGGCCGCCGGCAAGACCGTCCTGGTCGCCGCCCACGGCAACTCCCTCCGCGGCATGGTCAAGCACCTGGACGGCCTCACCGACGAGCAGGTCGTCGGCCTCAACATCCCCACCGGCATCCCGCTCGTCTACGAGCTCGACGACGACTTCTCCCCGCTCAAGCGCGGCGGCGAGTACCTCGACCCGGCCGCCGCCAAGGCCGCCATCGAGGCCGTCAAGAACCAGGGCTCCGCGAAGAAGGACGGCTCCAAGGCCGCCCCCGCCCCGGCCCCGAAGGACGCCAAGTCCAAGGCCAAGCCGAGGCGCGGCAGGAGGAAGTAGCCGGGTGAGGGGCCGCCCGGAGCGGGTGGCCCCTCCTCACGCGGGCGGCGCGTCAGAGGTCGGTGATCTCTTCGGGGCGCTGGCCCGTGACCAGGTAGACGACGTTCTCCGCCACGTGGACGGCGTGGTCGGCGAAGCGTTCGAAATAGCGGCCGGCGAGGGTGATGTCGACCGCGGGTTCGACGCCGTGCTTCCACTTGGGTGACAGGAGGATGTCGAAGAGCCGGCGGTGGAGGCGGTCCATCTGGTCGTCGTCGGCGTCCAGTTCCAGGCCCATCTCGACGTCCTGCGACGCGATGACGCTGCCCGCCTTGGCGATCATGCGCTCGGCGATCTGCCCCATCTCGAGGACGGTGGCCTGCAGCTCGGGCGGGACGGCGGACTCGGGGTGCCGCCGCCGGGCGGTCTTGGCGATGTGGACGGCGAGGTCGCCCATGCGTTCGAGGTCGCCGCTCATCCGCAGCGTGGTGATGAGGGTGCGCAGGTCGCCGGCCACGGGCTGCTGCCGGGCCATGAGGTCGAAGACGACCTCCTCGATCTGCGCGTCGATCTTGTTGACGTGCTCGTCCCCGCTGATGACCTCCTCGGACAGGCGCAGGTCGGCGTCCAGGAGCGCGGTCACCGCGCGGGCCATCGCGGAGCGGACGAGGCGGGTCATCTCCACCAGCCGGTCGGCGAGGGAGTCGAGCTCCTCGTGATAGGCGTCGCGCAATTCAGAATCCTTCGTAGGAATGGGGCGAAACGGGCGAGGTTCGGGGGTGTCTCCGGGGGCGGTCCGGGGCTTCGGACGGACTCGCCCACGCCACAGCCTGCCTTGCCGGCATGAACGGGCCTGGATAGGAAGGTGAACTTTCGGGGAACGAGATCGCCGTGACCAGTGCCTCCGGGTGGGAGGGGTCCGGATGCCGCTTACGATCCGTGGTGTGGAGGTCGAAATCATCGCGATCCTGACGGGGCTTGCCGGGCTCGCGATCGGGCTCGCCACTGGATTGGCGGTGCGAGTGAGCGAGCGGGCCGAGCAGACGGCGATTCCGGTGGCGCCGGTGGGCGGTCTGCCGCCGGGCGTCGCCTCGGTGCTCAGCGTCCTGCGGTCGTCGGCCGTCGTGGTGGACGGCGAGGACCGCGTCCTGCGCGCCAGTTCGGCCGCGCGGGCGTTCGGCATGGTCAGCGGCGACCGGCTCGTGGTGGACGAGGTGCTGGCGATGGCCCGGCTCGTCCGGCGGGACGGGGAGATCCGCGAAGCCGAGATCCAGGTCGGGCCGACGAGTGTGCGGAGCCGCGCCGACGGACGCTGGTTCGCGGTGCGGGTGGCCCCGCTCGGGTCGCACGGACTCGTCCTCGTGCTGGCCGAGGACCTGACCGACATGCACCGCACCGAGGCGATCCGCCGCGACTTCGTGGCGAACGTCAGCCACGAGCTCAAGACGCCCGTGGGCGCGTTGTCGCTGCTCGCGGAGACGGTCGAGAACGCCGCCGACGACCCCGAGGCGATCCGCCGGTTCGCGGGCCGGATGCAGTACGAGTCGGTGCGGCTGACCAACCTCGTCCAGGACCTGATGACGCTGTCGCGCGTCCAGGGGGACGAGCCGCTCCCGGACCTGCGTCCCGTCACGCTCGACGAGGTGACCGCCGAGGCGCTGGAGCGCTGCCAGTTCAAGGCGTCCGCCAAGGACATCGAGCTGACCGTCGGCGGCGAGGACGGCCTGCGGGTCCGCGGGGACCAGGAACTCCTCGTCACCGCGCTCCGCAACCTGGTCGACAACGCCGTCGCGTACAGCCCGGAGAACACCCGCGTCGTCGTCGCGACCCGGATGTGCGACGACCGGCATGTCGAGGTCAACGTGACCGACCAGGGCATCGGCATCCCGGACGGCGAGGTGGAGCGGATCTTCGAGCGTTTCTACCGTGTCGATCCTGCCCGGTCCCGCCAGACCGGCGGCACCGGCCTCGGGCTCGCCATCGTCAAGCACGTCACCAGCAAGCACGGCGGGGACGTGACCGTGTGGAGCAAGGAGGGCCACGGGTCGACGTTCACGATCCGGCTGCCGCTGCTCGACGCCGCCGTCCCGCCGCGTCCCGCCGGCGCGGACGCGAACGGAGACCCCGCGGACGGACAGGTCGCCGCGGCGAGAGGAGACACGGCGGGGAAAGCGGCGGAAACGAGGAACGGCGCGGCCGCCGGGAGAGACGCGGACGTGAGAAGGGACGCGGACGCGGCGGAAGACGCGGACGTAGAGGAAGACACACAGAACACCGCCCGGGAGGCAACACCGTGACCCGCGTGCTCGTCGTGGAAGACGAAGAGTCGTTCAGCGACGCATTGTCGTACAACCTGCGCAAGGAGGGCTTCGAGGTGGCCGTCGCCGCCACGGGCCCGGACGCGCTGGACATCTTCGAGCGCAACGGTGCCGACCTCGTGCTGCTCGACCTGATGCTCCCCGGACTTCCCGGCACGGAGGTGTGCCGGGAGCTGCGCGCCAAGTCCAGCGTGCCCGTCATCATGCTGACCGCCAAGGACAGCGAGGTCGACAAGGTCGTCGGACTGGAGCTCGGCGCCGACGACTACGTCACCAAGCCGTTCTCCACGCGCGAGCTGGTCGCCAGGATGCGGGCCGTCCTGCGCCGCCAGGGCGAGGTCGAGGAGCTGTCGCCCGCGACGCTGGAGGCCGGTCCCGTCCGGATGGACGTCGAACGGCACGTGGTCAGCGTCGCCGGTGAACCCGTCCAGCTTCCGCTCAAGGAGTTCGAGCTGCTGGAGGTGCTGCTGCGCAACGCCGGCCGCGTCCTGACCCGGATGCAGCTGATCGACCGCGTGTGGGGCGCCGACTACGTCGGGGACACCAAGACGCTGGACGTGCACATCAAGCGCCTCCGCGCCAAGATCGAGGAGGTCCCGTCCACGCCGCGCTACATCGTCACGGTCCGCGGCCTGGGCTACAAGTTCGAGCCCTGACAGACCCGCTGTGACCTGCATGTTCTCTCACCGCCCCAGGTCTGAGGGCACATGCAGGGCACTAGCGTTCTCGATCTTGCCTTCCGAGGCGAAGAACGCATCCATGGCCGTGCGTGCGCGGTCAGCGGCATCCGGAAGCAGATGCGCATACGTCCGGAGCGTGAAGCCGGGGTCAGCGTGCCCGAGGTACTCGGCCACGGTCCGGATGTCGACGCCCGCGGCGAGCCAGGCAGACGCCGCCGTGTGGCGAAGGACATGCATGCCGTTCTCGGGGGTCTCCGGGACACCAACGGCCCTGCGGACCCGTTGCCACACGTAGTTGAAGACGCCCCCGTAGTGGGGTTGGCCACTAGGCCGAGTGAAGATCAGTCGCGCCGTATGGGGCGGTCCGTCCGGAGACTCCACCTGGTCAAGCGTCCACGGCACGACCTTCTTTTTCGGTACGCGGGGAGGCTTGACCGAACTCGCTTTGGTGGGGTTCCTGTCGACCAAGCCGTCTTCCATGGCGGCGATGAAGATCGTTGAGAGCGTGTCGAAGATGCGCTTGATGTAGCCGGGTGACAGCCCCTTGAGCTCCAAGCTCTTGATCCATTGCTGTACCAGACTGGGACGCGCCGCCAAGAGCGACATGGGCTGATTGGCGATCACGCTGGGGTCGCCCGTAGGCCGCCGGCTCTTGCCCTGGCCCGGACGAGGCTGCACGTCGATGATGTGGGCAAGACGCTTATCGACGTTCCATAGGGTGTTCGGGTCGCCGGTCAGGCCGCTACGCCAACGCTTCGCGAAGTCCCCCAAGAGGATCTTGCCGCGCGCAGGGTCAACGTACGTCCCGGCATCCAGAGCCGCCCGAATCTTGGCGTCGAAGGCATCGGCGCAGGTGTTCGGGTCCTTGCCTGCCTTCTTCGCGAAGTTGCTTTTGCGCTGCTTGCCGGTCTCGTCACGCCAGCGGACTTGCCAGCGGTCACCCTTACCGTGGTCGACGCTGGGGCACTGCTTGTGCTCACGGCATGGCGGTATTGGCTTGCCCTGTTCGTCGGTACGAGGCTTGGCCGTGTGCCACCGATCGTAGACAGCCATTACGCGGCCTCCTGCTGCTGGCGGAACCAGGCGAGGACATCGGCGGGCAGGTAGCGAAGGTGACGCCCTACCTTGGCCGCTTTGGGTCCCGTACCGAGGTAGCGCCACTGATGAAGCGTGGCCACCGGGACGCCGAGGAATCGAGATACCTCCTGTGGAGTCCACGTCCGATCGACCGGCAGCTTCAACACCTCTGCCTTTGGTGCCCCGTTCACGCCGCCTCCGCAGTTGCCGAAAGTTCGGATGAGGTCGCTTGGTCGAGTTGCTTCCGTCGTTGGACGCGTTCGTTGATCAGCAGCAAGAGCCGTTGTTCTGCTGGCTTGACGTCCGGGTCGCCAGGTCCGGCGCGTTCCCAGACGTGGACGGCGTTGGGATCTGCCGGGTTGGTGACGGGGACTCCGGCTTCAGCCAGCCGCGCGAGGACCCAGGCTTTGCGGTCGGCTTTGTGGTCGGCGAGGGTCTTGCCGGACCATTTGCGGGAGACCAGGACGCGGCGGCCGCCGTAGCCGAGGTGTTCACGGCGGTGTGCCTTGCCCTTGCAGAAGCCCGGGGTCATCCCTTGCCGCGGATTCTTGGGCTGGACGCCGTAGCGCAGCCAGTTCGCACACGTCGGTGAGCACGGCTCATAGCGGAGGGTCTCGGCCATCCGGTCGACGTGCTCACGCTGCGCGCCGGTTTCGGCGTTGTGGCATTCGGCGACGCCCTTGACGAGGTACTTGGTCAGGTAGCCGATCAGCTTTCGGGACTTCGGGGAGTCGGCCATCACGCCTTGGGCGTCGATCTGCCGCCCGAACCGCAGCACGTGCAGGGGTTCGGCATCCTCGGCCTCCCCGAGGGCGTCTAGGGCTTCATCCCAGGTGAGCAGGACCTCACCGGTTGCCTGGTCGAGGTAGCCGCCGTTCTCGCCCGCAACGTCGTCCCAGACCGGCAGGTGATCCCCGGAGAAGACGACGCGGTCGGTCGGAGGCCACCACACCTGGTGGTACGTCGCGGCTACCACTTGCCGCAGCTCAGCCCGCGAAATCGTCCCGCGAATGGCCATGTGCAGGTGGGGAGCGAGCCGCTTTTGTGGTTCGACGGTGGCGAAGTACTGCACGTCGTGGCCGACGAAGCGGCGCAGGTTCTGCACGAACCGGTCGATGAGCTTGGAGAAGTGCAACGCGTCCCGCGCGGCCCGCGTGTAGTCGTACGTGGCCGGGTCGACGGGGGTTCCGTCCGAGCGCACCCGCCCGTAGGAGTCCAACGTCAGGGTCAGGAAGATCGAGGGCCGGAACGTCTTGCCGTCACGGCCGCGGAACACCTTGCCCACGGTGCGGGAGTCGACCGGACGCCGGGGAAGGTCCGGCGCATCCTGCCGCCTACGGGTCGACCGAGAGCGCCGGCCCTTGCTTTCCTCACCGGTCTTGAGGGCACCCCGCACGCCCGACCGTTCGAGCTCATTGTCGAGGTCACGCACAACCGCGTCCCAGAACTCGGAGTCTTCGCCGTCCGCCGTACCGTCCTCGGCCGCACGGTCACGGGCCGCCGCCGCTTGTGCCCGCAGTTGCATCCAGGCGCGTTGCTCGTCATCGGGGTCAGCGCGCGTGATCTGAGGTTCGGTGTCCAGGTGCCAGCCCTGGTTGCACTGGACGGCCCGTAGCTTGCGCTTGCGTTCGGCGCACGAGGGGCACACCGAGGCCAGGGTGTGCCCGCAGGGGACGTAGACGACCTCGGCCGCGCCCGTGTTCAGGTCGACCCGCCGCATGGGCACCGGCCGGATACAGACGCCGTGTTCGACCGCCACCGCTTCCAGCACCCCGCGCGCCAGCGGAGCCAGCGTCTTGACCACCGGTTCCGGTGCAGGTTCGGGCGGGGAGGCGTCGACCTCCGAGCCGTCGAGGGTGGGTTGCCTCACGCCGCCCCCTCGATGTCGAGGCCAGGGCAGCCGAGCGCAACCATCGCCCGGATATCGGCGTCGGAGACGTAGGCGGCCCGCACCCGCACCGGATCCGGACTCGTCTCCAGCCGGACGAACCCCACGCCCGCGCCGATCTCGGGGATGGAGGAGATTTGGTCGGCCAGGGCCCCACGGTCGCGGGCACCGTCGCCGAGCACCATGTCGACCTGTTCGTCTTCGTCCAGGCGCAGCGCGATCCGGTCGGGGAACAGGTTGCGCAGGTTGTTGACCTCTTTGCGGGCGTCCTGCTGCGCACCGATCACGCAGTACCCCACCGACCGGCCCTGTGTGGTGAGCACGGCAAGCGCGGACTCGGCGCGCTTTCGCAGGTCGCGTTCGGGGCAGTAGGCGGTCAGGAACGCCAGCTCATCCACCACGATCACCCGGAACGGGAACTCATGCGAGGGCGTGAACGAGCGCGTCAGACCGGCGAAGCGTTCGGCGCGTGCGTTCATGTCCTCGGCCGCCGCTTCCAACAGGTCGACCATGCCGCCCTTGGGGTCGTCGCTGTAGCGCCCGTACCGTTCGAACAGCGCCCGCCCAAAGCTCAGTTCCATGCGCTTGGGGTCGATGGCCCACACCTCCACCAGCCCGCCGAGCAGGAGCGGCAGCAGCGCGCGAATGGTCGACCAGATGACCGAGCCCTTGCCGGACCCCGTCGCCCCCGCGATGAGCACGTGGGTTCCCAGGAGACGGAGCCGCCAGGGTGAGCCGTCCTCGGCCCGTCCAACCGGCAGCCCGGACAGATCAACGTCGCAGGCGTCCGGGACGGGCAGCGCCGCAATCGGTTCGGCGAGGGCATCACGGCGGACGAACTCCAACCAGATACGTCCCGGACGGTCCCCGTTCCGGACGCGGACGAGGGACGCGCCGAAGCCGTGCGCCAGGTTGACCGCCACCCGCTCCCACGCGTCGGGAGCCTGCCCCTTGAGCATGCGGACCAGGACCCGATCCGACGTCGGGCCGCACCGGACCCGCACCAGCGAGGGAAGATACTCCCGCCCCTTGTGCACCTTGGTCAGCCCGGCCGTGACCAGGACCGGTTGCCAGTCGCGCCGGTAGACGAACACCAGCCGCCACCAGGACCGGGCCGGACGGACCACCCAGCGGACGAAGGACGGACGGTCCACCCCCGCCCACACACCCAGGACGACGAAGACGAGGGCCAGGGCCAGGACGGGGACCGTCCACCCGAACCGGTAGCCGAGCCAGCCGAGCCCCGCCGCAGCCGAGACGGGGACGATGTTGCGGACCAGGAACACCACGGTCCGGACCAGGAAGCGGACGGCGTTGACGATCAGCACCAGGCCCTCGGGCATGTGCCACACTGGAGGAGCCCACTTGGGGGCCGCGAACGGGTCTCGTTGGGTTTCGACCGCGACGTTTTCGCCGGGTCCGAGCTTGCGGAACTCCCATGCCATGATGGGTCACCTCTTCACTAGCTGTTGGGGAGAGAAGAGGGGCGGCCGGAGGTACCAGCTCCAGCCGCCCCACCTAGATCAGGCCGCTGTGTCCTCTGCGGAGTCGGAAGCGCAGTTCTCGACGTGGAGCCGCTCCACCTCGGCCGCGTAGGCCGCGAACGACTCGGCGAGCTTGCGCGCGACCCGGACGTCTTCGGCGGTCGGTGCCGTGGCCCTGGTCGGAGCGATGATCACGTGGGCGTAGGCGTGCGTGATCGAGATCTGCGCCCGGTTCTTGCCGCGCGGGTACAGCACCGACACCCGCTCGTCCGGGTGCATGCTCACAGATGTCAGCGCCGTCCCGTCCGGCTCCACCTGCACCGTGGTGTAGCTGTAGGCACCCATCACGCAGCCCTCCCCTTGCCCGAGGACCGCCCCGACGAGGACCGGCGGCCGGACGCGGAGCCACGGCCGGAGCGGTACAGCCGTTCGACCTCCACCGCGTACGCCGCCGCCTGTTCGGCCAGGCTCCGCGCGAACTCGACATCCGAGGCGCCGAGCCGTTCGGGAAGGGTGAGGGTGACCAGCACCCGACCGGCCGAGACGGTGAACAGCGGAGTACGCGCCCGGAACGCGCGGAACTCGGTTGAGGCCGCGCCGTCGATGGGCAGCGACAGCGCCGACATGCGCCCGCCCGCCATCAGGCAGCGTCCTTAGCCGCCGCGCCGTCCTTGCCCGAGGTACGGGACGAGCCGCCCCGGGAGTTGGCCGGGCGCACCGCCGCCGCCTTGAGCGAGTAGGCCAGGCGGCCGGTGCCGCTGTTGACGTACGGCGTCACGCACAGGCCGTCGAACTCGACCGGCACGAACGGGAACCCCGCCGGAGCCTCCGGCATGATCGGCTGCACCGGTGCCATCAGCTTGACCTTGAACGTGCCCTTGGACTCGGCGTCGGCGTCCAGGACCTCGACGGCCCAGACCAGTTCGCCGGTGTCCTTGTCGCGCGCCTGGACGAAGTTCTCGCGGGTCGACCGGTCGAAGTCGCGCACCGGTTCGACACCGCCCTTGATGTACGCGCCGTAGGGGAACACGTCCCCGAACGCGACCTTGAACGGACCTTGCACCGCCATGGCAATTGCTCCCTGTCGATCGATCCTTCTGACGACAACTCGGTCTGTCGAGTTGCTGTACCGACAGACTATGCGACAGAGGTGGATCTACAAGGGATGCAAGACGACTTATCGAGTGATCTGGGTCACAGTCCGTAGGACTCTTCGAGCACGTGAAGCGATCCGGGTAGAGCGACCTCTACGACCAAGACCGTCCGCCCCGTGGAGTCGACCACCGAGCCCAGCACCGACAGCACGGGTTCTCCCTCCGCCAAGTCGAGGGACTCCCGCTCTTGGTCAGTAGGACGCCGAGCTTGCATGCGTTCATCAACGCGGGTCAGTCGGTCCCTGGCCGACGCGGTCAAGAGCTGGCGGACGGGAACCGTCAACGGCCCCTCTTGGTCCAGGCCCGAGGCCCGTGCGACATCAAGCGGAGTCCACAGCGAGACAAGCTCACTGGCGATGGAGTCGTACAGCCCCACGTACCGCCGCAGGTGGACAGGTGCCGATTCGGCCAGGCCAAGCAGCATCGCAACCGCACTCGGCGCAGAAGCACGACCGATCTCTACCGTCCTGATAGAGGTAGCGGTTTCCTGGCGATCCAGGACGGTCAGACCGGGCCGGCTGTTGCGCGCCCCGGACGAGGGAGCCGCCTTAACGAAGGTGCCCCGCCCGTGCTCACGATGCAGTTCGCCCAAGAGTTGCATCTCGTTCAAGGCACGGACCACCGTGGGACGTGACGCCCCGAACTCTCGCCCAAGCGCCGACTCGGAGGGAATCGGCGCGTTGACGGGATAGGTCCCGTCCTTGATCCGAGCGCGAAGCGTCTCCATGATCTGGACATACTTCGGAGCGTACGAAGCGTGATCTGACACGAGGTCCTGCCAACAGCTCGACAACACGAGTACCACCAGCAAAGCAGACGTCAGACGGTGCTGTCACGGCATCACCGGTTCCCGAGCTGGGACTTCTTCACCTCGTCCCTCAGCCACACCGGGAGCCCACGCCGAAAACCGCACGCTTCGACCCACCCGACACGCGCCAGGTCACCCCCGATCTGGGCCCCCGGCGCGAACTCGCAGCGATCAACTACGGTGCACCGGGGGCCCAGCCCAACCCTGTTGACGCAGGCCCGCGATTTCCCCTTGGACAGGTCCCCACACAACCGTGTGCGTATTCGGGCCTTGGATTCTCCTGGACGGCCGTGAACTGTGGTGTTTGGGGCCGTGGAGTGACTTTGACGCCGGGTTGAGTTGGTTGCCGCCCGCCCTGCGGGCGATTGGGGGACCCACCAGGCCGGGGGGAACCGGTGGGACGCGCACCGCAGGGCGGGGCCGTCTACTGAATGGCGGCCGGTGCCGTGGGCCTGCGCACGTGCGGCAGAGGCCCGACCACCGGGCGGCCCACCGCCCGCGCAGCGGAGAGCATGAACGCGTAATCGACCGCGATGCGCGCCCAGACGACTTTTCCCGCCGCCAGGCTGCACCATCCCCAGCCGCCGGACGCGAACGCCTGAACGAGGATCAGGCCACGCCCGCACTCGGCGCCGTCACGCGGCGATTGCAGCGTGGGGTGTCCGGGGTGCCCGTCCCACACGCACAGCTCTATGCCAGCGTCGATCCGGCTCACCCAAGCGCGGATCATGTCACCAGCGCAGAGCGTTGCAGCGTTCCCCGCAAGCTCACCCATGATCTGGCAGGCGTCGGTCGCGTAGGCCGACAGCCCCCACCCGTCGAGGGACTCACGCACCAAGGCACGGGTCAGATACACGCTGTCGGGACAGGCTTTCGTCAACGTCTGCGCACGCTGATGCGCCGATCTATCCATCAAGGCTGTTGCGGTCATCGGAAGTTGCCTCTCTGCCGACTGGCGTCATCGCGCCGCGGCTTCCCGTCTGTGTGCCGGTAGGCGACGGCCGCCCGTACACGCCGTCAGACCCGCCGTATTCACGCCACCTCGGCCCGGCGATCCCCACGGCACATGGCGCAGGGTTCCCGCAGTCGTTCCGGTCCACGTCCGGAGCCGCGACGCGCGACCAGCAGGTCAACCCGGGACGACACCCAGGACCAACCCCGCCCGTTGCACGAGGAGCAGGGGATCTCACGAGTCGGCTCGTTCTCTCCCGGACGGAGGATCACCAGTCATGCCTCCCAAGGCCGCATGATCAATGACGTACGGTGTTGCCTGTCACAGAGACAACCAGTCACCACGTTCAGTCAGCACCGCCAACCAGTCCCCTTTTCCGCCCCCAACCAGCCCCTTTCCGTCCCCCTTCGAGGCAAGGCCGGATGCCCGACACGATCCCCAACGCGCAACTCACCGCATGGCGCGAGGCGAAGTACTCCACCCGCGCCGACATGGCCGAGGCGATCAACCACACGCCCACGGCGATCGCGAACGGGTTGGTCTGTGACGAGGAACGACTTCGCCGTTGGGAACGGGGCGAAGTGCGCTGGCCGCACCCGCCGTACCGGAAAGCACTTCAAGAGCTGACCGGCCGGACGGCTGAACAACTCGGCTTCATCCCGCCGGCGAAGCAGAAAGAGCGCAGCCGTTCGCGCACGGGGATCATGTCTCCCGCTCCAACAGAGGTAGAGCCCGACCGCGTCGACGCAGCCGAGCTGGCGCGTACGGCCGAGATCGTCCGCCTAACTCAGTGGGTAACCGCGAGCGACACCAACGAAGAGGCGATCGCGCGGCTTGCACGATCAACGACGTCACTCGCGAAATCCCACACGCGAGTTCCCGCGAAAAGACTGCTCCGCGAAGTAGTCCAACTACATCGCCGTACGCAGGAACTCTTGGAAGGCGGACGCCACCGGCCCCGCCACACGCGGGAGCTACTCAGGATCGATTCAGATCTTCTTGCGCACGCTGCTGTGATCTTCGGAGACGTCGATCTCGACGCCGTCGCCGAGGAATACGCCGCTGCCGCGCTCATGCTCGCTCAGGAGGCCGGAGCAAGCGAGTCGTTCGCGTGGTACGCCCAGGCCAAGACGGCACGCTGGCAGAACCGCTTCATCGAGGCAGCCGACCTTGCCCGGCAGGGCTTTGAGGCCAGTGCACCCAGCCCAATGAAGACCCAACTTGCCTGGTACGAGGCCAATGCCGCCGTTCTACTGGGGGACAAGACCAGGGCACGCGAGGCCGTGGACCGCGCCGAGCGATCCGCCGAGGCCACCCACGACACCCCCTCTGATCTATCGGTGTGGTCGTTCCCGACCGAGCGCCAAGCCCTGTTCTCTCTGTCGGTGGCCATGCGAACCGGTGATCTTGACGGCGCGCTACAAGCAGCCGAGATGGCAGACAGCGCATGGGCCGCAGGTACCCCGATCTCGCCCGCGAACTGGGCTCAAATACGCGTCGGCACCGGAGTCGCCCACCTCCTGAGGGGTGACCTGGAGGGCACCGCCGAGGAACTGACCAAGCTTCTGACGCTGGACCCCGGAATGCGTCTTACGACCGTCACGCGCTACCTGGCAGACCTGCACCGCCGACTCGCCGGACCGCGTTTCCAAGGCAGTCCGCTCGCCGTCCAGCTCAGACAGCAGATCCGCGATTTCAACGCCGCTGCCCTGACAGATGATCCAGATATGGAGAGCCCATGAGTCCACTGCCCGCGCATATGACCGACCGATGGCGGAACCGCGCGGAACCCGGACCAGGCCAAGGGACGTGCTACTGGCACATCCTCATGGGCGACCACCCCGAAGCGCGGGAACTGAGGTGCCCCGGATCTTCCGGACAGGGCCCCAACTAGAGTTGGGGAGAGAACCGGAAAGGAAGGCCGTTGGCACGACAGAGGCGGCATTTCACCCAGGAGCACAAGGACGAGATCGTCCGCATGG
>NZ_JBQQBP010000028.1:0-78872 GCF_052245875.1 Actinomadura sp. 3N407
CGCGCGGGAAAGTGCGAACGCACTGACCACACGGACCCCAGGACCCGTAGCGGGGGCAGGATTTGAACCTGCGACCTCTGGGTTATGAGCCCAGCGAGCTACCGAACTGCTCCACCCCGCGGTGATGTCTTAACTGTATGGGGCGGGGGGTGGTTAGGCAAACCGGTTGGGGTGGGGGTGGGGGCTTGGAGGGCGGCGGTGAGCATGGCGGTGAGGTCGGTGACGAAGGTGTGGTGGTCGATGAGGGTTTTTTGGGGGGTGTTGTGGTGGGTTCGGCCGGTGCGGTCGGCGAGGGCGGCGGTGAGGAAGGCGATGAAGGTGGCGATGCGTTCGAGGGCGAGGGGTTCGGGGAGGGTGGCGCGGCAGGCGGTTTGGAGGAGTTGGAGTTGGTGGTTGAGCCGTGTGCCGTGGAGGAGGGGTGGGGGGCGGTGGTCGCGGATTCCGGCGCGTCCGGCGAGTTGGGCGGTGATGCGGAGGAAGTCGCGGCCGTGCGGGGTGCGGAGTTCGGCGGCGGTGGGTTCGATGATGGCGGCGACGATGGCGTGCAGGTCGGTGGGGTTGCTGGGGGTGGTGCGGGCGGGTTCCATGCGGTTGACGCCGGCGCGGAGGATGGCTTCGAGGAGTCCGGTGCGGGAGCCGAAGTGGTAGGTGATGGCGGAGTCGTTGTGTTGTCCGGCGGTGGCGATGATGTCGCGGGTGCGGGCGGCGTCGATGCCGTCGGCGGCGAAGTGGTGGGCGCCGGCGCGTAGTAGCCGTTCTCTTGTGGCCGTTGCGTCTTTGGGCACGGCGATGATACTAACAGGGGGCGTTAATAACGACGCCTGTTAGTACCGGAGGCCGCGCCATGGCGGACGTGTACGACCCGTTCGATCCCGGATTCCAGGCCGATCCCTATCCCGCGTACCGGCGGCTCCGCGACGACGATCCCGTCCATCACCACGAGGATCCGCCGTTCTGGGCGCTGTCCCGGTTCGATGACATCTGGGCGGCGACGCGGGACGCGGAGGCGTTCTCGTCCGCGCGGGGTTTGACGTTCTACCCGGACGAGATCGGCAGGCTGGGCCTGGCTCCGACGATCGTGATGCTCGACCCGCCGCGCCACACGGTCCTGCGGCGCCTGGTCAGCCACGGCTTCACCCCGCGCCGGACGGCCGCGCTCGAAGACATGCTCCGCGAGTTCGCGCGTTCCCGGATCGCGGTCATGGAAGGCAAGGCGGCGGATGGTGAGGTGCCGGACCTGCACCGCGACTTCTCCTCGCCGCTGCCGACGTTCGCGCTGGCGCATCTGCTGGGCGTCCCGGAGGCCGACCGGGCGCGGTTCGACCCGTGGGTGACCGCGCTGACGACCTTGCAGGACGACGGCTTCGACATGAAGGCGATGAAGGGCGGCGCGGTCGAGGCGGTGGCCGAGATGTTCGCCTACTTCACCGACGTGATCGCGGAGCGCCGCGCCGACCCGTCCGGGGATCTGGTGAGCGCGCTGACGGCGGCGGAGGTGGACGGGGAGCGCCTCACCGACTGGGACGTCCTGGGTTTCTGCTTCGTCATGGTCGCGGGCGGCAACGACACGACCGGCAATCTGGTCTCGCACGCCGTAGCACTGCTGGACGGCGACCACGCCCAGCGTGAACGTCTCGCGGCCGACCCGTCCCTGATCCCGAACGCGCTGATGGAGTTCCTGCGCCTGGAGGGTTCGGTGCAGGCGCTGGCCCGCACGACGACGCGGCCGGTGACGCTGCACGGGACGGAGATTCCGGAGGGCGAGAAGGTGATGATGCTGTTCGGGTCGGCGAACCGGGACGAGCGCGAGTTCGGCCCGTCCGCGAGCGAACTGGACGTGACCCGTGAGATCGCTCGCCATCTGGGTTTCTCCAGCGGTGTGCATTTCTGCATCGGCTCGCACCTGGCCAAGCTCCAGGCCCGCGTCGCGCTGGAAGAACTTCTGGCCGCCCACCCGAACATCGGCGTGGACCTAGAACGGGCCGAGCGGATCTCGTCGCCGTTCACCCGTGGCTGGGTGACCCTCCCGGCCACGGGCATCGAGACCGCCTAGCCCATATGCGGGTACCGGTGGTCGGTCGGCGGGACGAAGGTCTCCTTGAGGGAGCGGGGCGACGTCCAGCGCAGCAGGTTGAACACGGACCCGGCCTTGTCGTTGGTGCCGGACGCCCGCGCGCCGCCGAACGGCTGCTGCCCGACGACGGCGCCGGTGGGCTTGTCGTTGATGTAGAAGTTGCCGGCCGCGTACCGGAGGACTTCGGCGGTGTGGGCGGCCGCGGCCCGGTCGCCGGCGATCACGGCGCCGGTCAGCGCGTACGCCGACACGGACTCCATCTGGGCGAGCATCTCCTCGTACCGGTCGTCGTCGTACACGTGGACGCCGAGGATCGGCCCGAAGTACTCGTCCCGGAAGATCTCGTTCTCGGGGTCGCCGGACACGAGGACGGTCGGCCGGACGAAGTACCCGACCGAGTCGTCGCAGGTCCCGCCGGCCAGGACCTCGACGTCCGGGTCGGCGTGGGCCCGGTCGACGGCCGCCTTGTTCTTGGCGAAGGCCCGCTCGTCGATCACCGCGCCCATGAAGTTGGACAGGTCGGCGACGTCGCCCATGGTGAGCCCGTCGACCTCGGCGGCCAGTTCCTCCTTGAACCCGCCGTCCCAGATCGACCGCGGGATGTACGCCCGCGACGCGGCGGAGCACTTCTGCCCCTGGTACTCGTAGGCCCCGCGCACCAGAGCCGTCTTCAGCACTCCCCGATCGGCCGAGGGATGAGCGACGACGAAGTCCTTCCCGCCCGTCTCCCCCACCAGCCGCGGGTACCCGCGGAACTTCTCGATGTTGTTCCCGACCGTCTTCCACAGGCGCTTGAACGTCGCCGTGGACCCGGTGAAGTGGATCCCGGCGAGTTCAGGGTGCGCGAGCGCCACTTCGGACACGGCCAGCCCATCACCGGTCACCAGGTTGATGACGCCGGGCGGCAGCCCGGCGTCCTCCAGGAGGCGCATGAGCAGGACGGCCGAGTACGTCTGCGTCGGGGACGGCTTCCACACCACCACGTTGCCCATCAGCGCGGGCGCGGTCGGGAGGTTCGCGGCGATCGCGGTGAAGTTGAACGGGGTGACGGCGTAGACGAACCCCTCCAGCGGCCGGTGGTCGGACCGGTTCCACACGCCGGGCCCGCTGATCGGCTGCTCGGCGAGGATCCGCCGCGCGTAGTGCACGTTGAACCGCCAGAAGTCGACCAGTTCGCACGGGGTGTCGATCTCCGCCTGCTGGACGGTCTTGGACTGCCCGAGCATCGTCGCGGCCAGCAGCGTCTCCCGCCACGGCCCGGACAGCAGGTCGGCGGCCCGCAGGAAGATCGCGGCCCGGTCGTCGAACGACAGCGCCCGCCACGCGGGGGCGGCGTTCAGTGCGGCCTCGGCGGCGTCGCGCGCGTCGTCCTCGGTCGCGGTCCCGAACGTCCCGAGGACGGACGCGTGCCGGTGCGGCTGGACGACGGCGACCTTCGTCCCGCCGCCGAGCCGCCGCTCTCCCCCGATCGTCATGGGGAGGTCGATCGGCGCCTCCGCGGCCAGCCCGGCGAGCGCGGCCTCCAGCCGGGCCCGTTCGGCGCTGCCCGGGGCGTACCCGCGCACCGGCTCGTTCACCGGCGTAGGAACGTTGGTGACGGCGTCCATGAAAGGGAACCTCCTGGTCAGCGGGAAACGAACGAACGGAGAAAGAAGGCGAGGTTGGCGGGCCGCTCGGCCAGGCGCCGCATGAAGTAGCCGTACCAGTCGGCCCCGTACGGGACGTAGACGCGCATCCGGCGGGCCTCCGCGAGCCGCCGCTGCTCGGCGGTCCTGATCCCGTAGAGCATCTGGAACTCGTAGGACCCGGGCGGTCTCCCGGCGGCCAGCGCCTGCGCGATCTCGATGATCCGCGGGTCATGGCTTCCGATCATCGGGTACCCGTCGCCCCGCATCAGCGTGCGCAGCGCCCGCACGTAGGCGCGGTCGACTTCGCGCCTGCCCTGGTAGGCCACCGACGCGCGCTCCGCGTAGGCGCCCTTGACGAGCCGCACCCGCGCCCCCGCCAGATCCCGGAGATCGCCTTCACTGCGCCGCAGCATCGCCTGGATCGCGACCCCCGCCCACGGGAAGTCGACGCGGAGCTTGCCGAGGATCTCCAAGGTCGAGTCGACCGTCGTGTGGTCCTCCATGTCGAGCGTGACCGTCATCCCGGCCCGCCCGGCCGCGGCACAGATCTCCCGAGCGTGATCGAGCGCGAGATCTCCGCCCAGCGCTTGCCCGAGGGCCGACAGCTTCACCGACGCGTCGGCGCCGCCCGCGATCCCCTGCTCTCCCAGCGCGGAGACCATCTCCAGGTACGCGTTTCTGGTCGCCCGCGCCCGCTCCCGGTCCCTGGTGTCCTCCCCCAGATGATCAAGAGTGACCTCGAGCCCGTCCGCCCGCAGCCCCCTGACGACGCCGACCGCGGCGTCCAGGTCGTCCCCGGCGACGAACCGGTCGACGACACCCCTGGTCAGGGGCACGGAAGTCACCAGATCACGAATCCGCCGGCTGCGCGCGGCCGCCAGGAGAACAGAACTGACCACCGGAACCTCCAACGCCGAAGAACACCTCGCACGTTAGGAGGACTCGGCCCCCACGCCGTATAGTCAAATGCCACTTTCAGGCACCGACTTCTTCATACAAACGTACGAAGGACGTTCCGATGGACCTCCAAGAGATCGCGGATCACGCGGCCGACCTCCTCCGCGCCCCCGCCACCTTGGAGGACCGCGACTTCCACCTCGTCGCCTACGCCGCCCACGGCGACACCATCGACCCCGTCCGGGTGGACTCGATCCTGCATCGCCGCGCGACCGACGCCGTCCGCGCCCGCTTCGAACGCCACGGCATCGCCCGCGCCACCGGCCCCGTCCGCATCCCGGCCGACGTCTCGCTCGGCCAGCTCGGCCGCCTGTGCCTGCCCGTCCGCTGGAACAACGTCACCTACGGCTACCTCTGGCTCCTGGACGACCAGGAACGCGTAACCCCCGCCCAGGCCGCCCGCGCGATGCCTCTCTGCGACCGCGCCGGCCTGCTCATGGCCCGCCAGGCCAGGGAACGCGACGACCTCGGCTGGAAGGTCGCCGACCTCCTCTCCACCCACCCCGACGCCCGCACCCAGGCAGCCGACGACCTGACCGCCGCGGGAGTCGTGGACCCGCCCTTCACCGTCGCGGTCCTACGAACCCCGACCCCGGAGCCCCTCAATCCCTGGCTGCTCCCCCACTCGGTCCTGACCACTCTCTGGCAACGCGATCACGTCCTCCTGATCCCGGCCTCGGCATCGGCCTCCACCACGGTCGACCGCGCCCGCCGCCTCCTCGAAGAGCGCAACGCCCCCGTCCAGGCCGGTGTCCACTCCCCGTGCCCCACGCTCGACCACGTCCACGAGGGCTGGCTCCGCGCCCGCGTGGCCGCCCGCACCGCCGTCCCCGGCGAGACCCGCCACTGGACGTCCCTGGGCGTCCTGCGCCTGCTCCGCACCGCCGGCGCCGAGGCCCTGACCCGGTCGACCCAGACCCCGGGCACCGACCGCCTGCTACAGAACCCGGATCTGGCCGAAACAGCCCGCACCTACCTGGACCTGGCCGGCAACGTCCAGAAGACGGCGCAGGCGCTGAACATCCACCGCCAGACCCTCTACCACCGCCTGCGCCGCATAGAGGACCTGACGTCCCTGACCCTCATCAACGGCCAGGACCGCCTGACCCTCCACCTGGCCCTGACCCTCGCCCCCCACCTGAAGCAGGAAGACGACTAGGACTGGACGAGACCGGCGTGCCGAGCAAGAAGATCCCTCTTGAGGATCTTGCCGCTGGGATTCTTCGGCAGAGAATCAGCGAAAACCAGGTAGATGCCCCCCCCGCTGACGCGGCGACCTTGCCCCAGACACCGCCGAGCGCTCCGACGCAGCAGCCCCCCACAGAGTGCCGACGAGAGCCGAGCGACCTAAGACACACCGCCCCCGCCCCCGATGGGGGATAGGGGCGAAGCCCAGGGTCGGGCGGGCGGGGGATAGCGGAGGAACCGGGGGCCCGGGGGGTCGCCCCCCGAAAACGGCGAAGGAGCCCGCGCGGGAAAGTGCGAACGCACTGACCACACGGACCCCAGGACCCGTAGCGGGGGCAGGATTTGAACCTGCGACCTCTGGGTTATGAGCCCAGCGAGCTACCGAACTGCTCCACCCCGCGGTGATGGTTCAAGTGTATGGCATGGCGGGGGGTGGTCTGTACGGGCTGTGCCGGCTGGTGCGGGTTATTTGGTGCAGGCGGGGACGTTGCCTTTGCCGGTGTTGATGGCGTTGATGGCGTTGAGGGTGCCTTGGAGGGTGTCGGCGCGGACGAGGCGGAGGCCGTCGGGGCGGGCGGTGCCGGCGTCGGCGCAGTTGTCGGCGGGGGTGAGGAAGATGGTGGCGCCGGCTTCGCGGGCGGCGATCATTTTCTGCTGGATGCCGCCGATGGGGCCGACTTTCCCCTCGGGGGTGATCGTTCCGGTGCCGGCGATGAATTTGCCTTGGGTGAGGGGGCCGGGGGTGAGTTTGTCGATGATGGCGAGGCTGAACATGAGGCCGGCGGAGGGGCCGCCGATGTCACCGACGCTGATGTCGATCTTGAAGGGGAATTTGTACTGGTCGGAGAGGACGACGCCGACGACGGGGCGTTCGCCGGAGGGGTCGGCGACGGTCTTGATGGTGGCCTTGTGCTCTTCGCCGGAGCGCCGGTAGGTGAGGGTGACGGGTTCGCCGATCTTGAGGCCGGACATGCTGTCGATGACCTGGGAGACGCCGGTGACCTTGGTGCCGTTGAGCGCGGTGATCTCGTCGCCGGGTTTGAGGACGCCGTCGGCGGGGCGGCCTTTCTGGACGTTCTCGATGACGACGCGGGTGGTGATGGGGATGCCGAGCTGGCGCAGGGCGGCGGCTTCGGCGCTCTGCTGGGAGTTCTGCATCTGGCGGGTGTTCTCTTCGTCGATCTGCTTCTGCGACTCGTCCTCGGGGAAGATCGTCTCTTCGGGGACGATGGCGGTGTCGCCGGCGAGCCAGCCGCGCAGGGCGGTGAACAGGTCGATGCGTCCGCCGGGGCCGCCGCGGTAGGTGACGGTGGTGAAGTTGAGGTGGCCCTGGTCGGGGTAGGTCTTGCGGCCGTCGATCCGGATCAGCGGCCGGCCTTTGTCGTTCGTGCCGAGGGCGTTCTGCGTGGGCCCGGGCATCAGCGCGACGTACGGCACCGGCATGGCCGATCCGACGACGGCGAGCACGAGGATGATCACGCTCGCGACGGTGAGCGTGGCGGCACGACGAGACATGCCGGAAACTCTATGCGGTCGGGGCGCTCAACAGGCCCCGACCCATTCGTCGCCGCCGTCGGCGAACGTCTGGTGTTTCCAGATGGGGACGTGCGCCTTGAGGTCGTCGATGAGCCGCCGGCAGGCGGCGAACGCTTCGGCGCGGTGGGGGCAGGAGACGGCGACGATGACGGCGGTGTCGCCGATCCGCAGGTCGCCGACGCGGTGGAGGGCGGCGAGGGCGAGGACGGGATGGTCGGCGGCGACTTTTTCCGCGACGGCGCGGAGTTCCTGTTCGACGCTGGGGTGGGCGCTGTAGGCCAGGCCGGTGACGGCGCGGGCGTGGTCGTTGTCGCGCACGGTGCCGGCGAAGACGGCGACGCCGCCGGCGCCGGGTGCGCCGACGGCGGCGAACACTTCGTCGATCGACAGGGGGGTGTCGCGCACGCCGATCAGCCGGATCACGTCCTCTTCCCCGGCGGACGCGTCCGGGCCGCCGGGGCCGGCGGCGTCCTGGACGACGCCGCCCCGGTCGGCACCGTCTTGGACAACCCCGTGTTGGTCGACACCGTCTTGGCTCACGTTCCGCAGGCTACCTCTCCGGGTGGGCGGCGGGATCGTCCGGTTCGAAGGTGGCGGCGAGGGCTTCGGCGAGGGCGGGGACGAGGTCGGGGCCGGTGAGGACCTCGTCGTCGGTGTCGTGGCGGCGCAGCCGGAGGGCGGAGTGCCGGTTGCCGTCGCGCAGGACGCCGACGACCATGCGCACGTCCTCGCGTCCGGGGTGGGAGGCGGCGAACGCGGCGGCCTCCGCCTCGTCCTCGGGGATGTCGTCCTCGGCTTCGGGCGGCAGGACGACGCGTTCCATGATGAGGGCGCAGCCTTCGACGGCTTCGGGCCAGGCGATGGAGGCGAGGGCTTCCTCGACGGCGTCCCGCTCGGGTAGGGCGGGTTGTTCGAGTGCGGCTAGAGTGTCCGCGTCGGGGTGCAGGCCGAGTTGGTCGGCGAGCTCGGGTTCGGCGCGGCGCAGTTCGGTGCTCCTGACAAGGGCGTAGAGGCGCGGGGCGCTGTCCCAACCCTCCTGCGCCGAATGACGTTCAAGGTCCAGCACGACTTCTTCCAGAAGACTCACGGGGCCATCTTTCCCACATTCGGTACGGGGAAGTGCGGGAACCCCCGCGCGAGTCGGTAAGTTGCATCTACAGCACCGGCGGGCGGCCGGTGGGCGAGATCTCGATCGGAGGGGCCTCTTGACCTTCCGGACTCCCGGTTTCGGGCGCCGGCTCGGAACCGGACGGACACGGCTGATGCTGCCGATACTGGTGGTGTTCGCCGTATTGCTGATCGTGTTCATGGTCTTCACGGCGACGTATACGAACCTTCTCTGGTACCGCTCCATCGGTTTTTCCGACGTCTACACGACCCAGCTTCAGGCGAAGGTGGTGCTGTTCTTCGGAGCGGGGCTGCTGATGACGCTGGTCGTCGGCGCGAACGTGGCGATCGCGTACCGGCTGCGGCCCGCGTACCGGCCGCTGTCGGTGGAGCAGCAGGGCCTGGAGCGCTACCGGGCCGTCATCGATCCGCGGCGGCGGCTGATCGCCTGGTCGCTGCTGGGGCTGCTCGGGCTGCTGACCGGCTCGTCGGTGGCGGGCCAGTGGCCGGTGTGGCTGGCGTTCCTGAACCGGACGCCGTTCAACGTGGAGGATCCGCAGTTCCACAAGGACGTGTCGTTCTACGTCTTCACGTATCCGTTCTTGCGGCTCATCCTCGGCGTGGTCTTCGCGACGGTGATCCTGTCGATCGTCGCCGCGGTGATGGTGCACTACCTGTACGGGGGGCTGCGGCTGCAGGGGCCGGGCGACAAGGCCAGCCCACCCGCGCGGGCCCATCTGTCGGTGCTGTTCGGCGTGTTCATCCTGCTGAAGGCCGTGGCTTACTGGTTCGACCGGTACGGGCTGGTGCATTCCGATCGTGGTGTGACGAACGGCGCGTCCTATACCGACATCAACGCGTTGTTGCCGGCCAAGACGATCCTCGCGGTCATCGCGCTGCTGTGCGCCGCGATGTTCTTCGGCAATCTGCTGCGCCGCGGGATGATGCTGCCCGGCGTCGGGTTCACGCTGCTGGTGCTGTCGGCGATCCTGCTGGGCGGGGTGTATCCGCTGCTGATCCAGCAGTTCCAGGTCAAGCCGGACGAGCTGGCCAAGGAGCGCGAGTTCATCTCCCGCAATATCGAGGCCACCCGCAAGGCCTACGGGGTGGACGGCGCGAAGGTCGTCCAGTACGGGCAGAAACCGGTGACCGACGAGAAGAAGCTGCAGGAGGAGGCCGACAAGCTCGGCGGCGTCCGCGTCCTCGACCCGAACGTGGTGGGCGAGACGTACCAGCAGCTTCAGCGGATCAGGCCGTTCTACCAGTTCCCCGACACGCTGGACGTGGACCGCTACCGGGTGGACGGCAAGCTGGTCGACACGATCGTCGCGCTCCGCGAGCTGTCCGGGGCGCCCGAGGGCCAGCGCAGCTGGGTCAAGGACCGCATGGTCTACACGCACGGTTACGGGTTCGTGTCCGCCTATGGGGACCGTTTCGCCAACGGCGGCGTGCCCGACTTCATCACCAAGAACATGCCGGTGTCCCCCGAGCAGAAGATCAAGTTGGAGCGGCCGGAGATCTACTTCGGGGAGCGTTCGGCGGCGTACTCGGTGGTCGGCGGAAGCGGCCAGCAGGAGCTGAACTACCCGGACAACAGCGAGTCGGGGCAGCAGAGCAGCAACTATGACGGGCGGGGCGGCGTCCCGATCGACTCGTTCTTCAACAAGCTGCTGTACGCCTCGAAGTTCCAGGACAAGAACCTCCTGCTCTCCGGCGCGATCAACGATGACGCCAAGCTGCTGTACGACCGTTCGCCGCGGGAGATGGTGCAGAAGGCGGCGCCGTGGCTCACGCTGGACGGCGACCCGTACCCGGCCGTGGTCAACGGCCGCATCCTGTGGATCCTGGACGGTTACACGACGTCCAACAGCTACCCGTACTCGTCGGAGATGAGCCTCGCGGACGCGACCCGCGACACCATCACCGACACGCGGTCGGCGGTGGCGCGGCAGGCCGACGACCACATCAACTACATGCGGAACTCGGTCAAGGCGACGGTGGACGCCTACGACGGCACCGTCCACCTGTACCAGTGGGACGAGAACGACCCGATCACCAAGACGTGGATGAAGGTGTTCGACGACACCGTCCAGCCGCGTTCGTCGATCCCGCCCGAGCTGGAGGCCCACTTCCGCTACCCGCTGGACCTGTTCAAGGCCCAGCGGACGATCCTCGCGAAGTACCACGTGACGGACCCGTCGGCGTTCTACAACGGCGAGGGCTTCTGGGAGGTGCCGCAGGATCCGGCCAACCAGGGTAAGCGGCAGCCGCCGTACTACCAGAGCCTGCGGATGCCGGGCCAGGACGCCGAGTCGTTCTCTCTGACGTCGGTGTTCAACCCGCGCAACAACCCGCAGCTGGCCGCGTTCATGGCGGTCGGGTCGACGCCGGGCAAGGATTACGGGCAGATCCAGGTGCTGCAGATGCCGCGCAACGCGCAACCCGCGGGGCCCGGTCAGGTGCAGAACTCGTTCGAGACGGATACGAAGGTGAAGTCCGACCTGTTCGCGTTGAGACAGGGCGGGACGAAGACGGTGCCCGGCAACCTGCTGACGATCCCGTTCGGGGGGAGCCTGCTGTACGTCGAGCCGATGTACACGATGGCGGCGGGCGGCGCGGAGCAGCAGCCGTATCCGATCCTCGGCAAGATCCTGGTGCGGTACGGCGACAAGATCGCCGCCGCCGACACCCTCGACCAGGCTTTGGAGCAGATCCTCGGCGGCACGAGTACGGCACCGCCGCCGGATACGCCGCCGGATACGCCGCCGGACGAGGGCGGCGGCGAGCAGCCGCCACAGCTGAGCGAGGCGGCGCAGAAGGCGATCGCGGATCTGCAGAAGGCCGTGACGGACTACGAGACCGCCCAGAAGAACGGCGACTATCCGGCTATGGGCGACGCCTGGAAGCGGATCAAGGACGCGCAGGCGGCGCTGGCGGCGGCGCGGCAGCCCGCCCCGGCGGCCTCGCCGAGCCCGACGGGTTCGCCCAGCCCGTCCGGTTCGCCGACCGCGACACCGCCGGGAGGCTGAGACGGAGCGGCCCGGAGCCCGCTCCCGCCGTGCTGCGGCGGGAGCGGGCTCGATGGGGCCGGGCCCGGCGGCCGACCTTGTGTCGGCCGTTCCTGCATCGCCCGGCCCTGCGTCGGCCGTTCCTGCATCGGCCGTTCCTGCATCGGCGGGCTCAGCGTCGGCGTTTGCGGGCGCGGCGGATTGCGGCGGCCGCGCCGATCGCGGCGACGGTGGCGCCCGCGGCGGTCGCCACGGTGGCCTCCTTGCCGCCGACGCGGCGTCCGACGACGGCGTGCCGTCCCGCGGTCTCGTCCATCACGGCGCGCAGCGCGGCCGCGTTGTCGTGGAGCGGTTTCCAGCCTGCGGCGCGCAGCCGAGCGCAGTCCACGGCCCACGGGTAGGCGACGTAGTGCAGGTCGGTGGCGGGTACCGGGGTCATGCCGAGCCGGTGCAGCCGCTGCGCCGTCCCGAACGTGAGGGCGGCGGGAAGTTCGAGGGTGCGCTTGCCGGTGATCTCGGTGACCTCGTCGGGGCCGAGCCAGCCTTCGCCGCCGACCGCGACGGGCCCGGTGACGTCGCAGGTGACGACGACGTCCAGGGCGGACGCGAGGTCCTCGATGTGGCAGAACTGCCAGCCGGGGGTGCTGCCCTTGACCGACAGCAGCCGCGGCGCCTCGAAGTGGCGGGTGACGAAGGTGTCCACGCCGGGCCCGGCGAGCGCGGCGGGGCGGACGACGGTGACGTCCAGGCCGGGGTGGGTGACCGGCGCGGTCGCGGCCAGTTCCTCCATCTCCAGGTGGTCGCCGGCGATGCTGGCGTCGGCCTCGGCGAGCAGCGGCGCGTCCTCGGCGAGCGGCACCTCGTTGCCGGGCCCGGCCCCGTACACCATCGCGGACGTGACGAGGACCACGCGGCGGACGCGGGCGGCCGCGGCGGCGGTCACCACGGTCTGGGCGCCGCGGACGTTGTGGGTGCGGCGGTCGCGGGGGTCCACGTCCGGGGAGTACTCGACGTCCAGGTTGACGATCACGTCCACGTCGGAGAGCCGGCCGGACAGCAGCGGGTCCCGGATGTCCACGACCCGCCATGTGACTCCGGGCACGTCTCCGCGGTGCGCGTCGATGGCGACGACCTTGCGGATCTCTTTGCGTTCGGCGAGCCGGGCGGCCAGCAGCCGCCCCGCGCCGGTGGCGGCGCCGGTGACGGCGACGACCGGGCCCTTGCTACGCCGAGGGCGAACCTTGCCCGTTGCCACGGGGGTGCCCCCTTCCTTGAGTACGCGACCTTGCCGGAACCGGCTAACGTTGCGGATATGAGCCCATCATGCATCCCAGGGGCGATCCGATGAGTGACACTCCTTTCGGCTTCAACCGTCCCGGCGACGGTGACGACGACGACCGGCCCCAGGATCCATTCAAGGGCATGGGCGGCGACATGGCGCAGTTCGCCGACATGCTGCACCGGTTCGCGGACATGATCGGCGGCCAGGGTGCGGGCGGCGAGGGCGGCGGCCCCCTGAACTGGGATCTGGCCAAGAACATCGCGCGGCACCAGGTGGTCGAGCAGGGCGACCCGTCGGTCGTCGACGCCGAGCGGCGCCAGGTCGAGGAGGCGCTGCGCCTGGCCGACCTGTGGCTGGACGAGAAGACGACGCTGCCCGCCGGCATCCGGACGCCGCAGGCGTGGAGCCGGTCCGAATGGATCGAGCAGACGCTTCCCGTGTGGGCGAAGGTGTGCGACCCGATCGCGACCCGCATGGTCGAGTCCATGGGCGGCGCGCTCGGCGGCGGCGAGATCCCCGCCGACATGCAGGCGATGGCCGGCCCGCTGATCGGGATGGTCAAGCAGATGGCGGGGGCGATGGTCGGCGGCCAGGCCGGGCAGGCGCTCGGGGCGCTGGCCCGCGAGGTGACCGGTTCGGCCGACGTGGGCCTGCCGCTGGCGCCGGACGGCGTCGGCGCGCTGCTGCCCGCGGGCGTCGAGGCGTTCGGCTCGGGGCTGGAGGTCTCCGGCGAGGAGGTCCGGCTGTACCTGGCGCTGCGCGAGGCCGCCCACCAGCGGCTGTTCGCGCACGTCCCGTGGCTGCGTTCGCATCTGCTGGGCACGGTCGAGGAGTACGCGCGCGGCATCACCGTCGACCTGTCGGGCATCGAGCAGGCCGTCCAGGGCCTCGATCTGAGCAACCCGGAGGCGCTCCAGGAGGCGCTCGGCGGCGAGATCCAGCTTCAGCCGGAGGAGTCGCCGCGGCAGAAGGCGGCGCTGGCCCGCCTGGAGACCGCCCTCGCGCTGGTCGAGGGGTGGGTCGACACCGTGGTCAACGAGGCCGCGAAGGGGCGGCTGCCCGGTTCGGTGAAGCTGGCCGAGGCGGTGCGGCGGCGCCGCGCGACCGGCGGCCCGGCGGAGCGGACGTTCGCGACGCTCGTCGGCCTCGAGCTGCGGCCGCGCCGGCTGCGCGAGGCGGCGACGCTGTGGCGGACCCTCACCGACGTGCGCGGCACGCAGGGCCGTGACGCGGTGTGGGACCATCCCGACCTGCTCCCGACATCGGACGATCTCGACGACCCGGACGGGTTCGTGCACGGCCGCGACGAGATCGAGGGCCTGTCCGACCTGGACCTGTCGAAGCTCACCAAGTCCCCGGAAGAAGGCGGAGCCGACAAGCCGGACGACAAGAGCGATGATCCCGGCAAGCCCGGCGACACGCCCGGCGACTCCGCCAGGGGCGATGATCCTGGCGGGGACGAGGGCCCCGACGTCGGCGGGTCCCGCGCATGAGCCGGTCGCGCGAGTCGCGCGTGCACGGCTGCCTGTACGCGCCGGGGTCGTCCACGAACGCGACCAAGTGCTCGTCGATTGACTGGTGGTGGGCCGGGGCCGGAGGACGGTGGCGGATCGCGCGGGCGGGCCTGTGCTGGCACCGGCCGGTCGACCAGGAGCGCCGGCGTCGGCGCCCCGCCGGCTCCCGCTACCCCCGCATGGGCCGCACGTGAGGCGGACCCCGGGCAGGGGACGCGGGCGGCCGGACGCCGAGCCGGGCCGCGCGCGGCCGGCCGCGGAGACGGCGGCCTCGACGCCGCCCGCCGATCCGGCCGCGGACACGACCGCCGATCCGGCCGCCGATCCGGCTGTCGCGGAGTCTCACGGAGAATCTCCGGACACGATGTCTCTCGGTGCCCGGCCCGTGGCCGCGCGGTCGCTGACCCCGGGGTTCCTGTACGCGGACGCGGTGCGGGTCCTGTCGTCCTGGCGGGCGCCCGACCCCGGGCAGGAGAAGGCCCGCCTGGAGTTCCTGCGGCATCTGGAGGAGCATCCGGCGGACGGGATGTGGCGGGAGTGCGCGGCCGGGCACATCACCGCGAGCACGGCGGTGCTCGACGCGTCCCGGACCCGTGTGCTGCTGACCCTGCATTCGAAGGTCAAGGCGTGGCTGCAGCTAGGCGGGCACTGCGAGCCCGGCGATGTCACGCTCGCGGGCGCGGCGCTGCGGGAGGCGACGGAGGAGTCCGGCGTCCGGGGCCTGCGGCTGCTGCCCGAGCCGGTCCAGCTGGACCGGCACCCGGTCCGCTGCCATCCGCAGGGCACCTGGCATCTGGACGTCCAGTACGTCGCGATCGCCCCGGAGCGCGCCCGTCCCAGGGTGAGCGACGAGTCCGACGATCTCGGCTGGTTCCCGGTGGACGATCTTCCGGAGCCCACGGACGACGCCGTCCGGGCACTCGTCGCCCGCGCCGTCACGAGCTGAGCGGGTGACCTTCGAGCAGCGCCCGGGTGTTCTCCCAGCCTTCCAGCCCCGGGTCGAGGAGCCGCAGGTCACCGGCGGTGCGCAGGCGGTGCCAGCCGGGCCCCTGCGGGACCAGTCCGGGGCGCGGGGCGGCGGCGCGCAGACGGGCCAGCGCGTCCGGGGTGTCGAGGTCGACGTCCTGCAGGGCGCCGGCCAGCCATTCCGGGAGGGGCAGCCGCGCGGCGAGGGCGACGAGCCCGTCCGGTCCGGTGCCGCCGCCGGCCCGGCAGGCGGCGGAGGGGGCGCCGCCGACGGCGCGGAACAGTTTGCCGATCAGCAGCGGCGGCAGGTCGGGGGCGTCCGGCGCGATCAGCGCGGCGGCGTCGGCGCCGAGGGCGTGCAGGGCCGCGAACGCGCCCGCGAGGGTCGGTTCCCGGACGATCGGCGTGCCGGGCCAGGTCACGGCCTCGGCGTCCGGCTGGTCCGGCGGGTCGAGGACGAGGGCGGGCGTCACCAGTTCGAGCCCGGCGACGACCTCGTAGGTGTCTTCCAGCATGGCGAGCCGGAGGTCGTCCGGGTCGATGCCGGGCGGGGCGTCCGCCTGCCGGGCAGGCAACGACAGCACCGCGGCGAATCGGGACGAAGCCCGGGGCACCGGGGCGTCGGTCACCCGGCGACCTCGTGCGGGAACTCGTCGCCGGTGTGCAGCCCGTCCCCGTGGTGGATGTCCCCCGAATCGGATCCGCCGACGACGTCGCCGTCGGGCGCGTCCGCCTCAAGGGGCAGGTGCGCGGCGGCGGCGACGCCCTCCAGGTAGCCGCGGGCGCGGTCCGCCTTCGGGTAGTTGCCGACCAGGTCCCAGAAGTCGGCGCCGTGCCCCGGGATGAGCAGGTGCGCCAGTTCGTGGACGAGGACGTAGTCGACGACCCAGGCGGGCATGCCGCGCAGGCGGGTGGACAGGCGGATGGTGCCGTCGTCGGGGGTGCACGATCCCCAGCGGGTGCGCTGGTTGGCGACCCAACGGACGCTGACCGGGTCGGCGCGGCCGTCGAGGTAGCGGCGGGACAGCTCCCGGGCCCGCGCCTGCAGGTCGGCGTCGGTGGGCCGCCGGCGGCGTTCGCGCTCCTCGAGCCGCTCAAGGATGGTCGCGATCCACTGTTCCTCTTCGGCCTTGCTCAGCCTGGACGGAACCATCACCACCACCTTGTCGCCATCGCGGTAGGCGGACACGGTTCGCCGGCGTCTGGCGCTTCGGCGGACCTCAACGTTAGGGGGCACGCCTGAACCGTACTCGAAATTTTGCGCCCCCCATAGGGGGTGTTTGACGTTACCGCAGGTCAGACCCTATGTTTTAAGGACCTGTTCAGGGTTACGCCAACCGCGGGCGGTGGTGTGCCCGGGTGTCATTCACCGGTGAATCGCGGGCTGCGCTTCTCGCGCTGTGCCGTGAGTCCCTCCAGCATGTCGGCGGACGACATCGTGACCGGCTGCGCCAGCGATTCCCAGCGCAGCGCCGACTCCATGTCGGGGTGGCCTCCGTTCGACAGGGCGACCTTGGTGAGCCGGGTCGCGACGGGCGCCTGCGCGGCGACCCGTTCGGCGACGGTGAGCGCCTCGGCCAGGACGTCTTCGCGTGGGACGGCGCGGTTGACCAGCCCGTGCGCCGCGGCCTCGTCCCCGGTGAGGACCCGTCCGGCCAGCAGCATCTCGCGGGCCAGCGGCAGCCCCGCCACCTCGGGGAACAGCCAGGTCGCGGCCATTCCGGGGTGCAGTCCGAGGGCGGTGAACGGGGCGAGGAGCTTGGCGTCGGACGCCGCGTACCGCAGGTCGCAGGCCAGCGCGAGGCACAGCCCGGCGCCGACGGCGTGGCCGTTGACGGCGGCGATCGTCGGCACCTCCAGGCCGCGGATCGTCAGCCACGTCCGGTAGAAGGCCAGCATCCGGTCGCGCAGCGCGGGGACGGCGACGGCGTTGGTGTCGGCGAGCCAGGAAAGGTCGCCACCGGAACTGAAGGCGTTGCCCGCCCCGGTCAGCACGACGCAGCGGACTCGCGTGTCGGCGCGCAGTTCCTCGATAGCCGTCTTCCAGGCGGCGGTCATCTCGTCCGACATCGCGTTGCGGCGGCCGGGGTCGTTCAGCGTCAGGACGGCGATTCCGTCGGGGCGTCGTTCGACCAGCAGCGCATCGGCGAACTCTTCGGACATGGCCCGCACCGTACCGCGCGCGCCCCGGCCGCCTTTCCCCTGGGGGCCCGGAAACGGGGCCGTCGCGCGCCGGGTGCCCCCGCCAGCGCTCCCGGCGGCCCTCCCGATTCCCGCAACGTGCCCCTCACCCCGCGTGAGAAAGCGCACACTTACCACATCGGTGCAGGTCAAAGCGATGTGCCCGACACCGGCGCCGACGATAGTTGCTGGTGATTGTGGCGGGAACGACATTCGATCACCGACAATGGTCCCCGTGAGCGATCTTCCCCGCCGCGCGGTGACGCGGTCAGCAAAGCTGGCGTCCCTCCCCATCGGCTTCGCGGGTCGCACCGCACTCGGCATGGGGAAGCGGACCTTCGGCCGGCCCGCCGAGGCCGTCGCGGCGGAGATCCAGCAGCGCACCGCCGAGCAGCTGTTCAAGGTGCTCGGCGAGCTCAAGGGCGGGGCGATGAAGCTCGGCCAGATGCTGTCGATCTTCGAGGCGGCGCTGCCGCCTGAGATCGCCGGCCCGTACCGCGCCACGCTGACCAGGCTGCAGGAGGCCGCTCCCCCGCTGCCCGCCGCCACCGTCCACAAGGTCCTGGCCGAGTTCCTCGGGGAGGACTGGCGGGACTACTTCGCGTCGTTCGACGACGAACCGGCCGCCGCCGCGTCCATCGGCCAGGTGCACCGCGCCGTCTGGCACGACGGCCGCACCGTCGCCGTGAAGGTGCAGTACCCGGGCGCCGGCAAGGCGCTGATCAGCGACTTCAACCAGCTCGCCCGGCTCGGCCGGATGTTCGGCGTGCTGATGCCCGGCCTGGACGTCAAGTCGATGCTCGCCGAACTCAAGGAGCGGGTGGTCGAGGAACTCGACTACACGATCGAGGCCGAATCCCAGATGATCTTCCGGGAGGCCTACGCGGACGACCCCGACTTCCACATCCCCGAGGTCATCGCGCAGGACGGCAACATCCTGATCACCGAGTGGATGGACGGCACCCTCCTCTCGAAGATCATCAGCGATGGCGATCCGGAGACCCGGAACCACGCGGCCCTGCTGTACTGCCGTTTCCTGCTCTCCGGGCCGAAGCGCTCCGGGATGCTGCACGGCGACCCGCACCCGGGCAACTTCCGGCTGCTGGACGACGGCCGCCTCGGCGTCATGGACTTCGGCGCCGTCGACCGCATCCCCGGCGGCTTCCAGGAGCGCCTCGGCCTGCTGCTGCGGATCGGCACGATGGCCGACATCGACGAGGTCGAGGACGCGCTGCGCCGCGAGGACTTCATCCGCGAGGGCGTGGAGATCGACACGGAGTCGCTGCAGGCGTTCATGGCCCCGATCACCGAGCCGTTCATCAACGAGACGTTCAAGTTCAACCGCGAGTGGCTGCGCGACATGGCCGCCCAGGTCACCGACCTGCGGCCGTCCAACGTCGTCCGGCAGATGAACCTGCCGCCCCAGTACGTGATCATCCACCGGGTGCTGTCGGCGGGCACCGGCGTGCTGTGCCAGCTGGACTGCGAGATCCCGGCCCGAGCCGAGTCGCTGAAGTGGATACCGGGCTTCGCCGACGACGAGGACGGCGAGCTCGTCTCGGGCTGAGCCCGTAAGTAGAGCCCGGGAGGTCCAGCCCTAGAAGGGTTCCACCCCGGAACACGACTCAGCGGGGCCCCGCGCACTGATGTGGTGCGCGGGGCCCCGCTCTTCGCGCGTCCGGTGAGGTGGGCCACCGGACGCGCTCCAGCCGCCCGCCGGGAGGCACGCCGTCCGCCAAACCATCCAAGAAGGACGGACGGCGGCCTGCGACCGACACGGGCTCGATGCCTGTGGGCTCAATGCCTGCGCGGGCTCGGCGCCCGCACGTACGTCTCACCCGCCGCCGACGCCGTCGGCGCGAGCAGGACGCGCCGCACCCGCGACGCCCTCGTCCGGGCGTCGCGGCGCGCACGCCGCAGCACACGGACACGGGCCGCCAGCTCATCGGGCACGGCCCCGGGTATTCGTTCCCGGGACGGGCCCTGGCCGGGCAAGTGCTTCTCGTCTTCTCCGGGGACCTGCCCTGTGCAGATCTCCCGCGGCTGAACGGTCATCATCGTGGTACCTCCGGGGTTGGTGCGGTCGAGCGCCGGCGTGCTCACACGGTCACTTCGTCCGGGCGCGGGTGCTTGCGCGGACGGCCACGCGGCCGCTTGCGCGGGACGATCACACCGCGGACGAACAGCTCGCCGCCCCAGACGCCCCAGGGCTCCTTGCGCTCGAGCGCGCCCGCGAGGCACTCCCTGAGGAGCGGGCACTCCAGGCACAGGGCCTTGGCGAGCTCGACGTCGGCGGGAGCTTCGGCGAAGAACAGCTCCGGATCGGTCCGGCACGGAAGAGTGAGGTCCTCCTCGCTTACTGCGAGTGCCCCCTGCATCACAGTCACCCTTGTTCCTCTCGTTGGATCTCAACGGGCGTGTCGGTGGGTTGTCTGGGCAAAGAAGAAGGCCGCGGATCCGGTCTGGATCCGCGGCCTGGGGGCTTGCCGGTCTATTCGCTAGACCGGTCGCCTCCAGGGATACGGACCCGACACGCCACCCTTGACGGTGACGCCCACGTGGGCCGTGGCCGGAGCCGGGACGTTCATGGCCTCAAGAATGTGTTCGAGGACACTTCGCCCCTGGTCGTCCTGGATGCTCTCCGCAAATTGCAGATCACGCAGATTCAGACCGCGCATGTCACGCATGACACGGGAATCGCGCTGTCGCACGCCGGACACCGCTGAATACGCGGCGGGGCCATCGGGGATCGAGACGCCAGGGCATGCGGCGGTCCAGGACGACGCGGATTTGATCAACGTGCTGATCACCGGACTGCACACCACCTCTCTGGCTACTCGGGCCGCACCGGCGGATCCAAGATCCACACCGGAGGGCCGGTTGATTGCTCGCGTTCGAGCGTACGGGGACTCCGCAGAATCAACAAGATATTTTTGACCTGCGGTTTTGTGGGTCACTTCACCTGTTTCCCGCGGAACCCGCGCCGTCCGGGGAGCGTCGAACACTCCCGGGAGGCCCACAGATCACTGCCGCGGCGCGTCCGCGACCCGGACGAGCCCCTCCTGCATCACGGACACGACCAGCTGCCCCGACCCGGTGAAGACCTGGCCGCGGGCGAGCCCCCGCGCACCGCCGGCGAACGGGGTGTCCTGGTAGTACAGCAGCCAGTCGTCGGCGCGGAACGGCCGGTGGAACCACATCGCGTGGTCGAGGCTGGCGCCCATCGTCCGCTTGTCCCCCCAGGCCAGGCCATGGTTGAGCAGGACGGTGTCGAGCAGCGTCATGTCCGAGGCGTAGGTCATCAGGCACACGTGCAGGAGCGGGTCGTCCGGCAGCTCACCGTCGACCTTCAGCCACACCTTCGACTCGGGGGTCGCCAGCGACGGGTCCTTGGCCGCCTCCCAGCTCAGCGGCGTCACGTGCCGGATGTCGAACGGGCGCCGCGTCACGAACTCCCGCGCGCCGGCCTCCCCGAACAGCGGCGTGAGGCGTTCCAGGCCGTCCGGCAGCGTCTCGGGCGCGGGGGCGTCCGGCATCGCCGCCTGGTGGGTCGGCCCCTCCTCGGCGATCTGGAACGACGCCGACAGCGTGAAGATCGCCTTACCGTGCTGGACGGCGGTGACGCGCCGCGTGGTGAAGGACCGGCCGTCCCGGACCCGGTCGACGGTGTAGACGATCGGGACGAGCGGGTCACCCGGGCGGATGAAATAGGCGTGCAGGGAGTGCACGGGCCGGTTCGCGGGCACGGTGCGCCCGGCGGCGACGAGCGCCTGCCCGGCCACCTGCCCCCCGAAGACGCGCTGCCGCCGCTCCTCAGGGCTGCGGCCGCGGAAGATGTCGTTCTCGATCTGTTCGAGGTCCAGCAGGTCCAGCAGTTCCTTCAAGGATTCCTTCACGGCCGCCAGTCTTCCGTATCCGGTGGTGTGAGCAGGATCTCATCCCCGCGGACCCCCAGCCGATGACCCGCCACGCGCCTCCGCGAGAGGCGGATCTCACCCAACCTCACACACCGCACAGCCCAGAACCACATCACCGCACCTGTCGCGCTTGCGGCTGCTCACGCGCCGCAGAGGCCGAGGACCGCGTCGCCGTACCGGTCGCGTTTGACCTTGCCGACGCCGGGGATCCGGGCCAGTTCCTCCATCGACTCGGGGCCGTGCTCGGCGATCGCCTGAAGCGTCGCGTCGGTGAACACCACGTAGGCGGGGACCTTCTGCTCGGCCGACACCTGGGCGCGCCATTCCTTGAGCGCGATGAGCAGTTCCTCATTGAGTTCGGACGGGCAGTCCTCGCAGCGGCCGAGCTTGCGTTCGACGGCGGCGGTCAGCGGGCGCCCGCACACGCGGCACGGCTGCGGGCCCTTGGCGGTACGCCGCTTCGTCCGGTCGGCGCGGGCGGGGGTGTGCGTGGCGGTCTTGCCGGTCAGTCCGTCCAGGAAGCGGGACGGGCGGCGGTGGCGCGACCCGCCGGGCGAGCGCGACAACGCCCACGACAGCGACAGGTGGACGCGGGCCCGCGTGACGCCGACGTACAGCAGCCGCCGTTCCTCCTCGATCTGCGCGGGCGTCTCCGCGTAGACGATCGGCAGGGTTCCATCGGCGAGCCCGACGAGGAACACCGCGTCCCACTCCAGGCCCTTGGCGGCGTGCAGCGACGCGAGTGTGACGCCCTCCAGCGGCGGCGCGTGCTGCGCCGCGGCGCGTTCTTCCAGTTCGGCGACGAAATCGGGCAGGCCCGCCTTCGGGTTGTCGGCGGCCATGTCCTCGGCTAGCTGGGCCAGCGCGGCGAGCGACTCCCAGCGCGCGCGGGCCGCACCCGCGCCTTCGGGCGGCCGGTCGGTGAACCCGGCCCCGGACAGCACGTGCCGGACGGTCAGTATCAGCCCCGTCCCGTCGGTCTCCGCGTCGGCGCCGGCCCGCGCCGCGCCGCGCAGCCTGACCACCGCCTCGCGGACCTCGGGCCGCTCGAAGAACCGTTCCGCACCGCGCAGCACGTAGGGGACGCCCGCCGCCGCCAGCGCCGCCTCGTACGTCTCGGACTGCGCGTTGATCCGGTACAGGATCGCGATCTCCCGCGCGGGGACGCCCTCGTCGACGAGCTTGCGCGCCCGCCGCGCCGCGTCGTCGGCCTCGGCGACCTCGTCGTCGTACTCGTTGAACACCGGCTCGGGGCCCTGTTCGCGCTGGGCCACCAGCTCCAGTTCGTGCCGGACGGCCCCGTCGCCCCTCGCCCGCCCGATCACCCCGTTGGCCAGCCGCACCACCTGCGGCGTCGACCGGTAGTCGCGGACGAGCTTGACGACCTTCGCGTCCGGGTGCTCGCGGGTGAAGCCGAGCAGGTGGGACGGGGACGCGCCGGTGAACGAGTAGATGGTCTGGTTGGGGTCGCCGACGACGCACAGGTCGTCGCGGTCGCCGAGCCAGGTGTCGAGCAGCATCTTCTGCAGCGGGTTGACGTCCTGGAACTCGTCCACGACGAAGTACCGGTACTGCTCGCGGACCTGGTTCGCCACCTCGCGGTGCTCGGTGAGGACGGCCGCGGTCAGCTCCAGCATCCCCTCGAAGTCGAGCAGGTTGCGTTCGCGCCTGAGCTGTTCGTACATCGCGTAGACGCGCGCCACGTCCACGATCTCGGCGGGCGGTTTCCGGCCGGCCTGGACGACCGCGGCCGGGTAGTCCTCGGGCCGGTGCTGGGTGACCTTCGCCCACTCGATCTCGCTCGCGACGTCGCGCAGTTCGGTCCGCCCGAGCGACAGCCGGCACGCCCGCGCCGCGTCCGCCACCAGGCCGATCTTCGAGTCGATGATCTTGGGTGGTTCGCCGCCGACGACGCGCGGCCAGAAGTAGGTGAGCTGGCGCAGCGCCGCCGCGTGGAACGTCCGCGCCTGCACGCCGGGCGCGCCGAGCTGCCGCAGCCGGCTGCGCAGCTCCCCCGCCGCCCGCGTGGTGAACGTCACGGCCAGCACCCGCTGCGGCGTCACCACGCCGGTCAGCGTGGCGTAGGCGATGCGGTGCGTGATGGCCCTGGTCTTGCCCGTCCCCGCGCCCGCCAGCACGCACACCGGCCCCTTCACCGCTTCGGCGACCGCCCGCTGTTCGGGGTCGAGTCCCTCCAGCACCGACTCAGCCAACATCCCCCCATACTCGCAGCCCGCACCACCCGTCACGGCCATCACGCCACCTGTGGACAAGTGGAATGAGAAGCGGGTGTCTACTGTTCTCCGGTAGGCAGATCGTACGAACGAACGAGGGAGACGACGGAGCGATGGCGACGCCGACGACCGACCGGGCCAAGGGCCCGACCGGCCAGCTCACCATGTACACGACGCCCTGGTGCGGGTTCTGCCGCCGGCTCAAGAGCCAGCTCGCCCGCGACGGCATCGAGATGGCGGAGATCGACATCGAGCGCGACCCGGCGGCCGCCGACTTCGTCATGAGCGTCAACGGCGGCAACCAGACGGTGCCGACGATCATTTTCCCGGACGGCTCCACCGCCACCAACCCCAGCGCGAAGGAAGTCAAGCGCCGTCTCGCGGAATGTTAGAACGAGCGCTGAGAAGAAGGCCCGCCGACCATGAGATCGACGGGCCCTTCCATTCCCGCGTGCGCGGGGAGCACTCATCGCCGATGGTCACCGTCGGCACTGTCTGGGGACCATCCCCGCAGTGGCGGGGATGTACGCACCGCTCACCATAGATGATCCCTCCGTCAGAACACCGGCATCTTCGGGAGGTCGCCGCCGTACCAGCGCATGATGAGCTGGGCGGCGATGGACAGCGGTCCGGGGGCGACGATGTCTCCGGCGTCGATGGCGGTGCGGAGTTCGCCGCGGGTGTACCAGGCGGCGTCCAGGATCTCCTCCGGGTCCGGGGTCAGCGGGACGTCGCCGTCGGCTCTGGCGGTGAAGCCGAGCATGAGGCTCTGCGGCAGCGGCCACGGCTGGCTGCCGAGGTAGCGGACGTCCCGGACCGGAACCCCGACCTCCTCCTTCACCTCCCGCGCGACGGCCTGTTCGAGGGATTCGCCCGGTTCGACGAACCCGGCGAGGATCGAGCGGCGGTCGGCGGGCCACTGCGGGCCGCGGGCCAGGAGTATCCGGTCGGCGTCGTCGGTCACCAGCATGATCACTGCGGGGTCGACGCGCGGGAAGTGCTGGGACTCGTCCTCGGGGCACACGCGCACGTGCCCGGCGGACGCCGTCCGCGTCTCGGCGCCGCAGCGCGGGCAGTACCGGTTGTTCCTGTGCCAGTGTTCCAGCGCCACGACGTGTGTGAGCAGGCCGGAGTCCCGGTCGTTCAGGAGGGCGCCGACGCGGCGGAGGCCGGACGGCCGCGTCCCCTCGATGGCGGGCAGCGGCCCGGACGTCCCGAAGTAGGCGGTGCCGTCGTCGTCCACGCCGAGGAGCCAGCGCTCGCCGTCCGGCGCCTGTTCCGCCGGGACGAAGACGAGCGCGGGGCTGGGCTCGTAGGTCACCAGCGCGCGGCCGTCCTGGACGACGAGGACGCGGGTCTCCGGTTCCGTCCAGGCGGCGTCCAGCCAGGCGTCGTCGCGGCGGTGCAGCGCGACCCTGTCCAGGGTTCCGCGCGCGAGCGCCAGCCACTCCAAGGGGCCGTCGGTCACGTTCTGCTCCTCTCCAGGGGTTTCAGCGCAGCGCTGTGGCGAGTTCTTCCCACAGGTACGCGGCGGCCTCGGCGCCCTTGAGGAGCAGCGGTATCTCGACCTTCTCGTTCGGGGCGTGGATGCGGTCGCCGTTCAGTCCGACCGCTACGAAGATCAGCGGTGCGTCCAGGATATCGGCGAGGTCGGCTTCGGGGCCGCTGCCGCCTTCGCGGGTGAACAGCACCTCGGTGCCGAACGCCCGTTCCATCGCGCGGCGCGCGGCCTTGACGCCGGCGGAGTCGATCGGCGAGAAGCACGGCCGGACGCCGCCCGATACGCGCACCTCCGCCTCGACGCCCGGCGGGGCGTGCTCGGCGACCCACGTCTTGAACGCCTCCTGGACCTTGCGGGGATCCTGGCCGGCGACGAGCCGGAACGACAGCTTGGCGTGCGCGTCGCGGGGGACGATGGTCTTGCCGCCGGGGCCGGTGTGCCCGCCCCACATGCCGTTGATCTCGGCGGTGGGGCGCGCCCAGATCCGTTCGAGGGTGGTGTAGCCCTTCTCGCCGTGCGCGGCGCGGCTTTCACCGGCGCTCCGCAGCCACTCGTCCTCGTCGAACGGGAGCCGCGCGAACAGTTCGCGCTCCTCGTCCGTCAGCGGGACGACGTCGTCGTAGAAGCCAGGGAGGGTGACGCGTCCGTCGGCGTCGTGCAGGGTGGCGAGCAGAGTCGCCATCGCCTGCAGCGGGTTCGGCACGGCGCCGCCGAACGAGCCCGAATGCAGGTCGGACGCCGGGCCGCGCAGCGTGACCGCCGCTTCGGTCAGCCCGCGCATCCCGGTGCACATCGACGGGACGTCCGCCGCCCACATCGTGGTGTCGCTGATGACGACGGCGTCGCAGGCGAGCCGGTCGCGGTGGGTGCGCAGCAGGGCGGCGAAGTGCACCGACCCCGACTCCTCCTCGCCCTCCACCAGCAGCTTGACCGTGACGGGCGGCCCCTGCCTCCCGGACGCGGCGAGCGACGCGCGGATCCCGAGCGTGTGGAAGAAGATCTGCCCCTTGTCGTCGGACGCGCCGCGCCCGATGAGCCGGTCGCCCGTCTCGACCGGCTGGAACGGGTCGGTGTCCCACTCGTCCAGCGGCTCGACCGGCTGGACGTCATGGTGGCCGTACACGACGACGGCGGGTGCGTCAGGATCGTCGGCGGGCCATTCGGCGTAGACGGCCGGGAGCCCGGGGGTCTCCCAGATCTCGACGGTGGGGAAGCCCTGGCCGCGCAGGTATTCGGCGAGCCACTCCGCGGATTTCCGCACGTCCCCGGCGTGCGCCGGATCCCCGGAGACGGACGGGATCGTCAGCCACTCCTTGAGGTCGGCGATGAACCGGTCCCTGCCGGCCTGGATGTGCGCGACCACGTCGTTCACTTTGATCCTCCGAAGGACGCTCCGGCGTTCAGGCCGGGAAGGAATTCGGACTCCGTCAGGAGCGGCCCGGCGCAGCCGGGTCTCTACTTCTCTCTCTGCCGCTCTGTCAGGCAGAGTAAGGGATCCTGGTCACTCGTCCCCGGAGCTCTCTTGATCCTCATCGATCCGCCGCTGTGGCCGGCGCGTGGCCGCGTCTGGTCGCACATGGTGAGCGACGTCTCGTACGAGGAACTGCACGCCTTCGCGGCGGAGTTGGGTATGCCGCCGCGGGCGTTCGAGCGTGACCACTACGACGTCCCGTCCGAACTCTACGAGGCGGCGGTGTCGCTGGGAGCGCAGGCGGTCGGCTGCCGGGAACTGCTGTCGCGCCTGACGGCTGCGGGTCTGCGCCAGCGGAAGGTGTACCGGCCGCGGGGCGCCGCCGCTAGGCGTTGAGGAGCGTCAGTTCCGTCTGGATGTTGGTCCGTGCGCGTTCTTCGAAGCGTTCGCGGGCCTCGGCCGTGTGGAAGAGTCTCGGCAGCGCGAGCAGGCCGTTGAGCACTTGGGCGCGTCCCGCGTGAAAGAACTCGTCCGGGACGAACGCGTACTCCTCGCGGACGGCGGCGGCGTAGACCGCGTACTGGCCGGGGTCCGCGCCGAGGATCGCGAGGTCGGCGTCGCACAGCACCTGGCCGTTCCGGTCGTCCTGGTCAGGCGCGTGCGTGGTGGTCAGCTCGATCAGGCGGACGATCTCCTCGATGTCCGGTTCCCGGAGGTCGGTGTCGGTGAGCATTCGGGCGGCGAGGCGGGCGCTGCGCTCCTCGTTGTCGGCGCGCTCGGGGTCGTAGACGGCGTCGTGGAACCAGGCGGCGAGGCGGACGAGGTCGGGGGCGGCGGCGTGCCCGGCCAGCTCGTCCACGAGGTCGAGGACGGCGGTGAGGTGGCGGCGCGTGTGGTAGCGGCGATGCGGCTCGCCGTAGCGCTTGTCCAGTTCCGTTCCGATATGTCTGGTGTGAGGCCCCGCGAGCGCGACCCACCGGTCGACGAGATCCATGGCCCCATCCTGTCGGATCGCCGAACGGGCCGGGACACGCGATGTCATCGTTCTTGCCTCCCGCGTGCGGCACCGCCACTATGGTGACAGCGAGTTAGGCAAGGCTTACCTCACTCACCGCTGCACCCACCTCACCGCCTCACCCAACTCACCGCCTGGCCTCGCTCACCGGCTCATCTCATCAACCGGCTCATGTCACGCACTGGAAAGGCCGATCGTGGCCGCCTCGCTCTATCTGGTCGCCGGGAAGACGACCGACTCGGTGACGCACGGGTTCCTGCCCGCCGCCGCGCGCCTGGGCCTCGACACCACGCTCCTGACCGACCGTCCGGCAGCCCACGCCGGAACGCACGACGGACCGCTCGTCGAATGCGACGTCTCCGACTTCCGCGAAATCATCGCCGCCGTCGACGGCGAGCCCGCGGCCATCTTCTCCAACAGTGACTTCCTGCAGGCACCCGCCGCGCTGGCCGCCGCCTATTTCGGGCTCCCGGCCAAGGACTGGCGAGCGGCGGCCCGCGCGAAGAACAAGGCGCTCATGCGGCGGCACCTCGCGTCCCTCGACCCGGTCTTCTCGGCCGACGCCCGCCGGGTCCCCGCGGACGCGCCGTATCCGCTCGTCCTGAAGCCCCGCGAGGGCGTGGCCAGCGAGGACGTGTTCCTCGTCCGGGACGCCGCCGAGCTGGCCACGCGACGCGACGAGATCGCCGCACACCGGGACGATCCCCTGGTGGCCGAGGAATACCTTCCCGGGCGACTTCACACACTGGAAACGCTGGGCGACGGGCGGGAACTGCGCGTCCTCGGCTCGTTCCGCACGACCCTCTCTCCGCCGCCCTTCTTCGTGGAGGAACGCCTGGAGTGGACGGCCCCGCCCCCGGAAACACCACAGATCCTGAAGCAGCTCGAAGCGCTGGGCGTCGGTTTCGGGGCCTGCCACACGGAATTCGTCGTCCACGACGGCCGCGCCCGCATCATCGAGGTCAACTACCGGCTGATCGGCGACCACTGTGACTTCCTCTTGGCCGACCTGCTGGGTGTGCCCCTGTTCGAGGAAATCCTGAACGTTCACCTGGGCGAACCCCTTCCGGCCTGGCACACCCCTCACCGAAGGCACGCCATCGCCGAACCGGTCATCGCCGACCGCTCCGGCAAACTCACGGCGGCTCCCGGCCCCCTCCAGATGGACGACGGCCCAGTGCGGCTGGCCTACCGCCCTCAGCGCTCGATAGGAGACACCGTCGCCGTCACCCGCACCAACCGCGACTATCTGGGCACGGTCCGCGCCATCGGTTCCGAGGCGGACGAGGTGAACGCCGCACTGGCGCGCTTCCGCGCCGCCCACGACTGGACGATCGCGTGACCGACGACGACATCGAGGGCCCACTCGCGGCCCGGGTCCTGGATGCGCTCCTACGCGAAAACTACGCGGGGCTGCACCGCTTCATCAGGCACCGGACGCTCGATCTGCCCGGTCGCCCCGTACGCCTTCTGGACGCGCGGCCGGCGTTCCTCTCGGAACTCGTCGTGGACCCGGCGCAGAACCTCAAACTGAGCGACGTGTTCACCGCCGTCCGCACACTGGCGGACCCACGCGACGACATATCCGCCTTCGAACGGGAATGCCTGGACGCCTTGGCGGCCATCAAGCTCCACAACGACGCGCGCCCGGCGGTGTTCCGGCGGCTGGCCCGCATCCCGCACGAACTGCGGACCGGCCCCGGGACGTTCTACGAGACGCTCGCCGCCTACAACGACCATCCGGTACATCCAATGGGCCGCAGCCGCGCGGGCCTGTCCATGGCCGATCTGAGCCGCTACGCGCCCGAGTTCGCGCCGTCGTTCCCGTTGCGCTGGGCGGCGGTGCGGAACCCGGCGCTGGCGGGGTCGCTCCCGGGCTGGTGGCCGGCCCCCGCCGACGTCGGCCTGGCCGCGCCCGCCGCCCCTGGGGCCTACGCCCTGTTCCCCGTCCACCCGCTGGCGGTGCGGTACGTGAACGGGCGTCCCGGCGCGGCCCTCGCCCCCGACCCGTACCTGCAGGTCACACCCACCCTGTCGATGCGGACCGTGGCGGCCACGCCGCTCGGGCACCTGAAGATGCCGCTGCCGACCAGCACCCTCGGCCTCCGCAACCGCCGCACGATCATGCCCGGCACCCTCCCGGACGGCGCGCTCGTCGAACGCATCCTGCGCCGCGTCCTCCAGCGGGAACCCACGCTTCCGGTGCTTCTCGCCGACGAGCAGACCTACGGCCACGCCCAGGACCCGCTCCTCGGCTACCTTGTGCGGCGCTTCCCGCCCGAAACCGCACACGCGCACATCGTCCCCATAGCGGCGCTGCTCGCCGAGGCCCCCGACAACGGTCACGTAGTAGAGGGCTGGGATATCGCGCCCCTCTTCGACACCTACCTATCGGCACTGTTCTCATGGAACGTCACACTGTTCCGCTACGGCATCGCGCTAGAGGCGCACCAGCAGAACGTCGCCCTCGTCCTGGACGACGCCCCGCCCCGCCTCCTGATCAAGGACAACGACGGCGCGCTGATCAACACGTCCCGGCTCCGCGACCGCCTCCCCCCGTCCCCCGGCACGGACCCGCGCGACCTCATCGACCGCAGGATGACGACCGATGACGACGAGGCCCTCGCCCGCGTCTTCGTCACCATCACGCTGCACCTGTGCGCCGCCGCCCCCGCCCTGGGACTGGCCGAACGCGGCCTCCTCCCCTGGCGCACCGGCCGCACGATGATCCGCGAGCGGCTCGACGAGGCCCTCGGGCCGGACGGGGCGTTCCTGCGCTCCCGCACGCTCGACGCGGACACGCTGCCGGGCAAGGCCATGGTCACCGCCGGAACCCTCGTCGACAAGGCGCGGACCGGCGCGGCCGACATCAACAAGCACTACGGCCCGCCAGGGCCGAACTACCTACGGGACACCACGTGCCCGTGACCCGAACAACACTCACCGACCACGCTCTGCAACCTGCGGGACGCGACGTGCCCGTAGCTCGAACCACCACACTCACCGACCACGCCACGGGACCCGACGTGCTGCTGACAGAACCCGGCATCTCCGCCGACGACGCCACCTCGACCGCGCTGCTGAACTGCCTGATCCGGGAGGTCTGCGCGCCCGAGCAGCAGGTATGGCCCGACGACGCGCACCTGGTGGCCCGCCTACCCCGCGCGGGCGTCGTGCTGCGCACGGGCCTGTCCCGTCCCCCGGTCGGACCCACCTACCGCCTGGCGCCGCCCTACGAGGAGCGGCGCGGGGACGAATGGATCGCGGCCCCTTGGGACAGGCTGGCGAACCTGGTGGCCGGCGAACTGGAACTGGCCACCGGCCGCGCGAACCCCGAATTCCTCACCCAGGTGGACGACAGCCACAACGCCTTGGCCTCGATCATCGCCGCACGCAGCGAACCTTCCGACAGCCGCTACATCGACTCGGAACAGTCCCTGGTGGCGGGGCACCGTTTCCACCCGTCCCCCAAGGCGCGCCAAGGTTCGCCGACAGACTGGCTTCAGTACGCCCCGGAAACGCGATCCCGGTTCCGTCCCTACTGGCTGGCCATCCCGGAAGACCTCATCGCCGAAGAAGGGGACCCGGACGCGTTCAAAGCCCTGGAGCCATACGGGCCCTCGTCCCCGCCCGGCCGCAGACTGCTCCCCGTCCACCCATGGCAGTTCTCCCTGATGGCGGACGACCCCGTCCTGCAGGAGGCCCTGGCGCGGGGCTTGCTGCTCAACCTCGGCCCGTCCGACATCGAAGCGGTACCCACATCGTCCGTCCGGACGGCGTATCTGCCGGACGCCGACATGTTCTGCAAGTTCAGCCTGGACGTGCGCATCACCAACTGCGTCCGCAAGAACGCCTGGTACGAACTGACCGGGGCGATAACCCTCAATGAGCTGCTCCCGCCCATTTTCAAAGAGCTGAATTCCACGCTCCTCGCCGAACCCGCCTACCGCAGCACCACCCTCGCCGACCGCCGCCTGTACGAAGGCTTGGGCGTGATCCTGCGCCAAGGCGTCAAGAACCTCCCGGGCACACCACTCCTGGCCGGCGCACTGGCCGACCCCTACAACACGTTCCTTGCAGACCTACCGGCCCTGTCGGCGCCCGACAGCGCCCAAGCCTGGTGGGACGTCTACGTGGCGCAGGTGGCACCCCCGGTCCTGCGCGCCTACCTGGATCACGGCGTCGTCCTGGAACCCCACCTCCAGAACGTCCTCATCTGCGTGGACGCCGACGGCATGCCCATTCACACGGCGTTCCGCGACCTGGAGGGCACAAAACTCACCGCAGGCCACTGGGATCTGGCTCATCTCCCATCCCGCGTGGCCGAAAACCTCACCTACGCCCCGGACCGAGGCTGGAACCGCGTCGTCTACTGCCTGGTCGTCAACCACCTGACCGAAATCGCGGCCGCGATAGCAGACCTGCACCCACCGCTAGAGCAAACGCTCTGGCAGACAGCGAGAAAGCATTTCGCCGCCCACGACCACCACCCCCAGATAAAGGCTCTCCTGGCGGGAGTGCCGCTGCCCGCCAAGGCGAACCTCCGCACCCGCTGGTCACGTACGGCCGACCGCAGCGCGACCTACGTCACCGTCCCCAACCCGCTCGCCGCACCCCGACCGCTGTGAACGAGTACGCCGTCAACCTCGGCAGCTACCCGGCCTACATCTACGACCTGCCCGGCCTGGACGCGCACGCCGCAGAAATCCGCGCCGCCCTCCCCAACACAGAACTCTTCTACGCCGCCAAGGCCAACCCGGACGCCGAGATCCTCCGAACTCTGGCCCCACACGTGGACGGCATAGAGGTCTCTTCCGGCGGGGAACTCTCCCACGTCCGAGCAACCCTGCCCGACACCCGCATGGCCTTCGGCGGCCCAGGCAAGACGACCGAAGAACTCGCCCTAGCCCATCACCTCAACGTCGACCGAATCCACGTGGAGAGCCCGCGAGAACTGTCGCGCCTCCCCGGCCCGACCAGCGTCCTTCTACGGGCCAATCTGCCTCTCAGAACCCCGAACGCCGCCCTCACCATGAGCGGCCCCTTCGGCATGGACGAGCCCACCCTCAACGATTGCGCCCGCCACATAGCCGAGGCACCCCACATCGAGCTCCGCGGCATCCACGTCCATCTGGCCTCCGGCCTGGACGCCCCTGCAATGCTCGACCTGGCCACCCAGATAAGGGATTGGGCACTTTCCTGGCTGGAGGCCCACGGAGTAAGCGACCCGGAACTCAACATAGGCGGCGGCATGGCCGTCGACTACGCCGAACCCGACACCCGATTCGACTGGCAGACCTACGGCCAGGGCCTCCCCGCAACCCCGCCCCTCCGCATCGAACCGGGGCGCGCCCTAACGGCCTACCACGGCTGGTACGTCACCGACGTCCTGGACGTGAAAACCACCCATGGCGACACCTACGTGATCCTTCGAGGCGGCACCCACCACCTGAGAACCCCGGTGACGAAGGGCCACGACCACCCCTTCAAGGCCCTCACCGCAAGCGGCCCGGAGGAAAGAGCGACCCTGGTAGGCCAGTTGTGCACACCCAAGGACGTCTTCGCCCGCGACGTCCTCGTCCCGCGCCTGTCCCCCGGCGACGTGATCGCTTTCACCATGGCCGGCGCCTATGCCTGGAACATCTCCCACCACGACTTCCTCATGCACCCGAAACCAACGTTCCACTACCTACGCTGAGCCGTCGCCAGAATGGATGATCGACACGATTCCCAACGACGCCTCCACAAGCGCCCGGTCGCCCTCAATTCGAACAAGCTCAGCAGCACGACCCGGGGTGATACCACGGGTGCACAGCCGCCAAGCGGTATCAGCATCGAGTTCGAGCAACCCCGCGGGACGGGCATGCGTCTCCCGCCGCAGCACCCAACGATCGGGCCCGCGAACGCAGGAGCCCCATGAACGCGGCCTGCTGCTCCGCGAACAACGGACGGACGTCAATGGGCGGACCGAGCCAGGCGGTCATGTGCGAACCAACCCGTCCCAGCGCCACGACGTAAGGCGCGAACGACCTGGGAGCTCCGCACGGCCCGTCGCCCAGAGCAGCGTCGCCCATGGGGCCGTGTCACGCGGTGCATCTGGGAACAGCCGTCCAAGCACACGCGAACACAGATCGGCGGGCGGCTCCCATGGCAGCCCGAGCCCATCCGCCAGGTCATGCGTGTGGACGAGGATTTCCACGATGCCCATCGCGGCGAAACCCTCGGGGTCCGACGCCCCGAATACATGATGGGCCCGCACGTCCGGCGGCGTACTGCGCACCATCGCGATGAGCAGCCCGCCGCACGCCTCCAGCACCTGCAGGAGCCCAGCGGGCCCCGCCCCACGGTTCGCGTGGACGGCGTTCGCGGGACCACCGGCCCTCCGGCTCTCCCACACGAACGGCACCTCACCGTCCATCGGCGGCGTCTTCGGCCCCAACTGGGCGGCGTAGGCGAACAGGTCGTCACTCAGATGCTCGACGGTCTCCCAGCAATCCCATTCGAGCGTCCCCGCCTTGGCGTCCCAGGCCCCCGACGGCGCCTTCCGCAGCACGGCGACGGCACGCTGAACGGCCAGGTCCAAATCGTCAGCGGTCACGGCATCAGGCATGAGCCGACGTTACCCGCCCCTTGATCCATCGAGAACGAACCCCGACCGGACGCCCGTCCTCCCCACCTCGTGCAACTGTCGCCCAGGCCGGCCTGGCCGCCTATCCGACCTCCCGGCCTCTCGCCTCATCCAGCAACGTCGGCCTCGCTCCCTAACGATCTCCGACGGTCGTGTCGTCCCGGCCGTCAGCGTCGACAGGTCCGCTCGCCGGATGGCGATGGCGCCATGGTTCCGACCGCCGGTCGGGCCGGACGATGTACCAGGCTCCGGACGGCGTGATCCAGATCAGCCGCCTACGCGTGGCGGCAGACCGGGTTCTTCCTGTCGCTGTGCAGGCCCATGGACCACTTCGCCGTCGTCGCGTGGATGCAGGACGACGAGCTAGACCGGCACCCCGCGCATGCCGTCCGGCGGCTCGATCCGGTCCTCGCCGGGCTCCGGCATGTGCTCGACTGCGGCCGGCCGCCGCCTCCTCGGATGGACCACCGGAAACACCGGATGACGTCCTGACCGCGGTTTTCACGAACGGCGGCGGAATGTCGGTGGGCGCTGCAAGGCTGTGCCGCACCTGACCGGTCCGGTCGGGTTCATGATCGGCCGTGCCGAGGTGCCTGGAGGTCAATTGGACGCGGGCAATGCCGTGTGGGAACGGCGGAGCGGGGTGCGCGTGGTGCCGCCCGTCCAGCCGCGCAAGCTGGCGAAAGTGCCGTTCGTCGAGATGGCGGACGGGCGATTGCAGGGAGTCGTGTCGAGCGGTTCGGACATCGCGCGGGTGTACGTGTCGTCGATCGCGTCCGGTACCCACGGGCTCAGCTGCAGTACCAACAACAACCGGCCGTGCGGCGGGTTGTCGGGGTCGTATCCGTGTAAGCACTTGCACGCGCTCGTCACGGAGGCCGTCCTGCAGTACGGGGTGGAGCGGGTCGCCCGGTACCTGAAGGCCGAGGTGGACGAGGGCGGTGATCTGCTGGGCTCCCTGGACGGGCAGAAGGAGCAGGCGCCGGCGGCCGTGGTGTTCAGCAGGTTCCTCCGGCATCTGGCCTACCTGGAACTGCCGTCGACGACGGCACCGCTGGTCGAGATGCAGTGGTTCCCGGCCACGGGGGCGGTGCGCTGATGCTCGGGGTACAGCTCGGGGAGCTGGTCGGCGGAACACCGCCGGGCGTCGATGAGGCACTCGACGTCGTCGCCGGGTTCGATGAGGCGCTCGCGCACGGGTTCGGGCGGCTCGGCGAGGAGCAGGGCGCGGCGCTGGCCGCGGTCGCCGGGGCGCTGGCCGGGTCTCCCCTGGGCGGCCCGGTGGCGGAGGCGGTCGAGAAGGTCGCCGCCGGGTCCGTCGCGGACACGCATCTGGTGACGCTGGCTGGGGCGCGCACCGCCCTGTTCGGTGCCGTCCATGATGCGCTGGCCGGACGTCTCGACGCGGCGCTCGGTCGGTCCCGGAGCGAGTGGGAGGACGCGGGCCCAGGCGCGGCGGAGGCCGAGAACCTGCTCAGCGGGTGCCGGTCGTGGCTCAGCGAGCTGGCCATCGCGGGCTGGCGCGGCGTCGACCACGATCTGGTGTCGGCGTCCGACCAGACGATCGAGGCGGCGCTGGCCGAGCCGCGGCTACGGGGGCTGGGCGTCCTGCTGGACGGTCTGGCGGCCGAACTACGGGCCTCCTGTCCGGTCGCGACGATGGAGCGGCTTCCGGCGCGGCGCTGGAGCGACCTGTGGGCTCGCGGAATGCTGCTGTCTCATCCAGGCACGCCTGGCGGGGCGGCCGAGACCGTGTCGGGGCGGCTGCTCCTTCTGGGTGTGGACGTCCATGAGCACGCGACGGCCGTCCAGGTACAGGCCCACGCGCTACTGGAGTCCGCGGGAGAGCGGCCCCGGATGGTGCGGGTCAGTGTGGGTGCGGCCAAGGTCGACACGATCGTCGGGTCGGCCGTGTGGCGGCTGCTCGGCGACCATCCCGTCCTGCTCGGCGCACTGGCCGAGCAGCGGACCCTGGACGTCGAGGGCCTGCCCCTCATCGGCGGGGACCTGGTGTGGGACGACGGCCGTGCGAAGGCCGGCGACGTCGCCGATCCATTCGCCACGGCCCGTGTCCAACTCGGTGAGGCGCTCGCCCCTGCCGTCCAGCCGCTCGACCGTCATCCCGTGCGGATCGCCGAGCCCGTCCTGCTGGAGGGCTACACGGTCAACGGAACGGCACTGGAGCTGGACGGCCGGACCCTCGGCATCGATCTGGACCGGCTCCCGGCGAGCGGTCCCCTGACTCCCGAACTCGTGGCCGCGTCGTCGGCGTGCATCGGGCTTGTCCGGTGGGACGGCCGGTGGACGGTGCAGCCCCTCGCCGTCCAGGCGACGGTCAAGAAGAAACCGGTCGAGGCGCACAACGGTGACTGGGCGCTCGGCCCCACCGATCCCAAGGTCGTGAAGGCGGAGGCACGCTCGGGCGACGCCGTGGCCGTGCTGCGTGAGCGGGCGGGACGGTTGCTGCGGAAATGACCACCCAGAACGCACAGGACACACAGGACATCCGGGAACCGGGTGCCCAGGGCTCCGAGGCGAACAGGCGGCAGGTCCTTTACTGGCGTCTGCTGGCGCGCGTGTTCGATCCGGAGGAGCACCCGTCTCTGGAGTCGGCGAGCGTCGCGATCGTGGACGACCTCGACCTCCCACCCGCGCTGCTCGACCCAAGCGTGTCGGTCGACAACCTCGTCCAACGCTTCCCCGCCCTGGCCGCCGAGTTCGAGGACTTGGCGAACTCCACAGCCACCACCGGCAGCACCCCCACCGCCGACACCGCCACGAACACCGACCCGCCGAACGCCGACACCACCAACGACGACACCACGAACGATGGCAAGTCGGGCAGCGAGACGGCGGGCAGCGACGCCGCGGACAGCGACGCGAAGGGCGGTTCCGCGGCGAACGCCGGCGGAGCGGACGCCGACACAGCGAGCAGCGGCGCGGAGAGCGGTGGTACGGCCGGCGGCGGAGGTGAGGTGCGGCGGGCGGCGTTGATTTCGAAGCTGCTGCTCAACACGTTCCAGACCGGCAGTGGCGGCGTGACGGCGAACCAGCTCGGGACGTGGCAGAAGGACGCCGGATGGTTGAGGCAGGCGCTCGGTGAAGAGGGTGCGGGCGAGGTGTCGGGCGTCCTGGCGGAGCTGGAGGGTGAGCTCGTCAGCCGGATGCGGCTCAGGGAGGTGCTGGCGGATCCGAAGCTGGCGAGCCGGCTGACCCCGAGCATATCGCTGATCGAGCAGCTGCTGCGGGACAAGGCGAACCTGTCGGGGGTCGCGCTCGCCAACGCCAAGTCGCTGATCCGCAGGTATGTCGAAGAGGTCGCGCAGGTGCTGCGGACGCAGGTGCAGCAGACGAGCGCGGGCACCGTCGACCGGTCGGTGCCGCCGAAGCGGGTGTTCCGCAACCTCGACCTGGATCGGACGATCTGGAAGAACCTCACGAACTGGAGCCCCGAGGACGAGCGGCTCTACGTGGACAAGCTGTTCTACCGGCACACCGCCAAGCGCACCACGCCCGCGAAGCTGATCGTGGTGGTGGACCAGTCCGGGTCGATGGTCGACTCGATGGTGAACTGCACGATCCTCGCGTCCATCTTCGCGGGGCTGCCGAAGGTGGACGTCCATCTGATCGCCTACGACACGCGGGCGATCGACCTGACGCCGTGGGTGAACGACCCGTTCGAGGTGCTGCTGCGGACGAATCTCGGCGGCGGCAACGACGGCCCGGTCGCGATGCAGATGGCACGGCCGAAGATCACCGATCCGCGCAACACCGTGATGGTGTGGATCTCCGACTTCTACGAGTTCGACCGGTCGCAGCCGCTGTTCAACGGGATCGAGGCGGTGCACCGGTCGGGGGTGAAGTTCATCCCGGTCGGGTCGGTGAACAGTTCCGGGACGCAGATCGTCAACCCGTGGTTCCGGCAGCGCTTCAAGAACCTCGGCACACCCGTGATCTCCGGAAAGATCCAGAAGCTCGTGTTCGAGCTGAAGAACTTCCTCGCATAACCGCACTCCCCTGAACTCCCCTGAACTCCCCCGCACTCCCCGCAGGCTCACGCTCCCCACCCCCGTAACCCCACCCACCCGAACCATCCTGCGCTTCACGCAAGCAACGCTGCAGTCACGCTGAAAGGTAGGCGACGATGTCCGACGAGATGCTCCGCGCCCCGGCCGAGGTGAAGTACGCCGAGGAGCTGGACTGGCTGGAGTCGATCGATGACGGGCCCAAGCCGTTCGCGTGGCGGCTCAGCCCGAAGATGGTGCGGCTGTTCGTGCTCGGGTCGGAGCGGTCGGACGGCCTGGAGCGGGAGGTGCCGCAGAAGTGGTTCGGTGACCGCAGCTTCGTCGAGCGCAGCATCGTGACGCTGGCGTCCGACCGGGGGCTGCTGCTGATCGGCGATCCGGGCACCGGGAAGAGCTGGCTCGCCGAGCTGCTGTCCGCCGCGATCTGCCGGAACTCGACGCTGGTCGTGCAGGGCACGGCGGGCACCACCGAGGACCACATCAAGTACTCGTGGAACGTCTCCATGGTGATCGCCAAGGGGCAGTCCAGGGCGTCGATGATCCCCTCACCGATCATGACGGCGATGGAGTCGGGGGTGATCGGCCGGTTCGAGGAGCTGACCCGCTCGACCAGTGACGTGCAGGACGCGCTGATCTCGATCCTGTCGGAGAAGTACGTGTCGATCCCGGAGCTGGACGACGACAACATCGTGTTCGCCCAGCCCGGCTTCTCGATCATCGCGACGGCCAACAGCCGGGACCGGGGCGTCAACGACCTGTCGTCGGCGCTGAAGCGGCGGTTCAACTTCGTCCGCATCCCGGTGGTGACGAACAAGCGCAGCGAGGCGGAGATCGTCCGGTTCCGCACGTCGGAGCTGCTGCGCCGGCATCAGATCGAGCTGGAGCTGCCGCCGACGCTGCTGGACGTCCTGCTGCAGAGCTTCGCCGACCTGCGCGCCGCCGCCGCGTCCGCCACGAGCGACGACGAGAAGCTCGAGTCGGCGTTGTCGACGGCCGAGCAGATCGGTGTTCTGGAGGACGCCATCCTGCACAGCCAGTTCTTCGGTGACCGGACGCTGCGGCCGGAGACGCTCGGCGGTTCGCTCGTCGGGTCGCTGGCGCGCCGCACCCCCGAGGATCTCGCCATCCTGAACAAGTTCTGGCACGGCGTCATCGAGCCGCGCAGCAAGCACGACGGGGAGGGCGGGCCATGGCGGGGTTTCCTTGAGGGTGGCCGCGACGCGATCTCGACGCTGTCATGAGCGAGCGGACCGCACCCGCCGGTGTCTTCGGGGCGCTGCGGGAGCAACTGACGGGCGCGGCGCACGCGTTCGGCGGCGACTCGGTGTCGGGGATCCTTTCGGGGCTGGTGGACGACGTCGACCGGGCGTTGCGGGAGAAGCTGGAGATCTTCCCCGTGTGCCATCATTCGCCGGCGTCGGCGGTGGCGATGGCGCGGCGGCTGCACGACAAGCGGCCGTCGGTCATCTACCTGGAGTTGTGCGAGGATCTCGCGCCGCTTCTCACGGAGCTGCGGAACTGCCGGCTGCCGGTGGCGTTGCAGGCGTTCGCCACCGAGCTGGACGGATTTCCGGCCGCGTGGTCGCCGTTGAGCGTCGTCGCGCCGATCACGGAGGCTTCGGCGGAGTATCAGGCCATCTCCTACGCCCTCGACACTCCGGGGGTCGAGCTGGTTCTCGTCGACCGTTCCACCGACCACGTCTTCCAGTGGGACCCGCGGAAGGACGCCGCGGGCGACGCGGACACCGCGGACGAAGCCGGCGAGGCCGAGAGCTCCGAGAGCGAGGCGGACGGCGACGGGGCGCTGCACGGGGATTCCGTGGGGGTCGAGATCGGTGACCTGCGTCCCCGGTTCGCCGAGCTGGAGGCGCATCTGCTGCACCACGGGAAGGTGCGGCACTGGTCGGAATGGTGGGACCAGTACGTCGAGCAGCCCCTCACCGGTGCCGACTACGACACGTACCGGCAGGTCATGGTGCTGGTCGGCAGCTTGTTCCGGCGGCTGCGGCCCGAGGGCGACGAGCGGCAGGAGCTGGACGAGAACCGTGAACGGCACATGTGGACGCGGATGCGCGAGCATCTGGCGGCGACCGGAGCCGACCCGTCCGACTGCCTGTACGTGTGCGGGGCGTTCCATGCGGCCAGCCGTGTCGAGCAGTTCGGGCTGGCGTCGGACGCGGAACCGTTCGACATCACGCCCCCGACGTCCACGCGCTGGCAGTACGGGCTGATCCCGTCGAGTCATTCGGCGATCGAGGCGCAGTTCGGGCTGGCGTCGGGTGCGGTGTCGATCGCGGCGGCGACGTGGGCGAAGGCCCTGAAGCGGAGCGGTGTGAAGCCGTTCCGTCTCGAAGGGCAGAAAGGCGCCGCGAAGCCGTCCAAGGGCAGGCGGCCGACCAAGGGCGGAAAGCCGGTCGACCGCGAGGAGGACCCGCCGGTCGCGGATCGGCTGTCGGGGTTCCTGGCGAGCCCGCCCGCGCTGGACGATCTCGACGAGGCGGAGCTGCTCGGCTGGTGCGTCGACATCGTCCGGCTGGCGCGGCGCAACGGGTACCTGGCGAGCACCGCCGACGCCATCGCCGTGTTCGAGACGTCCGTCCTCCTCGCGGGGATGCGGGGGCGGGCGCGTCCGACGCCGTACGACTTCCAGGACGCGGCGATCACCTGCATCGAGAAGGACGCGGTGCCGGGGCGCCGGGACGTGCGGCGGCTGTGCGAGATCCTCCTCGGCGGCGACCGGATCGGCCAGGTCGGCTACGAGTCGCTGCCGCCGCTGGCCCGCGACGTGCTCGACAGGCTTGAGCCGCTGGGCCTCGACCTGGAGAAACGCACGATCCAGCGGGCGCTGCTGGATCTGAACGCCGACCCGCGTCTGGTGCCGTGCTCGGAGCTGCTGTGGGTGCTGCGGCGGCTGCTGCCGGACGACGCGGTCAGGCCGATCATGGGTTCGCGGAAGCTGGGCGAGCGGTCGATCCAGGAGAGCTGGGACCTGGCGATCGGCCGTAACCAGCGGGCGCTCGTCGAGCTGGGGTACGAGGGCGTCACCGTCGAGCAGGTCCTGGAGCAGCGGCTCCGCCGGTCGGTGTGGGATCCGAGGGCCACCGCCGCCGTCGCTTTGCAGGCGGTCGAGGACGCCATCCTGTATCTGGGCGGACGCCGGTTCGTCGACGAGCTGGGCGCGCGGGCGGTGGAGCTGCTGGCCGCCGAACGGACCGTGGACGACGCGCCGGAGGTGCTGCGGCGGGTACGGCGGCTCCTGGCGCACTACCGGGCGACGGAGCCGGAACTGCCGGAATGGTGCCAGTCGTTCGTCACGGCCGGGTACGCGCATTACTGCACGCTGCTGCCGACCGCGTTCCTGGACGAGGACACCGGTGTCCGGCAGGTCGCGGCGATGCTGGGGTTCCTGTTCGGGATGGAGAGCCTGGCCCTGTCGCTGGGCTGCGATCACGCGCAGCTCGAGCTGGCGGTGCGGCAGTCGCATCCGGAGGCGCCCGCGAAGGTGGCGCTGCTGTGGGCGGCGAAGTCGCAGCTCGGCCTGATGCCGCTCGCGGAGCTGCGGGAACGGTGTGACGAGCTGCTCGCCAACCCGCTCGTCATCCCGGCGTTCCCGCACTACATGAGCGGGTTCGTCCAGGCGCTGGAGCCGGCGCCGACGCTGGCGCCGCTGGTGGTGGAGGTGATGTCGAAGGCGTTCGCGCGGCTGCCCGACTCCGTCCTGCTGCCGTGGCTGCCGCAGCTGATCACGACGCTGCGCAAGCATGCGCGGGAGCTGGTGCCGGTGCTCGTCCGGGAGGCGGCCCGCACGTTCCCGGCGACGCTGGACGGCGTGGACTCGTGGGTGCCGCCGTGGGAGCGGCCCGCCGCCGCACCGGTGGCGGCGCCGACCGCGTCCGGCCCCGTTTCGGCGCTGCTGGCCGCAAACCCCGCCGCCTGCGACGCGGTGGCGGCACTCCTGGGTCATCCCGCGGAGTGGACCGTGTCCACCGGGCCGAGCAACGGGGAGGTGAAGGCACTGGTCGGACACCATCCCGCGACCGCGGACGCGGTTGCGGCACTGCTCACCGCCTGAACCGCTCACCCCCCTGAACCATCTGAACCGTTTGAACCGCCTGGACCGGGCGAGACCGGCCGGAACCGGGAGAAGACCAGGCGAGATGGGCCGGTGCCGGTGGGAACCAAGGGCTTGGTTCGAGCATCCGATTTCGGTACGGCTGGTCGATTGTTTCTGTGCGCCTGCGTTCGCGGCGAAGCGGCGGCCACCGCCGCTTCACCATGCTCCCCAGGGGAAAGGTGCCGCTTTGCTGCCGAAGTCGAACAGGTCACGCGCGCTGGCGGCGGGGGGATTCCTCGCGGCTCTTGTGCTGGTCTTCGGGGTGGTCCAGGCGCGCGGCGGCGGCACGGGCATCGCTCCGCTGCCGGACGGGGAGAAGCAGCCGAAGGCGGTCTCGTTCAGCGACAAGGCGATGTGGGACGAGCGCAAGCTCGGCATGTCCGGAGTCGCCGGTGTCGAGCTGCGCGGTGATGTCGCGATCGTCGCCGGGGACGTCGATCTCGGTGAGGGGCGGCTGGCCGTGGTCGATGTCCGGACCGGGGCGCCGCGTTGGACCCTGGGCGCCGGTGCATCGTTGAGGGGCGGGGGCGGTGCCGTCGCCCATCACGGCCACGGCCACCGGGCGGAGCACCTGCGGAGTGTCACGGGCAACCCGGCCGTGTACGGCGAGGGGGACGACTGGTCGGTCCTCGTCCAGTACACGGTGGGCGCCCGGGGGCGTGAGACGGAGATGGGCGTGGCGGCGCTGTCCGGCAAGGACGGCACCGTCCGCTGGAAGCACGCCCTCGTCCGGCCGCGTGCCGGAGACAGGGGCGACGACGAGCGCGAGAAGAAGATGCGGCTGCTCGCCGCGGATGCGCGGGTCGTCCTCGCGAGCGTGGAGGCGAAGGAGAGCATCGACCCGAAGACCGTCGCGCTGGACGCGGCGACCGGCCGGAAGCTGTGGGAGCACGAGGGCGGCTGGGCGTACCGGTTCGCCGGCGACCTGGTGCTCGGGGAGACGCGCGGCGAGCGGCCCCAGCCGGCGAGGTGGGGGCAGGAGCGGAAGGGCACCGACGTCTTCGCGCTGGACGTGCGGACCGGCGAGAAGCGGTGGGACCTGAGCGAGGCGTTCGAGAGTTCCCATCTGGAGGCGGTGGCCGGCGGGACGGCCGCCGTCAGGGTGAGGGAGTGGAAGCCGGGCCGGACGTACGTGGACCGACGGACGGTACTGCTCGACACCGCCACCGGCCGCGACACCGCCGCGGGGAAACCCGCCAAGGGCGGTGAGGCGGTGAAGACCGACCGCCTCTACGACTGTGCCGATGACGGCCGTGCGCTGATCGCGTGCGGGGGTTCCGACGGGCGGCTGGTGACGTTCCGTTCCGGTGCGGGCGCGGAACCGTTCGCCACGGAGAAACCGCCGTTCGACGAGGAGACGCTGCCCCACGTCCGCATGGTCTGGCAGGACCGGATCTTCGTTTACGCGTCGGCCGGCGGGGGCCGTCCCGCGCGGCGCGCCGTGGTCGACCGGGCGGCGAACCGGATCGGGGCGGCGCCGCCCGGCGAGGTCGCCGCGCTGTCGGAGCAGGCCGCCGCGTTCCGCGTACCCCGGGAGGGGGCGACCTCGTCCACGCCGACCGGCCTCGTCGTTCATGCCGCGGCCGTCGGCGCGGAGCCGTCCGAGCCCAGCGGGCCCGGAAAGCCGACGCTGAAGCCGCCCCGGATCGACGCGGCGCCGCTGTGGACGGGGCACAGCGCCGGGACCCTCGCGTCCGTCCCGGCGCCGGAGTCGAAGCCGGCCAAGGACACCGGTCTGGTATCGGTGCAGGGCATCAGCCTCGCCGGCGACGCCATCGTCTACGGCGGCCGGGACGCCGAGGACGACGACCTCGACAAGCAGGTCGTCGCGGACGCCGCGACCGGGAAGGTGCGGTGGTCGATCCGCGAAGGCGCGTCCCTCAGCGGCGGCGCCGAGGTGAACTTCCTCGACATGCCCCACATCGTGGACGTGGGTGGGGAATGGCTGTCGTTCGTCGAGTACTCGGGGCCCGGCGACCAGGAGGGCGTCGCGGCGCTCTCCCTCAAGGACGGAAGCGTCCGGTGGAAGAAGCGGACGAACGGCGGGAACGGCTACGCGATCCTGAAAGCGGCCGATGACAAGACGTTCGCGGTCCGTGTGTCGAAGCCCGACGCTTCCGAGGGCGGGGACGAGATGGTCGTCTACGCGACCGGGACCCGGAAGGAACTGTGGCGCAAGCGGGGAGTGGAGCCGGAGAGCGTCGGCGCCGGTCTCGTCCTCGCCGCCGAGCGCGGCCCCGTCGAGGACGGGAGGCGGGAGCGACGCGACCTCATCGCGTACGGGGCGTCGGACGGTGAGCGGCGCTGGCGGCTCGGCGACCGGTACCGGGAACCGGAGCTGCTGCACGACGAGGGCGGCAGGACGATCGTCGTCGGCGCCGCGGACGGCGGGGCGGTCCTCGACCGGGCGACGGGCCGTGAACTGGCCAGGACCTACACGCCTCTCGCCCGGTGCGATGGGGACGGCGACGCGCTCATCGTGTGCCAAGGGGGGCCGGACACGCAGGGAGGCGACCCCGGTATGCGCGCGGTGACGATCCAGACCCGCGACGGCTCCACGAAGATCAACGACCTGCTGGAGACGGGATTCCTCACCCGCTACGGGGCGATCGGGGACTTGTTCGTCGCCCTCCGGCCGGCCACGACCGGGGCCGGGGCGAAGCCCGAGCGGTTCCTGCTGCTCGACGGGGAGGGCCGTCTGGTCTCCGACGACCTGCCGGGCAGGCCCAGGGCGATCGGCGGCGGTTTCGCCGTGCTGACCCCGTCCAAGATCGTTCACAGGTTCGGCGGCGGGGTGGCGAGCTTCAGCGTCCACCGCGTCCGCGGCTGAGGGGCACGGCGCGGAGGCTCGGCGCGGGCTCAGTCGCGGGCTCAGTCGCGGGCACGGCGCGGGCTCAGTGCGGGCTCAGTGCGAGTGCGGCGCGGGCTCGGAGCGGGAGGGGGCGGGAGAATTCACGATGATTCTTTCCGGCGAATCCGCGATGTGGCGGGGCTTCGGCCGGGAGTAAGGTCAGGGCGAATCTCCACAAAGATCCGCATTTTAGTTTATCAGTCAACTTTCGAATCGCCGTACCGAGTCCGTTGTCCTGGACCGTTTCGCGCAGAAGATCCGACGGTGGTTCCCGGGCGGGCCGACGCTCTGCCGGACGACTTCGCCGCGCTCCGCGCCCCGGCACGGCGCCTGCACACCCGGCCCGGATGGCCTGGTCAGGTGCGAAACCGCCGGCCGCCGTCCCATTCTCCGCCGAGAGCACCGCGGCAACGTGTGGTGGATCACCGACGGACGGTGACGGTTCCCAGCGTGGAGCAAGGCCCTTGCATCCGCGCAAGCATCGGTGACTGGTTCATGCGCACTGCGTAAGAGTGTGTGTTGTCACACTTCCACGTCCGAATTCGACCAGGCCGAAGAACACATGTTCGCTTACAGCCCGACACGGAGACGTGAAGCCAACGCAGCCATGAATGCATCAGACGCGTGGTCCGGAACGCCTGTGCTCGTCCCGGCACCCGCCCCCTCGCTGGAACTCGGAATTCCGTCCGCCTGGAACAACGGCAAGTCGGCCGGGCGTCTCATCGGCGAGATCGACCTCGCCGCGACGCCGGCCGCCGTGCGGCTCGCCAGGTCCTATGTCAGGGAACTCATCGGGCAGCACTTCGGCGCCGACCGGTCCGAACTCGGCGACCTCGAACTGCTGACCAGCGAAGCCGTGACGAACTCGGTGCTGCACGCCAGGCCGCGCCGGGACGGGACCGTCACGCTGTCGGTCCTGCACATCGACCGGTACGTCCGAATCGAGGTCACCGACGGAGGCGCCGCGCCGGGTCAGCCGCGCGGAGCGGAGGAGCCGCTGCCCGTGCACGGGCGCGGTCTCGTCCTGATGAAGTCTCTCGCCACCGACTTCGGTACCTGCCGGGGCAAGAACGGGACGGCCACCTTCTGGTTCGGGGTGGGCGTCAGGGAAGGATGGCGGCTGCCGTGACGCCGGGGCCGACGCTGAACCCGACCCGGTGGACGGAACTCCTTCCTCCGCAGGACGAGGAGGAGACCTCCGGGCGGTTCAGCGGGCCGGCCCCCAGCAACGCCCGCGTCTACGACTACTACCTCGGCGGCAAGGACAACTACTCCACCGACCGCGAGCTAGCCGAATGGGCACTGCGCAAGTGCCCCATCGTGGGGCGGCTCGTCCAGGCGAACAGGGGCTTCCTGGACTACGCCGCCGCGGTGCTCGCCGAGGAGGCCGGGCTGCGGCAGTTCGTGGACATCGGCTGCGGACTGCCCGTGCCCGGCGGCAATGTCGGCGACATCGTCCGGCGGACCGACCCGTCCTGCCGCGTCGCCTACGTCGACAACGACCCGATGGTGCTCACGCACGCGCGGGCGCTGCTCGCCGTGGACGCGGCCACCGCCGCGTTCGAGGCGGACGCCCGTGACCCCGCCGGGCTGCTCGCCGACCCGCGGCTGCGGCGGCTGATCGACTTCACCGAGCCCGTCGGGGTGCTGCTGGCCGGCGTCCTCGACGCCGTCGCCGACGAGGACGACCCGCGCGGCATCGTGGAGACGCTGGTGCACGCCCTGCCGCCCGGCAGCCATGTGGTGATCACCCACTCGGTGCGGACACCGGATCTGGAACCGGTCGCCGGGCTGCCGCAGAACCCCGCCATGCCGTTCTGGCCGCGGAGCCGGGACGCGATCATCGAGATCTGCGGAAGCCTGGAGACGGCGGCGCCCTACCCGGCCGCCCTGCCGCTTCCGCACGCCGCTCACACCACGGGCCCGGTGCCGTTGATCGGCTGCATCGGGCGCACGCCGGGCCGCGAATCGGAGTGACGGCCCGCCATGCCATCCGCGCCGTGCGCGACGCTCGCCCCCGTTGGTGACGGGACGGACACATCCGTGCATCGTCCGCCCCCTGTACCCGGCCCTTCGCTAGGATCGAAACGTCAACAAGTGCCACATCTAGGGCGAGTGATGACAGCGGACGGTGAGCCGAAGTCCCTCTCCGAGATCACCAAGGGCCTGGGACTCAACATGTCCGACGTGGCGGCCTTCTCCGGGCTCGACGAGAGCACGATCTTCCGGCTGTGGGACAACACCGAATGGCTCGACCGGGTCACCGGGCGGTCCCTGCAGAGCCTCATGTCGTCCGTCCCCGGAATCGCCGAGTACTCGATGGCGCACGCCATCCGGAAAAGGCGCGACGTGCTCGTCGGCGACCTGCACCGCGAGGGCCTCACCGTCGACCTGGCCGCCCTGGAGGGTTCGGACGTCACGCAGCAGCACCTGCTGAACGCCCTTGAGGCGGCGCTGCACATCGTGCGCGGAGAGGCGACGCAGAAGACGTCGTCCTTCATCGCCCGGTTCTGGGGACGCGAGCAGGACCGCGCGCTGGAGGCGCTCTACTCCACCCAGCCCGGCAGCGGCCTTCTGAACGATCCGCAGGTGCTCTTCGACTCCTCGATCGACCTGGCTCCCCGGCTGAACCGCAAGACCTACTCGTTCCACTCGATCCTGGCGCTCAACATCCTCACGCACCAGGTCAGCAAGGTGACGGGGGCGCTGGAGGCCGACCTCGGCTTCGAGGTCCCGGGACGGCAGACCGCGTTCATGATGCGCGGCGTCGTCATGGGCTCCCTCATCAGTTCCAACGACATCGAACTCGCGGAGAGGTACCGCAAGGAACTCGACGCCACGCCCGTGTACGCGGCGCTGGAGGAATGGGCGTTCCCGACCTACACCAGAGACGGCCGCATCAGCAGCGACTTCACTTTGCCGAGCTCCCTGTCGCTGCGCAATACGGCCACCGAGGTACTGCGCGAGATAGCCGTGTACAACGACGCCTACCTGTACTACCTGGTGTCCACGTACATCCCGCTGGCACTGAAACGCGATCCCGCGTTCGGGGGGAAGATCACCGAGCTGATCCAGGCGATCGAGTTGCGCGGGGCGGACTGCCGGGACCGAAGGATCAGACAGACATGCAACGTGCTGGTGCGGCGGCTCAAGGGCATCGCCTGAACCAGGCTTTGGAGAATGGGGAGCCGGTGGAGGACACGGCGCAAGCCATCGCGAATCTGACGCGGGAGAGATGGGAGGCCAACGCACAGTACTGGGTCAAGATCATCAGGGAGCGCCGCGACCGCTACCGGACCGACCTCACCGACGGAGCCGTCCTCGACGCCATCGGTTCCTGCGAGGGGCGGCGCGTCCTGGACGCCGGCTGCGGCGAGGGATATCTGGCCCGCACACTGGCCTCCCAGGGGGCGGACGTCACCGGCGTCGACGTCTCCCAAGGACTGATCGACGCGGCCTCCACGCATCCGTCGCCGGACGGCGCGGCCACGTTCACGTGCGCCAGCGTCGAGGACCTGCCGTTCGAGGACGCCGAGTTCGACCTGGTCGTCTGCAACCACCTGTTCAGCCACCTCCAGGACCCGACGAGCGCGTTCGGCGAGTTCTCCCGGGTCCTGAGGAGCGGCGGGCGCCTGATCCTGCTGACCCTGCACCCGTGCTTCTACGTGGAGAACTCCGAGCACGGCGCGATGAACAGCGTCCCGGCGTCGCAGTACTTCGCCCCCCGCGGGATCGACCAGAGGTTCCTGGTGGACGGCCTGGAATCCCCTTCGATGATCACATCATGGCTCCGGCCGCTGGAGTTCTACGCTGGAACGCTCCGAGACTCCGGTTTCGTCATCGCGGACCTGCGTGAGCCGCACCCGACGGAACAGCAGATGCGGGACGACCCCTGGTGGCGCAAGGGCTTCCCGACGGCGCTGTTCATGCTTGTGATCGCGGAGCGCCGCTGAGCGGCACCGTCAGCCCCTGCACACGCTGAGCGGCACCGCCACGCTCTGAACCGGGGAAAGCGTGCCTTATCGTCGTCCGCATGGACGACATGCCGCCGGAGCCGGTGCCGCCGGACCTGATCGGGCACCCGGACAGGCTCCGGTGGAACGCCAAGTACGGGGACGCGCCGGCGCTGTCGCGCGTCCATCCGCTGGCGGAGCGGGCACTGTCCCTCGGCCTGCCGGACGGCGGGGTCCTCGATCTCGCGTCCGGGCCGTCCGGCAGCGCCCTGCTCGCCGCCGGGGCCGGGCGTGGCGTCACCGCCGTGGACGTCTCCGAGGTCGCGCTCGGACGGCTCGGCGCGGAGGCGCGGCGCCGCGGCCTCGAGTCGCTGATCACGCTCGTCCACGCCGATCTGGGCGCCTGGCGGCCGCGTCCGCCCGGGTACGCGCTCGTGCTGTGCACCGGGTTCTGGGACCGGGACGTGTTCGGGCGCGCGGCCGGGGCCGTCCTGCCGGGCGGTCTGCTGGCCTGGGAGGCGTTCACCGAGGACGCCCGGCGCGACCGGCCCGGCCTGCCCGCCGAATGGTGCCTCGGCCCCGGAGAGCCCGCCTCGCTGCTGCCGGACGGCTTCACCGTCCTCCAGCCCCCACCCACCACCATTCAACAGACGAGCTCCGCTCGGCTCACCGTCCTCCAGCCCCCACCCACCACCACTCAACAGACGAGCTCCGCTCGGCTTAGCGTCGCCGAGCAGGCCGGCGCCCAGGTCACCGGCAAACGCGGCCTGCTCGCCCGCCTCGGCGCCTGAGCGGGATCGGGGCCTAGTCGAGATCCACGACGACGGGGGCGTGGTCGGACGGGCCTTTGCCCTTGCGGGCCTCACGGTCGACGTAGGCGGAGCGGACACGCCCGGCGACGGCCTCGTTCGCGTAGAACAGGTCGATGCGCATGCCCATGTTCTTGTGGAACATTCCGGCCCGGTAGTCCCAGTACGTGTACGGGTGCGGTCCTTTCATGGGGGACGGCACCACGTCGTGGAGGCCCAGATCCCGGAGGTCGGCGAGTGCGCGGCGTTCGGCCGGGGTGACGTGGGTGGAGCCGGCGAACACGGCCGGGTCCCAGACGTCCTCGTCCGTGGGCGCCACGTTGTAGTCACCGCACGCCACCAGCGGCAGGCCCCCGGCCAGTTCGGCCGCCAGCGCCTCGCGGAGCGCCGCGAACCAGTCCAGCTTGTAGACGTAGTGGGCGGAGTCGGGCGCGCGGCCGTTCGGCGCGTACAGGGACCACACCCGCACGCCACCGCACGTCGCACCGATCGCGCGGGCCTCCGGCATCAGCAGGACGGGCTCGGTCAGCTTCGTCTGGCCGTCCGCCTCCCCCTCGTACACGGGCTGCCCGGGAAAGCCGTCGGACACGTCCTTGATGCCGACCCTCGACAGGACGGCCACGCCGTTCCAGCGGCCGTCCCCGTGCGCCGCGGTGGCGTAGCCGAGTTCCTCCACTTCGGCGGCCGGGAACATGTCGGCGCGGCACTTGGTCTCCTGGAGGCACACGACGTCCGGCTTTGCCTCGTCCAGCCAAGACAGGAGACGCGGCAGCCGGGCCTTGACCGAGTTGACGTTCCAAGTCGCGAGGCGCATCCTCCCAGCCTGCCATTCGGCGGGCGCACCGGCGCGAGTCGCGCGGCTCGGCGCGGACGGGGCGGCCGGTACATTGCAGGTGGACCCGGTCCCGCGCCGGGCATTGTCGCGCAGTGCCGCGCGACCGGTAGATTGCAGGTCGACCTGTCCCCCGCCAGACGGCGCCCCGCAGGCCCGTGTGACCGGTAGATTGCGGTCGGCCTGTCTCTTGCAAACGGCGTCCTGCACGGCGCCACACCCGGCCCGGATGACCGGTAGATTGCGGGTCGGCCTCCTTTGCGCGGTTTTCACGCTGTGCTTAGCCCGGCCCTGGAAGGGTGGTCACGTTCGTGATGTCGTCAAACCCGGAGCAAGTGAGGAAACATGTCCGAGGATGACAAGCCCGGGGGCAAGCCGGCGATCAAGGCGAAGGCGAAGATCCCGAACGCCAAGAACATCCGCAGCCCCGAATTCACGCCGCACGGCATCAGCGCCGGGCGCGGCAGCGGGCTGAACCGGCCGTCGGGGCTGACCGCCAAGCAGGCCCGCAAGCGGCGCATATTGGTGACCATCGTGCTGGTGGTGGTCGCGGCACTGCTCGCGGGCTTCATCTGGTGGTGGATCAACCGCCCCCCGCCCGAGATCGAGGTGACGGGCAAGTTCGCCTCCGAGCCCACGGTGCAGATCCCCACCGACCTCGCGCCCGGGGGCAAGCGCAAGGTGACCACCGCGATCAAGGGCGATGGAACCAAGATCACCAAGGGCGACATCGTGTACGCCCAGTACGTCTTCTACCAGTGGTCCAAGGACAGCGACGAAGAGGACGGCTCCAAGAAGAGCAAGAACAAGAAGCTCGCGTCCTCCTACGAGCAGGCGTCGCAGGGACGGCCGACGCAGCCGCTCACCATCGGCGACAGCGGCATCAAGGGCTTCGACGAGGGCATGATCGGCCAGACGGCCGGCAGCCGGGTCGTGCTGCAGATCCCCCCGTCCGAGGGCTTCGGTGACCAGGGCTCGCAGCTCGGTCTCACCAAGTCCGACTGGGTGGTGTTCATCGTGGACGTCCAGGCCGTCGTCCACAAGAACCAGGGACCGCAGGGCACCAAGAAGGAACTCGACGACGACAAGCTGCCCGAGGTCACGGACAAGGGCGCCGGCAAGGCGCCCGAGGTGAAGATCCCGGACTCGGACGCCCCGGAGAAGCTGCAGGTCGAGACCCTCGTGGAGGGTAACGGCCCGGCGCTGGCCAAGGGCGAGGAGGCGGTCGTCAACTACCGGGGGAAGGTCTGGGACAGCGGCAAGGAGTTCGACTCCAGCTGGAAGTCCGGTTCGCCGGCCAAGTTCCCGATCGGCACCGGCAAGACCGTCCCCGGCTTCGACAAGGGCCTCACCGGCGCGAAGGTCGGCAGCCGCGTGCTGCTCGTCCTGCCGCCGAAGGAGGGGTACGGCAAGGACGGCATGCCGCCGGACATCAAGGGCGACGACACCCTCGTCTTCGTCGTGGACATCCTCGCCAAGGTCCAGAAGTAGGCCTGCGCGGCACGGCGGCGCATGAGCCAGAGCGGCGGGGGACCCGGTCGGGACCCCGCCGCTCGGCGTTTCAGAAAGTCCGGGCTGCGACATCCGTCACGACAACCGGACAGGAGCATTGCCCGTCCTCTTATTGGGAAGCCATGGGAGAGCGCATTGGGCGTCCCACCGTACGGATCCCCTCAGGTATCGTCGGTGACGCAATAATCACGGGGGGCTTGTGAGCAACGGCAGAAAGGGTCCGGAGGGCGAGGAGCCCACCGGTCCGGGCGAGGTGGACCGGCACGACACCGAGGCCGGGCCACCGGCCGGCGGGGACGGTCCCACGACCGCCACACTGACCGTCGACGCCGAAGAATCCGCTCAGGACGCAGAATTCGGCCACGAGGACGACATATCCGATAACGGCGGAAAAGATCCTGCGGGCGCCGCCCCCGACCGGGACGAGAGCGAATCTCCCACCACCGATAAGCCCGCCAGCGACACGTTGGGCGAGCCCGTGAACGACACGACGCGCGAGTCCCCGAGCGAATCTTCGAGCGAGTCTCCGGACGCGTCGGCGGATGCTTCCCAGGCCGAATCCCCAGACGCCTCCGCGGACACCTCGGCGGGTGAGCCCCCGGACGCCTCCGCGAGTACCTCCCAGGCCGAGTCCTCGGACGCCTCCGCGAGTACCTCCGCGGGCGAGTCCGCGGATGCCTCTGCGGATGGCTCTCCCGTGGACGACGCCGGCGGGGCGGCGTCCGAAAGTGTCGGGGAGGCGGCGAGCGGTGATACCAAGACCATGTCGGCCGCCTCGTCCAAGCCCTCCTCGTCCGGGGAGGGAGGGCCGCCCGGGCGCGGGTCCGGAGGCGGTGACGGGGGCGGCGGCAAGGGGTCGGGCAAGCCCCGGAGCCGCCGGTCGCGGTTCCTGCGCCGGACGCTGTTCGTGATGCTCGGCTTCATCGGGTTCTGCGTCGCCGCGTTCGCCGTGGCCTACCTGTTCACGCCGGTGCCGTCGCCGCTGGAGAAGGCGGTCGCGCAGGGGCCGACGTTCTACTACTCCGACGGCGAGACGCAGATCGCGAAGACCGGCGTCAACCGGGACGCCGTCGACCTCGACCGCATCCCCGAGAGCACCCGCAACGCGGTGATCGCGGCGGAGAACGGCAGCTTCTACGACGATCCGGGCGTGTCCGTGCAGGGCACCACGCGGGCCTTCTGGTCCACGGTGACCGGCCAGCAGTTGCAGGGCGGCTCGACGATCACGCAGCAGATGGTCCGCAACTACTACGGCGGCATCGGCAAGGAACGCTCGATCACCCGCAAGCTCAAAGAGATCATGGTCGCCTTGAAGGTCGACCAGGAGAAGCCCAAGGACTGGATTCTCGAGCAGTACCTCAACACCATCTACTTCGGACGCAACGCCTACGGGGTTCAGGCCGCCGCCCGGGCCTACTACGACAAGGACATCTCGGAGCTGACGCCCGGGGAGGGCGCCTACCTCGCCGCCGCGATCCAGCAGCCGAGCAACTTCGCCGACCCGACCGGCCCCGACCGCGCCATCGCCGAGCAGCGGTGGAACGCCGTCCTCGGCAACATGGTGCGCGACGGCTACCTGACCTCCGCGGACGCGGCGTCGATGGAGTTCCCCACCCCGGTCAAGCAGAAGATCACCGACGTCCTCAAGGGCCAGAAGGGCTACATGGTCAACGTGGCCAAGAAGGAGCTCACCGAGCGCCACGGCTACAGCGAGGACGAGATCAACCGCAGCGGGCTGAAGATCACCACGACGTTCGACAAGCGGCTGATGGACGCGATGAAGCGGGCGGTGGAGCAGAACGCGCCGGAGGGAATGAGCAAGAAGATCCGCACGGGGGCGGTGTCGGTCGACCCGTCCACCGGGCAGGTCCTGGCGTTCTACGGCGGCCGCGGCTATTTGGAGGAGGCGCTGAGCAGCTCCTTCGGCGACTGGGCGCAGGCCGGGTCCGGTTTCAAGCCGATCGCGCTGGCCGCCGCGCTGGAGAGCGGGGAGACGCTCAATTCGAGCTATGACGGCAGTTCCCCGCAGTACTTCGACGGCTCGTCCGTCAAGAACGACGGCGGCCGGAGTTTCGGGACGGTGAACCTCGTCACCGCCACGCAGAACTCGATCAACACCGCGTATGTGAACCTCGGCCAGGACATCGGCAACGAGAAGATCGTCGAGATGGCCGAGAAGATGGGCATCCCGAAGTCGCAGATGAAGCCGGAGCAGCGGGCCGCCGCCACGTTCCCGCTCGGGATCGTGTCGCTGCATCCCGTCCAGCAGGCCGGCGTGTTCGCGACGTTCGCGTCCGAGGGCGTGTACCGGGAGCCGTTCGTCGTCAAGTCCGTCACCGACAACGGGAACCACAAGCGCACGTTCACCGAGAAGGGCGAGCGGGCGTTCAGCCGGCAGAACGCGCGTGACGCCACGTACGCGATGGAGCAGGTCGTGCGGGGCGGCACCGGGACGGGGGCGCGGCTCCCCGACGGCCGCGACGTCGCCGGCAAGACCGGCACCACCGACAAAGGCCGCGCGATCTGGTTCAACGGCTTCATCCCGCAGATGGCCACGTCGGTCGCGATGTTCCGCAGCGACGGCAAGCCGCTGGACATCCCCGGCTACGGCGCGTACGGCGGGGCGCTGCCCGCGCAGGTGTGGCGCTCGTACACGAGCGACGCCGTGAACATCAAGGATCTCGAGCCGAAGTCGTTCGGGTCTCCGTCGACCAGGCCGGGCGGCGGCTGGAACGGGTCTCCGGACGGTGACGGGCCTGACGAGACGGGCCCGCCGCCCACGACCGGCCCGGAGGAGCCGCCGTCGACCGAAGGCCCCGAGGAACCGGAGAGCCCGACACCGCCGACCGGGCTGCCGACGATCATCCCGACCGATCCCGGCGGAGGAGGCGGCGGTGACGACGGCGATCCCGGCGGCGGTGACGGCGGAGGCGGAGGCGACGGCGGCGGTGGAGGCGGTGACGGCGGCGGTGGAGGCGGTTCCGGCGGGGACGGCTGACCGAAACCGCCCCAGACCCGCCAGGACGTGGCGCGCCCCAGCCCGGAAAGCCCGGACGACCCCGGAGAGGCCGTCACTCGCAGGCTTTGCCGATCCGGGCCGGTATCTCCTTCATCACGGTGTTGAGCTGGGCCACGTCGCCGGTGCCGACGGCCGGGGCGGCGGCGCGGAGCCGGTCCGCCTCCGACTTCAGGGCCTTCTCCAGGTCGTCGTCATCGGCCTTCGCCGCCAGGTCGTCGAGGCGTCCGGCGAGCTTGTCGGTCGCCTGCCGCCACTGCGCGGGATCCGACGCCGGCACGCTCCTGACCTGGGTGATGTACTGCTGGAACGCCTTCTTCGTGTCGATGCACACCTCGCCGGGGCCGCCGCCCAGCGCCCCGCACCCGCCCAGCAGGCCGGACGCGCCGAGCGCCACCACGCCCCCGGCCAGCGCCCGAACCACCCCGTACCGCATCGCACCCTCCCACTCGTTCCCCCGGCCCGGGTCTCGTGATCCCGGACGGGCTCCGCATATACTTCCGCACTAGGTCATGAGCGCCAGCGTCAAGCCCCGGCTTGCTGGCCGGCAACCCTTCGTCCGCGATGGGGTGCCCCGGGTGAGGACCTGGCCGGACGCGGACGCGTCCCGGCAAGCGCGGATCCCGACGGCCTTGCCCGGGGTCCCTGACCCGGAAGGTTCCGGCATGCCCACGCTGCTCGCCCGTTCCCCCATCACGCCTGCTGTGACGCGCGCCGAGGGGGTCCGGGTTCGCCCGGTTCCCCGCGTCATCGGCGTGGACGTCCCGGTGCCCGTGCGGGACGGCGGCCACGTCCCCTACGCCAACCTCGACTACGCGGCCAGCGCACCCTGCCTGGAGGCGGTGCACGAGGCCGTCACCCGTGCGCTGCCGTACTACAGCAGCGTGCACCGCGGGGCGGGCTACGCGTCCCGGGTCACGACCGGGGCGTACGAGGAGGCGCGGGAGACGGTCCGCTCGTTCCTCGGCGCGTGGCGGCGGTCCGCCGTCGTGTTCACGCGCAACACCACCGACGCGATGAACCTGCTCGCGCACGCCGTGCCGGCCGGGACGAGCGTCGTCGTCTTCGAAACCGAACACCACGCGGCGCTGCTGCCGTGGAAGCGCGCGGTGCGGCTGCCCGCGCCCGCCACCCCCGCCGACGCGATCTGCGCCGCCGACCGCGCCCTGCGCGAATGCCCGATCGGGCCGCGGCTGCTCGTCGTCACCGCCGCGTCCAACGTCACGGGCGAGTTGTGGCCGATCGGGGAACTCGCGCGGGTCGCCCACCGGCACGGCGCCCGCATCGCCGTGGACGCTGCGCAGCTCGTCCCGCACCGCCCGCTCGACATGACGGCGCTCGGCCTCGACTACGCCGCGTTCTCCGGGCACAAGCTGTACGCGCCGTTCGGCGCGGGCGTCCTCGCAGGCCGCGCCGACTGGCTCCGCGCCGCCGGCCCCTACCTGAAGGGCGGCGGCGCCAGCGCGTCCGTCGGCCGGACGACCCGGTGGGCGGCCTCCGCCGAACAGCGGCACGAGGCCGGCTCCCCCAACGTCCTCGGCGTCATCGCGCTGGCCGCCGCGTGCGACGCCCTCTCCGGCGCCTGGGAGGCACTCGCCGCGCGCGAGGAGAGCCTGGTGAGGCGGCTGCGGTCGGGGCTCGCGGCGCTCCCGTCCGTCCGCGAACTGACGCTGTGGGGCGACCGGGCGCCGCGCGTCGGGATCGTGTCGTTCGCCGTGGACGACTGGAACGCCCGAGACGTCGCGCTTACGCTTTCCGAGGAGTACGGCATCGGCGTCCGCGACGGGAAGTTCTGCGCCCACCCCTTCGTCGGGCATCTGCTCGGCGGGGACGGCGCGGACCGCTCCGCCGACCGGGGCGCCGCCGTCCGTGCCAGCGTCGGCATCGGCACGAGCGAGGAGCACGTTCACCGGCTGCTCACCGCCCTCGCCGAGCTGACAGAGCGCTGACCTGCGGAGTCTCCCGCACGGTCAGGCGAATATGCTCTTTGGTCCTGTTCGCCCATGTAGCGTAGGCAGTCGCGCGGGGACGAGCACGGAAGAAACAGGGGGTGGCGACCGTGGCCGACGCGTGGCGACCCACGTCGGAACTGGAGCACCGACTGCAGGAGACCGTACGGGCCGGGGACCAGGAGAGCTACTTCCGCCTCATCGCGGACAGCGAGCTCGTCATCCCCGTCCCGCCCGACCTGGTGGACGGCATGCTCACGGGCGAGACGCAGCCGTCCTGGCCGACCCAAGAAGAGGACGGCCGGGTCCATGTGCTGGTTTACACGTCGGCATCGGCGATGCGCGCCTGCCTCGGCCCGGCCTACCAGCACTTCATGACCGTCCGGTTCGGCGAGATCGCCGAGACCTGGCCCGACAACCGCTGGTGGCTCGCCATCGACGCGCCCGCCCACGGTGTCCGCACCGCGCTGCCGATCGAGGCGCGGCTGCCGTCCTGGTTCGTCCGCCAGGTGGCGCAGGGCGACGGCCGCCCGCCCCAGGTCGGCCGCGCGTCCCCGCCCTGGGAGGAGCTCCGCGACCAGCACCGCGACCTCCCCCGCGAGTCGCCCCGGCAGGAGTTCCAGCCCGCCAACGACGTCGAACGGGAACTGCTCCGGGCCGCCGCCAACAACGACCACGACCTGTTCCTGCAGACCCTCGCCGCCACCGACGTGCTGCTGCCCGTCCCCGACGACACCGACTACACGATGCGTCCGGGCCGTCCGGGGTTCCCTTGGCAGACCAGGGAGGTCGACGGCTCCACCGTCGTCCCCGTGTTCACGTCCCCCGAACGTCTCATCGAGGCGGCCCGCGCCGCCGGGGCCGGCACCGAGTACATCAAGCTGCCGTTCACCGTCGCGCTGCGCTACTGGCCGAACCACGACTGGCTGCTGGCCATCAACTCCGGCTCCCCCGCCGGCGGCACCGTCCTCGCCCAGCAGCTTCCCGGCCTCGCCACCTGGGCGGACCAGCGCGCCGCCCAGCGGATGACGGACGGCTTCGAACCGCAGAACGACGTCGAGCAACGCCTGTTCGACGCCGCCCGCCGCCGCGACACCGACGGCTTCTTCGCGATCCTCCTCGGCGCCCAGGTCCTCGTCCCCGCCGACCCCGACACCCCCTGGGGCATCGTCCCCGGCGACGCCGGCTTCCCGTGGCGGCCCGTTCCCGTCCACGGCCGGACGGCCATCCAGATCTTCACGTCCCTCAAGTGGATGAACGAGGCCATCGGCTCGTCCCGCTTCATCATGCCGACGCTCCTGGACATGGTCGCCGCCTGGCCGGACACCGAATGGACCCTCGTCATCAATCCGGGGACGCCCATCGACGCGGCCATGCCCGGCGACAAGGTCCGCTCCCTGGGCGGCCTCCCACGCCCGGAGAAGCCCGCGACACCGCCGGCCGCGTCCACGCCCCCGCCGCCGGACACGCCCGCCGTGCCCGTGGCGCCCGCCGTCCCGTCCGAGCCCGACACGTCCCCCCGGGACACACCGGGCGCCCACGCCGGCCCGCCGGTCCCCGCCGCGGCCGACCGCGAGGACGACCGCGGACCATCGGCGCCCGGCGAACCGGCACCCCACGAACCCTCGGCCCTCGGCATGACGGGCAGGCACGCGGACGCACCCGGCGGCTCTCATGCGCCCGCACCGGGCGCCGCAGGCCCGCACAGTGACGGAGGTGCGCACGGTGACGTGGGCCCGCGCGGAGGTTCCGGCACATCCGACACCCCCGCCAATCCCGCGGACGTGACCGCCGCCGACCCGGTGGCGCCTCCGGGACCAGGCCCGCAGGTCGGCGAGACGCCACAGGGCGGACCCACGGCCCCCGGCGAGCACGCTCACGGACCCGGCTCACCTCGTGAAGCCGCACGAGGTGCCGCCGGAGCGTCGGTGTTCGACACCGCAGACCCGCTCGGAGCACCGAGCGGCCACCCGGGCATGAGCGCCCCCGGCGGCGGCCCTCACACAGGACGTGGACCGACCTGGCAGGACGATTTCACCGCCCCCGACACCCCGGGCGCACAAGCCGGACCCGGCGCGCAGGGGCAGCCGAGCGCACCCGGCGGCCCCGGCGGCCCCGGCGAGACGGCGCCGGAAGAGCACCCAGGCGGTCACGTCGTCCCCGGCGAGACCCCGCAACCAGGCGCGGGTGCACAAGGCTTCCCGACCGACACGCCAGGCCGAGAAACGGCCGAGGGCGGACGTGAGCCCACAGCGGCGGGCGTCCCAGGGGAACCGGCAGGTATGGGCCCGCCCGGCTCCCCACCACAGGGGCCCGGCCCGCAGAGCGGCGAAACGGCACCGGACGCGCCCGCGACGCCCGGCATGAGCGCCGCCGGTGGCCCCGGACCAGCCGCACACCATCCCGGCCCAGCCCATGGACCGGCCTCCGGCACGGACCAGCCTCCGCAGGGCGGGCACGCGGCGCCCGGCATGCCGAGCGGCTCCCACGAAACCGCGCCGGGCGGAGTAGCCCCCCAAGCGGTTCCGAGCCCGTCCCCAGGGCCGACCGGTCAACCAGACGCTCCGGCAGACCAGAACGCGGGCGGCGACCTCGGCGCACACCACGGCCCGGCCATGCAAGGCGCTCACGCCAAGCCCGACATGCCGGACGCACCCGGCGATCCCCATGGAGCCTCGCAGGAGAGCGGTCCCCAGGGTGGCGCCGCCCCTGCGGAACCTGGACCGGCCGGGCCGGACGGCTTCGCCACGTCCGACACTCCAGGTCCGGTGGGCGCCCCCGGCATGCCGGTCGCCCCCGGCGCGGCAAGCGGTCAGGAAGCGCTCGGGGAACAGCCGCCGCGGGCCGCGGACGAGCCGGAGGCGGCGTTCGAACCGGGAAACCGGATCGACCAGGAACTGCACGAGGCGACGCTGAGCGGAGACTCCGACGCGTTCCTGCGCGTCCTGCTGAACGCGAACGTCCTGGTGCCGATCCCGGACGACGCGGCGCTCGAAGTGACGCCCGTCCAGCGGGAGTTCCGGTGGGACGCGGCACTGCGGACGGAGTCGTCGGTCCAGGTGTTCACGTCGCTGGTCCGGTTGCGTGAGGTGCTGCCGGAATCCCGGTTCGTGTACGCCGACTTCCGGGAACTCATCGGCGCATGGCCCCGCGAAGACTGGACGATGCTGCTCAACCCGGGAACGCGCATCGGGGCGTCGCTGCGCGGCGACCAGGTGCAGGCGCTCAGCGAATGGGCGGTGCGAGTCGGGCTCGTCCAGGCGCGGCCCGAGGTTCCGCTGCCGCCACCGCGGCCCGAGCCGGCGCCGCAGATGCCGCCCGACCTCGACGACCGCGTCTCCTCGCCGTCCATCATGCAGAAGGTCGTACCGCACGGGCACGTCGCGTGGTACCTGGAGCAGGGCTACGACCGGGTCGGCGGATTCGTCCACTCGACGGGTGACGTGGCCGAACTGCAGACGCCGGTCCAGCTGTACGAGGCCTTGGGGCTCCTGTACGAAGGCTCGTCGTTCTCGTCAGGCGATGAGGGCGTCTACGTCATCCGGTGGCCCGCCTACTGCCCCGACCTCTACCGCATTCCGTTCGGCGGACGGGACGAAGAGGAGAGGGCCACCTGGGGCGAGGCCGGCTGGGTGATCGAGCGGCCGCCGTTCACCGGAAGCGGCTTCGCACCGGGAAGCGCCGGCTCCATCCGCGAGTACAAGGTGGACAGCGTCCGCCTGCCGTACGGGGCGGAGATGTACTACCTCGGCAGGGACCGGTCCGAACGGTTCGTCGCCATGTACGATCCCGACCGGCTCGCCTGGCTGCGGCCGGACGCGAACGCCGACGCATGGGACGGGCGGACGGAGGCCGCACAGTGATCCGGGACGGATACGTCGCGCGGTGGCTCGGCCGCGACTTCGAGGCGGCGCCGGGCGCCGACGGTGAGATCAGGCTGTACGCGCCGGGGCCGACGGACGGGTTCGAAGAACTGCGTCCCGGACGCTACCGCCGCATCGTCCCCGCCTCCGAGGTCGAGGACCTCCGTTACGTCCGGACGACGTGCCGCTGGCGCGGCGAACGGTTCGTCATCGTCGGCGAGCATGAAACATGGCTGCGGGTCGAATACACCGGCGGACGGGCCCCGGTCGCCGAAAGTCTCGGGCTCGACCGCATCGACCAGGGCATCTGGCAGACATGGGCTCCCGGGTCGGAGGTCGAGGACGTCCGGGAGGAGTTGATCTGATGGCGCGCGGGGTTGATTTGGCCCGCGGATCCGTGTTCGCATGACTCTCGAGGCGATCCCTCGGACAGGTGCGGGCACAGCGCTCAACGGCGATGCGACGGAGGTGCTGCGGCAGTGATCTGCCGATCAGCGGTGAAACCGATCTTTGTCGGGCTCGGCACGGCCGCCGTCCTGGCCGCCGGCGGCGCATCCGCCATAGCCGCCGAGGCAGAGGCCCCGACGTTGTCCATCACGCTCAAGGCGACGACCCCGGTCGAGGCCGAGGACCCCGCACCCGTCATCGCCACGGTCTCCACCACGTCTGGTGTCGCGTCCGACGTCCAAATCACCGATGTCGACCTGACTTCGAGCAATGACGCTGTTACGCCCACCGTCACAGAGGGCTGCCCGGTGACGGATGCGCGCTGCGACCTTGACACGGTGAACGAGGACGGCGAGACGGCCACGTCTATCGTCAGGGTCAAGGGCGCCTTCAAGGACCCGGTCACAGTGACCGTCAAGATGACCGTCGAGGGCAAACTGGACGGTGGCCTGAAGAAGGTGGAAAGCAAGCCAGCGTCTGTGGTGTTCGAGCCCGTCGAGGAAGAGCCGCCAACTGATCCACCCACGCAGACGCCCAGCGATCCTCCGTCTTCTTCGAAGCCGCCGTCGACCAAGCCGCCGTCGAGCAAGCCACCGTCGACCAAGCCGCCGTCGAAGCCGTCGCCCACTGATTCTTCGTCCGGTGGGGACGGCGGGTCCGGTGGCGGCGGTGGTTCCGGTGCCGGTGGTTCCGGTGGCGGCAATGGTTCGGGGGGTGGCTCCGGCTCTGGTTCTGGTTCTGGCGGCGACGGCTCATCGGGTTCCGATGGCGGGTACGTGCCGCCGAATCCGAACTCGTCGTTCGATCCGAAGAAGCCCGAGGTGGCGTTGCCGCCGATCCAGCCGCCGAACCCGTCCGTCGCGCCCAGCCCGGGTGCGGCGACGCCGCATAGCCGGTTGCAGGGGAACAAGGCGCCCGTCGCGCAGGACCTCACGTTCGAGCGGATGGCCAGCACGCAGATCGCGTGGCTGGCGGCGCTGCTGGTGGCGTTCTCGCTGCTGCTGACGCAGCTGAGGCTGGGACGGCGGCGGTTGCCGGCCGGCGCCGCGAAGCGGCTGAAGGGCACGCATCGCCGGCCCCGCAGGGGCATGTTCGGCAAGTGATCGGGATATCGGACCGCTCCCCCAGGTGTCAGGAAAGCACCATGCGGCTGAGGGCGTGGCAGGCGATGGCGGCGGCCGCGGTGACGTTGAGGGAGTCGACACCGTTGGACATGGCGTCCGGGCTCATGGGGATGCACACGCCTTCGTGGGCCTCGTCCAGCCAGTGAGAGGACAGGCCGTCACCCTCTGAACCGAGCATGAGGGCGACACGGTCGCCGGTGGGCGCCTGGTCGATGGGCGTGGCTGTCTGGTCGGGGGTCAGGGCCAGCAGCGTGAAGCCGGCCGCGCGCAGCTTGCCCAGATCGTCATGCCAGTTGGTCATGCGGGCGTAGGGGATCGCGAAGACCGCACCCATGGAGACCTTGACCGCACGGCGGTAGAGGGGGTCGGCGCACCTCGGGGACAGGACGACGGCGTCGATGCCCAGGGCGGCGGCACACCTGTAAATCGAGCCGACGTTCGCGTGGTCTACGAGGTCTTCGAGGACCATGACGCGGCGGGCTCCGGTGAGGACGGTGTCCATGGTGGGGAGTGGGAGGCGTTCGAGGGACGCCAGGGCGCCGCGGTGGACCTGGAAGCCGGTGATCGACTCCATGGTGGCGTCGTCGGCGATGTAGGCGGGGGCGTCGAGGACGTCCAGGACGTCGGCGAGCGGTTCGGCCCAGCGGCGCGCCATCAGCAGGGAGCGGACGGGGTGGCCGGCGCCGATCGCGCGGCGGATCACTTTTTCGCCTTCGGCGACGAACAGGCCGTGTTCGGCTTCCAGGCTCTTGCGGAGGTTCACGTCGCGGAGTCGCACGTAGTCCGCGACGCGGGGGTCTGCGGGGTCGGTGACGGGAACCAGGCTGGCCATGCCCCAAGTCTGCCGGTGGGCGGAGGGTGCGGCGTCCCGGATGCGGGCGGGATCCGGGCGCGGGCACCGGGGAGTACGCCGTGGTCCGCGTGGGAGTGCGTGGCGTGGCGCGGCCGTCGCGGAGCGTGTTGATGGGGGGGCAATGCCAGGATCGTTGAGACATACGCTCATGACCTGCGTCATTATCAGTTTTGAGTTCTTTGTAACCTCTAGTTCGTACTACTACAGTGCCGTGGAACATCGGCGGGTTTCTGGTGAATCGAGGGCAGGCCATGAGCGGACGTCATCGCAATGACATCCCCGAGGGGATGGGCGAGGGCGGGTACGACCCGTCCCGGCCCGTCTTCGGTCCGGCCAACGACGGGTCGTCCGACTGGTTCGGCGGGCGGGACGCCCAGGGCCAGCCGCTCGCCCAGCCGCAGGCCGGTCCGCCGGGAGCGCCGCCTGGCGCGGCCGGCCCGGGGGCGTCGGGCGAGACTCCGGAGTGGTTCACGCCGCGGCAGTCGGGCGAGCAGCCCACCTATGGCTCCGGCGGGTACGGCGGCGCGTCCGACGGCGGCGGTTACCGCGGTGGACACCCCGGCGGGCCCGGTGCCGGGGAGCCGATGTCGAGCCGCCAGGGACCGCCGCCCGGGAGTTCGTCTTCGCCGCTGGCCGGAACCGGCTACAGCGAGTACGACTCCATCCGCAGCTCCGACGGTGGTCCGGCGGGGTTCTTCGGCGGAGGCCCGGGGCAGGGTGACTCCGGCGGATACGGCGGCTATGGCGGAGGATCCGGAGGGTCGGGCGGATCCGGAGGGCCCGGGGGTCCGGGCGGATCCGGTGGCTACGGCAGTGAGTCCGGTGGCTACGAGTACGGGCGCCGCAAGCGCAAGCGCAGCGCGACCGCGTTGATCGGGCCGATGGCCGGGGCCGTGGGCCTCGCGCTGCTGCTGGGCGTCGGCGTGTACGCGTTCGCCGAGAGCGGCGGCTGCACGGGCGACGACGCGATGAACCTGTCGGTGGCGGCCGCGCCCGACATCGCGCCGGTGGTGGAGAAGGCCGCCCAGCGCTTCAACGACGGCAAGCACGAGGCCGACGGCAAATGCATCAAGGCCACGGTGAAGAAGGCCGAGCCGTCGTCGGTGTCGACGCTGCTGTCCGGGCAGGGCGTGGCGAACCCGGCCAACGAGCGCCCGGACGTGTGGATCCCCGACTCCTCGCTGTGGATCTCGCTGGCCCAGACGGCGAGCGAGGACGACAAGGGCGGCGTCCTGTCCACGAAGACGTCGGTGGCCAAGAGCCCGATCGTGGTCGGGCTGCCGCAGTCGCTCGCGCTGCAGCTGAAGAAGCAGGGCATCACCGCCAGCCCGTCCTGGGACAACCTGCTCAAGGCCGCCGGCGGTGTCGCGGGCGGCGCGGTGACCAAGAACCAGATGATCCCGCCCGGCACGGTACGGCTGGTGGTGCCCGACCCGATGCGGAACGCGGCCGGCATGGGCTCGCTGATGGTCACGAGCACGCTGCTGGCGAACGACCCCAACCGCGACTCGATCTTCACCGGCATCGTCCGGACCGTCCGGGAGAGCACCGTCCCCACGGTCGACGCGGAGTTCGAGGCCTTCCGCAAGAAGAGCGGCGGCAAGCAGCCGATCTCCCTGTCGTCCGAGCAGGCGCTGTGGAAGTACAACAAGAGCAAGCCCGAGCAGCCGGCGGTCGCGCTGTACCCGCTGGAGGGCACGCTGTCGATGGACTACCCGTTCACCGTCACCACCACGGACGCCGGCAAGCAGAAGGGCGCCCGCCTGCTGGAGAAGGCGATGGCCACCGAGGCGACCCGCACCGACGTCCACGCGCTGGGGTTCCGGACGCCGGACGGCAAGGCGCCGGGGGGCTTCGACGAGAAGGCCGGCGTCAGCCCGGCCCGGCCGCGGCAGCTGCCCATGCCGAAGAGCGAGGACGTCGCGAAGATCATGCAGGCGTGGTCGAAGCTGTCGCTCGGCCTGCGGATGCTCACGCTGATCGACGTGTCCGGCTCGATGCTCGAGAAGGTCGGGCCGAACACGAACCGGCTGCAGGCCATCGCGCAGGTGTCGCAGGGCGGCCTCAGCATGATGTCGGACGACACCGAACTCGGCCAGTGGCTGTTCTCGACGAACATGGAAGGGGAGATCCCCTACAAGAAGACGGTGCCGATCGGCCCGCTCGGTGAGCGGATCGGGTCGAACACCCGGCGCGGTCTCGTCCTGTCGACGCTCAACCAGATGCGGCCGAAGCCGACCGGCGACACCGGGCTGTACCGGACCATGCTCGCCGCGTACAAGATGATGAACGAGACCTACAAGCCGGAGTTCGGCAACTCCATCCTGCTGCTGACGGACGGCAAGAACGACGACCCCGGCGGCCCGAGCCTGCAGGAGACGCTGAACCAGCTCAAGAGCATGCAGGACCCGAACAAGCCGATCCAGGTCAACATGATCGGGTTCGGCAAGGGCGTGGACCGCGACGAGCTGGAGAAGATCGCCAAGGCCACCAACGGCAAGGTGCAGATCGCGATGACGCCGGACGAGATCAAGAAGATCTTCCTCAAGATGCTGTCCCGGCGCATCCAGTGACCGGTCTCGCATGATCACCCGCCGGTGATCACCCGGATGCGCCAGGTAGTTCCCGATATTTTCTGGCGATCGGTGTCAACCGCGCGCCGTAGCCGATCGTCAATCTAGGTGGAGGCCCGACGGGGAGCGGGGCCGTCGGGCCTCCGACCTACTTTCCCCTCCCTGGCCCGTGACAGGGAAAGTGAGTCATCTTTCAGCTCCGGCGGCTGACGGGGGCGGACCCCCGGCACGCCGGATGGAAATGGCACGGCGGCCGCCGGTCGGGAGACCGGGGCCGGGAGAGTGCATCAGCTCCCCCATGGATCTTCCAGCCCGTCCCCGACGACGCGGACGAGGATTCTGAAAACAGCCCGCGGGAGGACCTTGTGTCCGGTTGGCCCAGTCTCGATCGCGCCGATGACGAGCGCCTGGCGCGGTCTCTGGCCGCCGGCGATCCGAGCGCCCTCATCCAGGTCATGGATCGCTACGCGGCCCGGCTGTACGACTACTGCCACGCACTGCTGCGCGACCAGGACCAGGCGGCCGGCGCGCTGCACGACGCGCTCATCGCCGCCTACGCGCACGTGTCCATCATGCGCGAGCCGGACCTGTTCCGCGGCTGGCTGTACGCGCTCGTCCGCAACGAGTGCATGCGGCGGCTCCGCGACCCGTACCGGCCGGCCGAGCGCCACGAGGCCCCAGAGGTCGAGGACGGCTTCCTGGACGACGCGGAGCTGGCGCAGCGGCTGGAGGTGCGCCAGCTCGTCCACAGCGCCCTGGCGGGGCTGCGCGGGCGTGAACGCGAGGCGCTGGACCTCATGCTGCGGCACGGCCTGGACGCCTCGGAGGTCGGCGGCGTCCTCGGGATGGACGCGCGGGAGGCCGCCGACGTCACCGGCGGGGCCCACGCCCGCCTCGACGACGCGCTCGCCGCCGCCTACATCGCACGGAACGGGACCGACTGCCCCAGCGTCGCGGCGCTCGCCGACGACGGCGGATGGCCGCTGCCGCCACCCGTCGTCCGCAAGCTCGTCAACCACATCGAGACCTGCCCGACCTGCGCCTCCCGGCGTGACCGGACGGTCTCCGCGGCGCGGCTCCTGCAGGTGATGCCGGTCGCGATGACGCCGACGGACCTGCGCGGCCTGGTCATGGCCACCGCCACCGACCCGGCCCTGGCCCCTGACCTGTCCGAGATCGCGTACCGTGCCGAACCGTTCGACGACTGGGGATGGCCAGTCCACGTCGACCGGACGGCCGGGCAGGGTTCCTCGGGACGGGGCGCCCCGCGCGCACTCTGGCCGATGCTCGCCGCCGTCGCCGCCGTGGTGCTGATCGTGGCGGGGGCGTTCTTCATCATGCCGGACTCGTCCAGTGGACGGACGGACGCCCAGGGCCCCCCAGGGCCGTCCACATCCGTCCCAGACTCGTCCCTGCCGAGCGAGACCGAAGAGCCGTCAGAATCCCCGACGCCCACGGAGAGCGCCACTCCGACGCCCTCAGCCACACCGACCACGACCACACCGACTCCAACACGAACGCGCCGCCAGTCGTCCGAGCCAAGACCGAGCCTCACCCAACCGAGGAGAGGGACGCTGTCGGTGGGCGGCGGTTCATGCAACCTCAGGCCCGGGGAAAGCTGCTCCTTCCGGGTGCGCGCCGTCGGCGGGTCGGTCACCTGGTCGGCATCGGCTGGGGCGCCGCTCAGCGTCAGCGGAGGCGGCACGCTTTCCAGCGGTCAATCGAGTGCCGCCACTGTCTCTCTCGGGGATTGCACGGGCTCGGGCTCCGGGAGCGTCACCTTCTCCCCGAACGGCGGCAGCAGGTCCGTCTCGTGGACCTGCCCCTCGGACGACGGAGGCGGCGGCGGAGGGAACGGCGGGGGCGGCGGTGACGGCGGCCCGAACGGCTGATCGCGAAACGTGATATAGGTCACATTTTTCGGGTGTAAAGGCTGATCCACTAGGTCAGACGGCCACGGCGTGTACCGATCCCGTCACGGAAATTCGTTCACAGGGGAGAAATCTCAGCAACTTGGTGGCAAGATCAGGCAACCAGAGCGGCCCGGCGGGCGCCGGCGCTCACCGGGGGCACGATCGACAACACCGAATTCGACTGGGAGGGTTCCCGTGGCCGGTGAGCCAGGGCCCGAGCAGAACGATGACCTCAGGCTGGCGAACTCGCTGCGAGCCGGGGACGTCATCGCGCTGACCGAGGTCTACGACACCTACGCACCGTTCCTCTACGACTACTGCCACGGGCTGCTCCGTGACAGGGTCGAGGCGGCCGGCGCGCTGCGCAACGTCGTCGTCGCGGCGCGCGAGCACGTCGACCGGCTCACCGAGCCGGACCGGCTGCGCGGCTGGCTTTACGCGATCGCCCGCAAGGAGTGCATGCGGCGCCGCGACAGCCCCAACCGGCACACCGGGCAGGAGGCGCCGGAGGCCGACGACGACCTGACCGACGAGCAGCTCGCCCGGCGCGAGGAACGCCGGCTGCTCGCGCACAGCGCGCTCGCCGCGCTCAACGGCCGGCAGCGCGAGGCGATCGACCTGTCGGTGCGGCACGAGCTGGACGAGGTCGACCTGTCCGGCATCTTCGGGATGCCGCTGGAGGAGACGCTCGCGCTCGTGGAGCGGGCCCGCGAGGACCTCGCCGCCGCGCTGCACGCGGCCCTCATCGCGCAGAACCACTGGAAGGACTGCCCCAGCGTCTCGGCGCTGACCGAGTCGTGGCCGCTGTCCCCGCAGACGTCGGGGTCGCTCGTCCGGCATGTGGCGAGCTGCCCGGTGTGCGGGGAGCGCGAGACGCCGCCGCTGCCGGCCGACCGGCTGCTGTCCGTCCTGCCGATCGCGGCGATCCCCGCGGAGCTGCGGCTGGACGTGCTGACCGCCGCGACCGCCGAGGACCGCGCCGGGAACCGCCGCGCCATCGCCGCCTGGACCGAGCCGTTCGACGAGTACGGCTGGCCGCTCCCCTACGAGCCGACGCCCATCCGCGTCCGCGAACGGGCGCCCCGGCGCCGCGGCCCCCTCATCGGGGCCGTCGCCGTGGCCGTGGGGATCGTGGTGCTGTCGGTGGGCGCGATGTCGGCGCTCGGCGGTGGCGGCGGCACGAACACGTCCGCGACCGGCCCGGCGGCCCCCGGCGACAGCGGCGGGCCGGTGGGTTCGGGTCAGCCCGCGGCGACGCCGACCGGTCCGTCCCCGACGGTCACGTCACCGTCCCCGACGGAGTCGAAGTCGCCGTCGAAGAGCCCCTCGCCGTCCAAGACCCCGTCGAAGACGCCGACGACGCAGGCCCCGCGCCCCCCGGACACCGTGGAGCCCGACCCCCCGAAGCGCGGCCGGCTGTCGATGGACGGGTGCCGGATGGGCAACGACGAGTCGTGCACCATCCGCATCACCGCCGTCGGCGGGGCGGTGACCTGGCAGGTGACGGGCACGTCCGGCGACTTGAGCGCGGGCGGAAGCGGCCGCCTGTCGTCGGGTGAGTCCGCCGGCGTGACCGTCCGCCGGACGAACGTCATCTGCTGGGGGGACAGGACCGGCTCGGTCTCGTTCTCGCCGGGCGGCTCCGTCCGGGTCGAGTACTGCTGAGAAAGCACGCCGGGACGCGCTTCCGAAGTCGCGCGCCCCGGGCGGACGTCCGGTCAGACGGTGCCGGTGTCCAGGGTGCGGTGTGCGCGGTCCAGGAGGATCGGCACACCCTCACCGATCTGCTCGAAGCCCTCTCCGATGGTCGCCTTCTGCAGGTAGCGGGCGTGGATGCCCTCCAGGATGACGGCGAGCTTGAAGCACGCGAACGCGACGTAGAAGTCGAGGTCGCCGAGGTCGAATCCGGTCAGCGCCGCGTACCGCTCGGTGAACTCGCGCCGGGTGAAGAAGCCGGGCGCCGAGGTGATCGTGGCGCCGACGGGGAGCCGGTCGGCGTCGTCGGCCTCCGCCCAGTAGACGAGCGTCAGCCCTAGGTCGGACAGCGGGTCGCCGAGCGTCGACATCTCCCAGTCGACCACGGCGGCGATTTCGGGACGCGGCTCCAGCCGGGCGAGCGCGTTGTCGAGCCGGAAGTCGCCGTGCACGAGGCGGGCGGGGGCGTCGGCGGGCATCCGGTCCGCGAGCCTGGCCACAAGCCGATCGTATTCGGGCAGGTCACGGGTGGTTCCGGTGGCGCGGACGGCCTCCTGGGAGCCGTCCCACTGCTTGCCCCAGCGTTTGAGCTGACGCGCCATGTAGCCGCTCGGGCGCCCGAAGTCCTCCAGGCCGACGGCCTTCACGTCGACGGTGTGGATCGCGGCGAGCGCCGCGGCCAGCGCCTCGCTGAGGCCGCTCGCCTGCCCGGGGGTGAGGTCCTCGGCGTCCTCGCGGCTGCGCAGGACACGCCCTTCGACGTAGTCCATGAGGTAGAAGCGCGCGCCGATGACGTCCTCGTCGTCGCAGAACGCCAGCGTCCTCGGCACCGGCACCGCCGTGCCTTCGCCGAGCGCGGTCAGCACCCGGTATTCGCGGCCCATGTCGTGGGCCGTTGGCTGGACGTGCCCGAGCGGCGGCCTGCGCAGCACGATGCGGCGGCCGCCGTCCAGGACGATCCCGTAGGTGAGGTTCGAACGTCCGCCCGCGATCAGGTCGATCGCGCTGATGCGGCCGGATCCGGGCAGTTCACGGTCCAGCCACTCGGCCAGGCGGGGGACGTCGATGCCGGGGACCCCGGACGGAAGCTCTGCGTCAACGGTCATGACGACCTATTAGAACGTGGCTCGGTCCGCGGTGTGAACCCCACCCCGGTACCTGTCGGTGCGGCCCGGTGACCTGTCGGCCACTTCCGGCCGACTTGCAGCTACGGTTCACCTGACATCCAGCATCGAGCTGACCTGCGCGAACACTCCTTCCTCCGGCGCCGGGCGGCTGATTCAGCGAGACCTCGGGAGGAAAAACGGAACGCCAGGTGGATTACGCAAAACCCCGGGGTACGCATCTGCGACGACACCCGAGCAGCATGGTCTCTACCCGGCGCGAAGGGTCAAAGCCGTCATACTCGGCCCATGACGGCAGGCTGGACTTTATGGGTCCCGCTGGGCTATGAGAGTAGGACTAGAACCATTCGGGACTAGACCGCCCGATTGGGGGGGACACACCGTGGCAGACGCATGGCTGCCGGGAGCCGGCCGCATGCCGGCGCGACAGGACGGCGGAGCTCTGCGAGGAGGTGCTCCCCGGGTCGTCTGGTGCGCCGGCGAACACGATCCCCGCACCGTCTCCGCCCGCTCGGTGGCCGCCGACCTCCGCAAGGAGGACCGGCCGCCGCACCTGGTCTGGCATCCCGGCACCGGCGAGACCGTCCAGCTCCTGCCCGCCACCCGCGCCGCCCGGCTCCTCGGCGGGCGCGTCGGCCATGAGGGACGCGTCTGCGTGCAGATCATGGTGGTCGGACAGGCCCGGACACCGTTCACCGGGACGCTGCTCACCGGCCTCGACGCGATCGTCCAGTGGCTGGACTCGTGGAGCGTCCCGCGCCGCTGGCCCGCCGGGCCGCCGCTGCCGTCACCGCAGTCGTACCACGCGGACCGCAGCCGCAAGGACTGGGCGCGCGGCGGACATTACGGGGCATCGCAGGTACCGCTCGTCGACCGTCCCGACCCGGGCGCCATCGACATCCGCCGCATCACCGGGCCCGACACCCCCGTCGCCCCCATCCCGAAGCCCCGTGCACCCCTCCCCGACACCGCGACCGCGCCCCGTCTCATGCCCCGGACCCCGCGCCCGCCCGACCCCGTCCGCCCGCCGCAGAACGAGCCGCCGCCGGGACGTCCCGCTCCCCTCCAACCCGCCCCGGAGCCGGTACCCGTCGGGCAGTCCGCCATGTCCAACTGACCGCCTCCAGCCACCGCGCCGCCGCCCCCTTCCCCTTCATCCCGCCCGCGTCTTCACCAGCTCATGGACGATCTCGCAGCCCTTGCGGAGTTCCGCGAGGTTCGCGGCCGAGCCATAGCCGATCACCAGCCCCGACGCCCGCTCCGCGCCCGCGTGGCAGTGTTCGAGCGTCTCCACCAGGACTCCCCGGCCCGCCGCCTCGCGGACGACCCGTCCCGCCACGCCGGCCGGGACGTCCACCACCAGGTGCAGGCCGGCCGTGTCGCCGCGCAGAGGCAACCCGTCCAGCGCCTGGACGACCACGTCCCGCCGCCGCGCATACTCCGCCCGCATCCGGCGGACGTGACGGTCGAGACCGCCGCGCTCCAAGAGGAGCCGCAGCGCGTCCTGCGGCACGACGGCCGTGCGGTCGTTCAGCTCCTCGCGGCGCAGCGCGATCCGCTCCACCACGTCGGGACGGCCCACGAGCCAGCCCACCCCCATGTCCGCCGTGAGGATCTTGGCGGTCGTGCCCAGGTAGATCACCACGTCCGGGTCCAGCCCGTAGAGCGCGGGCAGCGGCGCGACGTCGTACCGGAACTCGCCGTCGTAGTCGTCCTCCGCCACGAGCGCCCCGTTGCGCCGCGCCCACGCCAGCAGGGCCTGGCGGCGCGGAACGGGAAGCACGCCGCCCATCGGGAACTGATGCGACGGCGTCGTGTAGACGAGGCGCAGATCGTCCGGAAGGCCGTCCACGACGAGGCCGTGCTCATCGACCGGGCACGGCACCAGCTCGGCGCCACGCCCCGCCAGGACCGCGCGGGCCCGCCGGTAGCCCGGCTCCTCCACCCCGACCCGGTCACCCGGACGCAGCACGGTCGCCGCCAGCAGATCGAGCCCGTTCGTCGCACCCCGCGTCACCAGAAGCCCGTCCACGGGACACCTCACGCCGCGGCTGCGCCTGATGTAGTCGGCCAGGGCGATGCGCAGGTCCGGCAGACCGTGCGGGTCCTGACGCTGCTGAGGCGGCATCCCGGAAGCGAGACGCCACGCACGCCGCCACGCGGGTGTGTCCAGCGCCCCCGTCCAGGCGAGACCGGGCCTCAGGTCGATCTCGTGTGGGGCCGCCGACCTCCGCACCATCTGCGTCCTCACCGGCTGCGGTTTCGGGACGGGCGGCGCGGCGACACCGTCGGTCACGTACGTCCCCGACCCATGGCGGCCTTCCAGCCAGCCCTCCGCGTACAGCTGCTCGTACGCCTCCGTCACGACCGTGCGGCTCACACCGAGGAGCCCGGCCAGCGCCCTGCTCGCGGGAAGCCGCTCCCCGGCCGCCAGCCGCCCCTCCCCCATCGCCGCACGCAACTGGCCGACGAGCTGGGCGCTCATGGGCTCACCGGCATCCCGGTCGACGCTGAGGGGCAGGTCTATCGACAAAGTGGTCTCCGCCTATATGCATCGATTGGCCCTACCGACCAGGCCACTCTCTCCATAGCGTAAACGGCCATGACCCCACTCTCATCGACCGCCCGCACCAGGCTCGGCAGATACCCCGAACGCTCCAGCGGCGACCGCTCCGTCCTCTACGAAATCCTGGACGACGGCATGATCTGCCACCTCGGCGTCACCATGAACGGCTCACCGCGCGTCCTCCCCACCGGCTACGGGCGCCTGAACGACACCCTCTACGTGCACGGCTCCACGGGGGCGAGCAGCCTCATGGCGGGACCGTCCCAGGACATCTGCGTCACCGTCACCCACCTGGACGGCATCGTCCTCGCCCGGTCCCTGTTCCACCACTCCATCAACTACCGCAGCGCCGTCATCTACGGGACGCCCCGTCTCGTCACCGACGACGAAAAAATGACCGGCCTCCGCGTCATCACCGAGCAACTGGCCCCCGGCCAATGGGACGTGGCACGCCAGCCCACCCGCAAGGAACTCGCCGCCGTCTCCGTACTGGCGCTCCCCCTGGACGAGGCGTCCGTCAAAATCCGCCAGGGCCCGCCAAGCGACGACGACGAGGACTACGCGCTCGACGTCTGGGCGGGCGTCCTCCCCGTCCACCAGACGTACGGCACGCCCTCCCCCGACCCCGCCCTACGCCCGGACATCCCCGTACCAGGCCATATCGCCCGCCGCGTGACCTCCTAAATCGATCCGGCTCAGTGCCCCGCGCAGTCGTCCATGGCCGTAGGGTGATTCCATGAACGAGCGGCTGGTCTGGATTGACTGCGAGATGACTGGACTCGACCTGCGCAACGACGCGCTGATCGAGATAGCCGCGCTGGTCACCGACAGCGAACTCAACATCCTCGACGACGGCGTCGACGTGATCATCAAGCCTCCGCCGGAGTCGATCACACAGATGACCCAGGTCGTCCGGGACATGCACACCACGTCCGGCCTCCTCGACGCCCTCGCCGGCGGCGTCACCCTCGCCGAGGCCGAGGACGTCGTCCTCAAATACATCAAGGGCCACGTCAAGGAGGCCAAGAAGGCCCCCCTCTGCGGCAACTCCATCGCCACCGACCGCTCGTTCCTCGCCCGCGACATGCCCACCCTCGACGGCCACCTGCACTACCGCATGGTGGACGTCTCGTCCATCAAGGAACTGGCCCGCCGCTGGTACCCGCGCGTCTACTTCGCCAGCCCTGAGAAGAAGGGCGGCCACCGGGCCCTCGCGGACATCACGGAGAGCATCCAGGAACTGCGCTACTACCGCGCCGCCGTCTTCGTCCCCCAGCCCGGCCCCGACTCCGAGACGGCACGCGCCGTCGCCGCCAAGGTCGCCTCCGGCTGACCCACGCCCCCGGAGCCGCTACACTACTGGGAGCCGGGCGCGATCCCGGCCACGGTGGGTGTAGCTCAGCTGGCAGAGCACTTGGTTGTGGTCCAAGATGTCGGGGGTTCAAGTCCCCTCACTCACCCCAGACGAAGGGCCTGGTCACCCACGCGGCGACCAGGCCCTTGATCGTTCATCGTGCCGCTCGCCCGATGGCGCCGGGACGCGGGCGATGCTCCCGAGTTCGGCGCGTCCGATGAAGCACGCCGGGCGCCGCGCCTCCGGCGCCGGAGCCGCCCAGCGCCTGGCACGGGCACCGTGAACCCGGCGCGGTCCATCGACTCCCGAAGACCGGCCCGTTATGCTCCGACCCTATAAATGTCAACGACCCCCCAAGGGCGACGGATGAGTGTCGACGAGACGGCCCCCCTGCGCGTACTCGTGGTGGACGGCGACCCGCAGGTCCGAGCGGACGTGACCTCCCTGCTCGACGCCAGCGACGAACTCCAGGTCGTCGCCGATACCCCTGATCCCACCGCGGCTCTCTCCCTGGCCGAACGCCTGCGCCCCGACATCGTCCTGCTGGACGCGGCCTCGGCCGACCACGCCACCCCCCTGAGCCACACCGCCCGCGTCTTCGTCCTCGCCGCCCCCGGCCACCCCGCCGTGGAGGACGCCCTCCACGCCGGCGCCTGCGGCCACCTCGTCCCCGGCTCCTTCACCGTCCCCGACCTCATCCGCGGCGTCCGCCACGCCTCCCGCACCTCCCTCGGCCTGTCCGCCCGCGAATCCGAGGTCATGGACCTCATCGCCACGGGCCGCTCCAACGGCGAGATCGCCCGCCAGCTCTTCCTCAGCGAGAAGACCGTCAAGAACCACGTCAACCGCATCTACGCCAAGCTCGGCGTCAGCTCCCGGGCCACCGCCATCGCCCTCTGGCGCGGCATGATGAGCGTCCTCCCCGTCCGGGACTAAACCGGTTCGCACTGGTCCACCGCTCCTGATACTGTTCTTCCTGTCGCCAGGGACCCCCGGCCAGGGCCGGTCCCCGACATGCGCCGTTAGCTCAATTGGCAGAGCAGCGGACTCTTAATCCGCGGGTTCGGGGTTCAAGTCCCTGACGGCGCACCCGCAACCACCAGGGCGTACACCGATCATCGGCGTACGCCCTGTTCGCGTCGGTTGCAATTGGGGTTGCAGTTAGCCCTGTGGTGAGCCCCAGAGCGCTCCCCCGATGCGCGTCACGGCGTCGGTCGTCAGGGGGTCGGTCGAAATGGCACCGTCGGATGTTCAAAGTGTCCGAATACCTCGGGGTGGTGGGGTTGGGGTAGGGCGGTTGCTGACGTCCGCGGCGTAGCTGGTCCAGTCTCCGGCGGAGAGTTGTTGCCAGCGGACGGCTGAGTTGACGCTGATGCCCAGGGTTCGGGCGAGCATCGCGGCGGGGATCTCGGTGGCGAGTTGGAACAGCGCGGTGCTGCGGCCTTGGTTGGGGCGGATTTCGAGGCTGGTGAGTCGTCGTTTGAGTCGTTCACTGCTGATCGGGCGGCCGGGCTGGGCTCCGGGGAACAGCCAGCGTGACGGGGTGCCGGCGCCGATGGTGGCGTGGCCCGGGTGGTCGGTGCTCCGTTGTTGCGGCTGCGCAGGCGTCGCAGCAGATGCCAGATCAGGTAGCGGTGCAGGACCCGGCGGCGGAGCGGGTCTTGTTGTGTGGCGAGGAAGTCGGTGAGGGAGCGTTCGAGGCGGACGAGTTCCTCATCCCGATCGGGGAGCGCTCCGAGGGCGACCAGCGTGAACCGCAGGTGCTCGGTGTCCTGCCGGTTGGGAAGCTCGTCGAACGCTTGGTGGGTGAGGGGCATGCGGCCGGCGGCCAGGTCGGAGAGGACCTCGGTGATGGGTTGTTTGGTCAGCCAGCGGTTGGCGGTGATGGAGTGCTCGGCGGTGGCGATGTCGTGGCGCAGTGCCAGCAGCCCGGATGGAGGTCGGTGGTGGCCGGGCCCATGATCTCGTTGAGGCGTTTGTTGATCAGGCATCGGCCGCATCGACCAGGTTTGGGATGATCGGGGTCGCTGCAGACGGGGCAGTCGAGCCAGTTCGCGGGCGGTGCACAGTCAGCGCAGAGCGGACGTGTCAGGGTGCCCGCGGCGATCGGGGCGAGGGCTGCGCAGGTCGAGCAGGGGGCTGAGCGGTGCTGGCAGGCCGGGCACCAGGGCTGGCCGGTGATGCGGGAGATCCCGCAGGGGGTGGTGTCGTCGCAGATCGAGCAGGTCAGCACGGGGGAGTGCGTGGCAGTTCTGGCAGAACGGGCCGTCGGTGGTGCGGCGGTAGACGCGCCGACGGCGGCCGCATCCGACACAGGTCTCCAGGTTCGCCGGGTCACTGATGAAGCAGTTGGCGCAGATCGGACGGCCCTGCTCGCGGGTCACCGGCTCGCGTAGGACTCCGCAGCGTGAGCACTCCTCGACGCGGGAGCGTGCGATGCAGGTGCGGCAGACGCGGACTCCGTCCATCGGCTTGTCGATCCGGACCTGGCGCTGGCAGATGGGGCAGGTTGGCAGCACGACACCGGCCACTCCCGCGGCGTGCAGATGCTCGACGAACCGCGGGATCACGCTGAGCGGAGCCCGATGCGCCTCACCGGCGAGCAGGGCGGGATCGGATTCGATGGCCTAGGCTAGTTTCTGCTGGTAGGCGCGTTGCTTGCAGCTTCGGCCGACCGCGTCGGCGATCGTGTCGTAGCCGACGGTGGGGTCGAGCCCGGTGACGACGGTGTGGATGACCGTGATCAGGTCGCGGTCGTCCACGTCGGTGCATTGAGCGCATCGGGGTCGGCCGTCACGGTCGAGGGTCTTGACCCGCTTGGCCTGTCCGCACCCGGCGCAGGGCACGCGTCGCAGCGCTCGGCCTTCGCGCCGTGTGCGCACCAGCGGAAACGGATTGATCAAGACCGGGCCGGAGGCAGTGGCCAGGTGGAAGTCGTAGAAACAGCGCAGTACCGTCTCGCTATGCGCGCGCACCGACGCCGCGTACGGCACCCCCGAAGACGTCGGCGCCGCAGCGTCCGTGCTCCGCCAGTGCGACCGGATCGGCTTGCCCGCAACCAGCAGCCAGCGACTGAAATCCCGCGCCTCGACCCGCGTGGCCCGCTCCCACGGCACTCCGATCGCCCACAGGAACCTGAACCAGCGCAGCAGGTCCAGCCCATAGGAGCGCACCGTGGCCATGCTGCGCCCGGCCGCCTGCAAGTCACGGAAGAACGACGCCACCGCCTCGACAACCGCCCCGTCACCATCAACAAGCCGGTACGGCTCCCACCGATCGCCGGTCGCGACAAGGATCCAGTTGACGGAACGACCACTGACGCGAAATCCCGCTGTGCTTCCGCATCGAAGTCCACGGGCAGCGACTCTAAAGCAGCTACCCGGAGGGTATTCCCTCAGGTGTGGAAAGTGATCTTGCTGGGGAGCAAGTGATCAGTGGGTGAAGCGCCCACGTTCTTCGGGGGGAGAACCACACGTCATGTCCGTGATCGACCGTGTCGACGGCACCACCTCAACTACCGTAAGCGATCTTCCGGCTACCGTGGCGGAGGTGAGCGAGCCCGAACCGCAGACCGCACAGGACACGCGTCGTCCGATCCGGGAGCTGGTCGATGACCGGCTGCTGGACGAGCTGCTGGCCCGGTCCCGCGACCAGGCCGGCGGGCTGCGCCTGACCGGCAAGGGCTCCATGCTCGGCGACCTGGTCAAAGCCGTCCTCGAGCGCGCCCTGGAGGCCGAGCTGACCGCCCATCTGGGCTACGACAAGCACCACACCGACGGCTACGGAACCGGCAACTCCCGCAACGGGAAGATCGCCAAGACGGTGCAGACCGGGGTCGGCCCGGTCCGCCTGCACGTGCCCCGCGACCGGCAGGGGTCGTTCGAGCCGGTGCTGGTGCCCAAACGCGCCGGCCGGGTCTCGGGCGGGCTGGACGACATGGTCATCAGCCTGTACGCGCACGGCATGACGGTCCGCGACATCATCCACCTGAGGCGCCCCGGATCTTCCGGACAGGTCCCCAACTAGGGTTGTTGGGGAGAACCGGAAGGGAAGGTCGTTGGCACGACAGAGGCGGCATTTCACCCAGGAGCACAAGGACGAGATCGTCCGCATGGTGCTGGACGGCCCACGCCCCATCGCCCATGTCGCATG
>NZ_JBQQBP010000029.1:0-73141 GCF_052245875.1 Actinomadura sp. 3N407
GGACGATCTCGTCCTTGTGCTCCTGGGTGAAATGCCGCCTCTGTCGTGCCAACGGCCTTCCTTTCCGGTTCTCTCCCCAACTCTAGTTGGGGCCCTGTCCGGAAGATCCGGGGCACCTCAGTTCCCGACCTTGCAGTCGGCACTCACCGAAACCAGCAGCCCGCAGGTCGTCGTCAACCTGACCCCAGCCGACCTGCACGCCGACACCACCAGGGCCGCCCTGGAGCAGCGGCTGCACGTGCTCACCGAAAAGCCGCTCGCCTTCTCCCTGGAGGAGGCCGAACAGCTGGTGACGCTGGCCCACAGCCGCGGTCTGGTGCTGGGCGTCATGAGCAACCGCGGTTCAGACAAGCGTTTTCTTGGCTTCTGTGAGGCCGCCCACGCGCTCGGGCCCGGCCCCTACGTGGCTACCGCAGAGATGCTGGTGCACCTCCCCAACCCTGGATTCCGTCACCGGCTGCCTTATCCAGCCCTCCAGGACCTGGCCGTGCACGCCTTCGACCAGATCCAGCACCTCGTCGCGGCCCCGGCCACCACCATCACCTGCCTCGAAACGCCGTTGCCGCGCCTCGGCGGGCACTGCTCGATCGCTACCGCGCACGTCCGCTTCGCAGACGGGTCACTGCTGGCCTTCCGCGGCGGATTCACTGGGCCAGGGCTGCGCACCTCTGCCGATGGGCACTGGCGCCTCGAACTACCGGACGGACAGGCATGCTGCTGGGACGGACAGCAGACGGTCACCATGATCGACCGCTGCGGCCAGAGCGTATCCACCGAACTGACGATGGTCAGCGACGGTCACGGCCCCCGCATCACCCAGATGATCGACGCTCTGTGCGGCGGCACGCCACCGCCGGACGCGCTCGCCTCCACCAGCCTGCTGGATGCCGCTGTGCACTCGGCGCAGAACGCGGCGACCGCAGTTGTCGGCCGGGAGCACAGATGAGTCCAGGGCCACCACTCCCGGCAGGCGAGGCGCTCGCAGCCAGGATTCGCTCGGCCGGCATCCCCTTGGACCGGACCGGGCTGACCCCGTACGTCAGCGGGGCCGACAACGCCGTGTTCGCCGCCCGCACCGTCGACGGCCGCCACCTCATCATCAAGGTGCCGTTGCGCGCGGCCCCCCGCTACGCCACTGCGGCCTGGGCTGCTGAGGCGTTGACCGCACATGGTGTCCCGGCCCCGCGCGTCCTGCGGCACTACGTCTGGGAAGGTGGGGCGGTCTGCGTCGAATCCCGCTGCCCAGGTCTCCCGCTCACCGGCACACCGTGCCGGCTCGACACCACCGACGCCACGCTCTCCGAATCCGCGATGCGGGCAGCACTGCACGCTGGTGCCCTGCTGCGCGTCGCCCACAGAATCACGGTCGGCGGATACGGCAAGCTCACCCCGCCCGGAACCGGCCACCACCACAGCCTGACCGCTTCGATCCGCCACGACCTCAGTAGGCGGCTGAGCGCCGATCCAACTGGCGGGCTCGCCACCTGCGCCCGTCAGCTCGTCACCGACAATCTGTGGCGGCTCCGCGACCCCGGCCCCCACCTCCTGCTGGGCGACTGCGCGGCCCGCCACATCTTCCACCACCCCGACACCGGCCAGGTGAGCGGTTTCATCGACCTGGAAAGCGCCCGCGGCGGCGATCCGCTAGCTGACCTGGCCGGGTTCAGCGTCCGCGAACACCGCGACCTCGCCCGCGCACTGCTGGAGGGCTATTTCCCCGACGGCGCCACCGTCGACCAGACCTGGGCGCTCACCCTGCACCGCACCCGCATCGCCACCCACCTGATGCTGTTCCACCTCACCCGCCGCGAATACCGGCCCGCCGAGCATCTGGCCGAACTCCTCACAGCCGACCTGCACGCGATCACCACCGAAACTCCGACCGTCCTGTCGGCCCAGCCGCACTCCCCGCACTCACACCAGCCCTCGTCCAAACTTTGAGGAGGCTCCTTCCATGAACCTCATCCGGACCGCCGATCGGCACAAGCTCACCGCCGACAACCGGCCCGGCGGCTGCCCAGCCCACTCGGCAGGCCGGTTCCGGCTTCGCGCCGACGGCACCAGCCGCTTCGACCGACACCACCACGACTTCGACGAATTCTGGTTCGTCGCCACCGGAAGCGCCACCATCCTGCTCGGCGACACCGAACTGAACGTCCAGGACGGCGACATCATCTACACCCCCGCCGACACTGACCACGACGTCCTCGCCATCACCGGACCCGGCGACCTTCACGTCTTCTGGCTGTCCTGGACCCTTCCCGTGGGTGCCAGCGGCCAGCACCTGCACCGCAGCCCCGACGCCGCCGCCGGACATCTCGTCGCCTTCCGCAGGCCCACATGACCGCCGCAGCGCCCATGGTGACGATGCCGTTCCCGCGCCGCCCGAAGTACGGCGACGCCGAGATCACCGCAGCGACCGCGCTCCTGCGGTCGGGGTCACTGTCGGAAATCGGCCGCGGTCCGGCCAGCGCGGGACTCGAAGACGCCTTCGCCGAGCTGATCGGCACGACGTACGCGCTTTCGTTCAACTCCGGCACCGCCTCGCTGCACGCCGCCCTGAACGCGGTCCAGCATGCCGCAAGCACCGACCTGGTCGCCGGGGTGGCCATGTCGCCGATGACGTGGATCTCCGCTATCACCGCAGCCTTCCACGCCGGAAGCTACCCCGTCTTCGCTGACCTGGCTCCCCACTCACCCAACCTGGACCCCGCAGCCGCCCGCGCCACCGGTTGCTCGGCGGTCCTGGTTACCCACGCCTGGGGCATCCCCGCCCGGATGGACGAGTTCGCCCACCAGTCCGTCCCGGTCGTCGAGGACTGCTCGCACGCCCACGGGGCGCTCTATCAGAACCGCCCGATCGGCTCATGGGGACGTGCGGGCTGCTTCAGCCTTCAGGAATCCAAGGCGGTCTCCGGCGGTGAAGGCGGCGTTCTCACCACCGACGACCGGGCCGTGTACGAGGCGGCGATGACAGTCGGGCACCACCCGTTCCGGCTCGCCGCCGAGCTCACCGACCTCCGCCTGCTACCCCTGACCACCGCAGCAGCCTCCTACAAATACCGGATCCCCGCCCTGTCCGCGGCGATCGCGACCGAGCAGCTCAAGACGCTGCCCGAGCGGATGCGAGCCTGCGAAGACAACCTTGCCCACCTGACCCACCTCATCCGCACCATCGACCTTCCACTACAGCCAGTGCCGGCGCCCGAAGGCTCTTTACGGGGCTGGTACGGAGCACCATTCACTCTGCTCGAACCCGTCACCGCCCCAGCCGCCCTGGCCGCCGCATGCAAGCAGGCGAACCTACCGGTCCGGGCCCTGTACCCGGACTGGATGTCCGCCCCACTTTTGCAACAGCCCGCCCTGACCGAACGGTACTGGCCCCACATGCGCGGCCGGTGGAACCCACCCGACGTCCGCGATTTCCCGAACTACCAGAACTTCCGCAAGCAGACCCTGCTGCTGAAGATCCCCGACACCCCCGCACCCGGCTACGTCGAACAAGTCGCCGCAGCACTCACGATCACCCGACAGCCCAGCTGACCTCCCCGCGATGGAGCACATGACCATGACCGCCATCACCGCGCAGGCCGCTGTCCTGCACGAGCCCGGCAGACCCATGACCATCGAACGAATCGACCTCCGCGAGCCCGGCCCCGGCGAAGTCCTGGTCCGGACCACCAGCGTCGGTATCTGCGGCACCGACCTGCACTTCGCCACCGGCCGCTTCCCCTACCCTGCCCCCACCGTGCTCGGCCACGAAGCCAGCGGTGTCGTTGAGCAGACCGGCGTCGGCGTCACCGGCATCCAGTCCGGGGACCGCGTCCTGGTGTACGACCAGATCCCGTGTGGACAGTGTGGGAACTGCCTGTCCGGACGGATGGTGTACTGCACCGACACCAGCACCAAACAGCGCCAGAAGACCAGGCTCAGCCTCGACGGACAGGCGTTTCGCCAATACCTGGGCGTCTCCGCTCTCGCCGACCGCATGCTCGTCGACGCCGCCGCGCTCATCGCCCTCCCCGAACAGATCAGCTACACCGCCGGCGCCCTGCTCGGCTGCTGCCTGACCACCGGCGCAGCCACCGTCTTCAACACCGCAGGCACCCGACCAGGCCAAACTGTCCTCGTGATCGGCTGCGGCGGTGTCGGGCTCGGCGCCGTCCAGGCAGCCCGCATCGCCGGCGCGGCACGCATCATCGCCGTCGACCTCGAACCCCACCGCCGTGAGGCCGCGATCGCCCTAGGCGCGACCGACATCCTGGACCCCGGCACCACCGATCTAGCAGAAGCGATGGCATCCATCACCGGCCAGCGCGGCGTCGACGTCGCCGTCGAGGTCGTCGGCGACCCCGCGCTCGCCGAGGCAGCCTTCACCACGCTCGCCGCCGGCGGCCAGGCCGTCGTCGTCGGCATGATGCCCCCAGGCAGCCGCATCTCGCTGCCGTCCGCGCTTGTGCGTCACGGCCGAAGCATGACGGGGTCGGTCATGGGCGAGGTCCGCACCCGCCACGACATCCCCGCCTACCTGGAGATGGTGGCCTCCGGCCGCATGGTCGCCGACGAACTGGCCACCTCCACCTGGAAACTGGACCAGGTGAACGACGCGTTCGACCATGCCGCCGGCAGGCACGGCATCCGCACGATGATCGAGTTCTGACAAACGGTGTCCGGCTGGAGCCGCCACCGGTCAGGTTCCAGCCGCGAACGCCTCCTGCACATCCTGGCGCCGGTCGGTCCACCACGCCAGCAAAGCCTCGCTCGGCTCCATCAACCCATCCGGACCATGATCGCTGCGGTCGTAGTGGAACTCGAAGATCCAGTAGTCGGACAGGCGCTTCCACCACAGCCGCTCGACCGCGTCCGCCAGATCCGCCCTCGGCAGCACGCAGACCGTCCGATAGCCGGTCACGAACGCCGCCACCCGTTCGAGGTCGAAGTAGCCGTGCTCGCCGCCGAACTGCACCTGGGCGGTGCGGGCAACCTCCTCACCGAGCGGTTTGACCGCGATCCGGTCCCAGTCCAGCACCGCGCTCACCATCGCTCCATCGCGCAGGATGTTGCGGTACTGCAGGTCGCCGTGGATCCAGCCGAACAGGCCAGGCGCATCCCCAGGCACAGGTACCTGGAAACGATGCTTGTCGATCAATACCTTGCGATCTTCAAGCAGACGCCGCGCAGTGACGTCAAACTCGGTCAACTCCACCAGGGCCGAAAGATGTCGCAGCAACAGATCGGCTTTGCCGATCGCCGCATCCGGGTCGGTCACCTTCGCCCTCGGCCGCACATCAGCAGCAGGGAGCGTCACCCCGGTCTGCCCGGAAAGGGCATCGTGGATCTCGGCAGTCAGAGCGCCGAACGCCTCGACCTCGGCCAGAGACAGGTCAGTCCCCTCGCGATGGGACCCCGCCGCCCAAGGCGAGACCAGATACTCGCGCGGCTCCACGCGCACCAGTGCCTCACCCGCAGCGGTACGGAGCGGAGCGCAGACCGGCAGGCCCGCCTCAGCCAGCCCGTCCAGCACCGCGGCGTTACGTTCCGCCAGCTCCGCCGGGACATCACACAACAACTTCAGCGCATAGGTGCCCGTCGTCGTCTCGACCCGCCAGTTACGGTTCATGATCCCCGAGGCCAGGTACGCAGTCTGCCTGACCTCGCCGAGCCCAAATGCCCGAGCGACAAGCGAAAGATCCTCCACTGCCAATCCGTCCGCCACAACGCCCCCCGTCCCCGCCGCCCCATTCGCAGCCACAGGCCAACCGTAACCACGACAAGGCAGCGGCCACGCACGAATCGCGCACCGCGAGGCTCAACTCTGCTTGGCGACGGGTGGAGTGTCAGCGGGAACGGGATTAGGTCCAGCCGGACGACGACGGGTTCACCGTCGGGGCCGCTGGGCGCCGACCATCTCCAGTCCGACCCGCACACCGTGGTCCCGCCCATCCGCGTCGCGCTGATGACCAACACGCTCACCGCGCCTGGTGCCGAGCGTGCCCAGCCGCTGAACGAACTCGTCGCCGAGATGGCCCGCATCGAGCCGCACCACCAAGCATGCGACTACCTGGAGGTCGCCGATCCCTGCCCTGGCTGCTGGACGAGCTGCACTTCCATGCCTGTGAGCGCGCGGACGAAGCCGCCTACCAGCTCGCGCTCGAAACCCTCGTCGACGCGTGCACCGCGGCTACGTTCACGACCAAGGATCTCGGCTACCCGGACCTGGCCGTGCGAACAGAAGAGGCCGCCGCGATCCTGGACGACCCGGTACGGCGGGGGCAATCCTGCGCGTCCACACCATGCCGCGCGCCGGGTCCTGGAACCGTACGCTGTCTACCGCAGAGCGCGCCGCCGACGCCATCGACCCTCATGCCGGGAAGGGTTCGGTCGGGAGGTGCTCGGGATGCCAGCTCTGTCGGCGTCGCTCGCCGCTGCCGTGAACCACGACGCGAGCCGCGCCAGCGGCTGGATTGCTGAGGCCGCCGACCTTGCCGCCCACCTGCCAATGCCCCGGACGAGAACTGGATGAGCTTCTCGGCGATCCACGTCAACCTGCGGAAAGTCGCGGTGAACGTCGAATGCGGGCAGCGGGGCGGCACCGTCCGGGAGCTCGCCGACGCAGTGGACGAGAGCAAGCTCGCCGGCAAGAGCGGGCCGCCACGCGGCATTCCTCGCCGATGTGGGCCGGGGCCTGGCCAGGGACCCGAAGACCAAAGGGGAGGCGTGCATTGGCTGCACCGCGCCGAGCGAACCGCGCCGCAGTGGATCCGCAAACAACAAGCCGATCCGCGAGGCCGTCGCGGTCCTGCTGGAGCAGGCGCGCGCGGCCGCCGGAGGCAAGGCGCTGCGCGGGATGGCGGCACGCGCCTGTGCGTGCCCCACTAGCGCTGTATGACGACTTCGGCCCCGCGCCTTACCCTGGGGTTGCAGACCGTAGGGAAAGGTGCGATGCCGATGCACGATGAGATTACCATCGGGGCCCGTCTCCGGGCGCTCCGACGCTGGCGCGGCATGACTCTTGCCCAGCTAGGCGGGCAGGCGGAGCTTTCCGTGTCATTTCTGTCGATGGCTGAACGTGGTCTGCGGACTCTCGACCGCCGATCGCACATCACCGCTCTCGCGAACGCGTTGCGTGTCTCCGAGACCGAGCTGACCGGCGGGCCACACCTCGGCACCGACCGTGTGCAGTCCGATCCGCACCTGTGCGTGCCCGCGCTCCGCTCAGCGCTGATGACCAACGCCCTCGGATACGGGCTCGTTGACCAGACGCGACCTCTTCCCGAACTGACCACCGAAGTCCGGGCGATGGAGAAGCTGCGCCGCGACGACGACTACACCAAGATGGGCACGCAACTCCCCGCCGTTCTCGATGAGCTGTACTCGTATGTCGCTGACCCGGCCGACGAAGCGGCCCAGCGCACAGCGCTCTACCTGCTGCTAGACGCCACCCACTACGCCAGCATCATTTGCAAGAACCTTTCCTACCCCGACCTGGCGCACGGCGCGTCCGAACGAGGACTGGCCGTCGCGCTGATGCTGGATGACCCAGTTGCCATAGGAAAGGCGCACTTCCCGCTCGTCCTGAACACGCCCCGCGAAGGTGCCTGGAACCGGGTAGTGACGCTCGCCGAACGCGCCGCGAACCAGTTGGAGCCGCACGCCCGTGACGGGGAGGGCCTGCAGGTCCTCGGAATGCTGGCGTTGAACGCCGCGCTGGCGGCGGCAGCGGTGAATGACGCCGATCGCGCGGAGAGCTGGCTGGATCAGGCCGGGCAGCTCGCGCGGCACGTGCCCGATGACCCCGCATCCGCCTGGCAGCAGTTTTCGCGGACAAACGTCGCCGTGTGGCGGATCACCGTGGGCGTGGAGGCCGGGCTGCGCGGCGGCGCTGTGTACGAGTTGGCCCAAAAGGTCGACAAAGCCAAGCTGGTCAAGTTGCCGTACCGGATGGCCGGGTTCCTGTCCGACACAGGGCGGGGGCTAGCACGTGACCCGAAGACACAGCCGATCGCGCTGGAGTGGTTGCGGAAGGCCGAGGCCGCCGCACCCCAGCGGATCCGCAACAACCAACGGGTGCGGGAGAGCATCGCGGTGATGCTCGAACAGGCCCGGGTCGCTGCGGTCGGCCGGGAGTTGCGCGGGATGGCGGCCCGCATGGGCGTGCCCCACTAACTCATCACCGTCTGCACCGATCACCGTAGCGGTCTTTGTACACGCAGGCCGACGCCCGTGCGGTTAGTGCGTGTTGACAAACCCTCGATTGGATCCACTGCTGTGGGAGGTGCGGGCATCCTCTGGCGTTGACTGCCCGGAATGTGCCGGAACGCGAGGCACACCAGCGTTGTGGGGCTAGCGTCTGGCGGAGCAGGTACATAACCCCCGGCAACCCGATTACTGAGTGCGACCGACCGGCGACCGGCCCGGCCGGAGCGCCGTTGTCCACGGAACGGCGCTCCCGCACCACCCCGGCAGTCGAGCAGCAAACCACGGCGGCACCAGCGGCCCGGCCTTGGAAACAGCGCTGACCGCGACCCGCTCCATCGTCGCGTTCCGGACCACCACCTGCTGCGCCTGCGTCTTGCCTGGATGGGCCTGCCGCACTGAACTTCTCGGCCGATTTCGCGGCAATTTCACACCTGTGAAATCGGTGCGCGGTCACATCCTTACGGTTCCGGTCATGGACGCGACGGAACCAGGTAGAGCGCTGGGCCAGCTGAAAGCGGAGCTTCACGGACGCGGCTGGAGCGCGCGGCTCGATGAGCGCGTGCTCGCCGTCAGCAATCCGAACGTCCCGGCGCTGAACGACACTGTCACCTTCACCGAAGGCGAGTTCCGTTACACCTGGGGGCCCGCCATCGGGACGATCGCGGACGTCCCCGGTGTCGCCGACCGGATCGAGCGCCAGTTGCGCACGGTGCAGCAACAGGGCACGCAATGATCAGCTCTCCCGCGCCGTCCGCCAGGAAGGCTGTCAGCTCCTGCGCGCGCCAGGCAGCAGCATCTCGACGAGCCCGGCCAGTTCCGAGTGCTGGCCAGGCTGCCTCCAGATGGCAGGCGAGACGGCATGACCGGCATCGCCGCCCCTCCTTGACCGCGGTGGTGGGAAGACCGCCGCACACCGGATCCCCACCGCCGCATGAACCCCCGCATCCACCAACAGGGAAACCCACCATGACCGCATCTACTAGCCCGCCCGTGGACGCCGCCAAAGCCGAGCTGAAGCGGGACTTCCCGGACTGGAACATCGTCCACTCGAACACGGACCGCTGGTGGGCCTTCCTGGCCCCGGACCGGCGTGAGTCGCGCCCCGACGTCCATCCCCTCGACATCGACGCCGACACCCCCGAGGAGCTGCACGACAAGCTCGCCGCGGCTGAGTCATGACCGACCCTGGGCTCAACTACGCGCAGGCCAGCACCGCCCGCATGTACAACTACTACCTGGGCGGCAAGTCCTGGTCGGCGGTCGACCGGGAGGCCGCTCTAGCGGTCATCCGGTCGGCGCCCGACGCGTCGGCCGTGCCGATCGTCGCGCGGGAGAACTTCCTTTTCGCCGGCCGTGCCGCCTCATGGGTCGTGGGCGAATACGGCATCCGGCAGGTCGTGGACATCGGCGTCGGCATCGTCGACGATGTTCCGCTCCCTTCGGTCGAGACCTGCGTCCACGACGTCGATCCCGACGCCACGGTGCTTGCCTTCGACCACGACGAGGTCGTGCTCTCGCACGCGCGTGCGCTGCGCCCCGGCTACGGCGGAGTGCTCCGCGGAGACATCACCGACCTCGACGGCATCTTCCACCACCCCGCGGCGGCCGGCCTCATCGACCTGACCGCGCCGATGGTGGTGGTCGCAGCCGCCATCCTGCATTTCGTGGACGAGCCCGCCGCCGTCATGGCGGGGTTGCGGGACCGCCTGGTCGGCGGCAGCGTCGTCGTGCTGTCCCACGCGACTTCGACCAAAACCAGCCAGGCTCGTGTCAGTGGGATGACCAAGGTCTACGACGACAAGGCCAGCAGCACGATCGCCTTCCGGGACGAGGAGGAGATCCGGGCGCTGGCCGATGGCTGGGACATCGTCGACCCGCCCGGCATGGTCCCTGTCCAACAATGGTCCGTCGACGGCTCATACGACGGCCCGTCGTATGAGCCGGTCGGCGTCGTCGGAATGGTTGCCGTGCTTCGCGGCCACTGGCAGGGACAGGTCCGTACGCCGGGTGGTGCCCGATGACCGGCGGTGACATGGTGCCCCCGGGTCTGGTCACGCTGCCGGACTGGGCATCCCGACCTTCAGGAGCACGACGCCGATCGGTCGGCCGCGGGGCTGTTGCTGGGCGGGCTGGCGCGGAGGCCAGTGCCGTGATCGGTGACCCGACTCGCCCACAATCGGCCAGGATGTGGGACTACTGGCTGGACGGCCAGGACAACTACGCGGTTGATCGCGCGGCTGCCGGCGTCTTCGCCGAGATCGTGCCGGGCATCTCCCGTGCGGCCAAATGCAGCCGGAACTTTCAGCGCAAGCTGGTGCGGTACCTGGCCGCAGAGGGGGTCTGGCAGTTCCTGGACATCGGGGCGGGCCTGCCGGGTGTCGACAACACCCACGAGATCGCCCAGCGGTACGCCCCGGGGGCACGAACCGTCTACGTCGACCACGACCCGGTCGTCATCGCTCATGCCCGAGCGCTGCTGACCAGCGCCATCGATGGTGCGGTCGGTCATGTGCAGGCCGATGCCCGCGACACCGCCGCCATCTGCGATCAGGCGGCCGCGACGCTCGATCTCGCCCGCCCGGTCGCGGTGCTGCTGTTGAACGTGCTGCACCTGTTCACCGACGATGAGGCGCAGGCGATCATCGGTGGGCTGGCCGGGCGGCTGACCGCAGGCAGCCACATCGCAGTCGTTGACCTGACCGCCGAAGTCCACGGCGACGCGGTCCATCAAGCCGTCCAGGCCGCGATGGGCAAGGGCGCCGAGCCGATCATCGTGCGCGCTCCGGCGCGTATCGCGCACCTGCTGGACGGGCTGGAGTTGCTGGACCCCGGCCCGGTCTCCTGCTCGCGGTGGCGGCCCGAAACCTTGCTCGACCACACCGGTGAGGTCGACCTGTGGTGCGCGGTCGCCCGGACACCCGGACGTCGACCAGGACGGGGGCGGCCGTGACAGCGGGCGAGTTCGAGTGGGGCGCGGCCGAGTGCGGCCGCTCCGGCTCCAACGACAGCTTCGACGACGGCTTGGACACCACGACGCCGTTCCTGCCTCGCGTCTGGAATTACTGGGCCTGCGGTAAGGACAACTACCCCGCCGACCAGTGTTTCGGGGAGTGCGTTGAGGCCATGCACCCGCAGATCCTGGATGCCGCGCGATACCGGATCGTGTTCCGGGCCCGCGCGGCGCGGGCCGTGGTCAAAGACTTCCGCATCGGGCAGTTCCTGGTCGCCGGGGTCGACCTTCCGTTGCACGACGAGGTCCACGACATCGCGCAGCGGGTCGATCCGCTGGTCCGCGTCGTGTACGCCGACCCCGACCCCTGGGTCATGGCGCACGCCAGGGCGCTGCTGTGCGGCCCCCGGCCGGACTCCTGCGGGTATGTCGAGGCCGGGCTGGAGGATCCCGCCGGGCTGCTGGAGGGGGCCGCGCAAATTCTGGACCTGGACCGTCCGGTCGGGGTGCTGCTGCTCAACAGCCTGGACGGTCTGGACGACACCGCAGCCGCGCACGCTATCGGCGTGCTGGGCGGTGCGTTGCCGCCCGGGAGCTGTATCGCGATCTGTCATCTGACCGGTGCGACCGGGCGGGCGATGGCGGCGCTGAACGCCCTGCAGATCAGCTCGATCCCCGGCCTGCCGCGCGCCCGCAACCCTGCAGCCGTGCGGGCCCTGTTCGCGGGGCTGGAGGTGGTCGAGCCGGGCGTGGTGCCGGTGCCGCAGTGGCGGCCGGAGCCATCCCCTTGGGAGGCGGGACCGGTTGACCTGTGGTGCGGCATCGGCCGCGTCCGGGACCAAGAGAGGAGTGCGCTGTGAGAGCGGGCAGGGTGATCGAGGTGTGGGCGCCGCCGGTGCGGTGTGTCGCGCTGGACTACGGCGGTGTCCTGGACGCGCGCCCCGACACGGCTGCGGGAACCGGTGAGGCCGTACCACCCGGGTACGAGGGGTTCCTCACGCTCGTGTTCGGCTCCGCTGAAGACCGGGTGAGCGGATCCTTCCCGGTGGTAGTTGACCACGGCGGCTACCTGGATCGGGTGCCCGGCCTGGCGGAGGTGATCGGGGGTGTGTTCCTGCAGGACATCACCGCCCTCGGCCGGGGGCATGAGGCCGCCGGGATGTTCTGGACGGCTGGCGGCGGGCGGGCAGTCAGGTCCGCCGCTACCTTCGGAGCGGTTTCATGACCAGTTCGCATCCCCGGACGCGTACCCGGCCCGGTGATGACCAGCTGGCCGAGCACGCGCGTCGGCTTGTCGATCGCCTCACCGGCCGGGGTCTGCGCGCGGTGGGCGCGCCGCACGTTGGTGGCCTGCCGGGTGTGATGGCGGTGGCAGCGCAGCGGGTGGACGTCCATCCGTACGCCTGGCGGCAGGCTCTACTGCTGCCGGCGCAGGAGCTGGACGAGCCGTTCTGGCATTGGCCGCGGCCCTATTCCGGCTACGAAGACACCGGGGCACGCTGGTTCCAGCCGTTCTGCCCGGCGTCGGCCTACGACGACACCGCGAACGAGATCGTCGCGGCGATCGATGTTGATCTGCGCAACCGTGACCGCCGCGGGGACGCCGGCCCGGTGCAGGCGCTGCTCGCGCGGCCGGACGGTGAGGCGGGAGAGCGGCAGGTGCTCGATAACGTCGGCCGTCCGCTGCACAAGCTGGTGTACCGGCAGCTGGTAGCGCTGGACGCGACGCAGAGGGGCGTGGAGGACCCGGCGCTGCTGCGCCGCCTGTACGAGATCGATCATCTGGCGATGCGGACGCTGCGGGGTCTGGAGCGGATCGCGGTGCTCGGCGGGGCGATGGCGCGGCAGCTCCCCGAGCCGCTGCCGCTGTCGACGGTGATGCGGCAGGCGGCCGCGCAGGTCGAGCACTACTCGCGGGTGCGGATCCCTCCGCCGGGCATCGACGTGGAACTGCCACGGGATGTCGCGCCCGAGATCACGCTGCTGCTGGCCGAGCTGATCGAGAACGCGACCCGGTTCTCGCCCCTGGAAACCGATGTGCTGCTGACGGCGGCGCCGGTCCCGTCCGCGGGGCTGCGCATCGAGATCGCCGACCGGGGGCTGCCGATGCCGCAGGACCAGCGGGCCGCGTTAAACCGGCTACTGGCTGAGCCGGGCTCGGCCGTCCTGCGGGAGCAGATCATCAGCAAGCGCATCGGGCTGCTGGTGGTGGCGCGGCTTGCCGAGCATCACGGGGTGCGGGTGGTGCTGCATCCGCGCACAGGCGGTGGGTCGCAGGCCGTGGTGGAGCTGCCGGAAGCGCTGCTGCTGGAGTCGCGGCTGCGGCTCCTGTCGGCCGCGCCCACCGCACGGGTGATCAGGGGCGTCCTCGAACCCGCAGTCGAACCAGTGATCGTCCCGGCACCCGCCCAGCCTGCCCAACCCGCCAAGCCGGTCGAGGCAGCCGGCGCGGTCGACGCGCCTCTTCCCCGCCGCCGCACCAAACCGGCGGCCGGGGCCGAGCCCGCGTCGGCGCCGAAGACCGATTCGGCCGCCGGGGGCCCGCCTCCGCTTCCTTCGCGGGGCGGAGCGCACCGGCGGGGCGGTTCGCATCGGGCGGTGAGCAACCCGAGCGCCACCAACGACTCCACCGGCAGCAACACCTCCGGGGCCGGTATCGGGGCGGCGGCCGCCTTCCTGCAGGGCGTCCACGACCCGGCCACAGAACCAGACGCCGACCAGACCGAGGGCGGTCCGCCTCCCGAAGCGCTACCGAACTGACCTGCTCCCGCTAGGCCCAGAAGAGAAGAGAAGAGATGACGATGACGAGTTCTCTACCCTCCATCACCCAGTCGCAGAGCGGCACCGGCGATCTGGGGTGGCTGCTGGTCAACTTCTTGGAGGAGGTGCCCGGCGTCGACGCCGCGGTGCTGGGCACCCTGGACGGGTTGCCGCTGGCGTCGGCCGGCCTATCCGCGGAACAGGCCGCCCATCTCGCGGCCGTCGCGACGACGCTGCACTCCTCCGGCAGGGCCGGGGGGAGCATCACCGACCCGCCGGGCGGCGACGTCCAGCTCGTGATGATCCAGCAGGTGCGCAAGTACTTGTTCGTGATGAACACCCAGCACGGCGGGGCGACCGGCACGGGCGTCGCGGGAACCCTGCTGACTGTGCTGGCCGCCCCCGACGTCGACACCCGCATGGTCGGCAGCGAGATGGCCACATTGATCACCAGCGTGGCCAGGCACCTGAGCACCACCACCCGCACCAGCACGGCCGCCAGCAGCGGCGACGCCGGGACCGGGGCTGGCGATGAGGGGTGAACCGCCGGGCCGGGCGTGGATCACCCAGGAGGCCCCCGAAGTCCTGCGGCCCTACATGGTCACCGGGAACCGCACCCGCCCGCGCCATGTGATGCAGCTCGACACCGTGCTGACCGCCACCGCCAAGCCCGTGCCCACGGAAGTCCTGCAGCCCGAGGCAGCCCAAGCGCTGCGGCTGTGCAGAGGGCAGCAGCGCACGCTCGCCGAAGTCGCGGCCACGATCCGGCAGCCCGCTCTGGTCGCCAAGATCATCGTGTCGGATCTGATCGACCGCGGTGCGCTGGCCGCCCATGACCACGCCGATCTCGCCGCCCCTAGCCGCCACCTGCTGGAGACTGCGCTCGCCGGCCTGTACGCCCTGGACGCCACATGACCGCGCAGCCGACGACGCACCCCGGCTCGGAGACGGCCGCGTTCCTGTCGCTCAAGATCGTTGTTGCGGGCGGCTTTGGGGCAGGGAAGACCACACTGATCGGCTCGATCAGCGAGATTCCGCCGCTGAGGACCGAGGAGGTGCTGACCGAGGCCGGGGAGCCGATCGACTCCCTGGACGGCGTGCGCGAGAAGGCGACCACCACGGTGTCGCTCGACCACGGCCGCCGCACCCTCACCGTTCCGGCCCCCATGATGCTGTACCTGTTCGGCACACCGGGCCAGGCCCGGTTCCGGTTCCTGTGGGACGACCTGACCCGGGGCGCGGTCGGCGCCGTGGTCCTGGCCGACACTCGCCGCCTGGCCGACAGCTTCCCCTCCGTCGACTACTTCGAGGAACGCGGCGTCCCGTTCGTGGTGGCGGTGAACCACTTCGAGCACGGCCACCGCTACACCACCGGCCAAGTCCGCACCGCGTTGGAACTCCCCGAGCGGGTGCCCGTGGTGGACTGCGACGCCCGCGATTTCGGCTCGACCCTCACCGTGCTGAAAACCCTGGTCCGCCACGCCCTGACCGCCCTCACCTCACCCACACCGGACGGGCCGGAACTGCTGGCCGGCCGTCAGGCAGCCCACCCGTGAACGCAGGGAGCACCACGATGAGCTACGACACCTATCTCGGGTTGCACGCCTGCGACCGCGCGACCCAGGACGCCACGATCCGGCAGCGGGCCGGTCTGCTGACCGGTCTCGGGCTCGCCGGGCTGGGCCAGGACGAGGAGTTCGACGCGTTCGCCGCCGATCTGTCGGCCGCGTTCGCGACCGAGCTCGGCGACGTCGCCGAGGGCCTCTACGCCATGGTCAACTTCATCAGCGACGAGCAGGTGTTCGCCGGGCTGCACAACCCGCCCGGCAAACCGCCGGTAGGCCGCACCATGAGCCGCGAACACGGGTTCTGCCCGGCGGTCGCCGACCGGGGCCGTTCCCTGGTCCTGGCGGATGTGCTCGCGGCACCCCGGTTCGCCGGCAACCACGTCGTGGACGCGATCGGTATCCGCACCTACGCCGGAACCCCGCTGGTCGACCAGGACAGCGGGATCGTGTTCGGCACCCTATGCGTCATCGGCACCCATCGGATGCCCGAACAGACCGAAGACCTCTCCCTGGCCCTCATCAAGGAACGCGGCGCGCGCCTGATGGGGCTCATCAAGCAGCGCACCGCAGTGCCCCGGCCGGGCCCGCCCGCTGCCAAGAAGACCGGCCCTGCCCTCGGCTAGCGGCCGCATCGGGGTGAATGACGTCTGCCGGAGCCGACCGTCCGGCAGTGGTCCAAGTGGAAGGGATGGTGTCCGTGTTCGAGACCGACGATCACCAGCACCTGCGTAAGGCCGTCCGCGCCTTCGCGCTCGCCGAGGTCGCGCCGCGCGTGGCCCGCATGGAGTCCACCCAAGCCGTCGATGTCGAAACCTCCGCTCTGATCGCCCGGCAGGGGTGGATCGGGGTGACCATCCCCAAGGTGTACGGCGGCATGGGCGCCGGGCACCTCGCTAAGACGATCGTGAACGAGGAGCTGGCACGGGTGAGCGGCGCGGCGGCCGCGATCGCGCAGGCGTCCCAGCTCGGCGTCGCCAAGATCCTGCATTTCGGCACCGAGCAGCAGAAGCAGCAGTGGCTTCCACCGATCGCCGCCGGGAAGTGCCTGCCTACCATCGCCACCACCGAAGAAGGCTCGGGCGGGCACGTGCTGGGGATGCGGGCCACCGCCCGTCGCGACGGCGACCACTACATCCTCAACGGCCGCAAGCAGTACGTCGGCAACAGCCACGTCGGCCACGTCCACGGCGTCATCGTCCGCACCAGCGACTCCGACACCCGGCCCTCCAAGAGCCTGTCGGCGTTCCTGGTGAGGGCGGACCTGCCGGGCGTCCGGCTCATCCCGCACCAGCCCGCGATGGGCCTGCACGGATTCAGCTTCGGCGACATCGTGTTCGAGAACGTCCGAGTTCCGATCTGCGACCGGATCGGCGAGGAGGGCGACGGCCTCGACGTCGCCTACAGCTCATCGGTCCTGTACGGCCGGCCGAACCTGACTGCAGTGTCGCTCGGCATCCATCAGGCCATCGTGGATTCGACCGTCGAGTTCGTGACCACCCGAGTCCGCTACGGCGCCCCGCTGGCCGACCTGCCCACCATCAAGCACAAGATCGGGCAGATGCAGCACCGGCTCCTCACCGCGCGAGTGGCCGCATATCACGCCGTGCACCTGCTCGACCACGGCGAACCCTGTGACGGCGAGCTGATGAGCGCCAAATACGGCAACGTTGAGGCGGCGATGGACTCGGCCCGCACCGCGATGGAGATCCATGCAGCCGCCGGGCTGCGCACCGACCGGGAGGCACAGCGGTACTACCGCGATGCCGCCTGCATCTACGCCCCCGCTGGAACCGGCGACATCCAGCTCCTCCGTCTGGCCGAGGTCGCTCTCGGCGACGAGCACGGCCCTCAATGGTCGGTCAGGTTCGCGCACCTGACCGCTCTGAACCCCGCAACGCCTCAGCCCAAACTCCAGGAGCCTGCGGCATAACCCCTTCCATTCCGACCGTCCTCCCCGTCCTGGCGCGGGGCGGGGAGGACACCCGCTCGCCTTCCCAGACACTCAACATAATCGACAGGAAAAACCGAGAAGTGAAGACGACCTCCCACACCGCACCTGCAAAGACCCCGCCGTTGCGGGGCGACTTCGCTGAGGCGATGCACGCCAAGTACGTCGCCAAGGACGGCCACAAGGCCAGCAAGCGCCGGATCCTGATCGTCCCCGCCCTGCTCCTGGCCGTCGGCATCGGCCTGGGCTCCGCAGCCCGAGCCGGACTGTCCCCGGCCTGGGCCACGGCTGTGACCGGCGCCCTGGCCGCCCTGATCGCCGGCTGGGCCGTCTCGGCCTTCTGGGTGGCGTTCCGCGTCGACCCGCTGCGGGACGTGGACTGGGCCACCGCCGACGCCTACGAGCAGGAACTCACCTCGGGCCTGCACCCGGATGTCCGCGCCGTCCTGGCCCGCGCCCAAGACCAGGTCCGTCAGCAGCTTCCCGCCACCGCACGCGTCCACCTGTACAGCCCAGACCAGCTGCCCGAGCACGCCTGCACCCTGGACACCACCGGCTGCGACTGCGCCCGCATGCGCGTCAACGCCGCGGTGCTGCCCAACCGGCGGCATCCGGTCATCCTGGTCGGCGACCGGCTCCTGGACGAGCCCGCCGCACTGGCCTACGTCCTGGCGCACGAGGTCAACCACGCCCGCCGCCCCTGGCTGCTGGTCTACAGCGCGCTGCAGGTGATCACCCTGGCGGGCTGGCTGGGGATGGGTCTGGTCCTTCCCTGGCACGCCCTGGTCGTCGTCGCCCCAGCCGTGTGGGTGGCAACCATGCTCCTGCACTGGGTCAACGAACTCGCGGCCGACATCGCCGCCCGCACCACCGGCCCCGACGCCGCCCGCACCTTCTGGACGATGCTGCGCGCCGCCCGCCCCACCCGCACCGCCCTGTCCCGCCTCACCGGCGCCGCCATGGCGGTGCTGGCGCCGACACATCCGCCGATCACACTGCGCGCGGCCCTGGCCGACCGCATCGCCCACCGCCCCCTTCCCTAACCCCCAACGCCGACCAAGGAGCGCCGGCGACCGCACATATGCGGGGAGCCACCCGCATCGGCACGTCCTTGACCGCCACCCCGAGACCAGAAACCCCCCAGATGACCAAGCCCTCTCTCCTCCGCGGCACCGCCGCTTTAGCCGTGCTGTTCGGCCCCCACTTCGCCGCATCCCTCAACGCCGCCGAACTCGCCGGCGCCGACATCGACTGGCCCGGCCTGCCAGCCCCGGTCAACGTCTCCGCCGCCAGCCTCACCGTCGCCGGGGTCTGGCTGCTGATCCGCGCCCGCCACTCCCGGCACGGCGGCGCGGTGTGGTGCGCTGCCGCGCTCGCCATCGCCGGGGCCGCGCTGCTGCCGATCCTCGGCGAGGCCGCCGCCACCGCCGCGACGATCCTGCTGAGCGGGGCGGGCGTGTGGCTGTGCGCCCAGCTCGCCGCCGATGCCGGCGCGCCGCTGTGGCAGGGCCGCCTGCCCGGCGAGCTCGTGCATCGTTGGGATGCGGACGCGGTCGCGGTCTTCGCCGTGGTGCTCGCCGGACACGTGACCGCGATGCTCGCCGGCGACTGGGTCACGCGGCTCGGCCCGGCCGTGACCAGCCAAGCAGCACAGGCCGACGCGACCGGCCTGCACAACCCGGCCCTGTTCGCCGCCCAGGCGCTGGCCGCCGGAGTACGCGAGGAGATCCCGCTGCTCGCGCTGCCCGCCGCGCTGATGGCCGCCGCGCGCCGCCCCGGCTGGCAGATCCTCCTGGTGGTGTGCGTACTGCGGGTGATCCCGCACGCCTACCTCGGCACCGCCGCCCTCACCACGGTCGCGTTCGCCGCAGCGTCCTGGTGGATGTACCGCGCCACCCACCGGATCGGACCGATCATCGTCGCGCACACACTCTTCAACGCCCTCGCAATGTTCGGCGGCGCGCCCGGATACGCGGCGCTGCTGGCGACACCGGCCCTGGCCGCCCTGCTCCTCGCAGGCGCACCCAACGCCGCCCCCCGATGGCTCCGCAGGTGGCGCCGAGGCAAACCCGCCCGCAGCGACCGTCCCATCAAGGTGAAAGGCCCAGCCCTGTGACCTCGATGGACTCACTCGATGCCGACCCGTTCGCTTCCCCCGGCACCAGCAAACGGATCGACTGCCTGTTCCACGTGCGCCGCGCGACCCACCGCTTCCTTGTCCGGCACGCCGCGACGCTGTGGGCCCAGGAGCAGCAGCACCGCGGGCGCCTCATGGCCCCGCCGCCGCTGGCTGCGCCGCCCGACGCACCGGCCGGTACGGACGGGACCAGCTGCCGGGCCGGACCGGCCAGTACGCAGCGGCGCCGCCAGTGCGCGTACACGGCGGCGGCCGCGCGGCATCCCCCGAGCAGGTAACCGACACGCCTGCCACGGTCCGGCCCGGTCTGCCCACCCCGCCTTCCCGCGAGGACGACGTGCTGGAACTCATCGCGTACATCGAGATCGTCCGGCTCCGCGAACGGTACAACCGGCCGTCCGGCGGGCAATGGGGCGTCCTGTTCACCCCGTTCCGCCGCCGCTGGATCGCGGTCCGCGGGAAGACGAGATGGGCCGCCGCCGCGACCCCCGACACGTTGGAGCTGCTCATCGACCGCGCCTGACCCCCGCACCCCAGACCCCACGTCCAGACCCCATACCCGCCAGTACCTCGCCCGGCCGGGCACCGGGGACCGTGCCTCTGTCTCAGCGGCCCCACACTCGGTCCCCACCCCCCGTCCCGGCCGGGCGAGCCCCCGCCGGTCAGCCCACTCGCGGCCGGCCCGGCACCCCTGCGAGAAGGAGACCCATGACCGATCCCCTCGCCGCCTTCCGGGCACGCCAGCACGGCGGCGGAATCACCCACGTCGCCCTGGACTACACCGGCACGCTGACCAGCGGCCACGACCAGAGAGATCACGCCCTCGGGATGCGGCCCGTCACCGCCGAAGCCGAGCAGGCCATCTGGGATCTGGACCAGGCCGGGGTCACCCTCGCGCTCGTGTCCAACACCCAGCCGGGCCAGGACCGCCGCCGCGCGCTCGAAGCCGCCCGCGTCGACGGGGCCTTCGGCGACCGGGTCTACCTCAGCGACGAGCTCGGCCTCGCGAAGCCGGACCGGCGGATCTGGCTGCACGTCTTGGCCGACCTCGAAGTCGTCCCCGAGCAACTCTTGTACTGCGGCAACAACGTCGCCTACGACATCTACCCGGCCGCCGCGCAGAACATCCGCGCCGTCCTTCTCGGCTGGGCTCCGCCGCGAGGTCTCCCGCCGGGCGCGACCCGCATCGCGTCCATCAACCAGCTACCTGGCCTGCTCACGGGGACGGAGACCGCCCATGCCTGAACCATTGAAGGTCCGTGTCGGTACCTACAACATGTTCGAGGGCGGCCTTAACGGCGACGGTGAACACCAAGACGACGCCCGCCTCACAGAGCAGATCTCCATGCTGGCCCCGCTCCACCTGGACCTCCTCGGCCTGCAGGAGGCCACCTGGGGAGCGGGCAGCGCGACGCGGATCAGGCACGTCGCGCAGATGCTCGGGATGTCCTGGCACACCGTCGCCCGCTCGAACTTCTACGGTTGCGACATCGCCGTCCTCGTCCGGGAGAGCGACTCCCTCAAGGTCACCCGCAAGCACCACCTGACCGGGTCGCCGTTCACCCACGCCCACGTCGACGTGGAGCTGTACGTCGCCCAGTGGCACCGCCGCGTCCACTTCATGGTCGGGCACCTGTCGCCGTCCAGCCCGACCATGCGCCGCGCCGAAGCCGAGCTGGTCGGCGTGTACCGCAACCTCGACCTCATCTATGTGGCCGACTTCAACGCCGCCGCCCTGGACGACGACCCCGACACCACCGGGATCGATCCGCTGAAGATCGCGCGGAAGTGCGATAGGGCACCGGCCGAGGAACTCGCTGCGGCCGGGTTCTGCGACGTCGCCTCTCACCTGGGCGACCGCACGCCCACCGTGGGCCACGGCGACGACAAGCTCGCGTACCGGTGCGACCGGATTTATACGACCCTGCCCCGCGACTCGATCCACGGCTACGGCGTCGTTCAGGAGCAGCGGCCGCTGTCCGACCACCGGCCCGTCTGGGCCGAATTCGTGCTCGGCGGATAGCCCACCCCCGTTCAGCCCACCGGCCGCCGGCGACGCGGCGGCCGGTCGTCCCCCCAACGAAAGGCGCTGCACATGACCGAACTCCGCTTCAGCTACGTCAACATCGAACACGGCGGCCGCACCGAAGCCGGGTACTCCTCCTATTCCGGTGACGGCGGCCCGTACGACTTCGGCCGGGTCACCGGGATGTTCCACGACGGGGACTGGCCCGACATCCTGGTCATCGGCGAAGGCGACCGCTACGAACTCAACGGCATGGAAGGCGCCTACGAGGCCGCCGCCGCGCTGCGGCAGGCGGGCGGCCCCGCCTACGTCCCGCACCCGTGCTCGCTGCCCCGCGAGTGGGGCATGTTCGCACCCGTCATCTACGTCGACCCGCAAAAGGTCGTGGTCCGGCGGTTCTACTCCCACCGGCTCCCCGACTTCGCCTCCCGCAACCGCAACCTGCTGCTGTTCACCCTCCCCGGTCGCACCGACCCCATTCGGATCGTCGCTACGCACGGCGACATCTACTCCGGCGACACCCGGCTCGCCGACGCCCGCCGGTTCGACCGGCTCGCCGACCCGGCCATCCCCTGCGCGATCCTCGGCGACTGGAACACCGTCCCTTCCGGCCCCCACTTCGAGCCGACCGACATGAACACTCCCGGCGTCCACAACCCCCGCGGTATCAATTACCGCGTCAAGTGGGAAGGCGGCGCCCGGCAGGCGGGCCCGTACATCTACGACACCCGCGCCCTGGACGCCCTGGTCGGATGGTGGAACCCCGACAAGCGCACGCGGGAGGGCGGCGTCGGCTTCCACCACACCGCCGAACTCGCCCAGGACTACACGCCGACGCAGATCGAGCGGCCCAACGGCCGCCAGTGCCTCGCGATCGACGGCATCCTGCTCAACGACCCGCTTCGTGACGCCTACGTGCCCGGCTCGTACCGTGTCCACGACTGGCGCGACCCCGGGGACCCCGACTCCGACCACAAGCGCATATCGGTCACGGTCAACGTCTAGACATCCACCAGGACGCCCAGAAGCACCTGGAGGACCCGGCAGCCGTACTCGGTGCGGCTGGGTGCACCTCACCGCGCCGCACCCTCTCGAACGCCGGTCCAAGGCCGCCCAGGAGGACGCCGCGTAAACCCCCCGTCCCCCCTCGATTCGTGGTCGTTCCTCCCCACCCCGCGCCGGGCGGGGAGGAACACCTAGCCCGCCCCACCCGATAGCTCCGAGGAACCGACATATGAATTCGACCCAGGACGACCCTATTCAGATCGGCGTCTTCATCGATGGGAGTTTCTGGTTCAACCTGGCCCACTACTGGCTGCATCACCACTCGATGCGAACCCAGCTCGCGATCGAAGGTGTGCGGGACGTTGCTCGCTGGTATGCGAGCGAGCAGTTCCAGCGGCCGGTAGATGAAGTCCAGATCGATAGAGCACACTACTTTCAGGCGGTATCAGCTGGCGCCCCATACAGGTTCTTCAGGGTGCTGAAGCGGCTGGGCATCACCGTCCATCAGCTTTCGTTCGACCCGCGCCGGAACCGCGCTGTGGGCGTCAAAACAGAATTCGCCCTCACCTGCTGGTCTGAGACGGCTGAACTTCGCCTGGTGATGCTCCTGACCGGCGACGATGAATACAGGCCGCTTGTCGAGCGGCTCGTCGAAGACGACGTTAGGGTCTTGATTCCGCATATCGATGTGACCTTCACCGATAGCCGCTCCAAAAGAGAGCGGTGGCTGGTCACCTCGCCGCACCTCAGTGACGCAGCAACCGACACGCCCTCGTGGGATGACCTGCTGGACGCCACGCAGGCCAAGGACTATCCGCTCGCCAGCCCCTACATCGTCGATGACGGCGTCAAGACGGCGCAGCGAACGCCGCAATGGCGGTGACGGCCCTTGAGTAGCAACCGACCGGTGAACAGCGGCACGCCCCGCGTGCGTGCTCCGGCAAGCGGTTCAGCGAACCGGGATGATGCGGTTCAGATCGTCGAGCAGGGGGCGGATGGCCGGGGCATGCCGGGCATGGGCTGCCAGGGTGTCGCGGAGATCGCCGATCAGGCGGCGGCAGCGCGGCGAGGTGATCTGCGGTGCCTTCTGAGCAGCGACCCGTGCCACGCTGCAGGCTTGGTCGAGGTCTCCGGCGTGGGCGTGGGCGACGCCGAGCCAGGTGAGGTGGCGCAGTGTGGAGCGCTGGTAGGCGGTGGTGGGGGTGAGGGCCCGGTCGTGCAGCAGGGTGGTGCCGCTGGCCAGGAGTTTGCGCTGTTGGCGGCCGGTGAGGTGCTGCGCCAGGGTGACCATGCCGCGGCCGGTGATGGCGTCGAGTTCCGTGCGGGTGATGTAGCGGGCCCACCGGGGAGTCTGGTCGCGGTGGGAGTCGGCGATCTCGAGCGCCTGCAGGCCCTGGTCCCGGGTGCGCTGGAAGCCGCTCAAGTCGCCGGCGGCGGCGTAGGCGAGGCTGCTGCGGGCGGCGATGAGGGCTTGCACCGCCGCCGGGGCGCGGGTGGCGGCTTCCTGCGCGGCGGCGGACAGTTGGAGGGCCTGGCCGGTCTGGCCCGCGATGTCGGCCTGCTGGTTGCTCATCAGCGCGAGGATGCTGGCCGCGAGCGCGTGGTCGCCCGCGCAGTGGGCGGCGTGCAGGGCGGTCAGGTACCAGCGTTGGGCGGCGCCGTCGTGAAGGGTCTCGTACGTCATGAACCCGGCGGTCTGGGCGAGCTGAGCGAGCGCGCCGCACAGCCGCCGCCCGGTCGCGGTGTCGTAGCTGGCCTGGCGCAGCAGCCGGGAGACGCAGGAGAACTGGTCGCTGACGAAACCGGCGCCGGCGGCGCCGTGCTGGTCGTCCATCTGCTGCGCGGCGGCGACGATGATGTCGATGACGGTGAGGGTTTCCGCCGACACCCGTCCGCCCGCCGCTGCCCGGCGGGCGATCGTGGTGGGGGCGGGGGCGTCCATCCACTCCCACGCCGACGCCGTCACAGCGGCGCCCGACAGGGCGATGAAGGCGCGTCGTGCCAGCATCGTGTGCGGCCATCCCTCCAGTAGGCGCAGCAGGCCCTGGTGCGTCCACGGTACGTTCAAGCCGTCGTCGACGGTCAGGCTGGCCCGGCTGGTCGCGCGTTCGGGCCAGACCTGATGGAAGTCCAGCGGCTGGCCGAGGGCCTAGCCCAACAGCTGCACAACCAGGTCGGGGACCGGTGCGTGGGGGACCTCGCCGCGGTTGATCCACCGGTAGGGGGTCTTGTGGTGCAGTTGCCGGGTGCTGTAGGGGGCGAGCGCGGCGTTGACCTTGCGGGCCAAGGTCTCCGGACGCTAGCCGAGGGCGTGCAGGAGCTCGTCCAGCCGATGGTTGGAGTCGGCGCTGCGGCGCTGCGGCGCGGCCGATGCGGCTGCCATCGCAAGACCTCCGATGCATCCCGGTGAGGCGACTGTAGCCCGAGACGTGCTCGCCCGGGCCAAAGCGCACCAACCACACCGGTAGGTCGCGGTTCCACACCGGCCCCACCGGCGGTCGTCCTATTCGGTGCGGATCGGCGAAGCCACGATGAAGGCTCCGGATCCGCCCATTGGAAAGGGGACGAGATGACCGTCCAGTTCACCGAACCGGTCGCCGCCACCCGCGAGGAGCTGCTGGCCGGCCTGGAGGCCCTGAACGGGGAGGACCCGCAGGCCGACATCGGGTTCCGCGACAACCGGAGCGTCGACGTCGGCGGGGTGCCGGAGTTCCCGCGCGGAGCCGCCAATGCCACCCGCCCGGTCGCCCATCCAGCCGTCCACCACGTCGGACGCTCGGCGCCTGCTGGTCGCCGGACTGCCGGGGTCCGGCAAATCCGTGCTGGCCAGAAGCCTGGGGGACCGGCTCGCCGCCCCCGTGGTGGAGATGGACACCCATTACCGTTCCGGCGCAACCGACTTCAGCGACCCGGCCACGATGGATGTGCCCGCCGTGCTCGCCCAGGTCGACCGGCACGCCACCGGCGGCGAGTCGCTGGTCATCGTCGAAGGCATGTTCGCGCTATCGCTGGAGCAACTCCGGTCGGTGGCGTACCGGCGGATCTGGCTGGACGTCCCGATGGACATCGGGCTGGCCCGCAAACTGCTCCGCAAACTCGACGCCGGCGCCGACATCGCCCCCAGCATCCGCGGCTACCTCGCCCGCGGCCGCGCCGGATATCTGCGGCACGTCCTGCCCGGACACGACCACGCCGACCTCCTCCTGGACACCACCCGGCCGACTCCTGGACACCACCCGGCCGACCGAACAGCTCCTGACGGCCGCGCTGGAAGACCTCAACGGCCTGCGTTGCGGCGAAGAGCCCAGCGGGCCTTCGGTGCCGGACGGCGGCCAGGCCGCACGGCAGAGGCCGGGCGTCTACCTCCCCGGTTCTGGTTTCTGGCATCGGTCACCGGATCCCACCGCCGGAATCGATAACGAGCATATTTTTGGGTGAATGATCACAATGCGGCATCTCCATGGTAAGTAGGCGAACCCAGCATCCAATCCGGGAGCATGAAAGCCACGAGTTCGGACGGTTCGCTTCGGTCGAGCTCTTCATACCCAGCAGAAGGTGGGAAACGGTCGGCGTGACTTGACGGCGGTTGACAAGTCGGCGCTCGATGCCGCGTGCGGTGCCGTCCACAAACAAATGCACGCCCGCATGGCACCGCCCGGGATACAGGAGGCGGTTGACAATGACAGCATCAGGCGAGCGCATCCCACGCTCTGGAACTCATCTCGCTGTTCTGGCCGATGCATGGCTCCAGGGAAAAGGCCGCATGATCTGGCGGCGGGTCTACCCCGGACGGCTCGATCAAGTCGGCCAGGTCCGTTCGTGGGTGAAGGCACAATGCGCCGACATCGAAGGGGCCGATGACGCCGTGTTGATCGCGGTCGAGTTGGTCAGCAATGCGCTGCTGCACACCCGCTCGGGAGAGCCCGGCGGCTGGTTCGGAGTCGAACTGAGCCGCGGGCACGATTTGTGTATTGCCGTACACGACCTGGGCGGGCGCTCAGTTCCCGCGTTCAATACCGCCGAAGGGTGCGGAATGCTCGCCGAGCATGGTCACGGCCTGCGGTTGGTGGCAGCGTCGGCCGCCCACGTGGGTATCGAGGGGGATCCGGTCGCGGGCCACACCGTCTGGGCAGGGCTGTCGGCAGGCGGCGTGCCTGTCCCCTGCGCGGGCTGATCCCCCCGGCATAGACCGCTGCCGCCCCCGCCCCCTGCGGCGGGGCGGTGATGCGGGCGATCGTCCTGTTTGTGGATCCCGGCGGGCGTGTTGACACAAACACGGAGGTCACAGCCTTGGCCGAGCACGTAACACCACATTGGTCTGCCGTTCAGCTTGGGGATCGCGTCCGGACGTTGCGGCAGCAGCGTGACATGTCGCAGGCGCAGTTGGCCGGGCGGGATCTGTCCGACAGCTACATCTCCCTGATCGAGTCCGGTAGGCGCACACCTTCACCCGCCGTCCTTGGCGCACTCGCCGATCGGCTGGACTGCTCGACGGACTACCTGCGCTGCGGGATCGCGGAAACCACCCTGGCCGACCTGAACACCCGATACAGCACCGCCCGGCGTGCGCTGTACGCCGGACGCTCCGAGCAGGCCCTACCGGAACTGATCGACCTGGTGGCCAGCCACGATCTGCGTGCTCTGCCGGAGTTGCACGCCGAGGTGGTCTGCACCGCTGCGCTGGCGTTGGAGTCCCGTGGCCGGTTCGGCGAGGCGATCACCATGCTCCACCGGCTGCCGGACGTGCGGGTCGCGGAGGTAGACGGGACGGCCGACTCACCATGGTCCGCCGTTCTGCGTCCGCGGCCCGCACAGGGCCAGGGCTCCGGGCCGGGGACGCTGCCCGGCAGTCCGCCACCGCAAATCGGCTGGGAGCGGTGGGCCACCGCGCAGGTCGCGCTCGCCCGCTGCCACCGCCGAGGCGGCCACGCCCAGCGTGCAGCCCGCACCGCCCAGGCCGCCTTCACGGTCGCGGCCACAGCCGCCGACCAGAACGACGTGCGGGCCACCGAGGCGGCGGTGCAGATCGGCGGCGGGCTGGCGGAAGCGTTCAGCGATGCCGGTGAACTGCTGCTGGCCCGTCAGACCTGCGCCCGCCTGGTGCGTCTGGCTGAGCACTCCGGGCACCCTGCTGCCCGGCTGCTGGCCTACCGGCAGACGGTCCAGGCCACCGAGGCCCTCGGGGACCTGGAGGAGGCCGCGCACTGGGCCGACCGGGCGCTGCGACTGCTGGAGAACGACGAGAACCTGCGGGCCGCGATCGACCTGCGCACCCGGTGCGCCGCCCTGCTACTTCGGGTGCGCCCGGCCCAGGCCGAACGCGCCCGCAACCTACTGACCCAGCAGCTGACCCACACGGCGCTGCTCGGCGGCACCACCCAGGCGCTGGCCGATCTGGCCGAGGCCGAACTCCTCCTCGACCACCCCGAGCAGGCCGCCGCCCACGCCCGCACAGCACTGCAGGGCGCCGACACCGACCACCCCGGTGGGAAGGCCGACGCTCCTGCCGATGACGCGCACACCCCTGGCAGGCCGGAGACGGACCGGGCCACGGCACAGCGCTGGCCGTCCTCGCTGACGCCTGCGCCCGCCTCGGCGACCCAGACGAGGCGATCACCGCGCTGGTCCAACGAGCCGAACTACTGGAAGGCCACGGCCCCTCCCGGCAGGCCGCACAAGCCTGGGCCCAAGCCGCCCATCTGCTCGACACCCGCGCAGACCACCTCTCCGACCATGACCAGCGGCGCCGCGCCCGGTTCTACCGGCGGGCGCTGGCCGCCATCGGCGTCCACCCCCATGACTAGGGCTCAAGATGCGCAAGGGCGGGAGCCAGGGCCGCGCTGGCGGTGTCCGGACGCCCGGCGCGTCCCTGAGCTGCGAGGCAAACTGGCCGCCTGGCTGGCTGAACGCGGCGGCGCGTTCTATCTGGAGATGCTGCTCGCAGGCAGCCAGCAGATCCGCCGTCCCGGCCCGCTCCCCGACTCGGCCGCCCAGTTGGCGGCCGACGAGCACCACCGCGTGTGCGGGGAGCTGTACTGGGTCAGCGGTGAGATGACCGATCTGGCTCGCCACGCCGGCCGCCAACTCACCCACGTAGAACTGCACGAACACGACCTGCCCAGTTCCACCGGGTTCCTGGTGTTCGAGAAACCGATGGCGACCGTCTCCTCAGCCGGCATCGACCTGGAGATCGTCGCCGTCAGCTGGGGCACCGTCACCCCGCCCCTGCTGGCACGCGAAGGGGACTACGAGGTACCGGTAGGAGCGGACTGGGCCCAGCAGAAGGCCGCGTGGTTCACCTTCTACAGCGACCCACACGGATTCGTCGACGCCCATACCCGCCGCTTCGCCCGCGTCGCCGACATCGAGGTGACTCGGCTGCGGCAAGTCGGCCCGGTCATGCCCGACAACGAACTCATCTGGGCGCTCGGGCAACCCGAAGATGTTCCCAGCGACGACGATCTCACCAGTTCCTGGGGCCAGACCGCGATCGCCGCTTGCCTCCTCATGGAGCAACCGTTGGCCGCCCACCGAACCGAACGCGCGCCCCGGCCAGCGCGGCGTCGACTGCAACGCGCTGGTCTCCCAGATGGTCAGGTACGCCTGGTCCACGTACGACGGCCGCAACGCGCCCCCGTGCAGCCGCCCGAGGGGCGCAGCGGGCGGGAGTACTCGGTGCAGTGGTGGGTGGAAGGCCACTGGCGCCGTTACCACGTCGGCCCGGGCCGCGCCCGCGTCGAACGCCGCTGGATCAGCCCGTACCTGGCCGGACCCGGCGACAAACCTATCCAAGGAATCCAACGCGTCAGGGTCTGGGACCGATAACCGCCTACTTCCGGCCCGCCGGGGGAAGGCAGGGAAGCCAACGGGGGACGATAGAGCCAATGACTTACCCTACGTGGAAGTCGCGTTCTTTCTGCTCGCCGTCCTCGGTCCATCGGATACGCAGAACTGGGTCGCCGGACCCGCCCAAACTGAGTGTGATGGGGACGCGCCGGGTCTGTCCTGCGTGGATTGTCGTGGGGCCGTTCGGGCCGAGGGTCATCCCGCTGTCCTTGTCGGCGCTGGCGAAGGTGACCTCTTCGGCGTCACGGCCACTGGTATTGGTGACATCAACCCAGCGCCTGGTCCTGTAACGAGGCTTCCCCTTCGAATTGTGGCCCGACAGTTCTCGTTCCTGCTGCGGCTGCACACGGAAGTCGACGGCGGTCGGATCTGGACGTGATGCGGACTCGGTATCCGGATACAGGGTGGCGATGTCGTGTTCGATCGCCTTCCAGACCTCGTGGTTGAGCTGTTCGGGGGTGCTGAACTCGCCGAGCAGCCCGCGATCGTACATGTCTGTCTTGAACGCGCGGAGCGCGTCGAGTTGCACCGTGTCGATGTCGTGTGGCAACGGTGCGGTGGAGAAGTACAGATGGACCGGTTTGCCCGCCTTCAGCGCACGGTCGATCTCCTCGGCGGTTCCGGAGACGGCGTCGGGGGTGGGGGAGCCGAGCCGTCCACCGAACAGCGCGAACACGATGTCGGAGTCGTCGACCCCCTGGGCATTGATGAGTTTCTGTGGGTGGGCGCCCAGCATCGGGACTGCTGAGGTCTCCCACCGCCACGGCTGGAGAATGAGGCCCTTCCTCTGCGCGTGGGCGCTGTTCCAACCGTGGATGGCCTTCTCCACCGCGTCACGAGCCTCGGGGACATCGGACGGCGAAGCGATCATCGCCCTGAGCACGGTAGCGGTATACGGCATGACCAGAAGGCTACGCGCCGACACTGACAACACGGCGAGGTTCTACGCCCCGAAGCGTTATCGACAGTGGCTGTCCATCTCGATCATCGCGCAGCGGATCGGCATGCGATACGAGCAGGTAAGGGACGTTTTTAGGCAGGATCGCACGCCTGGGCAGTTCCTTCACCGCCGCTTGCCGTCCCGGGTTCGGCGTGCTCATGGACCGCTTGACACCACTACCGGGATTCGCGTCTCAAGCGGTCGGGTGGTTCACGTCTGTCGGCAGAGGTCAGAAGCAATCTAGGCGCGGGCGGGACCGCAAGCGCAGATGATGTTGCCGATGGGGGTACCGGCCAGATCGGCATGATCATCAACGGAATAGCCGCACGTAGGGGCCGTTGACAGCCCAGGCGGGCGCGCCCATGCCGATGGGTATACCGACCAGATCGGTATACCTGCGTGGTGCTGACGCTCCTGGTAGCGGCGGATTTGTCCTTGCCGATGGTTCACCCGACTCCTTCAGTACGAACGGAAATGTCGGAGGTGTGCGGGGGTACGGGGTGAGGGCTGGTTGGCTTGTGTGGATTGAGGGGATGGAGGCGGTGTGGTCCAGGGCGACTTCTAGGGCGTGCGGAGCAGTGCCGGCTGCCGGGGTCCGAGTTGACCTCGCCCCATCGGTGAGGTCGGCTCGGCGCGGCACCCGGGGCGGCGCGGGCGCGAGGGCCCTTCGCGCCGTACCCGGGGCGCGCGGTTGGTGATCATGGTGCCGGTTCGAACTCGCCGACCGGTTTGGCGCCGTAATCGGTGGCGTCGGGGATCACGGGGCGCGCCATGAGCCGCCCGCCGCGCCGGGCGATGTAGCTCAGCGCCATTCGCCGAGCCCGGGCGCCGTGTTTGGTGTGTACGGGCATGACGTCACGGTGGTCGGGCCGGGCGATGCCGTACTGGGTGATGATCCCGGCGTACACCTCGGTGTCATAGGCGAGGTCGTAGACCCGTTTGCGGCCGTCGTCATCTCCGCGGGTTTGTGCGATCACCCGGTGCCGGTCTTCGTCGAAGATCAGCGCGGTGACGGTGACGTAGACGTCTTCTTCATAGTAGATCGGCATACCTTCCGCCAGCTTTTGTGCGGGCAGCTCCACGTCGTACCAGGTTTCGCCGTCCGGCAACGGATTCATGATCACTCCATTTCTTTCGCGGACCCGGTTTCGAATTCCCGGGGCGTGCCCGCCATTTGGTGTCGCTATACCTATTGAATCTCGTGTGCCGGTGAAGTCAACCCCGAATTGGGTGTGATTTACCAGCTGGCCGACATGGCACCTAGGTAAGGGACTCCAGCCGTTAACGGCTGGGAAAAAGAAGCGATAACCGCTTGACCCGGGGGTGCCGCAGAGCGAACCTCGTGGTGAATCAACGAATACGGGATTCACCCTCGGGAACGTCCCGAATCACGAATCCCGCTCCCCGTATCGAAAGGGGATTTTTAATGGTCTCGGAATTTGTGGTGACCGCGGCTGACGTGGAGGCGTTCCGCGCGGCACTGGGAAATGCGTACCTGATCTACGACGGCGCCGTGGTGCGGGTCGTGCCGCAGGTCAGCGCGGAACGGGACTACCCGGGCGCGTTCGTGATCACCACGCGGCAGGACCTGCCCGCCCTCGACCCGGGCGCCGAGGTCTACCCGGCGTCCTTCCTCGCCGAGCTGCTGACCGCGTTCGCTGATGACCGGTACGCCGAGCACCAGAAGGGGCTGAAATGATCACGACATCGCCGACCACGCTCGCGCAGCCGGACGTCCCTATTCCGGCGGTGCGGCACTGGCACATCACCGAGTCAGATGCCGGGTACCTGCCCGAGGCCGAACCGGTCACCGTTGACGACGGTGAGATGGCGCTGGACGTCCTGGCGCATCTGCTGGCCGATTGGGCGCAAAGCTTCGATGACGCCGAACACCCCGATGCGGTGTACGCCGAGGGGCTCGCCGAGCAGCTGTGCACCTGCAAGAAGGGTGAGCGTTCGGCCGAACACCGTGACGCGCAGATCAAGGTCGCGGACGGCCGCGGGATGTGCGAACACATCGGCGACCGGGTCTTCGATTTGACGCCTTGCCAGGACCAGGGGTGCCTCAAATATTGCCCGGACGCCGATTGCGGGACCGTGACCCCGATCGGTGACACCGACCCCTCCTGCTGGTGCTGCGGCACCCGCTATGTCGACGGGGAGACGTGCGGCTGGCTGGCCTGAAGGCGCGGCGAGGGCGCCAATGCAGGCGTCCGGGGGTGACGCCCTCGGGCAGGGCATCACCCCGGACGCGCTGGCCTCCCCCGGGAGCCACCTCGATCTTCCCGGCCTGCCCGGGCGGTTAGCGCGCCGGGCCAGGTGCCGGTCGGGCGGGAGCCCGCCGTTGCCGTGTGTCCGGTGGTCACCATTCGAAGGCGGTGCATACCGGGCCGCATAGCCCGCGGTCATGCGGACCGCCAGGCGCGAAATGCGCGCGTATCTCCTCGTGCCGCCGCTGCTGTCGCGTATCCCGGGCGGACCGGCGATTGGCGCGGCGGGGTGGCGCACCGTCATGCAACTGATCACACCGTGGGCACTGCCCGTAGGGCAGCCGACGCCCGAACGGCAACGGCTCGTGCGCGTGGTCGACGAGACCGCGCGCGGCGCGGTCGGCGCGCCGGGCGTCACAGCGCGGGCATTGGCCGGGCGGGCGCAGCGGGCTGAACGGTTCCACCGCGTGATTGTGTGCCGCCTTCGCCGCAGAACGCGGCGCCCTTTGATGACGATAGTTCATCTTTCGCTCCCTTCGCGCGGTGCCGTAATCAGGTAGTGGCCGGTTTCGTTTGGTGGGTCGATTAAATCTCGATTCCCGGGCAAGTCAAGACGATTCGGCCGGATTGTTCCGGTGAGTTTGGCCAGCCTGCCCGGTAAGCCTGCCCAGCCGTTAAAGGCAGATGAGAAAACGAGCAGAATTCACTCGGTTGCGGGGCTTGACTGGGCAATGTTTGTCGAGATAGAGGGTGTGACCTGTCGTCGGGTGGGAGGTGAGGGTGTCCAGCCGTTTCGGTAACCGAGAATCCCGCGAATTTCTATTGCAAGGGCCGTTTGGGCAGAGCGATGGTCGAGCCTGCAAACAACGAAAGCGGCATCAGGAACATTGGCGCCGCACCCTACGGGAAAGGGAGTTGAACAATGGCGAAGACGAACATCGCCGCCCCCCGCCGCGCCGGTACCGAAACTGCCCCTGACGGCCCCACCGCGGCCGACAACACCGCGCCCGCCGCCAGCGCCGGGACGGGGTTGGACGGCGCGGCAGCGGCCGTGTGGGACGCGCTGGCGGGCAACCCCGGCGCCACCGTCACGGCAATCGCGGCGGCGGCGGACATGCCCAAGGGCACCGCCCGCAAGGCCCTGCAGGCCCTGGAGTCCCAGGACCTGGTCGTGCGCACCCCCGGCGGACGCAACGGCGGCAAGCGCGCCCCCGACACCTGGCGGCCCGCCGAGCCCGACGCCGATCAGGACACCACCCCCCACGGCACCAGCACCCCCGACGGCGGCACTCCGGACGGCGCCACCCCGGACCGCGGCGTCGCGGCGACTGAGGATCAGACGGCCGACGCCCCGTCCGCCGAGGGTGCCGCTGCCAGTGAGGACACCGCCCCCGCCGACACCGACACCGCCGACGCCCCCGCTGACGCCGAGGCCGAGGCCGAGGCAACCGACGCCGAAGAGGAGGGCATGGATGCCGCCGCCGTGACCGAGGCGAGCGGCGCGCTGACGGAGCTGCGGGACGCGGTCGGCGCGGCGCTGACGGCCCTGGAATCAGGGGACCGCGCGGCGGCGCTGGCGGTGGCCGAGACGATCTACACCGGGTCGGGCAAGGCCCGCCGCCTGGTGCGGGCCGCCGCCAACGGCCGTCCCCGCACCGCCTCGGGGCGCGCCCGTTCGCACCCGGGGGAACTGCGCGGCAAGGTGGCCGCGCACCTGGCCGCCCACCCCGGCGCCGAGTTCACCCCGCATGAGATCGGCAAGGTGGTCGGGCACTCGGCCGGAGCGATCGCCAACGCCCTGGACCGCCTGGTCGCCCTCGGCGAGGCGGTGACCACGTGTGAGCGGCCCCGCCGTTTCAGCGCCGCCCCGGACACCCCGGTGCCGGTCGCCCCCGCGGCAGGCGAGGGTGCGAACGCCGAGGCGCCCAGCGAGGCCGCAACGGCCTGACCTGCCCGGGGGCGGGGCCGGGAATGCCCCCGGCCCCGCCCCGCGGCCGGTCTTCCCCCACCCCCGTGAACGTCTTTGAGGGAGTGCGTCATGACGAGTTCTGCGAGCGGCGGTCGTCTGGGGCAGGGTGAGCTTCGCCGCCAGGTGGCCGAGCATTTGGCTGACCACCCGTCGTCCGCCTTCACGCCGGGCGAGATCGCCCGGGTCCTGGGCCGGTCATCCGGTGCGGTCGGCAACGCCCTGGACGCCTTGGCCGACCACGGCCAGGCCGAACAGGTCGCCGTCCGGCCGCGCCGGTACCGCGCCACCCTTTCCACCAGCATCGCCGCCCGAGCGGCCACCGTCCGGCGGACCCGCGCCGGTTCCCCACCGCCCCCTGCCCCGTCGCCGTCACCCGCCCCGGCCTCGTCCGCCCCGCCTTCGCCCGCTCCGCCGCCTGCGTCGGGGAGCCCGCCGGGCGGTGCGGCGGGAAGCCCGCCCACACCGTCCCCCTCGGCTGCGGGGGCGGGTTCTGCGGTGGGGCCGGTGCGGCGCCCGAACGGGCAGACCTACCACCCGCGCCAGCTGGCCGACCTGCCCGATGTGGGCGCGCTGCGGCGCCTGCGTGAGGCGGGCATCGCCTCGCTGCTGTACGGGCCGCCCGGAACCGGCAAAACCTCGCTGGTGGAGGCCGCCTTCCCCGACCTGATCACCCTGGCCGGTGACGGGGACACCGCAGTGGCCGACTTCATCGGCGAGTACACCCAGGCGTCCGGCGGCGGCTACGAGTTCGTGTACGGGCCGCTGGTCGCGGCGATGACCGAGGGCCGGTGCCTGTTCATCGACGACGCCACCCTCATCTCCCCCAAGGTCCTGGCGGTGGTGTACCCGGCCATGGACGGCCGCCGCCAGATCACCATCAAAGCCCACAAAGGCGAGACCATCACCGCCGAGCCCGGCTTCTACGTGATCGCCGGACACAACCCCGGCGTGCACGGCGCCGTCCTCACCGAAGCACTCGCCTCAAGGTTCGCCGCGCAGATCCAGGTGTCGACCGACTACGACCTGGCCCGCACCCTCAAGATCGACTCCCGCGCCGTCCGCGTCGCCCGAGGATTGGCCGCCCGCCAGGCTTCCGGAGAGATCGGCTGGGCCCCGCAACTACGCGAGCTGATCGCCTTCCAAAAGATCGCCCGGGTGCTCGGCACCGACGCCGCCGTAGCCAACCTGCTGGGCATCGCCCCCGAAGAGGACCGCGACGTGGTCGCCGAACTCCTCACCGCCGTCTACGGCCGCGCCATCACCCCACTGGCCCTCGGCCGCCAACTCTGACCACCCACCCTGAACCCCAAAAGAGGAGGCCCCGCGATGGCGACGCACCTGATCGCAACCCTCGACCCCACCGCAGTAGCCGCGCACGGCCCCTGGCGCGCCTTGTCGGACGCGCTCACTGGGCAGGCCGCCACGCTGGCCGAACGCGTCGACTTAACGGTCACGTGCGCGCCCGGCGCCGGGCGCGGCGCCCCGGGCTGCTTCATCCCGGCGCTGGCCGCCATTGAACTGGACGGTGTCCACCTCGGCCAGGACCCGCACACCTGTGATCCGTCCCGCCCGTCCGACCGGGAGCGGTACCAGGCGCTGTGGGGAGTGTTCGTGCACGAGGCCGCCCACGCCCGCCACAGCGCCTGGACCATCCCCACCGTCCACCAAGCGGCCGCCAAAGTGCAGGCGGCCACCATGCTGGAAGAGTCCCGGATCGAGGCCGCCCATCTGCGCCGCCGCCCCACCGACCAGCGGTGGCTGCGCGCCTCGGCCACCCGCCTCATCCTCGCCGACTTCACCCCGACTTCGAGCCCGAAGTCGGCCCCCGCCTCGGCCGAGCCGGCCGCGACTCCCGGCAGTGTGCGGGCGGCGATGACACCGTGGGACGCGGGCTGCGCCGCCGCGCTGCTGCTGGCACGCGTCACCGCCAATGTTCTGGAAACCGGCGAGACCGCCCCCGTCGCCCAAGCGGTGTGCGAGGTGATCGGAGCGAGTCGGCTGGGCGCGCTGGCCGCACTTTGGGACCGGGCGCACCAGGTCGCCGACGACGACTCGGCGGCCATGGCCGAGCTGGGTCGCCTGTGGTGCCACTGCCTGGACCTCGACCCCGACCAGCCGCCACCCCTGCCCGAGGCGAATGCCGAAACGGGGCCGTCGGTGCTGGCGGTCGCGATCAATGACGCGCTGGACGCCGTCGCCGCCGCCGATGCGCCACTGCCCGCCCCGCCTGCCCCGGATCGGGCGGCCGAGCGGCGCGCCGAGGCACAAGCACGGGACCGGGCGCGCCGCACCGCCCGCGAGGTGTTCTCCTCCCACCCCGCCGTCACCCCGACCGGACCCACCAAGATCACCGGAACCCGGGCGCCCACCCGCGCCGAGCAGGCCGCCGCCCGACGGCTGGCCCGCCTGCTGCGCGCCGCCGCCCACCGCGAACGCACCACCACCCACCTCACCTCGGCCACCCCGCCCGGCAGGCTACGGATGCGCGAGGCACTGGCCGCCGACGCGCAACGCGCCGCCGGCGCCACCCCGACCGCCGAACCCTTCACCCGCACCGTTCACCGCCACGTACCCTCCCCGCCGCTGCGGGTCGGGATCGCCTGCGACGTGTCCGGATCGATGTGGGCCCTGGCCGATCCGGTCGCCTCAGCGGCATGGATCCTGGCCCGTGCCACCGCCCACGTGCCCGACGCCCAAGCCGCCACCGTCATCTTCGGCGCCACCGTCCGCCCCGTCACCCGCCCCGGACAAATCCCTGCCCGCGTCCACGAATTCTCCGCCGAAGACAACACCGAAGACTTCTGCCAAGCCATCGACGCCCTGGACGCCGCCCTGGACCTGTCGCACCCCGGCGCCGCCCGCCTGCTGGTCATCGTCTCCGACGGCATCTTCACTCCCGACCAACGCACCCACGGGCAACGGCGCATCACCCGCCTGACCGGCACCGGCTGCGCGGTGCTATGGCTCTGCCTCGGCGGCGCCCGCACCATGAACGGCACCCACCAGGTCGACCTCACCAACCCCGCCGACGCCGCACCCGCCATCGGACAAGCCGCCACCCGCGCCCTGCGCGCCACCTAACCACCCCGCCCCCAAACCCGCACCGGACGGCCCGCCCACCAGACGGCGGGCCGTCCCAGCCGTCGTGGCGACGCTGAACACCCGGCCGGGGACCAGAGCGCCTTGGCCGCACGGGCGCACGGGCGACCGCCTGGGGCGCCGGGATCAATCGTCCGGCAGCAATAAGGATTGATGGCGGGCGCGTCCCTGGGCGGTCGAGGCCCGAGCCAGGGCCTAGCGGACTAGGGCGTGTTGCTAAACCCATGCTGGCCGTGCGCGGGCGAGTTTTGATGAGTGTCGCGTGACGTGATCTCTGATGAGGTGTGGGCTGTGATCGGCCCGTTGTTCCCAGCGGCGAAGTCGACGGGTCGGCCACCGGTGGACCGTCGCACTGTGGTCGAGGCGACGGCGTGGCGGTTTCGCACCGGTGCGCCGTGGCGGGACCTGCCGGAGCGGTTCGGGAACTGGAACACGATCTATAAGAACTTCAACCGCTGGGCTGCGCAGGGGTGTGGGCGCAGGTGCTGGAGAACGTGCAGTCCCTCGCGCAGCAGGCCGGGGATCTGGATTGGGTCACGTCGATCGATTCCACGATCGTGCGAGTGCATCAGCACGGTGCGATCCTTCCGCGCGCCACAGGGGGCGGGATCGAACTACAAGAAGTTCGGTGATGAGCCACCTGATCATGCGATCGGCCACTCCCGCGGCGGCCTGACGACCAAGAATCACCTGGTCTGCGATGGCAGGGGCCGCACGCTCGCGTTCGTGCTGACGTCAGGGCAGGCCGCCGACACGAGCATGCTGATTGCGACGCTCGAGCAGATCCGGGTGCCCGCGGGCCGCGGGCGACCAAGGACCCGGCCGGATCGGGTGATCGCAGACAAGGGCTATCCGTCGAAGGCGAACCGGGCGTGGCTGCGCGAGCGTGGCATCGCCGCGACGATCCCCGAACGCGACGACCAGATCGAAGAAGCCGGGGCGGCCGATCGACTTCGGTGAGCAGCAACGACAGCGCTACCGCGGCCGCAACGTCGTCGAGCGGTGTTTCAACAAGCTCAAGCAGTGGCGCGGAATCGCGATGCGCTCAGACAAGCTCGCTCGCAACCACCGTGCAGGGCTCTGCCTCGCTGCCGCGCTCCAATGGGTGTAGCACGCGCCCGTCGCCGGGTTGAAGGTCGTTGATCGAGGTGGCTCGCTACGGTGGGTCTATGAAGCTCGGTCTGTCGCAGTTGTTCGACCCTCGGCTGATTCCGCTGGTCGACTCGACCCGCGCGTTCTATGAGAAACGGGGTATGGGCCGGGGCCCGAGCAGCTGGAACGAGCTCCTGTCGATCCGCGATGCGGCGAAACCTCCCGCGCCATCGAGCCCTCCCGCGGTCGCCGAAGTTGTCGGCCACGGCGACCGCACGGTCCCGGTGAGGATCCACTTCCCCACGTCGATCGTCCCCAGGGGTGTGTTCCTGGACATCCATGGCGGTGGGTTCTACATGGGATCTGCGGCAGGAAGCGATGTCCGCAACCGTGAGTTGGCCGACACGCTCGGAATCGTCGTCGTCAGCGTCGATTACCGGCTCGCGCCAGAGAATCCGTGGCCGGCGGCGCCCGACGACTGCGAGACCGCAGCACTATGGCTCGCAGAACACGCGGCCGACCGATTCGGAACACGTCGCCTCGCCATCGGCGGGTTCTCCGCAGGCGCCACCCTCGCGATGACCACCCTCGTTCGCCTCCGCGATCGCGGTGTGGCCGCGTTCAACGCCGCCGTGCTGCAGTTCGGGACCTACGACCTCAGCGGGCAGACACCCAGCGGACGCCTGATCGCCGACGAGTACTTCATCGAGGCCTACGCAGGCCAGGCGCCCGACCGCACCCACCCGGACTTTTCCCCGGTCTACGCCGACCCGGCGAACCTGCCACCGGTGCTGATCGTCGTCGGAGAAGAGGACATCCTGTTGCGCGATAACCTCGCCATGGCCGCGCAGCTTTCCGCAGCCGGCGTCGAAGTCGACCTGTGCGTCTACCCCGCCGCGCCTCATGGTTTTACCGGGCACGCGACGGCCATGGCCAGTGCTGCACTCGACGACCTACACACCTGGCTCGACGGCCAACTCGGCCAGTGAAGGACGACGCTGTCGACGCGAAACCCTCACCCATGGCTGCGTTTAGCAACGCGCCCTAGGTCGACAGCAGCGCCGCGATGAACTCCGCTGACATGCCGGAGAGTGAACGTCGCCTCCCTCGCCGACGAAGTACGGACCCCCGCTCGCCGGCCGCGATCCGCGCCCGCTGCACACCTGTGGCCTGCGTCATCCGCACGCGCGACGATGACCTGGCGGCGCAGCTCGGCACGGTGAGGGTGTAGCGCGCCGACCACTGCCAGCATGGCGCTGACAGGGCGGCCGAGGAGGAGTAGCGAATCGGCGCAAGCACGTGGGAGTCACGGCTGCTCGTCACCGTCGTCGTTCGTGGCGGCAAGCGCGTCGAGCATGGCGGTCACCTCGCCGGATGCTGGCGTTCCCGCAACATTCGGGGCCGGTGATGGGCAGGTGCACGACTGGCCACAGCGCGGGCAGGGGATGAGAGGCTCGGTCTGGGAAATGTCGAACACGTAGATGACCTTGCAAGAGGCGATCCGTCGGGGCCGGTCCCCGGCAACCCTGGGCCCTTCCGCTGCTCCGTCCGGCTCGTGGCCGGACTGGCGGTCGGACTGGTCGTCGGTGCTGGGGCGGGTGATCGGGGCCAGGATCGCCAGTCCACGGGCACCTTTGCGGACTCGGCGGTTCTGCTGCCGCCAGGCACGGAACCCGGCGACCTGGCTCACCTTCGGGTCTTGGATCCACATCAGGAACCGGTTCCGCAACGAGTAGCCCTCGCCGACCCGGGCGGCAGCGCGGGTGAAATCGGCAAGGTCGGCTGCGGTGAGAGCGCGAGCCTTGTCGCCGGCGGTCTGGCCGAGCTGCTGGGGGGTGTACCGGGGCATGTCACTCATCTCCCTGGTGACGGGGCTGACGAGGGTGGCGGCGCGGCTGGGTCTGTGCTGATCGCAGGGAGCGGATCACCTCGCCGGCGATCCTCTGGCTCAGGTGGTGCCGGTCCGTCCAGTCCGGTGAGCGGCGGTACCGGCCGCCGTCATCCAGCGGCCGGTAGACCACCACTCCACGTCCGTGGTTCACGTCGATCGCTACCGCGTCCCCAGCACCCGGGGCATCGGCCGGGATGCCAGCGGTCAGGTCGTCGGCGGCAACCGCAGCGGGCCCAGCGGCAGGTCTGGTGTCGGACGTGGTGCGGGGTGGCCCGGGCCACCGGCCGTCCAGGCGGGTGGCCAGCGGCGTCAGGGGCAGCCGGAGGCGGGGGCGGGCGTACTGCGGCAGCGAGGGGTCGACCAGATGGGTGACGCCCTGCCGGTGAGCGGTGAAGACCAGATGCCCGCCGTAGCCGTCCGGGCCGAGCCGGGTGCCGTCCGACCCGGTCGACCAGGCATCCTCAGGCCAACCAGCCGGAGGAGTACCCGCCGTGATTAACGGCACCGCCGCCTGATTGGCGACCAGCACCCGCACCGGCTGAGCCCCACCGTGGACCCCGAAGTAACGCGCCACCTCCCGGGTGATCCGGGTGGCGGCGATGCAGCAGGACTCTTCCAAGCCGTGCCGCCGGGTCGCCTCCCAGACCCGGCAGGCGATCTGCTCCAGCAACGCATCCGGGCGCTCACCCGTCATCGCTGAACCACCTCCTCGGAGCTGCCCGGCCGTACAAGGTGATCGACGCCCGAGCGCCGGGGAAGCCGACCGTTTCAAACCTCGGGCGGTCCGAACCGTGCCAGCCCTCGGGGAACGGCCCCGCTGGCCCTACCGCCATCGACGCCGCCGCAGACAGCGCTGTGGACGGTCGTTTCAAGGACAACGGCGAGCCAGCCGTCACCCGAGGTGAAGGTGGGTTGGGTCCCAGGGGCCGAGAGCGCTGCCGGACAGCACCCGCTGGTCGCCCCATGGATTTGTCCATAGAAGTCTCCTCCAGCTTTTCCGCGCGCCCCGGCATGCAAGGAAAGCTTTTGCGTGCCGGTCAGGCCGGTACGCGCGGCGTGGCACCCAGCCGAGGTGAAGGGGAACCTGCGTGCTCTGGCGCCTATCACATCTCCCTGAAGGATTTCTCCTTCGGAACGATGCGGAGGCCAATGCGATCTCGCCAAAAGGGGCGGCAATAGGGGTCATGGCGGGCGCATGGTTGCTCGGCTTCGCCAGCACGATCAAGTAGAACACCCCGAGACCACCAGGGCTGGCGCATCTAATCCGCTCACACGGAAATGGACGAGAAATCAAGGAACACTCTCGGGCGCCACAAAGAGCAATGCTATGGTCAACCGTGAATATGCCCTGCTATTCGCGGGGTCCGTCATTAGCGTCAAGAAAGGGAGGAAAACGCAGATGGCGCGACAGGTACTCATTACAAAGATCGACGACATTGACGGCACGCCCGCCGGTGAGAGCGTGCGCTTTGGCCTGGACGGCCGCAGCTACGAGATCGACCTCAGCGAGGCGAACAAAGACACGCTGCGCGGCATCTACGCGCCCTACATCGCCAAGGCACGCAAGGTCGGGGCACGGCGCGGTCGGCGCTCCAGCACGGCCGGGCGGCACGGGACCCTGGGCCGCGAGCGCGCAGCTGACATCCGGGCCTAGGCCCAGCGACACGGCATCAAGGTCAGCCAGCGCGGCCGGACCCCCGCCCATGTCGTCGACGCCTACGCGGCTGGCGACCCGGCTATGGCCCGCACCCGATAGCCGCCACGCGGCGCCGCCCCTGGCCCTGCGCCGCGCTCTCCCCAGGCATGGCATCGGCCTCCACCCGCGGTGGGTGGGGGCCGATCGCTGCTGGCGGCGTCGTCATGCTCGGTCGTTGATTTCTGTGCATCCGCGGGTCGCGCAGCGGTGGCTGTTAGTCCGTGCCGCTGGTGTCCGGTGGTGGCTGGTCGAGGATTTCGAACTCGTCCTGGTCGGGGAGTAGGCCCAGGCGGCTGCCGTCGTCCCATTTGACCCGGAGGGTGCCTTGGCTGTCGACGCCGGTGACGGTGCCCAGGGCGCCGGGCTGCAGACGGGTGTGGGCGTCGGAGGTGAACAGGAGCCGGATCCGGCTACCGCGCGGCGTTGCCGAATCGGCCCCTGGTTTTCCAGAGCTCGTGCCACCGGGTCCGTGGGGCGTCGAAGCCTCCTGCCAGTGATCGTCGTCAGGGTCCGGGGGCGGGATGCGGATGGTCCCGAGCATGAGCTGGGCCAGGCGCCCGGCGGGGACGTCGTTGCGGTGCCGCGCCCAGAACCCCGCGCAGACCGCGGGGCCGAAGCTGGGGTGCGGCCCGTAGGGCAAGGTGGCGTGGCAGGTCAGCAGCGCCCCGGCGTGAAGGTTGGCCTCGATTACCTGGCGGGTGCGCGCGTCGCCCAGGTGCATCGGGTCACCGGTGCGGAAGATGCAGCTGGCGCAGCGGCGCTCCAGGATGCGGACCTTGCCGGTGTCGCGATCCAGCACGTGGGCGGGGTCTGCTCCGTTGGCGTTCATGGTCGTGAGGCCCTCAGTTGCCGCCCGTGGGCGCCGGTCGTTCTCGCCGAGGTGTCGGCGGGGTGGTGGGGCAGGTGCGTGGCGGCGGCGCGCAGCACCCGTGCCTGTATCTCGGTGGGGTGGCGGGCGAGGATCTCCAGCACGGTGTCGATCAGCGGGTCGTCGGGGTTGCGGGGTGGGAGCGCGAGGGTGCAGGCGATCTGGTAGCGGGTTTGGCGCAGTATCCAGGAGGGGGTGTCGCGTTCGGGGAGTTGCCAGGCTCGGCATTCACCGAAGGCGCCCGCTTCCAGCACCTTGGAGGTGATGGGGATGTCGTCTGCGGCCAGGTTGGTGGCTTGGGTGAGCAGGGTGTACACCGCACCCCACGCCAGCCGGTCTACCTGGCCCGCAGGAGAAGCTTCGGTCATGGTCTACTCCGTTCCGTGAGTTCGTGAGGCGTTCCCGGGCCACAATGCGGGCCGGGATGCTGCCCCCGGCGCGCAGCATCATCTGTCTCCAGCGGCATGGGCAAGCGGACGATCGAAGCAACGGACGGGTCGCCGGTTCGTCCGGCAGGTGCGAGGCCGTTGGAGGGCCGAACGCCTTCCCGCCTTGGAGAGGCCGACCCGGCTGCCCTCACGTGAGGGCCTGTTGTCCATGGCTCGGGTCTCATCGGTGGGTGCCGCGCCGCCGACGGGTTCCACCCAGGTACCTGAAGGCTTCGAATGGGCTCTGGTTCAGCGTGTCTGGTGTGCGGTGGGGCGGGTGAAGCCGACCGGGTTGCGGCCGTGGTAGGAGGCGGTGGTGATGGGGCCGCAGGTGGTACAGCGAGCTTCGATCATGCGTCCGGCGCCGATGACGAGGCCGACGTGCCCGGGGCTGGCGGCGGTGCCTTCGGTGCCGGCGAAGAAGACCAGGTCACCAGGTTGTTCGGTGCCTTGGGGGATGCGGCGGCCGAAGTGGTATTGGGTTTGGGAGGTGCGGGGGATGGTGATTCCGGCGGCCTGGTAGGCGCGCATGGTCAGGCCGGAGCAGTCGAAGGCGTCGGGGCCTTCGGTTCCGTAGACGTAGGGTTTGCCGAGTTGGGCTCTGGCGTAGGCGATGACCTTGACGACAACGCTGCCGGGGGCGGCCGTGTAAGCGGACACATCGCCTGAGCACTCGTCGGGGACGGGGCCGGCGGCGGTGCCGGGCGGGAGGTTTCCGGCCGCGTATTGGGCGGCTTGGTCGAGGACCTTGCGGACGTAGCTGGTGGAGTGGTTGTACGCGAAGACTGCCTTGGCGAGGTTGTGCGGAGCGCCGTGCGCGAGGAGGTAGCGGGCGGCGCCGGGGATGGCATCGGCGGGATCGTGGACGTCGGCCCAGCCGTCGCCGTTACCGTCGGTCCCGACGCCACCGGTGTTGCGGGTGGCGGGGTGGCGGGGTGCTCCGCCCCAGTTGTTGGTAGCCGCACCGCCGATGCCGATCTGCATGGGTCCGGCGGCGCCCGCGTGGTTGGCGCCGCTGCGCACTCCTGGGCCGGGGTCGCGGCCGTGGTCGGACTCGACTTTCCCGATAGCGGCCAGCAGGTTCCAGGGCACCGCGTATTGCTTGCCGGCGGTTTGGTAGAGCCGCAGGTAGGTGGCGGGGATGCCGCTCTTGGCGCTGTGGGCCGCGTCTGGCTGGGGCGCCACTTGTGCACCGCAGCCGCTGGTGCCGTCGCCGGCGGTGAGGACGGCGGCGCCGAACAGCAGGGGGATGGCCAACAGCCCGGCGGCGGCGATGGCGGCCGCTGCGGGGGCCTGGATGGCGCCCCGGTCGGGGCTGCACTTGCTTCTCCCGTGCCCGACTGTCCAACGCCGTGCCCGCGCGAAGGAGGGCCGGCCAGCGGCAGAGCCGGGACGGCCGATCATGGGGCCTCTTCGGTCGGCTCGCGGTCGGGGCGGTCGCCGTGGTCGCCGGTGGTGGCTAGATCGAAGGCGTAGACCCGCCAGTTCTGGTCGTGGTGGATGACGGTGATGGCGTAGTGGGAGGTGTCCTGCCAGGTCGAGTGCGGTGTGGTGATGTGTTCGGTGCCGGTGACCAGGACGGTGATCGAAGTCGGGCCGAGCGCTCTGAGCGCGTCGACGCGTGCTTGTCCGGTGGAGGTTTGTTGCAGCCGGTACCGCTGAACGGCGGTGGCGATGTCGGCGGCGGCGCGTTCGAGTTCAGGCCGCAGTTGCGCACTCATCAAGGGCGTGAGGCGGGCCAGGTACTGGGGGGTGGACTCGGTGTAACGCCAGGTGCCGTACAGGGCGGTGAAGCGGCGCGCCACCTCTGCTGCGGTGGCGATCTGGTCTTCGCCTAAGGGAAGCAGGCCCGCGATGTCGTGGGCGGTCACCGGCCGCGAGGCGGGTGTGGCGCCGGGCGATGGGGTGGTATCCGAGGACGGCGTGGAATGCGCGGTGGGGTGGTCGGGTCGGGTGGTGCTGCGGGAGGTGGACCAGAGTGCGGCGGCGAGCAGGACTAGGCCGATGAGGATGAGGGCGAGGGTGGGTTTGCCGGTCATGGAGTGCCTCCGGTCTGGGCGGTCAGGTCGATGAGGCGCCGCGGTGGGTTCTGACCGGTCGGGGTGATGGGGTGCCATGCCGGGCCGGCGGGGCCGCCTGCGTCGTTCAGCGCTTGCGGCGTGGTGGTGGCGATCGGCGGGGCGGTGGGGTGGGTGCGGGCGTGCAGGTGCTGCTCGCGGGCGGGGTTGGGCAGGACAAACAGGACGGGGGTGTGGGTTATGCCGGTCATGTCGGCGAGGGTGATGTAGTCGCCGATCTTGGCCAGCAGCCGGTTCAGGGGTTCGGTGCCGGTGTCGTATTCGGTGAAGAAGTCGGTGGCGTGGCCGTCGTGGTGCCAGCGCCCGTACCCGTCGGGGCGGACGATCTTCCCCCATACCGCGGCGCAGCGCCGCTCGGACCACCAGGCGTCCAGCCGGGCGCCGGGGTGGGTGCGGGCGTAGGCGGTCAGGGCGGCGAACATGCCGTTGGAGCCAACCAGGTGGGTGAGCTTGTCGGAGACGGCCAAGGAAAGGGCTCGGTCGAGGCGGTAGCCGAACTGGGCGGCGCTGAGGCGGCGGCGTTCGGCGAGGATGGTGGCGCCGGCCGGGCCGAGGACGTAGTGCAGCGGCGCCGACCCGGCTGCCACGGCGGGGCGGAACCGTTCCACGGCGCGCAGCCGCCACAGAACGAGCATCCGGTGGGTGGCTGCGGAGATGCTAGAGAACGCCAGTTGGTGGATCTGGTGGGTGGTCAGCACTCGGTGTTCGTGCAGCAGTTCCAGGAGCCACACATCACGGGGCTGGAGCCGGGTGGCCAGCACGGCGATCAGCTCCGGGCTGACCCGCGGACGGGACGCTTCCCGCGTGCTGCCTGCACCGACGTAAGTCCGGCGGGTGCGTGCCGTCTTCGGTGCGTTCATGCTGTACCTCTCCCTTCTTGTGTGCAGGCCGTCGGGGGCGGGGTGCGCCGAACGGGTGCGTGGCGGCGGTCAGGTGGGTGGCGGCCAGGTGGGTGGCGAGGCCGGCGGTGGGGCGCTGTCCTCCCAGGCAGCACCGGGTACGTCGGCCGGGGCGTCGAGACCAGCTGCGGGCTCGGCGGTGGGGTCGGGAGTGCGGTGTGGGGCTCGGCGGGGGTCGGGCAGCCGAGGTGGTTGGCGGGTGGGTTCGGCGTTGCTTCGTGCCGCTTGCCGCAGTGTTTCGGCGCGGCCGGGGGTCGGTGGCGGCAGCGGGCGGGTGGTCAGGGTGAACGCCGGGGTCTCTTGGGAGGAGATGGTGAGGCGGGCGGCGGCCTGGTAGGCGCCCAGGTTGGCCAGGTCGTGGCCGGTGAGGTTCGGCCAGGTCATGTGGGCCAGGTCGCGGCCGTCCTGGGGTGACACGGCGAAGAAGATCTTGTTGCGGGCGTTGGCGGCGACCGCGTCGCGCATGCTGGGCGGGAACTGGGTGAGGTTCTGGTGGGCCAGCGTCACCGACAACCGGTAGGCGCGGGCTTCGGCGAGCATTTCCTCGATGCCGTGCGGCAGGTTCAAGAACGCGTGCGCCTCGTCGACGTACAGGGCGGCGTCGCGGCGGGTGGCCTCGCCTTGGTGGGCGCGGGCTGTGGTGGTCTCCCACACCTTGGCCAGCACGATGGAGCCCAGCAGCCGGGCGGTGTCGTCTCCCAGGGTGCCTTTGGGGACGCGGACCAGCAGGATGCCGCCATGGTCGAGCAGGCGGCTGGTGTTCAGGCCGGGGCCGGGTGTTCCGACGATCTGCCGGACGAACGGGCGCAGCAGAAAGTGGCGGAGTTTGTTCATTACCGGGCCGATGGCGTTGGCGCGTGCTTCTGGGGACAGGCCCGCGTACCAGCTCCAGAACCCGGCCAGGATGTCGTCGTCGCCGATGCGGCGGACGGCGCGGATCCGGTACGCGTCCTGGGTCAGCAGCCGTGGAACATCGGCCAGCGTGGCGCTGGGGACTTGCTGGAGGGTCAGGACGGCCGAGCGCAGGATGTCGTCGGTGCGTGGCCCCCAGGAGTCGGCGAAGATGCGGTGGACGATGCCGACCAGGTTGTCGCTGACCAGGTTCGCGTCCGGGCCGGACAGCACGCTCAAGGCGGGCGGTGGGGTGGTGTCGGGGTCGATCAGCCACACCCGGCCGCTTGCCGTGTCGGGTAGGCGTCCTAGCAGGTCGTTGATCAGGTCGCCGCGGGGGTCGATGACCACTGCGGCGCGTCCGGCCTCGGCGTCGGCAAGGATCATCTGGGCGAGCAGGGTGGATTTGCCGGACCCGGTGGCGCCCACGACGTGCAGGTGCTGGCGGCTGTCGATGACCCGTACGGCGACGGGGCGGGCGGCCCCGGCGTCACTGTCACCCAGCGGTTTGGTGTCGTGCCCACCAGCTGGTACGGCCGGTGGTGGCGGTACCGCGTTCGCTCCGGCGCGGGACAGGCCGGGGACGGCCGGATCTTGGGGCAGGTGAGCGATTACGGCTAGCTCATCGACCGACAGCAGGTCACCGCGGCCCATCCAGCGGGAGTTGATGACCTCGGCGGCGCGGCGCAGACGGTGCCGATCGAAGTAGTTACGGCCGGAGAAGACGGCGAACGCCGATGCCAGGGCGTGTGCGCGTCCCCGCGCCCACGCCCGTGCCGCCTGCTCATCAGCGGTGACAGAGGTGGCGGCTGTGTAGTGCACCGCGACTTCGAAGCGTGGAGCGGCGGCTTTGTCGAGGATCGCCCGGATCTCGCCGGCTCGCTCGGGGTGTGCGGCGGCGAGCGTGGCCGGTCGGGGCGGCCGGCTGCTCATGCCGGGGGTGAGCAGGTCGAGCAGCCGACCTACGGGACTGGGGCGGTGCGCGCCGCGCAGTACGGCGGCGGCTGTGGCCGCTCGTGCGAGGCGGCGTCCGGTGGCCGGTCGGGCAAGCACTTGCACTACGGCGCACTGCCCGTGGCTGATGCCCGAGGCGGCACCGAGGAGCGCCCGGATCGGATCGGTGCGGTGGTCGCTGGCGATGGGGTGGTGATCGGGACGGGCGAGCCGCAGCGTCCCGCTGGCGGTGACGGCCCCGGCAGGGACGAGGGGCTGCGGGTCGAGGACCTGGGCGCGGGCGGCGGGCCAGGCCGCTTCGACGGCACGCGCGACCAGCCCGGCGGGAACCGGGCCGGCGACCCAGACTTGGACGGCCAGTTCCGTTCCGGTCCAGCAGTATTCGAAGGCCACGTGCGGCTGCCCGAAGATGATCCGTCGCCACCGGGGGCGCAGCAGCCCGATCAGGTTCGCCCACAATGCTGCGGCGGCCGGCGGGTCGACCTGAGGTGGGACCTGCACCTGCACCACGCGAGCCCCGGCGGCCAGGTGCGTGTGCCTCTTGGTGAGCATCAAGCGGCGCACCGCCGCAATGAGCGTGATACCGGTGACGACGAGCACGATCACCAGCGGTAGGTGTGCGAGCAGGAACTGTGCGGCCAGGTCCCACCAGTGCGCGAGTGTGCCCAGCGGATCGGCGACCAGCCGCCCCAGCGGCGAATCCGTAGGGGCGCGGTGTGGATGCTGTGACGGGGACTTCGACGGTGAGGGCGCAAGCGTCGGAGCCGGATGCGGACGCCTTGTGCCCAGCGGCACCGCGATGAGCGCATCAGAAATCACAGCGGGTCCTCCGCGTCATCGGGCCGGCTCAGGTCGGCTGCACCGCCGAACCTGGCCCCGGCGGTGTCGATGTCGCCGATTTCGGCGAGGAACTCCGGGCCTGTCTCGCACAGGGCGTGCTCGGCGGGGCTGGAGGCGACGTCGAAGGCCACCCGGTCGGCGCCGGCGACCAGCAGTCCCTGGCCCTGGCGGGCGGAGGCGATCAAGCGTCGTTCACCGTCGGTGAGCGCGAACGCCTCCGCGACCTGGTCCAGGACTTGCGGGGCCTGGCGGAGCAGGATCTGGGTGGCGGCGTTGGACACCACCGCTCGTCCCAGGTCGCAGGACAGGACGTCGGCGGCGTCCTGGGTGACCACCGTGAGCCCGGCCCAGTGCTTGCGGGCGGCCTTGGCCATCCGGAACAGGAACCGCGCGCCTTCGGGCTGGCGCATCAGCAGCCAGCCCTCGTCGACCACCACCAGCCGGGGCCGGCGCTGGTGCGGGTCGGACACCCGCCGCCAGATGGCGTCCAGGGTGAGCAGGGTGCCGACGGTTTTCATCTCGTCGGGCAGGTCACGCAGACTGAAGACGATCAGGTGGGAGTCGGGGCGGGTGGTGGTGGGCCCGTCGAACAGCCCCCGCCACGTCCCGGTGGTGTAGGGAGCGAGCCGGGCGGCCACCTCGCTGGCCTTGGCGTCGCCGTCGTCTCGCAGTGCGGCGGCCAGATCGGCCAGGACGGGGGCCGGGCGGGTCCACGTGCGCGGGTCGGAGGTCAGCCCCGCATGGTGGTAGGCGGCCACGATGCCGCGGTCCAGCGCCGCCCGCGCCGCCGGGTCGAGTGGTTCCTCCAGCAGGACACCGACCAGGGTGTGGATGAACAGTGCGCGGCGAGTCAACGCATCAGGCGTGCGGCCAGCGCCAGGCGGCAGATCGAAGGGGTTGAGCCGCACCCCGGCGGCGCCGAGCCGGATGTGCGCGCCGCCGACCGCGGCGGCCAGCCGGGCGTACTCGTTTTCGGGGTCGATGACGCACACTTCGACGCCGGTGTAGGCCGAGCGGAGGATCTCCAGCTTGGCCAGGTAGGACTTGCCCGCGCCGGAGCGGGCCAGGATGACGGAGTTGTGGTTGTCCTGGGCGAACCGGTCCCACATCACCAGCGACGACGAGCCCGCGTTGGTGCCGTACAGCACCGCGTGCTCGCCCAGTGGGGCGTGAAGGTCGGGGGAGGTGAACGGGAACGCAGCCGACAGCGCCGCGGTGTCGAAGGTCCGCCTGCTCTGCAGCACGTCGATGCCGAGCGGCAGGGTGGTGATCCAGCCTTGCAGCGACCGGAAGGTGGCGGGTTTGGCGTCGATCAGCAGCGCGGCGGCCATGGCCCGTACCCGCGCCACCTCCTCCTCCAGCTGCCGGGGGTCGCCGGCGTGCACGGTCAGGTACAGCCCGGCGCGGAACAGCCGGCCTTCGCCGCGGGCCAGGCGGGAGGCGAGTTCGGCGGCGTCCTCGGCCGCGGCCTGCCCCGCGAAGTCGACCAGGCGGCCGTGTTCGTGATCGGAGCGGGCCGACGATTCCAGCCGGGCCAGCTGGCGCCGCAACCGGGCGGCGGCCACCTGCGGCGGGATCGGCTCGATATGCAGGGACACGTCCAGCCGGCCGGGGTAGGTCAGCAGGGGTTCCAGCCAGCCGAGCCCGACCTCGCGCGGGTACCCGGTGACCACCAGCGACGCGCACGCCCCCTCCCCCAAGTCCAGACGGCGGGGGTGGACCTCGATCGCCGGTGGCCCGATCCCCAAGGCGGCAGCCCAGGTCTCGGCCGCAACGCCCCCGAGCAGGCGCCGGGAGATGCCGCGCAGCCTGGTGCGCATGACTACCGCCTCCCCGGTTCGATGTGGGCGCGTCGGCGCCGACCACCGGTGGGCTCCGGGGCGGCCGTGATGGTCTCCTCCGGCGCTGCCGCCCCCGGCGGCATGGGTGGGGCGGTCGGGTCTGCCGCCTGCGCCAACACCGCGGACACCTGGGCGGCGTCGAGGATCTGTGCGTTGATCCCGGCGGCCGACAGCGCACGGGTGGTCTGCTCGGCACGCCGCACGACCCGCGCGGACGCACCCGTCACGCTTCGCCCCCCCCAGCCCGTAGCCGAGGTGGCGCCGGATGGGGCGGCCGCCTCGCGCAGCACGACCAGCACCTGCCGGGCAAGCAAGACACGGGACGCCGACAGCTCGGCCAGGTAATCGGCGTGCTCGAGCGCGGCCTCTTCCAGCGCGGGGTGCGGCAGGCCCCCGGCTTGCCGCCGCACGGCGGCGATCGCCGGGTGCAGATCGATCGGCTGCGCCCGCACCAGAATCTGCGCCGGGCCCGACAGCGAGTTCAGCCAGGCCGCGAACGCCCCGACCAGACCAGCCTGCTCATCACCGGTGCGCAACCCGAAGCTGACCGTGCTGCAGGCAACCACCGCGGCCGCGCCCTCGGCGCCCAGATCCAGCACACCGTCCGGGCCCATCGCCCGGACGGGCAACCGCAACGGCGACGCCCGCCCGGTGGCCTGCCCTTTGGGTTCGCCCGCTGCGGCCCAACTGACCGACGGCTCGTCGGAGGCGGGGACCAGCAGGCGGGGGTGGCGACGCTGGGCCAGCGCGAACACCAGCAGCCGGTCCAGCCCGACGCCGTCCCGCTCGGCCAGCGCCAGCGCCGCCGCAGCGCCCAAGACCACCACCGCGAACCCGGCGGCCACAGGCAACGGCAGCAAGGTGCGGGTGGCCTGGTAGCCCAGCCACACCATCGCGGCGGCCGGAATCAGGATCGCCAACTGCCGGGCGGTCAGATTCGCCACGATCACATCGGGGCGCTCCACATTGGCGGGGATGGTCACCCGGTACTGCTCGGACATCCAAGGCTCCTAAACCACGAGACGAACCACGAACAGGCAGGTCAACAAGCGTCGGCAGGGGGCGAGGCGATGCCGAGGCGGGGATCGGCTAGGTGAGCGGGTTCCATGGGCGCCCGGGATGAGGCGGCGGCCACACCTGCCGGTCCCCCTGCGCCGATCGCCGCGGGGGCGTGGGCGGTTGGCGCCAGTCCCCGGCGTGCGGGGGCGCCCAGGTCGTGTGCGGGTTACCCCAGCGCTGCTGCTGGCCGGTGCTATCGGGATCAGGTCGGCCGCGGTGCGCGCGCTCATGGCCGGCGGGGTCGGGTGGTGTCCACCGCTGCTCGGGGCGGCCCCAGCGCGGCTGCGCCTGCGGCTCGGACGCCGTGGGCGGGAGCGGGAGCGGCGCGGGGCCGGGTGCAGGAGCCTGCTGCGGTCCCGGCGATGGCGGTGGTGGGCGTGTTCTTCCTTCGGTGGCTGCGGACCGGCCGCCGCCCCTGACTCTGCCGAGGACGCCGCGGAAGATGACCAGCATGGCGGCCGTCCGGGCTGCCCGCACCAGGGGGCTGCGCGACAAGCCGCCCTGCCAGATCTGGCGGGAGATCCACGATGGGATGCGCACCAGGATGTACAGCAGGCACATCGCGATCCACAGATCGAGCTGATCACCAGGAGCGCGCACGCCGAACCAGGAGACCATGTCGGAAGTGAGCAGCACCCGCATCGCGGTGATGAACACCAGCGCCTGCGCCACCTGAATGGCTAGAACACCGGTGAAGGCGCGCCACCACAGCTTGGCGATCGGCTCGGTCTGCGGCAGCGCGTGACAGGCCAACGCCAGCGGGGCCGCCGCGATCAGCAGGATCGTCAGCATCACCCGGACGATGTAGATGATCGACAAGATCAGCGCCAGCAGCACGACCCAGAAGATCACCAGCACCATGAACACACCCACGTCGCCGGGGTTGATGGAGTGCACGATGATCTTCTTGAGCTGCCCGGCCGCCTGCGCGGCGTCCACGCCCTCGCCCAGCAGCGCCCCCGACAGGCCGTTGGCCAGCTCGATCGCCTGGCCGACCAGCAGCAAGCTGATGTTGGACAACACCACCGCGACCACCAGGCGCGGCGCGATGTCCTTGACCGTGTAGGAGGTCTGCACGCTCTGGTGGCCCATCACGATCAGCCCGCCCGCCAGCACGAACAACACGAAGACGCTGTTGGCGACCGTCAGCGAAGCGGTCCACAGTCCCGAGACCCGGGGCGCCTGGTCCAGCCGCGGGGTGGCCAGCAGCGACGTGCCCAGCATGTCGAACACCGGGTTGATCGCCGAGGTCACCAGGCTCTTGAACCAGCCGCTGACCATCCCCTCGAACCGGCAACTCACATCGAGCAACCCGCACCCTTCCGCACCGCCATCCGACTCAGGCGGGCTCGACGGGGCCGGACTCGACGGGGCCGAGCCGGACGGGGACGGCGAAGCCGGTGCCGGGGACGCCGGAGCCGACGGTGAACTGGGCGCCGACGTGCTCGGAGTCGGCGACGGGGTGGAGGGCGATGGGGTGGACGCGGCTGCCGACGTCGGCTCCGTGGCCTGTTCGGCGCGGACCCCGGAGACCATGCCGGTGACGGCCAGGGCCGCCAAGCCGGTGGCGCAGCAGATCAGCACGGGCTTGACCTGAGTGCCCCTTCGCAGACGCGCCATACACTGCGGCGGGCGCGGCCATCCAGGACGGGTACGCATCCGGCTCACGCCCCCACGAACCCTTTGAGGATGTTCACCAGTACCGGTGCCAGCACGGCGATGCCGTAGCCGATCGCGGCATACTTCAAGGTGTTCTTGGCTTTGCCCACCTCACCCGGGTCACCTCCGGCCAGCAGGTACCGGATCCCGCCGACCGTCAGGAACAGGGTGGCCAGCGACACCAGCAGCCCGACCAGCCACCGGGTGATGTTGTTGATCACCGTGTTCAGATCCTGCGGCGGCTCCGCCCACGCCGCTCCCGCACCCGCCACCGCCGCACCCAGCACCAGCACGGCGACGGCGACGAGGCGAAGCAGCATCGTCGTGACCACGTGAACGGGACCGGCCCGGCGGCTCATTGCGTCCCCCGGGAGTCGCCTGGCGCCCCTCGGCCTCGACCACGGCTATCGCCGCGGCGCCGACGCCGGCCCGACCGGGACAGCGATGCCGGAGAGGAAAAAGCAGACGAGGACGAGGGCTGCGGGGCCGCAGGAGACTGGCGTGCGGGGCCGCAGAAGGCTTCACCTCCTTCGTTGTGAGGGTGTTCGGGGTCGGTTGTGCCGTCCGACCGGGTGGATCGGCCCCGCACGCCAGGCGGTCGCGGCCCCAGCCCTGCCCTGGACCCCTCGGCAGGGCTCGGCCGCCGGTCTTGAGCCCGGCGAGCGTCTGCTGCCCGCACTAGGAAAAGACCGCGATCGCGGTCCGGATTGGACACCCGGTGCTCCACCTCGCCGGAGGCCAGCGCAGCGACCAGGCGACGTTCCCCACGCTGCCGGGCCTTGTAGGCGGCCTGGACACCGACGCCGAGTTCGGCTGCGGCCTGCTTGAGGGTGAGGTCCTCCAGCCGGGACCGGCCAATCAACTCCGCTGCCAGCGGCGAGAGCACGCCCTTGGCGACCGCGTCGACCAGCAGCAGGTCGGGATGGCTCCACGGAGGCGGCGGGGGCGACGACTCCAGCGGCGGCAGCGGCATCGGCGCGACACCCTGGCGGGTGTAGCGGGCCAGCAGGCCGGCACGGTAGGCCGACCACCGCAACCGGGTGATGATCCCCGGACGACTCGTATCGACGCGGTGCAGCGCGTCCACGAACCCGGTCAACAGCGCGGCGTGCAGATCCGCCGGCTCACCGCGGTAGCCCTCGGCCAGATCACCGGCCATCCGCCACAACGCCGGCAACGCCAACCCCACTGCCCCGAGCACCCACGCGGGCGACCCCGAGTGCGCCTCGGCCACCACCCGCCGCCAGACGGCATCACGCGCGGCGCGGCCAGTGGCCGGGTGCAGCAGCATCGCCTGCAACTCCCCCAACGGGAGCTGCCGCTGCGGCAGCCCATGCCCGACCGCCGCCCCATCCACAGACAGCGGCGCCGGACCCGTGACCAGCATCCGGAACGCCTCAGCGGCGGTCTCCAGCGAGGTGTGCGCGGCCGCGCTTCCTAGGGCGCGGTCCTGCGGGCGGTGACGATGTCGGTGGCGCGGCCGCTGGCCGGCCTGCCGCTCACCGGACGAAGGCTCGCCGGACGACGACCGAGGCAGGGCGGCGGGCCGCGACGGACGGGTGTGCGAACGGCGCTTACCGGTAGCTCCCATTATTGCCGGACTCCCTTCGAGCTCCACACGACGGGGGATTCAGGAGTCCATGAAGCCAGTCAGCTTAGGCATTTCTTAGGCACCGGAAACTCCGTAGGGGCCTGCCGATCGATTGCCCACCAAACGCCTAAGCCGCAGCACGCCTATGGCGCCAGCGACGGGTTGAACATGCGCGCCTAAGATCACTCCCACGGGCTCTCGTTCCAGCTCAGCGGGCTATCTGGCGAGGCCCTCCCGGGTGCGGGTGGCTGCGCCTATGGGCGCGCGCCTATGCACTCCATGAGCACATGAAAAGCTTTGACTGTGAACTGATGAACCGCCTAAAGCGTGCCGGTTGCGCGCCTAGGCGTGTGCCTAAGAAATGCCTACGCCACCGGGTTAGCTGGGGAACGTGCCGTCCAAGAAATCAGGTGGATACGCAGAAGCACACCCTCATGCCCCACCACCCCGATAATTCCGGCCACGAACCACAGCGGCCAGCCCCCGAGCCTGACAGCACTACTGAGCCGGTGCCGCTGTCGGTATGGCTAGGCGCCCAGCGCCCCGCCGCCAGCCAACGCCGCGGCCGCTACCTCCCCGACTCCACCACCCACCCCGCCAAAATGCTGCCCGCCGTCGCCGCCACCGCCATCACCGCCTACACCCAGCCCGGCGAACTCGTGCTGGACCCGATGTGCGGTATCGGCACCACGCTCGTCGAAGCCGTTCACGCCGGCCGCGACGCGATCGGGATCGAACTCGAACCGCGATGGGCCGCACTGGCGCGCGACAACCTCGACCACGCCCAAGAGCAGGGCGCCACCGGTAGCGGCGCCGTCATCATCGGCGACGCCCGCCACGCCCACGCCCTGGTCACCGATCCACAGCTGGCCGGACGGATCGCGCTGCTGCTCACCTCACCGCCCTACGGACACTCCGTCCACGGGCAGGTCCGCTCCACCCGCGACTCCGGCCAACCCGGCGTCCACAAATCCGACTACTCCTACGGCAAGACCCCCGGGAATCTGGCCCGCGGCAGCCACCAGCGGCTGCTGACCGGTTTCGCCGACATCCTGGCCGGCTGCGTGCCGCTGCTGCGGCCCGGCGGCATCGTGGCCATCACCACCCGTCCGTTCCGCCGCAACGGGCACCTGGTTGACTTCCCCGGCCAGGTCTGGGCCGCTGCCCAAGACGCTGGACTGGAACCAGTGCAGCGGCTGGTCGCGCTGCTGTGTGGCATCAAGGACGAGCGGCTGGTCACCCGGGCGTCGTTCTTCGCCGCCCACGAGACCCGCAAGGCTCGCGCCGCCGGGCTCCCTCTCCACGTCACCGCCCACGAAGACGTCCTCGTCCTCCGCAAATCGCCGCCTGCACCTGTCGACCATACGGACGAGGGCGGCACGCCAGGGAACATGCAGTGATGTGGCATGTGGTGATGTTCTCCGGCGGGATCAACAGCTGGGCCGCCGCCCGTCGCGTCGCCGACGAACACGGCACCGGCAAGCTGCAGTTGCTGTTCGCCGATACCTACGCCGAGGACGAGGACCTCTACAGGTTCCTGGAGGAAGCTGCGGCGCAGATCGGTGCACCGTTGGTCCGCATCGCGGACGGCCGAACGCCGTGGCAGGTGTTCGACGACGAGCATTACCTCGGGAATGCAGGGTGGCACCGTGCTCCCGGCGACTCAAGCAGATCCCCTGCGTACGGTGGCTAGCTAAACCCGAGCTTTGCGTCCGCCGCTGCCGTTCCCAACCAGGTCACGCATCTCCATGCACAGATCGGCTGCTTGCCTCTGCGTTCTGGCGGGAAGTTGGGCGGATGCGGTCAGTAGGCGGCGAGGATGTTTTGCATGCGTTCGGCGCCGTTTTCGATCACTGGCTGGAGTTGGTGCCGGTACACGGTCTCGGTGACGGCGGTGTTGTGGTGCCCGATCAGGTCGCTGATCTTCTGGGTGGCGACGCCGTCGTCGCTGAGTAGTGAGACGAAGGTGTGTCGCAGCTCGCGCGGGCACCAGCGGCTCCCCAAGCCTGCCGCCTGCGTCATCAGGGTGAAGCGGTCGCGGACTTGTGCGCCGGTCAGCGGGGCACCGTCCGGATGAGCGAACACCAGGCCCTGGTCGCGGTAGTCGGCGCCGGCGGCGAGCTTGTCCGCGGCCTGGGTGGCACGGGCGGCGGACAAGGCGTCCACGGCGAGTCCGGAAAGGCGCAGGCCCCGCCGGCTGCCCGGTGTTTTGGTGTCGCCGCCGAACCGGTCCGATCGCGTCACCAGCACGGTCCCGGCCGCCAGGTCCACCTGCCGCCACCGCAGCGCCCGCAACTCCTCGGTCCGCAGCCCACTGAGCAACCCCACCGCCACATAGGGCCCGAGCCGGTGCCCACCTTCCAGCGCCTCCCGCAGCAGCGCAGCCGCTTGCTGCCGCGACAGCGACGACGACGCTCGTCCGGGGCGGCCGCGTGGCGTGTCGACGAATTCGGCGACGTTCCGTGCGACCTTGTCGTGCCGCTGCGCACGCCGCAACGCCCGCTTCAGCAGCCCGTGCACGATCCGCAAGGTGCTGGTCGTCAGGTGGTGCGCACGGCCCAGAAGCCACGTCTCGACCGCGTCAGCTGACAGGATCCGCACCCGTACCTGCCCAAGCTGCGGAATCAGATGCCGATCGACCAGCGTGCGGTAAGTCTGCACGGTCGTCTCCGCCAGCTCCTTGCCAGCCAGTACGGTCAGCAGATCCTCAGCGGCGCGTTCGACGGTGTAGTCGCGCTCAGCCCACACTCCCCGCTCCAGGTCATCGACCGCCTGGACGAGCTTGCGCATCAGCAGCCGCTGCGTGGGTGCCTTGCGCTTCAACCGGCACCGCCGGCCATCCGGCCGGCGGCCAAGCGAGATCGCGCCCGTCCATCCCTCGCCCTCACGGTAGATCGACGCCCGGTACTCCCCCACCCACACCCGCATGACCGTCCTCGCCAACGGACCCCCGCGACCCACTCTCGCCCACATCAAGACACCAGGATCACCGAACCGTTGAGACGTCCCCGCACGTCCCAGGCGACAGCCCCGGCTCGCCTTGAGGGTCTGCGTCGCCGCCCATGCGCTTCCCCACGAGAAGAACCTGCAGCAGCACTCCCCTGCCCAGTGAGCCGGCCTTGGTGGGCGCGGGTCTAGAAGACCGATCCATCGCACGGCGTTCGACGCGAGAGGTCACTCGCCGCAACGAACACCGAGCACGTTCGGCGTAGCCACCCTTACGACCGGTCCCGTCAGACCCTCCGGTTCGACACCAATCGGCGACGGCTCATTACGGGCCATGCCGCTGGCCGGTGACTGACGCCGCCGCAGGACCCATTTGACCCCGAGCATGCGGTCAACCGCCCTGCTCCGGGTGACGCTGCTCGTTATGTGGCACGACGAGGTGGCCAGTGTGGTCCTGCTCGTTACTCTTCTGCTGCACGCCTCAGGCGAGCACCCCCACCGACCTGGCGGGTGATGGACACGACGCCCGCACGGAATCGTCGTTGGGTGTGCTGGCCGCCGAGGTCGATCCGCGCGTCGCCAACCTCGTCCGCACCGCTACCACCTCCGCCCGACGACTGGCCACGGCTGAGGGCCGCGACGTCCACGCCCAGTAGCGCGTCCACGTCACCGGAGGCCTGGACCGCCACCGCAAGGCCGGCTCATCAGGTCTCCGACTACAACGACAACGGGGCAGCGCGGCCAGGGCCGCGCCGCCCCGTTAGAAACTGTCTGTGGCCCTTGAAGGCGCCGGGGCGCGGGGTTGGCAACGTAGCGAGCCTTCGGGCCAGCAGCGCCAGCGGGGCGAGGGTCCTGCAGCGTTGCGGGAAGGGCTTTGCCAGCTCGAGTGTGTCCATGCCGCGACGCTAAGTCGCCGCGGCCGAGCGGAGCTGAGAAAACGGAACTTGTGGATAACCTGTGCCGCTTCTCCGGTATCAGCAGGTGCCGAGCAGGCGGGTGAGCGCCGATTCCTCCGCAGCGTCGATCGTGAGACGGTAGCGGTGCTTCACGTCAATCCACGACCCCCTCTGTGTCAGGCTCAGGTGAGACATGAGGGATGAAGTTCCTTAACTGATATGAGTAGAACAAAACGGGTACCGAGCAGAGTAACGATGACCAGCCATGACCTCCCGTCAGGTGAGGGGCCACGAGCCGGCAGGCCCCGGCGGACCTCCAGCGTCGCCCACAAGTTGCGGATGGTCGAGGAGTACAACGCGGCCGAGCATGGCGAGAAGGGTGCCTTGCGGCGCCGTGAGGGGCTTTACGAGTCCAGCATCCAGTTGTGGCGGCGTCAGCGTGACGCCGCCGAGTTGACCGCGTCGGGCCCGGCTCCCGTGCACCGGCTCCCCGTCGCTCATCAGTCGCCAGCTTGCTCTCCGATGGTGTAGTTGGGACGCCCTCTCGCTACGGTCCGCACGATCGGCAACATGTGCAGAAGGCGGCACAGAGAGCTGATGAATCGTTTCCGGGCGTGTTATCGGGTCAAGCCGCGGACGGTTTCACCCTCGAGGAGGGGTTTGTCTGCGGGACCTTTGATGTACGGCCCCCGGTAGATCACTTTGTGTTGCTGCAGGCTGGGATACCACTGACGGACCTTGTGCATGCGGACGACCCAGCGGTGCCGCCAGTCACGGCCGGTTGGGGTGGGGTCGCCGGGCTGGGCCGTGCGGCGGAGTTGGACGACCCGGACGTCGGGCGGCACACCGGCGCGGTCGGCCCGCACTTGGGCGCTGTGATTGACGGCAGCCTGCTCGATGGTGCCGATGCGTTGCTCGCATAGACGCCAGAAGGCATACAGAAACCGGATGTGGAAGGTGTCGTCGGGGTCGTCGAGCTGGCTGTCGGGGGTGTATTCGCCGATCACACGGTTCTCGTCGCGTCCTTGGGCCGCATGCCAGTCGCGGGTGGCCTCGCCGGAGCTTTTTACGACCGTGAAGTAGTCCTTCAGCGCCTGGGTCTGCTCGGGAGTGGCGGCGTATCGGAAGGCGACGCATTTGATCGCGTCCAGCAGCAGTGGCGGTAGCGGGGTGCCCTGTGCCCTGGCGGTGGCGGCGAACTGCAGAAAGGTGTCGGGCCGGACCGGGCCGTGGGTGTCGTTGTAGCTCGACATCCGGACGGCCGGAATGTAGTCCAGTGATGCGAAGTCGGCAGTGGGGTGCAGGATCGTGGATGGGATGCGCCAGGTGAACGCACGCAGGTCACCGATGTTGCCGCCGGCGGTGCGGACGAGGACCGGGTGGGGCAGCATCACCAGTCCGGTCAGGCTGGGTAGGTCCTCTTCGCCGAGCAGTTCCAGATCTTCCAGGGTGAGGCTTTGGGCGGCGGCGATCACGACGTCACACATCTGCGGAGACAGGACGTACAGATCGGCTTCGGCCAGGTAGCGGGCCTCGTCGGCCACTACCGTCTCGGTCGCCGCCGCCCAGTCGGTGAACGGGGGGAATGGGTGCTGGTAGCCCATACCGCCAAACAGCAGGGCGCTTGCGGTGGGCTTGTGGCCACGCAGGTGCGCGACCTTCACCGCGAACGCGTTCCGTAGTTGCTGCTGGTGCATTTCCCGGGCGATCGGCGCAGACTGCAGATGCTGCATCGTGGCGATCCGCGCCTCGCGGGCCGCCCGGGCTCCACTCGCCAGAGTCCATGTCTTTGTCCGCTTCTTGGCCACTACCGAACACCTCCCAGAAATCAAAGCATGGCAGGCCGGTCGGACACTTAGCCTTCCCAAGAGCCCTTCACGCTCTTTCCAGCATCCAAAGAGGGGAAGACGAAAGCGTCCGCCACGGGTCGTCCACCTCGACGACGTCGCCGAACGCATCGACCAAGGCGAGGGCGTCTCTGGCCCCGCACGCCCGGGCGAATGATCAAGGCCGCCCAGCCAGCCGCATCGGCGTTGACCCCCGAACATGGCCAACACCATGCTCGACGAACCCCAGTTCAATGTCTACGACAAGTTCCTGTCCAACGCAGACGTTGTCGGCCTCTTCCTGCAGGTCTGGGCCGGCTCGGCCCTGCAGGAAGAGGCCTCCGCCGAAGCACTCGGCCGGTTGCTGGCGCCTATCCGGTAGTTGACCTGCATGTGCGTTCCTGGTCGTCGTCGGCGCCATCCCCGAGGTCACCCGGGCCGTGGGCCGGGCCGCCGGTGAGCGAGGTGTGCCATCTCGGCACTGGTTGACAGGACCGCAGACGGCCGGACGCGTGGTGGGTAGAGCATGGCCGCCATCGTGACGGCGGCCATGCCCTGTCGTCTGGAACTTGGTGAGGTGTAAAGCCTGCTCGTGGTGTGCCGGGTCAGTGTGCGGGTGGGGTCCAGATCCAGGCGCGGGTGCGGGTCTCTTTGCAGGTGATGCGCTGGGGTTTGTAGGCGGTGGGGTCGATGAGGCCGCCACCCTCGGTGACGTCGGTGTAGAGCCGGTCGGAGACGATCACGGCCAGGTCGGCGGTGTCGGCGGCGATCTTCTTGAACGCCGGGGCGTCCAGGAGCCGGAACAGGTGGACCAGCGCGGGGCCGGTGACGCCGTGGTCGTCGCTGTGGACCCGGCCGGTGTGCACGGCCAGCCGTAGTTTCAGCTGGGCAGCGTGGCTGGACAGCCGGTTGTAGCGGCGCAGCACCGCGACCAGGTGGTGGGCGAAGGGGTCCAGCAGGTGCTCGGCGGCCACGTCGGGTGGGACGATGAACAGTGCACCATCCCCGCGGTCTTCGCGGTAGGAGGCCGCCCAGGGCACGCGGGTGATCCGGCAGGCCTCAGCGATCAGCGCGTACATCTCCCGGCGCAGATGCAGCTGGGTCCGCGCATTCGAGCGGGCACCGAACCTGCAGATGTCGACGGCGGCCAGCGTGGTGGGCACCGGCGACGGCAGACCCTCGCCCGTCGACAGGGGTAGGCGGGGCGCGTCCTGGCTCACGCGGACGGCTCCGAGCGCCAGGCCGGGTGCCGGGCCGGGTGCCGGGCGAGGCAGTCCGGTGGGCAGGGCTGGTCGGTGGGATCGCTCCAGTACTCGATCAGTTCCTGCTCGGTCATCTCGACCGGCGGGACGGCTGGGGCCGGCCGAGCGGTGTGCAGCTCCCAGGTAGAGATCAGCAGGAACAGCAGCATGTCGTCATCGCTGAACCGGGTGGTCGCGGTGGGGACGGTGTGGGCGCCGAGTGCCGTGCGGTGCCGGCAGGCAACGGGGCGGGCTAGGCCGTGGATGGTCGGTATGCGTACGGACATCAGACGTGCGGTCCTTGCTGGTTGGGGTCGAAGTGACGATCACTAGTACGCCAGAGACACCGGGTTGCGGACCAGCACAAATGACAGGTCGCATCACATCGGAAAATCGCAACAGAGCCTGACATCCAGGTATTCGGACATCGGTCCCATCCATGCCGTTTATCGGGTGAATTCTGTTCTAATACTGACTGGTTTGCGTCTCCTGACTCAAATGATCAAGGCCGTTGTGCTTCAGAGCGATCCAGATTGATGCGGATCGCTGTGAACAGCAACAACGAGCAGCCAGGGCGAGCCGGATCCGAACGGTCCGCAGCACCGTGGATCACGCGTCAAATACCCTGAACTGGCGCACCGATGAGAACATGCTCCCCAGCATTAACGATCAAGCAGGGCGACGCCCGGACACGTTAGGGCTCTCACAAATGACGATCGACCCCCCGTCGGCGCACACGAAAGTGGGCGACGAGTTCATCCTCGATCTCCGCCGGTTCATCAACGCCTGCTGCCTACCCAGCGACCGGGAACTGGTCCGGCTGACCCGCAAGGTCATCGCCGATCGAAGACGGGAGATACCGGCGCTGCAGGATGTGACGCAGGCCGTGTTCAGCCGGGTGATGACGGGCAAGCGGCAGGGACCCCCGGCATGGGGGTGGGTGGCCACCGTGGTGCTGACCTGTTTGGACTTCCACGCCGGGAGCGGGGCCAAGCTCGACTTCGACGGGCCGGTCACTTTGCAGGGGTGGTACACCCGCTACCAGGAGATGCGTGACCAGCTGGCCCGGGTGCCGGTCTCCCAGCCCGTCGCCGTACCAGCGCCCAAGACAGCAGACGCCGAGGCCAAGCAGGACCACCGGCAGACCGATGTCTCTGGCGCATCAGCACCCGGCGCGGAAAGCACCGACGCCCGAGAGTCACCCCCGCTGGACGGCCCCGTGTCCACGCCTCCGTCACCGCCGCCCGGGCCCCCCGACCCTCATCCCACGCTGCCGGCGCGGGAGTTGCGCTTGGCGGACCTGCACGACAACGCGATCGAGTCCTGGCTGCCCGTCCTGGGCCGCCTGCAATCCATGGCGCACCGCCGGTACTACGGCCTGCTCGGCCAGCACGGCACCGACCTGCTGAGCGCGGCCGAGGACGGTGACCGCGAGGCCACCTCCCGGCTGGGTATCCTGCTGTTGTGTCACGACCTGCCCAGTGAGGGCATGGCCTGGCTGCGGTCCGCCGCCCGCCACGGCGACGAACCCGCCGAGATCCTGATCAGCGCTGCCCCCAGCCAGCGCCGGCAGCTGGCCGCCGAGTTCGCCTACGAGTTCACACTCCCCGGCTACGCCCAAGACCGTGCCGACGGCTCCTCCCCGACCGGCGCCGAGATCTATTACCGCGCTGCGGCCGCCGCCGGGCACATGGGCGCGACCGTCCGGATGGGCCTGATCTACGAGGCCCGCGGCGAGATCACCACCGCACTGCACACCTACGCCCAGGCGGCGGCCCAGGCCCACCCCGAAGGCATCGGTCACTTCGCGCGTCTCAACAACCAGCTCGTCGGTGACTGGAGCAACCGCCGACACCACGAACCTCCACCCCCATGAGCAGCCGCATACCGGCTGTGGTTCGGGCTGGGCGGGTAGGTCAGAGACCATGGCCAAGCACACACCGATGGACAAGGACCCAGTGTGCCCTCGACCGAAACCAGGTCGAGGGCTCACCGGTATGGGTGCGGGCGGCGCGCCCGCGAGCGGTTATCGGGTGCCGTCGATCAGGCGGATGGCCAGGTCGGGGCTGAACTGGCCGGCGGGGATCCCGGCGCCGATTCCGCAGTCGCCGTCGGAGTCGCCGGGGACCTTGACCCACAGTTCCAGTTCAGCGTCGGATCCCTCGCGGGGCGGGGTGCCGAGCCTGCGTCCGGCCGGGTTGCACCATTCACCGTTGGAGCCGTTGCCGTTGCGGCTGGTGTCGACCACGAAAGTCTTGCCGCTGGGGAGCCCGGCGTTGACGGCCTTGGCGTAGGTGATCGACTGTTCGGTGGTGTAGTAGTTCGACACGTTGACCGAGAAGCCGCGTGCGTCCGCGATCCCGGCGGCCTGCAGACGCTGGGCCATGGTGCCGGCGGGAATCCAGTTGGCGTTGGCGGCGTCCAGGTAGACCCAGGCGTTCGGCGCCTTCTGCTTGAGCTGCTGCACACCGTATTTCAGCAGGTCGAGCCGGGTCTGCCGCTCGGTGTCGTTCGGCAGGCAGTCGAGTTGGGCGACCGCGTCGGGCTCCACCACGACGATCGCCTGGCGGCTGCCGATGGCCGTGGCGAACTGCCCGATCCAGGTGCGGTAGGCCTCCGGGCTGCCCGCGCCGCCGCCGGAGTGGCTGCCGCAGTCACGGCCCGGGACGTTGTAGGCCACCAGCATCGGTGTGGCGCCGGTCTGCTCGGCGCCGCCGACGTAGCGGGACACCGCCGCGGTGATGTCGCTGTTCCAGTTGCCGAACCAGCGTGCGATCGGCCGGTCGGCGATGGCCGCCTTGATGCGAGCGGCCCGCGGGTCGCCGGGGTTGGCGGCGACCCAGGCCGCCGGGTTGGAGTTCGGGTCGACGTACAGGTTGGCCGCGGCGATCGCCTTGGCCGCGGGCGCGGCGTAGGAGACGGCGCCCACCTTGGCGGCCTGCGGTTGCTGTCCGGTGAAGTAGGCGCCGGTCAGCGCGGCCGTCGACGCGGTGAACGCGGCGACGGCGGTGATGGTCCATCTACGTAGAGCGGGGAGCACGGGGGTTCCTTCGTTGTCCGGTGTCATGGCGGGTTGCCGTCCGCGGGCTCTTCGGTCATATTTCAGGGGCATAGGGATGCGGACGTGTTCAATGCACTTTCTCTGGCCGTTTCCCGAGAAGCTACCGACGTGCTTAAATTCGAGTCAAGAGCTTTTTCACGTTTTCCCATTTCCGTCCAACTGCCGAGCATCCCGCCGCCATTGTGAGCCGCTGAAAAGGGACCGGCCTATCTGGGGGCGTCCGACCACAGCTGACGACTGAGAAGATGCCCGTGCTAGAGGACCCCGCGTGCGTGCCCGGCGCCGCCGGCCACGTCGATTCCCATCGTTCCTCCGGGCCGGAGTCGTCACCGTACTCATCGGCTCCCGGAACCCCGCCATGTTCTGGTGCACGGCCAGCCCCGGTGACCTGTCGGCCCGCCATTGCCAGGGCGGTCACCATCCCGGTGTCCACCGGTCGCCGACGTCCTCGCCCGGGGGCGCCTCCGCGCAGATCCGGCGCGGTCGCTCGGCGGTGGAGCAGGGTCAGGCGGGGTGGTCGAGGGTGATGACGAAGGGGCAGTGGTCCGATGCCTTGGGGTTGTCCAGGCCTACGCCGTTGAAGCGTTCACCGGTGTAGCGATCGGCGCGTAGTGGCAGGCCCTTGCGCATGATCTCTGGCGGGTTGGGGTTGGCGTCGGCCAGCGAGCGTGAGGGCAGCAGGTAGTCCAACTGGGAGTAGTGCTTGCGGCGCTTGTAGTAGTGGGTCCACCGGTCGGCTTCGGGTAGCCGGGTGACCACGTTGTCGACCTGGTCCCATTCGACCAGGTCACCGATGGACGGTTCGCCCTGATCGTCGGCCTGCATGTAGTCGTTGAAGTCCCCGCACACGATGAACGGGTGCGCGCCGGCGTTGTCGCCGAAGCGGTCGCGGATGATCTGTTTGACGGCGTGGGCCTGGCTGCGGCGCCGCGGCCCGGTGGTGTCGCGGCCGCCCATCATCGATTTGAAATGCTGGACGAACAGCGTCAGTACCTGCCCCGGTGCGGGCCATTGGATGTCGACCTCGAGGCAGTCGCGGGAAAACAGCGCCCGGGTGGGGGCGCGTCGCTGCCGGCCTCCGTGCCCAGATCGACTTGAGATCCCAGTGCGTGAAGAGGTTCCGCTGCGCAGCGGTACCATTTCCGGGCAGGGTTCCTCGGCAGACACGCCTCAGCCGGAAGTACAGCGACTTCTTCGCCTCATCGTCGCTGGCGATCTGAGCGATTCCGGGACCTCCCCGACCGACGCACGCCTACCCCAGGCTCGCCTGGCCGCGCCAGTATGCCAAATTGCGGTGGGTGCTGGAGGTGTGGGGGTGGTCGGGGCCGAGTACTCGCAGCTGGTCGGCGAGTAATTGTTCGAGGGCGGTGGCTGCACCTGGCGCGTCACCCGCTTCTCCTCGCCAGTGCGCGAAGTAGTGGCGGGTGTTCAGGGTGCTGGGGTGGTCGGGGCCGAGTACTCGCAGCTGGTCGGCGAGTAATTGTTCGAGGGCGGTGGCTGCACCTGGCGCGTCACCCGCTTCTCCTCGCCAGTGCGCGAAGTTGTGGCGGGTGTTCAGGGTGCTGGGGTGGTCGGGGCCGAGTACTCGCAGTCGGTCGGCGAGTAATTGTTCGAGGGCGGTGGCTGCACCTGGCGCGTCACCCGCTTCTCCTCGCCAGTGCGCGAAGTTGTGGCGGGCGTTCTGTGTGCTGGGGTGGTCGGGGCCGTGTCTCCGGATGAAGTAGGCGAGTATTTCCTCGAAGAGGCTGGCAGCGCCCGCTGCGTCTCCGGCTTTACCTCGGCAGTACGCGAGGTTGCCTTTTGTGTCCAGGGTGCCGGGATGGTCGAGGCCGAGTACTCGTTGTCGGTCAGTCAGCAGCTGTTGGAGCTCGTCTGCCGCACTGGCCATGTCTCCGGCCTCTCCTTGCCAAGTTGCGCAGTTGTAGCGGGCAGTCAAGACGTCGGGGTGATCGGGGCCGAAGATGCGTTGGGCGGTGGCGAGAAGTTCGGCGTTGGCGATGTGGGCAGCAGCCACCTGACCTGCGTGGCCGAGACTGTTGGCTGCGTGAAACAACACGGGGTGGCCTTGGTTGTTTCGCTCCCAGAGGACTACACCGGTACTGGTGTGAAGTGCGACGGTATTAGCACGTAGCGTTGTGCTGAATTGCTGGCTGGAGAAGTTTTGGTGGATCCCAGGCCAGACGCTGAGGAGAGCCTCTGCAGCCGTGTGGACGACTTCGGTGAACAGGGTCGGGCCAAGGTCTGATTGAGCGATGAGACTTTCGCGCGTGGCGCGTTGGATGAGTTGATGTACACGGACTTCGAGGTAAGTGGCGGTGCGGTTGTGATCGATGAGGCTATTTCGGTGCAGGACCCGCAGCGCCTCATCCACCGCCTCCGCATCCACCCCGCGATCCTGGGAGGCTGCGGGTAGGTGGCTGGTCAGATACTTCAGTGCGGGCGGGCTGGTCAGCACGGATTGGGGGATGCCGGCGGGGTCCAGGACGCTGGCCAGGAACAGCACCGGCCGGGCCAGCCCGGTCGGAAAGGCCCGGTCGGCCTGGTCGATCGACAGCTCCCAGGTGGTCGCGACGATCCGCTCGTGATCGTCGGGCAAGTCCTGCTGGTCGGGCAGGACGCGGTGTAGCAGCCGGGTGTCCAGTAACCGCCGGTAGGCGGCGCAGTCCAGATCGGCGTTGAGCATGTAGGCCGTGGCCTGCGCCAGCGCCAGCGGCAGATACCCCAACTCGCGGGCCAGTGCGTCGGTCTGGACGGGGTCGGCGGCACGGTCGGCGAGCTTGGCCGACAGATAGCAGCTGGCCTCGTCCTCTGTGAAGATGCCGACCTCGATGACGCGGCGGCCGATGGCGGCCAGGGCGGCGTGACGCAGCCGCGTGGTGACCACCACCTGCCCGCCCGCCACCGACACCCCACCTGAAGATCCATCCGAGGACTCACCCGAGGACCCGCCCGTGGTCGTGGTGGCGCCTGTGGTGGTGACCGCCGTTGGCCACAGGCCCCGCATGTCGCCGGGGCTGCACACATCGTCCAGCACCACTAGCCACCGCCGGGTGGTGGTCTCGGCCCAGGTCAAAAACTCCCGCGCCGACCGTTCGGGATCCTTCCGGCCGGCCGACGGCAGACCCAGCCGCAGTGCGGCGTCGGCGTAGGCGGAGATCACCCCGTCACGATCGGCCGCCTCCACCCACACCAGCACATCAATGCCCTGTCCCCACGCATGCCGGGCGTAGGCCGCAGCCAGCTGGGTCTTACCCACTCCACCCATTCCCGCCAGAACCCGGGTGGTCGCCTGCGCGCTGGCCTGGGTCAGCATCACCGTGCCGCCGTCCTCGGCCGCCGCCCGCACCCGCTCGGCAACCGCGCGTTCCTGGAAACAATCCGCCAGCCGCGGCACCACTCCGACCCGGACCCGGTCCACCGCCGGCTGTGCCGCCCCTGGCGCCGCCGCTTCGCCCAGCGGGTAGTGGTGGTGATGATGGGTGATCTGGTCGCCAGCGATCTGAGTGACCTCGCCGCCGTCCTTGACCCGGGCGTCCTGCGACACCCCATCCCCTCGACGCCCAGGGCCGCTCATGGCTGGGCGGGCGGGTCCTGGTCTCCCCCGACCTGGGAGACTTCTCCGTCCTTGCGGGCCTGGGCGCGCTGGCGCACCTCACCGGCCGCCCCGCCACCCGATGACGCCGAACCAGTCTGTCCGGTCTGGTCCCCGCCCACCTGCAAGATCCGGCCGCCCGAAGCACGGGCACTCTGTCGCACCCGCCGCCCCGCTGCGCCCGAACCCGCCGCCAGCCCGTAAACCGTCAGTGACAGGCCCGCCACCGCCGCCAGCGCCCCGACCACGCTGCCCAGCTTGTCGGCTTCGTCCAGTCCCACTGCCGCGAAGTACACACCGAGCCCGGCCACGCCCGCCAACGTCAATCCCGCACCCATCCACACCCAGCCACGATTCGCCATACCGACATCATCAACACCAACCCCACCGCCCTGCCACCAAACGCACCAGACCGGCCACCACCTCGACCATGGTTTCCCCACGGAATACTTGCCCGATGCCGCGCCATGGGCCGTCACGATCTCCTACCCGAATGTCGTTAACAAAGCGGGTCGTCAGCTAAAGGCTGTCCCGTAACGACGGACGATCTTGGTCGTTAATCTTGCCGTGGAGCAAGTGATCAGGGCCGATCGGGACGAGTGGGTGCCGGTGTTCACCGGCCTGTCGGTGCGGCAGTTCTGCCGCCTGGTGCGGATCGTTGCAGGTCGGGGCGGTGAGCAGACCGGCACCGGGCGGCGGTGGAGCCTGCCGCTGGCCGACCGGGTGCTGCTGATCGCGGTGTACTACCGCACCAACCTCACGCTCCGGCAGGTCGCGTTGCTGTTCGGGGTGTCCAAGTCGGCCGCGCACCGGGTGGTTGACCACCTGGCGCCGCTGCTCGCACTGGCCCCGGTCGCCCGCCGGCACGGCCCGGACACAGTGCTGATCGTGGACGACACGCTGGTGCCGTCCACGATCGGACGATCACCGCACGGTCGAAGAACTACCGGTACTCGGTGAACATGCAGGTCGTCATCGACGCCAACACCCGGCTGGTGGTCGCGGTCGGCCGTCGGGCAACCACAACGACTGCACCGCCTTCGGTGACTCCGGTGCCCAGGGGGCCTGCCGGGGCGCGCACGTGATGGCCGACGGCGGCTACCAGGGAACCCGGCAGGTCATCATGCCCTACCGGCGGTCCCGCGATGGTGCCGACCTGCCCGTCTGGCAGTCCGAACTCAACACCGTCCACAAGCGCGTGCGCGCCCGCGTCGAGCACACCTTCGCGCAGATGAAGTGGTGGAACATCCTGCGCAACTGCCGCCGCAAAAGCGACGGCGTCCAACACGCCACTCGCGGCATCGCCCTCATGCGCAACCTGGCGATCGCCGGCTGACCGGCCCCGGACCGGTAGTTCCTCGCCAGCACGCCTGGCAGCGCTTCTCCATCATTACGGGACAACCTTTAGGTCGTGTTTCTCGGATCATGTGCGAAGCCAGATCGCGAGGGTGGCGACGGTCACGGTGCCGAGGTAGACGTAGGCGCGTTTGTCGTATCGGGTTGCCACGGCCCGGAAGTTCTTGAGGCGATTGATCGCCCGCTCGACGACGTTGCGCTTGCGGTACCGCTGTTTGTCGAAACCGGTCGGGCGGCCGCCGGCCGAGCCGCGTCTGCGGCGATTGGCCCGCTGGTCCTTGGGCTCGGGAATGGTGTGCCCGATCTTGCGCCGGCGCAGGTAGCGGCGGTTCCTGCGAGAGCTGTGGAGCAGGTGGCGCTGGTTCCAGATCAGCGTGCGGTCCAGGAGTTCACGGCGGTAGGTCTGCACGCACCGCTCCATCACGGCGTTCGTCCTGGGTATCCGCACCCCGGTCAGCACCACCCTGATGCCGGCATCGGCCAGGACGGCGTCGAACAGATCCGGGAACCTACCGTCCCGGTCACGGATCACAAACCGTGCCCGGCAACCCGCGTCCTCCAGGTCCATGACCAGGTTCCGCGCCGCCTGGGTCACCCACGGGGCGGTCGGGTGAGCAGTGGCGCCCAGAACCCGGACACGGCGGGTGTGATGCTCGATAACCGCCAGCACGTACTTGCGGGCGCCGGTGAGGGGCACGGTCTCCAGGAAGTCACACGCCGGCAGTGCCCCGGCCTGCGAGCGCAGGAACCGGGCCCAGGTGGTGGCGGAACGCTCGGGCGCCGGGTCGATGCCGGCGTCGGTGAGGATCTCCCAGACGGTAGAGGCCGCGACCTTGACGCCGAGCACCAGCACCTCGCCGTGCACCCGCCGGTAGCCTCAGCTCGGGTTCTCCCGCACCAGGCGAAGGACGAGAGCCCGGATGGAACGGACGGTCGGTGGTCGCCCCGGCCGCTTGGGTCTGGAGCGAGCGGCGTGCCGACCCGCGACCAGGTCCCGGTGCCAGCGCAGCACCGTGTCCGGCCGCACCAGGAGCCGCATCCGCCGCAACACACCGCGAGGTTGCCGGTGCAGCAGCGCCGCGAGCAGTGCTCGATCCGGGCCGGCGAACCGCGCCCTCGCCCCCTCCAGCCGGCGCTCCAGCACCGTGATCTGATGTCGCAGCACCAAGATCTCGGTGTCCTTCTCCCGGTCGGTCTTCGGAAGCAGACGCAGCACCGCGAACGTGTTCGCCACGGTCAAGTAGGCAAGTCGCAACAGCACAACCGCCCATCATCCCGGGGCGAGGGCGGTGTCGTGGCCTGTCCCGCGACGGTTCCCAGCCCTGCGCCGCAACCCGCCGGACATTACGTCTCTCACCTGCACGGACGTACTTTTCGGCAAGCACAGCGTCCGCCCAACGTCTCCGGCGGCCCACCGTCCGCTGGCCTCTCACCGATTCCACGGGCGGGCATCCTCCCTTGTTCCCTCTAGGTGGCCAACGGTGGGATGTGACGGCAGCGCCACGCGGGCCCTAGGGCACCGCAGCCGTCCGCGCCCAGTAAGCAACGGACAGAAGCTCTGCGTAGGTCTCAAGGCCGCGTCACCATGTTGTCGCGGCACCATGCGTCTACCTCGAATGCGTCCTGACGGGCCTGATCGACCGTAGGGTTGGCAACGAACGCTGCCGCTATCTGATTCAGCGCGTCCGCCTCACTTGCCGCCGCCGTGGTCATCGTCGTCACCTGCGCGTTGTCGTCTAATGGGTGCGTTACCGCCTGCCGTGCCGTCCGGCATGCCCTCACCGTCATCGGATCCGGCGACCAGCTCGACACTGGCGCGGCCGTAGGGCTGGGGGCATCCAGCATTCGGTCAAGAACGATGTACGCGACGGACGTCATAGCCGCGGTGACCATCGCAGTAACGGCTATAAGACCAGCCACAGACGGGCGACGACCCGCCCTCGGGTGGTACGCACCGCCGGAGTCATCCGCGCTCACAGACGCCCCCTCTTCGCCGCGGTCCTGCTGCGAGGAGTACTCACAGTGGGCGCTGCGCGTGCGCATCCGCGGTCTCGGCTTCGTGACGGCCATTTCAAGATATCCTCAACGGTTGGCATCGCGCTGGGCGCCGGCTCCAGTGGGCCGGACACTCCCGAGAGGAAGTTGAGGACGGCGCCGACCGCGTTTGTCTCCTCGTGGGCCGGGGCCATCCCGCTCGCGGCGTCGGTGACGCAGCTGAGCATCGAGCCACCGCCTACAAGGACCGTGGCGGATAGCGCGGTGGTCGTACCTCCTCGGCATCGCCCCTCTAGGCTGCTGGAAGGGCCTTGCCTCCGCCCATCCCCGCTGAGCCGAGACTTACGGTGCCGTCACCAGGTACCGCGACGGCAGCAAGTGCCGGTAAGTGGGGTTACCGAACACCCCATGCCTACTGCGCCGGGACGAGCTCGACCGAACCCGGCGTTCCCCGCAGTGCGTAGATGTACATTGGTGGGACGGCCGTCCCCACGCCTGGCATAGACCCGGGGACGGCCGTCATCACACGCGCTGCCGGTCCCGGCGGTGCACGCCGTGCAGGCCATGGGCGCGCATCAGCCGCTCCACCGTGCACCAGGCCACCTGCACGCCCTGGCGGCGCAACTGCTTGTGCACGCGGTAGGTGCCGTAGGTGCGGTAGGTGCCGTAGGTGCCGTAGGTGCCGTAGGTGCCGTAGGTGCCGTAGGTGCCGTAGGTGCCGTAGGTGCCGTAGGTGCCGTAGGTGCCGTAGGTGCCGTAGGTGCCGTAGGTGCCGTAGGTGCCG
>NZ_JBQQBP010000030.1:0-65119 GCF_052245875.1 Actinomadura sp. 3N407
CCGATCAACCAAGATCTTTTCGACGGACGGTGACTCCCCAAGATCCCCACGCCACAACACAACGACGCGCCCGAAGACCCGCCAAGATCGTTTCGTAGGAGTGCCCTGCGGGCCGGCCACCTTGCGGTGTCCTGCATCCCGTCTGGGCTTGCCACCCCAGAGTACCCCGGTCCGAGACGAGCTGCGAACCGTTTTTCCTCCGATGGCTTCCCCTGGGGCCGTCCGCCTCACGGCGTCCCGCATCCCCTCGGGGTACGAAGCAGGCTAGCACTCCTGGAAGTGCCGTCAAATCGAACCGTTCCCCCTCTCGTCCGTCCGTGGAAACCCGCTGGTCGCGCGCACTTCACGTGTGCGGATTCAGGGCCGCATCAGCGCGGTGTCGGCCACCGCCGACGGTGGTGACGTCAGAGTGGAGTTCCGTGAGAGGGAGATCGATGGACGATGTGATCCGTGCGGAAGGGCCACGGAAGCGGTTGGGGGCCACCAGGGCCGTGGGCGGTGTGGACACCGCAGCCGTCGGCCGGCGCGGCCTTGACGGGCGGTGCGGGCGTCGTCCCGCACGGCGAGCGAGCTCAGGGTGCCGATGCGCACGAGTTCGCTTTCCGGGTGCCATCGTCTCCGATGTGTGGACCACGTGTACCGGGTAAACGTCCGGTATGCCTAGATCACAGATCAAGGACGAGAAGACGTACCAGAAGCTCCGCGATCGGGGCGAAAGCAAGGAGAAGGCCGCGCGGATCGCGAACGCGTCAGCGGGCCAGGGCAAGAAGAAGGTCGGCAGTAAGGGCGGCAAGAATCCCCCTTACAGCGACTGGACGAAGGACGAGTTGATGAAGCGGGCCCGCGAGATCGGCGTCGAGGGACGGTCCTCGATGAACAAGTCGCAGCTCGTGGACGCGCTGCGCAACCACTGAATTGGAACTCGTCTTCGTCTTGGACTGCTCCGATCCCGAGCGCCTCGCGGACTTCTGGGCTGCGGTGCTCGGGTACGAACGCGGCGGGTACGCGCCGCCGTACGCCGGCCTCACCGACCCGGCGGGCCAGGGGCCGAAACTGCTGCTCCAGCGCGTCCCCGAGCCCAAGGCCGGGAAGAACCGGATGCATCCCGACCTGCGGATCTCCGACATGGACGCCGAACTCGCCCGGGTCACCGCGCTCGGCGCCACGGTGGTCCGCGGCCCGTTCGTGGACGACGGCTGGCCGACCACGGTCCTCGCCGATCCCGAGGGCAACGAGTTCTGCCTGATCGTCCCGCCGGAAAAGGAGAAGACATGAGCGCGGTCGTCGAAACCGCACGCAGGGAGAAGGACGAGTACACCGACGGCGCCGACCGTCCGCTCGGTTCGTACCTCGGCACCCTCGCCGTCTACGGGCTGACCACGGGGGCGCTGGTGCTGGTGGGCCGCCGGTTGCGGGACCGGGCTCCGTCCATCGGGCTCTCCGACCTGGCGCTGATGACCGTCACGACGCACAAGGTGTCCCGGCTGATCGCCAAGGACCCGGTGACGAGCCCGCTGCGCGCCCCGTTCACCCGCTACTCCGGGACGTCCGGGCCCGCCGAGGTGGCGGAGGAGGTGCGCGGGAAGGGCGCCCGGCACGCCGTCGGCGAACTGATCACCTGCCCGTTCTGCACGGCGCAGTGGGTCGCGACGGCCTACGCGGCGGGCCTCGTCTTCGCCCCGCACGCGACCCGGCTCACCGGTGCCACGATGACGGCGGTCGCGGGTTCGGACTGGCTGCAGCTCGCCTACGCGCGGCTCCAGCAGTCCGCCGAAGGCTGACCCCAGACGTCACAATCTTTACGTTTGCCCCAGATAGGGCGGGTACGGCCATCCCATGGATCTGTCATTCCTCAAGACGCTGTACCAACGTCCGGGGCCCTACGCGTCCGTCTACGCGGACCTCACCCGGACCACCGAGGACGCGTCCAAAGCCGTTGAGCTGCGGTGGCGGGCGCTGCGCGCGGACCTGGAGGCCCAGAACGCCCCGCAGGGCATGCTCCGCGCGATCGAGCAGACCATCGACGAGGAGATGCTGCGCCGCCGCTCCGAGGGCCTGGTGATCTTCGCGGCGGACGGCGAGGTGGTGCACAGCGAGCGGTTCACCGGCCCGCCCCGCACGCCCCGGGCGACCCTCGCACCGCTCCCGGACGTCCTGCCCTACCTGGCCGAACGCGGCGAGAAGTTCCCGCACATGGTGGCCGTCGTCGACCGTCGCGGAGGCGCGATCGACTGCGTCACCGCAGAGGGCAGGCACCGGCACATCAACGTCGAGGGCGACGAGGACTACCCCATCCACAAGACCAAGGCCGGCGACTGGAACCAGTCCCGGTTCCAGCGCTCGTCCGAGAACGTCTGGAAGATCAACGCCAAGAAGGTCGCCCACGAGATCGACCGCGCTGCCGACAGCTGCGGCGCCGAGGCCATCGTGATCGCCGGTGACACCCGCGCCCGCACCGCCGTCCTGGAGGAGGTCTCCGAGCACGTCCTGGAGCACACCGTCGAGTCCGACAAGAACACGACCATCGACGACCCCGACCTGGAGGCCGAACTTCGCCGCGTCCTGAAGCTGAAGACGGCCGAACGCATCATGACCGTCGCCGAACGCTTCGACCGCGAGCTCGCCAACGGCCAGCGCGCCGTCGCCGGCCTGCCCGCCACCATCGACGCCGTCCGGAACGGCAGTGTCGAGACGCTGCTGCTGAACGATGACCCCGACTCCAGCGCACGTCTCTGGATCGGCCCGGACCCCGCACAGATCGCCACCAGCGCCGACCAGCTCCGCGAAGAGTTCGGTGTGACCGACCCCCGCGAGGACCGGGCGGACGCCGCCCTGGTCAGAGCGGTGGCGGCCACCGACGGTGAACTCGTCGTCCTGCCGTCCGACGGTCCGGCGCCGAACCTTCACGTGGGCGCCGTGCTCCGCTACACCGCCTGAAGAGCCCCAACACGACGGAGGAGTGGAGGCCCGCGCTCTCCGCGGGAGTGGACCCCGGCGGGAGCACTACGTGCCGAAAGCTCACGGGCATCGGCAAAGTCCGCGAGTCGGTAGGCTTTCCGGCTACGCGGATCGACGCGGAGCCACGACGCGCCTGGGCGTCCCGACCTCGCGGCGGGTCCGCCGGTGGTCGAGGTTGCAGCTCGGCGGCTTCGCCTGCCGGTCCGGACTCGCCTGGAGGGAGCGGCATGTCGATCGAGAGCGACCACCGCGCGTCGGACTCGCCCTACGTGACGCGTGTCTGGCGCGGGCGCACCTCGGGGGTCGAGAACATGACCTCGGTCGCGACGTCGACCTGGGAGCTGGTCTTCTGGGACGACGAAGGCGTCGTCCACGCCGCGGTCCGTGGGCCGGAGACGACCGCGACCACCGCGGAGTTCACCGGTGACTCGGAGTCGTTCGGGATCACGTTCGCGCACGGCACGTCGATGCCGCACCTGCCGATGGCACGACTCGTCGACGGCGGCGTCGAAAGCCCGCACGTCACGGAACGCACGTTCGTCCTGCGTGGCGAGGAATGGGAGATTCCCGGCATCGACAACGCGGAGCAGTTCGTCCAGAAGCTCGTGCACGCCGGGGTGCTCACACGCGATCCGCTCGTGGACGAGGTCGTGTGGGGCGGGATCGCCAAGGTTGGAACGCGGTCGATACAGCGGCGGGTCGCCTCCGCGACCGGGCTCACCCAGGGTGCGATACGGCAGATCGAACGCGCCCGGGAGGCCGCGGTGCTGCTCGGTGAGGGGATCGCGCCGCTCGAGGTGGTGAACCGGCTCGGCTACTACGACCAGCCGCACCTCGCGAAGGCGCTGCAACGGTTCATCGGCCGCACCGCGACGCAGCTGCGGCGGCGCGACGATGCCGACGATCCGATGTCGCTCCTGTACAAGACCGAGGACCCGGAGCGTTCCTAACGTGGTCTCCCGCGGTGATCGACACCGCGGGAGACCGACAAGGAAGGCCCCGAATGTACAACGGCACTGTCACGTCGGCCGACGGAACCACCATCGCCTACACGGCGTGGGGTGACGGCGAACCGGTCATCATCATCGACGGCGCGACCGCGTACCGCGCCACCACTCCCGAGAACCCGGAGACGGCCGAGCTGCTCTCCGGCGAGTTCCTCGTGATCAACTACGACCGTCGCGGGCGCGGCGAGAGCGGCGACACCCGGCCCTACGCGGTCGAGCGCGAGTTCGAGGACCTCGCCGCGATCATCGAGCAGGCCGGCGGCGGCCGTCCGGCGACGGTGTTCGGCTGGTCCTCCGGCGGGACGCTCGCGCTCAACGCCGCACAGGCCGGCGTCCCGGTCGCGCGCCTCGCGCTGTTCGAACCGCCCGCCGTCGCCGACGACGCCCGCCCACCGCTGCCGGCCGACTACGTCGAACGGCTCGACGCCGCCGTCGCCGACGGCCGTCCCGGCGACGCCGTGGCCCTGTTCATGACCGCCGCCGCCTGCATGCCGGAGGAGCTCGTCGCCGGCATGCGCGAGGACCGCGAGATGTGGTCCGGGCTCGAGGCGATCGCCCCCACGATCGCCTACGACGGCCGCAACGTCGGCGACACGATGTCCGGCAGGCCGCTGCGCGCCGACCTCTGGAACCGGATCGACGTTCCCATCCTCGTCATGTACGGCAACGACACCTGGCCGTTCCTCGCCACGGGCGCGCGGGCCGTCGCCGAACGGCTGCCCACCGCGACCCTCAAGCCCGTGCCGGGCGAGAACCACAGCACCACACCCGACGTGCTCGCCGCCGCGCTGCGCGAGTTCGTCAAGGAGGCCTGAAATGGGAAAGGTCGTGGTGACCGAGTTCATCTCGCTCGACGGCGTCGTGGAAGCGCCCGGCGGGGAGGAGTTCAAGTACCCGAACTGGAGCTTCGAGTTCGACCGCGGACCCGACGCCGAGAAATTCAAGGAAACCGAATCGCTCGAGGCCGCCGCGCTGCTGCTCGGACGCAAGACCTACGAAGGGTTCGCCGAAGCCTGGCCCCAGTACGAGGGTGAACTCGCCGACAAGTACAACAGCATGCCGAAGTACGTCCTCTCCAGCACGCTCACCGAACCGAAGTGGAACAACACGACCGTGCTCTCCGGCGACCTCGCCGGCGACGTGTCGCGGCTCAGGCGCCAGACCGACGGTGAGATATCCGTGGCCGGCAGCATCCAGCTCGTCCAGGGGCTGCTCGCACACGACCTGGTGGACGAGATCCACCTCATGTCGTTCCCCGTCATCCTCGGCCACGGCCGAACGCTGTGGGCACAGACCCCCGATAAGACCGCGTGGAAATTGACCGAGGCCACGACGTACGGCGATGGGGTACTTGTCACCATCTACCAGCGCGCCAGGTGACGACCCGCACGACCCGGAGCTTCGACGCGGCGGCCGGGCCGGAACGAGAATTCGCCCCGCCATCGGACGGGGCGAGTTCGTTTCTCAACTCGGGTGGAGCTATGGGGATTCGAACCCCAGACCTCCTCCATGCCATGGAGGCGCGCTACCAACTGCGCCATAGCCCCTCGGTCGAGGAAAAGCTTAGTGCACGCTGGGAGCGGTCAGGACGCGGGCCGCGGAGGGAGATCCCTCCGCGGCCCGTGCGGACGCGTCAGTTCTTCGTCTTGGTGTAGGTGTAGGAGTGCCACTGGTCGTTGATCGTCGGCACATGGATCGTGAGGCTTTTGGGCCACTCGACCGGGATGCCGAGGAGCTTGTTCTCCTCGACGGCCTTGCCGGTGTCGGTCGTGTACTGGCTTTCGAGCTCGCTGGTGTACTCGTGCTGCTGCTGTGCCTCTTCCTGCTCGGCCTCTTCCTGCTGCTTCGCGGCGTTCATCGAGCAGAGGGCTCGCCCGATGTCGGGCTGGTCCGGGAGCAGTTTGAAGTACGAGAGGATGCCGAGCGCTTCGGCGCATTCCTCTTCGGTGTATGTTTCCTCGGCCGGTGGCGGCGCCTCCTGCGCCGTCGCGGGAGCGGCGATCGCGGTGACGGCCGCCGCGGCCAGCGCGGCGGGCAGCAGCCTTCCGGATATCCGGCTTCTCATGGGGTCAGCCCTCATCTCGATCATGCATCGCCACTACGTGGCTGTTCCCGCATGATCGACATGCCGAAGCGCGGTCGGACGAAGGTTAGCCGCCATCATGGCGAACCTTTTGCGGTCGGGTCCCGCCGGGTGTGGTCAACGCGGTTCGGAGGATGGTCCAGAGATCCCGGAAGCGGGTCGCCACAACGCCGTCGTAGCCGCCGGAGGCCGAGGGCGGGGCCGGGCGCGGCGCCGATCCGCACGCCGCGCAGGGCACCGAGGTCGTCCCGGGTGATCCCGAGGTCCGGGCGCACGCGCGCGCCACTGCGGAAAGGCGTGCATCGGCGCGTGCGCCGCCGGTGCCGATCGATTTGCGGACGGTGCTGCGGCCGCCGTCGCAGCCGGACAGCCGGTCGCCCGTCAGCACCTCCGCCTCGGCGGTCTGCACCACGAACGGGAACGGGGTGTCGTCGCGGAGGGTGTCGTGGTCCATCCGCGCGCACAAGGGCGAGAACGTCAGCCGACAGGGCGTGGAGGCTGAGCCCCCATCGGGGTTCCAAGGGGGTCGCCCCCTGGGCCGACATGAAAAAAGGAGTGGCGGCCCGCGCTCTCCGCGGGCACACCACTCCCAATTCGTTCGTGGAGCTATGGGGATTCGAACCCCAGACCTCCTCCATGCCATGGAGGCGCGCTACCAACTGCGCCATAGCCCCGCCGCTGCGTGGACGTTCATCCCGCAGCGCCTCGCCAGTGTATAGGACTGGGCGGGCTGGTCTCGAATCGTTTGCCCGGTCAGGTTCCGGCGTCGGGGCGGTCGTCGCTGAGGACGGGTTCGGGGAGGGTGCCGGCGTTGTGTTCGGCGAGGCGCCAGCCGCCGTCGCGCATTTCGGTGACGACGGACCAGCAGCAGTTGGACAGGCCGCCCAGGCGTTCCCAAGTCTCCTCGGGGAGGCGCAGGAGGTGGGACATGCCGAGGCGGAGAGCGGCGCCGTGGGACGCGACGACGAGCTGGCCTGTGGGCGGCAGGTCGTCCAGGGCGCGTTCCAGGGCGGCGCCGACGCGTTTGGCCACCTGGGCGCTGGTCTCGCCGCCGGGGGGCTGCCAGGCGGCGTGTTCCGCGGGGTAGCGCTCGCGGATCTCGTCGGCGGTGAGGCCCTCCCAGGCGCCGCCGTCGCGTTCGATGAGGTCCCTGTCGTGGCGGACGGGGAGTCCGGTGATGTCGGCGAGGGCCTGGGCGGTGTCGGCGGCCCGGCGGAGCGGGGACGCGAGCAGGGCGGTGGGCCGGAGCCCGGCGAGGAGCCGGGCGGCGCGCTGGGCCTGCTGGACGCCGGTCTCGTCGAGAGGGATGTCGGTCTTGCCCTGGAAGCGGCGTTCGACGTTCCAGGTGGTCTGGCCGTGCCTCCAGAGCACGAGCCGCCGCCTGCCGGGTTCCCTGGCGGGGCTGGCGTCACTCACTCGGGCTCCCGACGGCGCGGGTGCGCTGGGCCTGGTGGGCGGTGACGCTTTCGGGCAGGTCGAGGAGGGGGCAGTCTTTCCAGAGCCGTTCGAGGGCGTAGAACATGCGGTCTTCTTCGTGCTGGATGTGCACGATGACGTCCGCGTAGTCCAGCAGCACCCAGCGGCCTTCGCGCTCGCCTTCGCGGCGGACGGGTTTGGCGCCGCCCTCTTCGCGGAGGCGCCTTTCGACCTCGTCGACGATGGCGCGGACCTGGCGGTCGCTGGGGGCCGAGCAGAGCACGAACGCGTCGGTGATGACGAGCTGCTCGCTCACGTCGTAGGCAAGAATGTCGTCGGCCAGCTTGTCGCCCGCCGCCTCGGCGGCGATCCGGACGAGCTGCGCCGCCCTCTCGGATGCGGTCACGATGCGCTCGCGATCCTCCCTGTAGGGGTCGTCTCCGCTAACACCTTCTCACGGGTGGCGGTCAGCCGACCTCTTTGTCGCCGTTCGACCGCGATGCTGATGCGGTCCTGCCCTTTCCAGGGTATGCGGCGGTCGGGACGAGCGGCGTCCGGTGTGCCGGACGGCGTTCCGGGGGTCAGTGTCCCGGGGCGGCGCGGTAGAGGCCGCGTTTGTTGATGTACTGGACGATCCCGTCCGGGACGAGGTACCAGATGGGTTCGCCGGAGTGGACGCGGTCGCGGCATTCGGTGGAGGAGATCGACAGCGCGGGGACCTCCATGAGGGAGACCCCGCCGTTGGGGAGGCCGGGGTCGGCGAGCCGGTGGCCGGGACGGGTGACGCCGACGAAGTGGGCCAGTTCGAACAGTTCGTCGGTGTCGTGCCAGGTCAGCATCTTCCCCAGCGCGTCGGCGCCGGTGATGAAGAACAGGTCGGCGTCCGGGCCCTGGATCTCGCGCATGTCGCGGAGCGTGTCGACGGTGTAGGTGGGGCCGGGGCGGTCGATGTCGACGCGGCTGACGGAGAAGCGGGGGTTGGACGCCGTGGCGATCACGGCCATGAGGTACCGGTCCTCCGCGGCGGTGATCCTGCGGTCCTCCTTGTGGGAGGACAGGCCGGTGGGCACGAACACGACCTCGTCGAGGGAGTAGAAGTGCGCCACCTCGCTCGCGGCCACCAGGTGGCCGTGGTGGATCGGGTCGAACGTGCCGCCCATGATCCCCAGCCGCCGCTTTTGCGTCATGACGACGAGAATAGCCAGCGGGGACGGTGCCCGTAACGTCCGGGCGGGGGTCAGGCCAGGCCGGGCAGCGGCGGCCCGCCGTCCTCCCAGGAGACCACGCGGACGGCCTTGCCGACCTCGACCCGCGGCACGGTCCCCTCGGGCAGGACGAACACCTCGGCGGTCAGCCCGAGCGACTCGTGGAGGCCGTGGGCGAGGTCGTCGCGGGGGTCGCCCGCCAGCGCCTCGCAGGCCACGAGGAGGCGGACGGCGGGGGCGCGGCGGTCGACGACGAGCTGGTAGTGCGGCCGGACGAGTCCCGACCCGAGCAGGACGCGCTCGACCTCGCTCGGGTACACGTTGACGCCCCGGACGACGATCATGTCGTCGGCGCGGCCGAGGACCTTGCTCATCCGGACCAGGGTCCGCCCGCAGGGGCATTCGCCGCGGTCCAGGGACGCGATGTCGCCCGTCCGGTAGCGCAGCAGGGGCAGCGCCTGCTTGGTCGGCGTCGTGAACACCAGCTCGCCGGGGGTGCCGTCCTCGACCGGGTCTCCGGTCTCGGGATCGACGGCCTCGACGATGAAGTGGTCCTCGTTGACGTGCAGGCCGTCCTGCTCCAGGCATTCGGTGGCCACGCCGGGCCCGATGACCTCGGAGAGGCCGTAGATGTCCATCGCCTTGATCGGCAGGACGCGTTCGATGGCGGCGCGCAGTTCCTCCGACCACGGCTCGGCTCCGAACAGGCCCGCCTTCAGCGCGGGCGGTTCGGCGCCCGCCTCGGCGAGGGCCTCCCCGAGGCGCAGCGCGTAGGCGGGTGTGCACGTCAGGACGTCCGCCTGGAGGTCGGTGAGCATCCGGACCTGCCGGTCGGTCATCCCTCCCGACATCGGCACCACGGTCGCGCCGAGCGCCACGGCGCCCTGGTGGATGCCGATCCCGCCGGTGAACAGTCCGTAGCCGTAGGCGTTGTGGACGATGCTGCCCGGGGAGGCGCCCGCGCACGACAGTGAGCGCGCGCACATGGCCGCCCACAGGTCGAGGTCGGCCTTGGTGTAGGCGACGAGCGTCGGGCGCCCCCGCGTCCCGCTGGAGCCGTGCACGGCGGCGACCTGGTCGCGCGGGACGGCGAGCATCCCGAACGGGTAGTTGTCCCAGAGGTCCTGCTTGGTGGTGAACGGGAGGTCCCGGAGCCCGGCGAGCGTCACGTCGGAGCCGCCGGCGACGCCGGCCTCCTTCAGCCGCCGCCCCTGCACGCCGCCGGCGGCGAGCAGCCGGTCGACCAGCCCCCACAGCCGGTGCCGCTGCAGCGCGGCGCGCTCGTCCGGGGACATCGCCTCGGCTTTCGGGTCGAACATGGGTCGCCTCCCGGCGGGGCCAGAGCCGGACGGGGTCCCGCGGCGGGGAACCCTGCGGCACGGTGGTTCGTCGGAACTACCATGCCAGACATGACGGAGAACACACCGGATCGAGCACGTACGCGGTTCCCGGGCATCAGTTCCCGGGCCTACGAACACCCGGCGGACCGATCGGCGCTCGTGGCGCTGCGCTCGCTGTCCGGGTTCGATGTCGTGCTGCGCAAGATGTCGGGACTCATCAACGAGCGGTCGCTGAGGCTGATGTTCCTCGGCGGGACGGTGCGCGTGGGCGAGGACCAGTTCCGCAACATCTACGACATGGTGCGGGACGCGTCCTACGCCCTGGACATGCCGGAGGTGCCTGAGCTGTACGTCCGGCAGGACCCGACGCCGAACGCGATGGCGCTCGGCTCCGACCATCCGTTCATCGTGCTGAACACCGGCCTGATCGACCTGCTGGACGAGGAGGAGCTGCGGTTCGTCGTCGGGCACGAGGTCGGGCACATCCTGTCCGGGCACGCGGTGTACCAGACGATGATGCAGATCCTGCTGCAGCTCGGGTCGCGGCTCGCGTGGCTGCCGCTGGGCAACATCGGCATCGCGGCGATCATCATCGGGCTGCGGGAGTGGTTCCGGAAGGCGGAGCTGTCGTCGGACCGGGCGGGCCTGCTGGTCGGCCAGGACCTGGACGCGGCGAAGCGGGTGAACATGAAGCTCGCCGGCGGCGTCAAGCTCGGCGAGATGAGCAGCGAGGCGTTCCTGCAGCAGGCTCGCGAGTACGACGCGGCCGGCGATGTGCGGGACGGCATCCTGAAGTTCCTGAACCTGCTCGGGCAGTCGCACCCGTTCGCGGTGATCCGGTTCGCCGAGATCGACCGGTGGGCGCGCAGCGGCGAGTACGAGCGGATCCTGGCCGGGGACTACCCGCGTCGCGACGACGACGGCGACGCGTCGGTCAGCGACGGGGTCAGGGAGGCCGCCAAGTCCTACCGGGAGTCGTGGGAGCGGACGGCGGACCCGTTCGTGGGCAAGGTCCGCGACATGGCGGACGCGGCGGCGGGCGCGGCCGGCGGGCTGTTCGACCGCTTCGCCCGCCGGGACAACGGACCGACGGACCGCAACTGAGACCGTGAAGCCAAGGGCCGCCGCGACACGGACGCGGCGGCCCTTTCGCGTGCCCGGAGAGCCGGCCGCCTGCCCGACGAGCCGGCCGCGTGCCCGGCTTGAGCGGGCGGCCCCTAGAACGGGGCGGGGAGGAGGAGTTCGACGTTGCGGTCGGCGGTCTCGCCGCGGCGGCCGTCGTCGCGGTCCTGCCAGTCGTTTCCCGCCAGCTCGCGGGACAGGGACGCGAGCCGGACGGGGTCGGTGAGGCGGCCGCCGTAGGACGCGGGGCCCGCCGAGTCCAGGATCGTCGCGAAGATCGACAGTGTGCCGTCGCCGTTGTCGGCGAGTTCGACGATGCGGCTCTGCTGCGGGAAGTCGATGTGCGCGGCCGTGTTGACTTCCCAGAAACCTCCCCCGCCCTGGCGGGCGTGCGGGATGACGTGGTTGCGGTGGGTGTGGCCGTTCACCCACAGGATGACGTTCGGGTAGCGCAGCAGGAGCGCCTGCACCTCGTCGCCGAGGACTCGGTCGCCGCCGAGGGCGTTCTCCATGGAGCCGATCGGGTGGTGGCTGAACAGGACGAACAGCCTGTCCTTCGCGGCGTGCCTCACGACCGAGCCGTCCGCGGCGAAGTAGCGGCTGCTGCCCGCCTCCAACTGGGACTCCAGCCACGCGAACTGCGCCTTGTCGAGTGAGCCCTCGGAGTAGCCGTTCTGGTTGACGGTGTCGAGGACGAGGCCGCGCACGATGCCCTTGTCGAACCCGTAGTAGGCCGTCCCCTTGCGGAGGTTGGCCCAGGTGAAGCCGTGGCCGCGCAGAGGCTTGCTCGTCTTGAAGTGCTCGGCGACGACCTCGGCGCGCGACAGCATCCGCCGGTTCCAGTCGGGCGTGACGGGACGGAACAGCCCGCCGGCGCCGCCCTGCTCGCGGCTGAGGCGGACGAGTTCGGCGGCGTCGCCCTCGCGCACCATGCGGGCGAGGCGCTCGGCCTGGCCGCTGTCCGCCGGGGCGCCGATCTTGATGCCGCCGGTGGCGAGTCCCGAGACGAGCGGGTTGACCGGCAGGTTTCCCTGGACGAGGCCGTCGTGGTTGCCGAACACGGCGTACCACGGCGCGTCCAGGCCGGTCGCCTGGAACGGCCTGCGCGCGGCGTCGATCAGGCCCTTCACGCGGGGGAAGCCGAACGTGGCGATCGGGAAGTCGGGCTCTGCGCCGGGCGGCGGGCCTTCGGGATGCCAGTACACGCGGTCGTAGGACGCCCAGTCCATGACGCCCTCGTACCGGTTCGGGTCGCCGGAGTCGGGTCTGATGCGCTCGCCGTCCAGCACGTCGATGATCCAGCGGACCTCGTTGTACTGGGCATTGTCGGTGGTGTCGCCGGTGTTGACGGTGAACGCCAGGCCGAGGCCGGTCGCCGGGCCCCGCCCGACCCTGTTCACCGCCTGGACCATCGCCTCGGCGACCTGCGTCGACAGGATCTCCTGCGGACGGTACCCGCCCTCGGGGAACCCGCTGATGACGTCCCTGAAACGGTCGATGAACTCGACGCGGGCCGGGGACTGCGCGTCGAGAACGTGCACGTCGGTGAGGTGCCCGAAGGCCAGGACGCCGCGGCGGGTGGCGGCGCGGCGCGCGGAGGCGGCGCCGCCGAGGTCGCGGCGCAGCAGGTGCGGCTCACCCGGCCCGCTGATCACGGGACGGTACCCGCCGGCGCCCGCGGCGCCGAGCACGTACGTCCGGTCGAGAGTGGTCCCGGCGGCGGGACCGCGCAGCGCCGGGGCGGCCGCGGCGGCGGGACGCGCCGGGAACGCGGTCAGTCCGGTGGTGGCGATCCCGGCGCCGAGAGCGGCGCCCTTCAGGACACGGCGGCGGCTGTACTCACGAGTCACAATTGTGAATCAGACCACACCCCACAACGTGACATCAATGGCAAAAATGTCACAACTTACCCCGTACCGCATCGGTCGAGGTGTCAGCCGCGCAGGTGGCCCTCACCGGTCACCACGTACTTGGTGGACGTCAGCTCCGGAAGCCCCATCGGGCCGCGGGCGTGCAGCTTCTGCGTCGAGATGCCGATCTCCGCGCCGAATCCGAACTCCTCGCCGTCGGTGAAACGCGTCGAGGCGTTCACCATCACGGCCGCCGAGTCGACCAGGGCGACGAAGCGCTTCGCGGCGGGCTGGGACGTCGTGACGATCGACTCGGTGTGGCCCGAGCCGTACCGGCGGATGTGCGCGACGGCGTCCTCCAGGGAGTCGACGACGCGTGCGGCGATGTCGAGCGAGAGGTACTCGGTGTACCAGTCGTCCTCGGTCGCCTCCACGACGTCCTGGCCGTACGACCGGATGCGGTCATCGCCGTGGACCGTGACCCCGGCGTCCTTCAGCGCCTCAAGCGCGCGCGGGACGAACGTGTCGGCGATGTCGGCGTGCACCAGGAACGTCTCCGCCGCGTTGCACACCGACGGACGCTGCGTCTTGGCGTTCAGCAGCACGTCCACGGCCATGTCCACGTCGGCGGCCGCGTCCACGTACACCGCGCAGTTCCCGACGCCCGTCTCGATCACCGGGACGGTCGACTCCTCCACCACCGAGTTGATCAGTGAGGCGCCGCCGCGCGGGATCAGCACGTCCACCAGGCCGCGCGCCCGCATCAGGTGCTTCACCGACTCGCGGGACGTGCCCGGCACGAGCTGGACCGCGTCCGGCGGAACCTCGGTACCGGCCAGCGCGCCCTGCATCACCGCGACCAGCGCCGTGTTCGAGTCGTACGCCGACGACGACCCCCGCAGCAGCGCCGCGTTCCCGCTCTTCAGGCACAGCGCCGCGGCGTCCACGGTCACGTTCGGCCGGCCCTCGTAGATCATCCCGACGACGCCCAGCGGCACCCGCACCTGCCGCAGCTCCAGCCCGTTCGGCAGCACGTTCCCGCGCAGCGACTCCCCCACCGGGTCCGGCAGCGCGGCGACCTGCCGGACGGCCTCGGCGATCGCGGCGATCCGCTCCTCCGACAGGCTCAGCCGGTCGATCATGTACTCGGAGGTGCCGTTCTCCCGGGCCCGCGCGACATCGCCCTCGTTCGCCTTGACGATCTCCGGCGCGGCGGTGACCAGCGCGTCCGCGATCCGGTGCAGCGCCGCGTCCTTCGCCGCACGCGGCAGCGGCGCCAGCCCGGTCGCCGCCTCCCTGGCGCGCCCCGCCACCCGCAGGAACTCCTCGCGCTCCGGCTCACTCATCGCTGCTCCTCAACGTTGGTCGGTCAGAACCACCAGATGGTCGCGGTGGATTATCTCGCGTTCGTACTCCGCGCCCAGCTCCCGCGCCAGCCAGCGCGTCGAGCGCCCCATCAGCTCGGGGATCTCGGACGCGTCGTAGTTCACCAGGCCGCGCGCGACGACGTGACCGGCGGTGTCGCACAGGTCGACGGGATCGCCGGCGGCGAAGTCGCCGTCCACGCCCGTGACCCCCGCGGGGAGCAGCGACTTGCGGCGCCGCGCGACCGCCTCGACCGCGCCCGGGTCCAGCATGACCCTCCCCTGGCCGGTGGTGGCGTGGGCCAGCCACAGGTTCCGCGTCGACATGCGGCGTCCCTCGGCCGGGTGGAACAGGGTGCCGACCTCGTCGCCGGCGAGCGCCTCCGCGGCCGACGCGGCGTTCGTCAGCACCACCGGGATGCCCGCGATCCGGGCCGCCTCGACCTTGGTGACCATGCCCCCCGTGCCGACCCGCCCGGACCGGCCGAGCTCGACGCCCTTCAGGTCGCCCGGCCCGCGGACGTCGCCGACGCGGCGGGCGCCGGGCTCGCGCGGATCGCCGGTGTAGAGGGCGTCCACGTCCGACAGCAGGACCAGCGCGTCCGCGCGGATCAGGTGCGCGACGAGCGCGGCGAGCCTGTCGTTGTCGCCGAACCGGATCTCGTCGGTGGCGACGGTGTCGTTCTCGTTCACGATCGGCAGGATGCCGAGCGCGAGGAGCTGCGCGAGCGTGCGCTGCGCGTTGCGGTGATGCGAGCGGCGCATCATGTCGTCGGCGGTGAGCAGCACCTGCCCGACCGTCAGCGCGTACCGGGTGAACGACGCGGTGTAGCGGGCGAACAGCAGGCCCTGCCCGACGCTCGCCGCCGCCTGCTGGGTCGCGAGGTCCCGGGGGCGGCGGGTCAGCCCCAGCGGCCCGAGCCCGGCGGCGATCGCACCGGACGAGACGAAGACGATCTCGGTGCCGTCCACCCTGCGGGCGGCCAGGACGTCCACCAGCGCGTCGATGCGGCCCGCGTCGATCGCGCCCTCCGGCGTGGTGAGCGACGACGACCCCGCCTTCACCACGATCCGCCTGGCCTTCGCGACCGCCTCGCGCTCACTCATGAACGTCTCTCCTCAAGGGGTCTAGCGCTGTCCGCCGAGGCGCCGGTCCGTGCCCCGGGGGCCGGGGACGCCGTCGCCGGCCGGGACCTCGGGCTCCCAGTCGAAGACGATCGAGTCGTCGACCGTGCCGATCAGTACCGTGGCGCCGGCGCCCGCGCCCGCGTCGGCGAGCGCGTCCTCCACGCCGAGCCTCGCGAGACGGTCGGCGAGGTAGCCGACGGCCTCCTCGTTGGTGAAGTCCGTCTGCCGCAGCCACCGCACCGGCTTCGCGCCGGTGATCAGGTACGTGTTGTCGCCGAGGTCCTTCACCTCGAAGTCGGTGGCGCCGGCGACCGGCTCGGGACGGATCACGATGCGGGTCGGCTCCGCCGGCGGCAGCGACGCGCGGTACTCGCCCACCATCGCCGCCATCGCGAACGACAGCTCCCGCAGCCCCTCGTGCGACGCCGCCGACACCTCGAAGACCGTCAGCCCGCGCGCCTCGAACTCGGGCCTGACCATCTCGGCGAGGTCGCGGCCGTCCGGCACGTCCACCTTGTTCAGGACGACGATGCGGGGACGGTCCGACAGCGGCCGGTCACCGAGGACCCGGTCGTAGGCCTTTAGTTCGCGTTCGATGACCTCGAAGTCGCTGACGGGGTCGCGTCCCGGTTCCATCGTGGCGCAGTCGAGCACGTGCGCGAGGGTGGACGACCTCTCGATGTGGCGGAGGAAGTCCAGGCCGAGGCCCCGGCCCTCGCTGGCGCCCTCGATCAGGCCCGGCACGTCCGCGACCGTGAACGTCGTGTCGCCCGCGCTCACCACGCCGAGGTTCGGGACCAGCGTCGTGAACGGATAGGCGGCGATCTTCGGCTTGGCGGCCGACAGCGCGGCGATCAGCGACGACTTGCCCGCGCTGGGGAAGCCGACGAGCGCGACGTCGGCGACGCTCTTGAGTTCCAGGACGACGTCCCGCGCGTCCCCCGGCTCGCCGAGCAGCGCGAACCCCGGGGCCTTGCGCCTGGCCGACGCCAGCGCCGCGTTCCCGAGCCCGCCGTTGCCGCCCCTCGCGACCACGAAACGGGTGCCCTCGCCGACCAGGTCGGCCAGGATCTCCTCCCCCGCCTTCACGACGGTGCCGTCCGGGACGGGCAGGACCACGTCGGCGCCGTCCGCGCCCGTCCGGTGACCGCCCTGCCCGGGGCGGCCGTTGCCCGCCTTGCGGTGCGGACGCCGGTGGTACTCCAGCAGGCTCGCGGCGTTCGAGTCGACGACCAGGACGACGTCGCCGCCGCGGCCGCCGTTCGCGCCGTCCGGGCCGCCGAGCGGCTTGAACTTCTCCCTGTGGATCGAGGCGCAGCCGTTCCCGCCGTTGCCCGCGGCGACGTGCAGTACCACCCGGTCGACGAACTGCGCGCCCGATCCCGCTCCAGCGGCCACGGTGACTCTCCTCGGCGAAAAAGACAAAAGGGGCGGACCGAGAACGGTCCGCCCCTTAGAAAACGTTCTGGCCCCAGGCGGATTATTCCGCCGGAGGAACGATGCTCACTGCGTTGCGGCCACGGTAACGGCGGAACTGCACCGCGCCCGCGACCAGCGCGAACAGGGTGTCGTCGCCGCCGCGGCCCACGCCGGGGCCGGGGTGGAAGTGGGTGCCGCGCTGCCGGACGATGATCTCGCCGGCGTTGACGACCTGGCCGCCGAACCGCTTCACGCCGAGGCGCTTGGCGTTGGAGTCGCGACCGTTACGGCTGGACGATGCGCCCTTCTTGTGTGCCATCTGACCGCTCCCTTACTTCCCGGCCTTGATACCGGTGATCTTGACCTCGGTGTAGGGCTGACGGTGACCCATCCGCCGCTTGTACCCGGTCTTGTTCCGGTAGTGCATGATGTTGATCTTCGGGCCCTTGACCGCGCCGAGGATCTCGGCGGTCACCTCGTAGCGCGCGAGGTCGGCCGACTTGCTGACGACGTCGTCGCCGTCCACGACCAGCACGGCCGGGAACGTGACGGTCGAGCCGACCTCGCCGGCCAGCTTGTCGACGGTCAGCACGTCATCGACGGCGACCTTCTCTTGCCTGCCGCCTGCGCGGACAATCGCGTACACCGCGGAAACCCTTCGTCTGCGCGCGCTTCCGGACTGAACCGGTCCCACGCGTGGCTTACCAGCCCCCGGACGGGGGCCTACCCCCGGCACCGGGCCGAGGGCGGCACACCAGGGGGAGACCCCGGCGCTCTCTGCATTTCCCCACCGGATCAGTGAGATGAACACCGAACGCCCCCGGACGGGGGCCGCGGTGCAGGTTCGATGACGCGCCACGACGCGCCGAAGAGCCAGGATACCGGATGCGCGAACCTATTGCATTTCTGCGGTGCTCACTGCAGTGCCCTTGGCATCGGGCCCTGAAGGGCCTGGTGCGTGGTTGCGGTGGTGGCCGGGGTTGTCGTGACCGTGGCGTTGTCCCGCGCCTGCCTTGGCCCCGGCCGAGGGTGCCGGGGCCGACGTCTTCTTCGGTTATTCCGCTTCGGCTTCGGCGGGCTGGGCGGTGACGCGGCGGCGAGCGGTCGGCTCCCCCTCATTGTCCGGCTGTGGCGTGGAGCCGTTGGGCTCGGTCGCCTCGGTGCCGTTCAGGGCAGGGGTGCCCGGCTCCATGCCGTTCGGGTCGGTGCCGTTCGCGGCGGCCGTGACCGGCTCGGTGGAGTCCAGGGACTCCAGCACGCCCGGGGGCGCCTCGGCGACCTCCTCGGCGGCCTCGGCCGCCTCCACCGCGGCCTGCGCCGGCGCCTCGTCGGTGTCGATCTCGGGCGGCGGGCCCGCCGGGCGCTTGGCCGGTCCCGACCTCCTCGGCCGCGACCGCACCGGCTCCGGCCTGATCTCCTCCGGCTCGGCGGGCTCGTCGGGCTCCGCCGCCACCGGGGTGACCGGCGCGTCGGGCTCGGCGGGTTCGGCGGGTTCGGCGGGCTCGACCGGCCTGGTCTCGTGCCGGGTCAGCTTCTCCTCGACCACCTTCTCGACCTCGCCCTTGCGCTTGCGGCGGCGGCCGCCGTCCTTGGCGGCCGCCTTGTCCGCCTTCGGTTCGACGGGGCTGAGGTGGACGTGGATGCCGCGGCCGTTGCAGGACTCACAGGTTTCCGAGAACGCCTCCAGCAGGCCCTGGCCGACGCGCTTGCGGGTCATCTGCACCAGGCCCAGCGAGGTGACCTCGGCGACCTGGTGCTTGGTGCGGTCCCGCGACAGGCACTCCACGAGACGGCGCAGCACCAGGTCCCGGTTGCTCTCCAGCACCATGTCGATGAAGTCGATCACGACGATGCCGCCGATGTCGCGGAGCCGGAGCTGGCGGACGATCTCCTCGGCCGCCTCCAGGTTGTTGCGGGTGACGGTCTCCTCCAGGTTGCCGCCCTGCCCGGTGAACTTCCCGGTGTTGACGTCGATGACCGTCATCGCCTCGGTGCGGTCGATCACCAGCGAGCCGCCCGACGGCAGCCACACCTTGCGGTCCAGCGCCTTGGCGATCTGCTCGTCGATGCGGAACACCGACAGCGCGTCCTGGCCGCCGCTCCAGCGCTCGACGCGGTCGGCGAGATGCGGCGCGACGTACTCGACGTACTCGGAGATCGTGTCCCAGGCGTCGGCGCCGGACACGACGAGCTTGGTGAAGTCCTCGTTGAAGATGTCGCGGACGACCCGGATCGTCAGGTCGGGCTCGCCGTACAGCAGCGACGGCGCCGAAGCCGTCCTGACCTTCTTCTGGATGCTGTCCCACTGCGCGGCCAGCCGCGACACGTCCCGCGAAAGCTCCTCCTCGGTGGCGCCCTCCGCGGCCGTCCGCACGATCACGCCGGCGTTCTCCGGCATGACCTTCTTCAGGATCGACTTGAGGCGGCTGCGCTCCTTGTCGGGGAGCTTGCGGCTGATGCCGGTCATCGAGCCGTCCGGCACGTACACGAGGTAGCGGCCGGGCAGCGAGACCTGGCTGGTCAGCCGGGCGCCCTTGTGGCCGAGGGGGTCCTTGGTGACCTGGACGAGCACCGACTGGCCCGACTTCAGCGCCGACTCGATGCGGCGCGGCTGGCCCTCCAGGCCCGAGGCGTCCCAGTTGACCTCGCCCGCGTACAGGACGGCGTTGCGGCCCTTGCCGATGTCGACGAACGCCGCCTCCATCGACGGCAGCACGTTCTGGACCTTGCCGAGGTAGACGTTGCCCACGTACGACTGGTGGGTGGCGCGGTTGACGTAGTGCTCGACGAGCACACCGTCCTCCAGGACGGCGATCTGGGTGCGCTCGCCCTCCTGCCGGACCACCATGACCCGCTCGACGGACTCGCGGCGCGCCAGGAACTCGGCCTCGGTGATCACCGGCGGGCGGCGGCGGCCCTGCTCGCGGCCCTCCCGGCGGCGCTGCTTCTTGGCCTCCAGCCGGGTCGAGCCGCGGACGGACTGGACCTCGTCCTCGGCCGGGCGGGCCTCGGCGGCGCGGGCGGAGCGGACGTGCACGACCGTGTTCGGCGGGTCGTCCGTGCCGTTCCCGTTCTCGCCGTCGGTCCCGGACCGGCGCCTGCGGCGGCGACGGCGGCGGCTCGTACCGGACTCGCCGTCGCCCTCGTCGTCGGCGCCCTCCTGCTCGGCCTCCTCGGCCTTGGGCTCCTTGTCCTTGTCCTTGTCCTTCTCCTTGCCCTTCTCCTTGCCCTTGGCGGCCCGGTCCTTCTTGGCCCTGTCCTTCTTGGCGGCCTTGGCGGGCTGCTCGTCCTTGGGCTCCTCGGGCTCCTCGGGCTCGTCGGCCGCCGACTCGTCCTCGGCGCCGTCCTTGCCGGCCCTGCCGCGGCCGCGTCCGCCGCGGCGGCGGCGACGGCGGGACGGGCGGTCATCGGAGTCGTCCTCGTCGGACGGCGGCTCGCCGGGCTCCTCGTCGCCGTCGTCGACGTCGGCGGGCTCCGCGACGCGCTTCGGCTCGTCCTTGGGACGGGCCGGGGTCTCGTCCTTCGGCTGCGGCGGCTGGAACACGACCATCGGCGGCTGGAACGTCACACCGGGGATGCCGACGCCGCCGGCGGGCTCGGTCTCGGACACCTGCTCGGGGGGCGTCTCGGTCCCGGCGGCCGGAACGGAGGGGACCTCCGGAACGGACGGGACGGCGGGCACGGTCGGCGCCTCCGCCGCGGCCGCCGGTGCGGGACGCCGGCGGGTCCGGGTGCGGGGCGCAGGCGCCTCTTCGGCGGGCTGCCCCGCCTCGGCGGCGGGCGCGGGCGCGGTCTCGGCGGCGGGCGCCGGCTCGGGCGCGGGCTCGGCCTCGGTGTCGGGGGAGGTCTCGGCGCCGGTCATCGGGACGGGCTCGGGCGTCTCGGCGGCCTTCCCGCTCCGGGTACGGGTGCGTGTACGGGCCCGGGTGGTCTTCTTCGGCGGCTCGGCGTCCTCGGCGGGCGCGGCCTCGGCCTCGGCGGGAGGCGCCTCGGCGGGCTCCGGCGGCTGTGTCTCCGCCGCGGCGGAAGGTTCGGCGGGGGGGTCGGCGGGGGCGTCGTCCACATCGGGCGGCGGGCCCGCGGGACGGCTCGCGCGGCGCGGACGCGAACTCACCGCGTCCATGCCGTCGGTTTCGGTGCCCTCCGTTTCGGCGTTCTCATAATCGGTGTTCTCGTTATCGGTGCCTTCGGCCATGGCCGAATCGGCTTCGTTCTCACGCATGCGGGCAATCTCCCGTCAGGCTCCCGGGCGCGTCCGCTTCGCTCCGCCGGTGGCGGATCGGTGCGGTGCGCCGCACGAGAGCTCTCGTCAGTCGGTGCCGTCCTGGCCGGACACCGTCCGGCCATGACGACGAAGTCGTCGGGGGTGCGCCGGACGTACCCTGCGGGACCGGTTCCGTGCTGCCACGGCTTCGGTCTCACGGTCAGGCGCTGACGGCATCCGCGCTCGCGGCGTCCCCGGGCTGCGGCCGCTGCGGGCCGCCGGCCGTCTCGGCGTCGTCGCCGGACGGCAGGCCGGTCACCCGGTCGGGATCCAGGGGATCCGCGAGACCACCGGTGTCCGCGTCGAGGGGCCCCTGCGCCAGCCTGGTCACCAGCGGGGGTGACGGCGGCGCTAGGTCGGCGACCTGGCGCAGTCCGGTGAGGATGTCGTCGGGTCGTACGGCCGGTGTGGAATGCCGAACAACCATTCGAAGTATGGCACAAGGGGCATCGGCCGCCTCCGCGGCGCGCCGGTCCAGCTCACAGGAGGACACGGCGGCACGCACGTCGAAACGGCGTCGCCCCTTCTTTGTGAGGCGCTCGACCTCGATGTTCCCGGCGGCCATGAAGGCGGTCACGGCGGCGGCGGCATCGTCGGATGACACGCCGTCCAGCCTGATCCGCCATTCGGACGCCTGGAGCCGATCGGCGAACGCGCTCGGTCTCGGCTGCGCGTCGCCGGCGCTTCCCGCCCGTACCGGCACGACATCGACGATGTCGAGCCCGGGGGGCAGGGCCGCGTCGAGATCGGCCCGCACCCGCGCAGGGTCGCGGGTGTCGGTGAGCCCGATTTCGAGATACTCGGCCTCACTGGCAACCCCTGTCGCCGCCGCACCCGCGTACGAGATCTTCGGGTGGGGGGTGAATCCGCCGCTGAACGCGACAGGGATCCCGGCACGCCTGACGGCGCGTTCCACGGCCCGGGAAATGTCGCGGTGGCTCGTGAACCGCAGCCTGCCCCGCTTGGCATAGCGGACGCGCAGTCGCTGGGTCACGGGGGCCGGCGCCGGACCCTCCGGCATGGGTGCCAGGGTTCTGGTCCTTCCTACTCGTGGCGAGTCGAAATAAAGGTCTCCCTATAGACTACGGGTTGCGCGGCATCCTTTGACCCCCGGCCGCCCCCGTAAGGTCCGGACCCCCGCAGCTCAGGGGGTTCACGCAACCGATTCCGGGCAGCCGGGAACCCGGGCGGGGCGCAGACCGCCCGTGCGGGCCGTCCGCGCGGCCCCGCCCGCGCATGCCGCCCGTGCGCGCCGCCGTGACCGTCAGACCACCGACAGCGGCAGCAGCTTCTTTCCGGTGGGGCCTGTCTGGATCTCGGTGCCCATCGTGGGGCAGACGCCGCAGTCGTAGCAGGGCGTCCAGCGGCAGTCCTCGACCTCGGTCCCGTCGACGGCGTCCTGCCAGTCCTGCCAGAGCCACTCGCGGTCGAGCCCGGCGTCGAGGTGATCCCACGGCAGGACCTCCACCTCGTCACGCTCCCGGACGGTGTACCAGGCCAGGTCGACGGGCTCGTCGGCGAGGGCCTCGGCGGCACGGTTCATCCAGCGTTCGTAGGAGAAGTGCTCGCTCCAGCCGTCGAAGCGGCCGCCGTCCTCCCACACCGCACGGATGATCTTGCCGACGCGGCGGTCGCCGCGCGACAGCAGGCCCTCGACGATGGACGGCTGGCCGTCGTGGTAGCGCAGCCCGATGGCGCGGCCGTACTCCTTGTCGCCGCGCAGGGCGTCCTTGAGCGCCCGCAGGCGGCGGTCGACGGTCTCGTGGTCGCACTGCGCGGCCCACTGGAACGGGGTGTGCGGCTTCGGCACGAACCCGCCGATGGACACCGTGCAGCGGATGTCCCTGCGGCCGGTGGCCTCGCGGCCGGCCCGGATGACCCGCTTGGCCATGTCGGCGATCGCGAGGACGTCCTCGTCCTCCTCGGTGGGCAGCCCGCACATGAAGTACAGCTTGACCTGCCGCCACCCGTTCTCGTAGGCGGTGGTGACGGTACGGATGAGGTCGTCCTCGGTGACCATCTTGTTGATCACCTTGCGCATCCGCTCGGAGCCGCCCTCCGGGGCGAACGTCAGCCCGGAGCGCCGCCCGCCGCGCGAGAACTCGTTGGCGAGCGTGATGTTGAAGGCGTCCACGCGGGTGGACGGCAGCGACAGCGAGGTGTTGGTGCCCTCGTACCGGTCGGCGAGCCCCTTGGCGACGTCGCCGATCTCGCTGTGGTCGGCGCTGGACAGGCTGAGCAGCCCGACCTCCTGGAAGCCGGACTCCTTCAGGCCCTCCTCGACCATGTTCCCGATCGTGGTGATCGACCGCTCCCGGACCGGGCGGGTGATCATCCCGGCCTGGCAGAACCGGCAGCCGCGCGTGCAGCCGCGGAAGATCTCCACGCTGTAGCGCTCGTGGACGGTCTCGGCGAGCGGGACCAGCGGCTTCTTCGGGTACGGCCACTGGTCGAGGTCCATGACGGTGTGCTTCTCGATCCGCCACGGGACCCCGGGGCGGTTCGGCGCGACCCGCTGGATCCGGCCGTCCGGCAGGTAGGTGACGTCGTAGAACCGCGGGACGTACACGCCCCCGGACGCCGCGAGCCGCAGCAGCAGCTCGTCGCGGCCGCCGGGTTCGCCCTCGGCCTTCCACTCGCGGACGACCTCGGTGATGCCGAGGGCGATCTCCTCGCCGTCGCCGAGGACGGCGGCGTCGATGAAGCCGGCGATCGGCTCGGGGTTGAACGCGGCGTGCCCGCCCGCGATGACGATCGGGTGATCGTCGGTGCGGTCGGCGGCGTCCAGCGGGATGCCGGCGAGGTCGAGCGCCGTCAGCAGGTTGGTGTAGCCGAGCTCGGTGGAGAACGACACGCCGAACACGTCGAACGCGGCGACCGGGCGGTGCGCGTCCACGGTGAACTGCGGGATGCCGTTCTCCCGCATGACGGCCTCCATGTCGGGCCACACCGAGTAGGTCCGCTCGGCCAGCACGCCGTCGCGCTCGTTCAGGATCTCGTAAAGGATCTGGACGCCCTGGTTGGGCAGCCCCACCTCGTAGGCGTCCGGGTACATCAGCGCCCAGCGGACCTCGGCCTCGTCCCAGTCCTTGAGCTGGGAGTTCAGCTCGCCGCCAACGTACTGAATCGGCTTCTGCACGCTCGGGAGCAGCGGCTCCAGGCGCGGGAAGAGCGACTCGACCGGCATGACGGAACCCTCCGTGCAGGAAACGTGGGATGAACGTCCAGCCTACAGCTCAGTCGAAGGCGCGGCGCCGCACGTGCACGGCCTGCAGCAGACCGAAGGCGATCATGTTCGCGAACGTGGCGGAGCCGCCGTAGGACGTGAACGGCAGCGGCAGCCCGGTGATCGGCATGATGCCGATCGACATCCCGACGTTCTGGAACGTCTGGAACCCCAGCCAGCACACGACGCCGGACGCGACGAGCGTCCCGAACAGGTCGGCGGCCTGGGTCGCGATCCGCAGCCCGCGCCACAGCACCACGCCGAGCAGCGCGACGATCGCGGCGCCGCCGACGAAGCCGAGCTCCTCCCCCGCCACCGTGAAGATGAAGTCGGTCTGCTGCTCGGGGACGAAATGGCCGCCGGTCTGCTCGCCCTGGAACAGGCCCTTGCCGTACAGGCCGCCCGACCCGACCGCGATCCGCGCCTGCCGGGCGTTGTAGCCGGCGCCGCGCGGGTCGGCGTCGGGGTTCAGGAACGCGGTGAACCGGTCGATCTGGTAGTCCTCCAGCAGGCCGAAGACCCACACCGCGGCCACCGTGGCCCCGCCGGCGCCGACCAGGCCCACGAGCCAGCGCTTCTGCACGCCGGAGATCGCCAGCATCCCGATCATCACCGCGATGAAGACCAGCGTGGTGCCGAGGTCGGGCTGCAGGATGATGAGCACCGCGGGCAGCCCGGCCAGCATCAGCGCGAGCAGCACGTCGCGCACCCCCGGGCCGATCTCGCCGTCGCGCGGCTCCCCGAGGATCATCGCGAGCAGCACGACGAGGCCGACCTTGGCGAACTCCGACGGCTGCACCTGGAACCCGCCGCCGAGCACGATCCACGAGTGCGAGCCGTTGATCGTCTCGCCGAGCGGGGTGAGGACGGCGACCAGCCCCACGCAGGCCAGCCCGTACAGGATGGGGACGTAGGCGCGCAGCAGCCGGTAGTCCAGGAGGGTGACGACGCCGCCGAGCAGGAAGCCGATGCCCAGGTTCAGGATGTGCCGCTTGAGGAAGCCCTCCGGGTCCTTGCCCTGCTCGGTCAGCAGCTGGAACGTCGCCGACCGCACCAGCAGCGCGCCCACGACCGACAGCGCCAGCACGGCCAGGAACAGCGGCCAGTCGAGCCGCCGCAGCCCCGCGAGCCGGCCGTTCCACGTCCGCCGCCCGCCGTACCCCTCGACGCTCCCGACGCCGCTGCCGGTGATCACGGGGTGGTCCCGGAGCCGGGCATCTTGGGGATGTCCGTGGGGAGCCTGCCGTCCTCGAGGATGGGCTTGCGGTCCTTCGTCCCGTACATCGCCTCCCAGACCTTCCGGACGATGGGCGCGGACGTCTGCGCGCCGTAGCCTCCCTGCGACACCATCGCGACGACGGCGTAGCGCGGGTCCTTCACCGGGCCGAAGGACGCGAACCAGGACATGTCTTCGTTGCCGTACCGCTCGGCGGTTCCGGTCTTGCCGGCCACTGCGACGCGTTTAAGGTCGAACCCGGCGAAAGCTCCGGCGGCGGTGCCCTCCTTCGGGACGTCGGCGAGCGCCTTGCGCATGAAGGCCAGGACCTTGTCGTCCACCGGCGCCTTCTTCGGCTCGGGGGCGCCGAGCTTGCGGACGACCGTCCCGTCGGGCCGGACGATCGCGACGCCGATGCGCGGCGTGTGCAGCGTCCCGCCGTTGGCGATCGCCGCGTAGGTACGGACGAGCTGCAGCGGCGTCACCATCACGTTGCCCTGCCCGATCGACAGGTTCGCGGCGTCACCGGCTCGCCACACGAAGCCCTCTTTGCAGTTCTCGGTGGCGACGGCCTTGAGGTAGGCGGCGCGGGCAGGATCGGTCTTGGCGACTTCCGGGTAGCCCTCCTTGGCGCCCCGGCAGCTCCCCTCCCTGGTCGCCTCCCAGTACTGCCGCTTCCACTGCCGGTCGGGGATCCGGCCGCTGCTCTCGCTGGGCAGGTCGATCCCGGTGCGGGAGCCGAAACCGAAGCCGCGGGCCATCTGCACCATCGGGTTCTTCGCGCCGGGCGGGGCGTTCTTGCCGCCGTTGTGCAGCCACATCTCGTGCGCGAACTTGTAGAAGATCGTGTCGCAGGACTTCACGAGGGCCGTGTGCAGGTTCATGGCGCCGAGGTTGGCGCTCTGGAAGTTGTTGAACGCGCGGCTCCCGACCATGTACGAGCCGGGGCAGTTGTAGGTGCCGTGCAGGTCGTAGCCGTCCTTCACCGCGGCGGCCAGGGACGACACCTTGAAGGTGGAGCCGGGCGGGCCCATCCCCTGCGTCACCCGGGAGATCAGCGGATGGTTGTTCTTCTTGCCCAGGAGCGCGTCGTACTTCTTCTGGGAGATGCCGCCGGTCCAGACGCTCGGGTCGTAGGTCGGGTAGCTCGCCATCGCGATCACCCGGCCGGTGCGGACGTCCATGACCACCGCGCCGCCGGAGTCGGCGGGACTGCCGCCCTTGCGCGCGGCCTCGATCCCCTCCTTCAGCGCCTTCTCGGCCGCGCCCTGCACCTCGGCGTCGAGGCTGGTCACGAGGTTGCTGCCGGGGACGGGGTCCTCCTCGTCGGCGACGCCGGTGACGCGGCCGTGGCTGTCCACCAGGACCCGGCGGTACCCGGCGTCGCCGCGCAGCGCGCGGTCGTACTGGGCCTCCAGCCCGGCGCGCCCGACGAGGTCGACGCCGCTGTAGCCGGTGACCTGGATGCTTTCGCGTTCCTCCAGCTCCTCCTGCGTGATCGGCTGCAGGTAGCCGAGTGTCTGGACGGCACTGGCGCCGTGCGGCTTCGGGTAGGACCGGACGGGCTGGATCCGCGCCGTGACGCCGGGGAAGTCCTCGTGGCGCTCCATGATCTGCAGGGCGCGCTGGGGGTCGGCGTCGTCCTCGACGGGAATCGGCTGGTAGGGAGAGCCGGACCAGCAGGGCCGCTTGACGGTGGGCGCGCACAGCCGGACCCGCTTGGAGATCTCCTCATGGCTCGTCCCGAGGACGCCCGCCAGCCGTTTCAGGACGGCTTCGCCGCCGTCCTCCTGCCGCGACAGCGTGGTGCGGTCGACGGACACGACGAGAGAGCTGGTGTTGCGCGCGAGGGGCCGCCCCCGGTCGTCCAGGATCATGCCGCGCAGGGCCGGGACGACGATGTCGCGGGTGCGGTTCTCGGCGGCGATCTGCTCGTAGCGCTCGCCCTCCAGGACCTGCAGCGTCCACATGCGGGCCACCAGGACGAGCAGCAGCACGCCGACCATCACGTACAGGACGACCAGGCGGAAGTGCGTTCGCGGGTTCACAGGTTCCCGCCCCGGCCGGACATGACCCGGTAGCGGGCGGCGGGCACCGAGAGGCTGTCCCTCCGGGATCGTTCGCCGCGTTCGTACCGGCGGGTGGCGCGCAGCACCGCCCACACGACGAACGGGCTCGCGATGACGTCGTACAGGACTTGCAGCGGCACCATGCTCGACACGGTGGCCCACCCGGCGCGCGGGTCGCCGAGCATCATTCCCGTCCCCGCGTACAGGACGGTCCCGGCGAGGGCGCCGGCGGCGACGGCGAAGAACGGCACGACCGACTGGCGGTCCATCTCGCCGGCCGCGGCGCCGCACAGGTAGCCGATGAGGCAGTAGACGAGCGCGTACCGGCCGAGGGTGTGGTCGGCGGGCGGGATGATGTCGGCGGCGAGGCCGGCCAGGAACCCGGTGACCATCCCGGTCATCGACCCGGCGACGAGCGCCAGCGCCACGACGGCCAGCAGCACCAGGTCGGGCTGGACGCCGCCGGGCAGCGGGAGCCGGTTGGCGACCGACACCTGCAGGATCAGCGTCACCGCGATGACCACCGCGGTGACCGCGGTGCGGCCGGCCGGCGACGGCTCGGGTGGGTTCAGCACGTCAGTCCCCCGGGTTCGGTTCTGTGGAAAGGCCTCGCGTGCCGCTCGGCCGCTCGTCCGGGTCACCGCCCGGCGACGGGCTCGCGGACGGGCTCGCGCTCGGTGTGGCGGTCGGCGTCGGCTTCGGCTTCGGCGGCAGCACCGCGTCCCGGGGGTTCTTCCTCGGCGGTGCGACCACGACGGCGACGACGTCCAGGCTGGTGAACCGCACGAACGGCCGGACGTAGGCGGTGCGGGTCAGGCCCCCGGTGGAGCGCTCGATCCGCTCGACCACGCCGATCGGGACGCCGGGGACGTACGGCCGCTGGCCCTGCGACCCGAGCGTGACGATCCGCTGCCCGACGCGGATCGGCGCGGCGGCGTCCAGGAGCTGGAAGCGCAGCGGCGTCTCGCCGTGCCCGCGGAAGCCGCGGCGCCCGAGGCCCTCGACGATCCCGATCTCCTTGGAGTCCTCCAGGCGGGACCCGACCGACGACGTCTGGTCGGTCGCGAGCAGGACGGTCGCCGTCGCGGGCCCGACGCGGGTGACGCGGCCGACGAGCCCGGCCGCGCTCATCACGGTCATGTCGGGCTCGATGCCGTCGCCGCTGCCGACGTCGATGGTGACGGTGTCCTCGAAGCCCTGCCCCGCGGAGATCACCTGCGCGGCGAGGATCTTGTAGCCGCCCGTTCCGGCGGTACCGAGCAGCCGCTGGAGCTGCGCGGACCGGTCCCTGTCGAGGCCCGAGGCCCGCAGTTTCTCGCGCAGCTTCTGGTTCTGGCGTTCGAGCCGGTCCGCGCGGCGCCGCTGTCCCGGCGCGTCGGTGATCGAATCGAAGGTTTCGCTCACCGGCCGCACGACGGACGCCGACGCCCGCTCCACGGGGCCGAACACGGTCGCGCCGATGCCGCGCAGGCCGCGCAGCGGGGAATCGTCCCCGCCGCGATGGTCAATGGTGATCATCGCGAGCGCCACCACCAGCAGCGCGGCGAGGACCACGCGGGTGCGCCGGGTGTCCTTCACCCACCGACCTCCCGTTTCCCAGTCCGCTCGGTCCCAGTCCGTCGGGGGGTGTTCAGTGCCGCGGCTCCGGCACGAGGACCTGCCGGAGCTCCTCGAAGTCCTCGACGCACTTGCCGGTGCCGAGGACCACCGAGTCGAGCGGGTTGTCCACCAGGTGGATCGGCATCCCGGTCTCCTCGCGGAGCCGCTCGTCGAGGTTCTTCAGCAGCGCGCCGCCGCCGGTGAGGGCGATCCCGCGGTCCATGATGTCGCCGGACAGCTCGGGCGGGCACTTGTCGAGCGTGGTCTTCACCGCGTCCACCACGGCGTTGACCGGCTCCTCGATGGCCCGCCGCACCTCCTCGGCGGAGATCACGACGGTCTTCGGCAGCCCGCTCACGAGGTCACGGCCCCGGATCTCGGCGTGCGGCTCCTCTTCGCCGCCGGGATAGGCCGACCCGATCGCCATCTTGATCTCCTCGGCGGTACGTTCCCCGAGCATCAGCGAGTACTCCTTCTTGGAGAAGGAGATCACCGCCTGGTCGAGTTCGTCGCCGCCGACGCGGACCGACTGGCTGGTGACGATGCCGCCGAGGGAGATGATCGCGACCTCGGTGGTGCCGCCTCCTATGTCGACGACCATGTTGCCGGTCGGCTCGTAGACGGGCAGCCCGGCGCCGATCGCGGCGGCCATCGGCTCCTCGATGATGTAGACGCGGCGGGCCCCGGCCTGGTAGCCGGCCTCCTTCACCGCGCGCTGCTCCACACCGGTGATCCCGCTCGGCACCGCCACCACGATCCGCGGTTTGGCGAAGTGCCGGCGTTTGTGGACCTTCTGGATGAAGTAGCGCAGCATCCGTTCGGTGACGTCGAAGTCGGCGATGACGCCGTCCTTGAGCGGGCGGACCGCGACGATGTTGCCCGGCGTGCGGCCGATCATCCGTTTCGCCTCGATGCCCACCGCGACGATCTTCCCGGTATTGGTGTTGATCGCCACCACGGACGGTTCGTTGAGGACGATGCCACGCCCGCGCACGTAGACCAGGGTGTTGGCAGTACCAAGATCGACCGCCATGTCACGGCCAAGGAACGACAACTTGTTACCCATGAAGAAAGGGAGCCCTTCACGATTGACGGGCGTGTATAGCGGCGCGTCCATCGTAACGTGCATTCACGTCCACGGGCAGTAACCCAGCCGCCGCGCGTCGCCCAAAAAACGACCCCTGACCTGCCTGGGCGACCAAAAAGAAGTCCGGCCCGGGTCGGCTGCCCGGGCCGGAACGATCTCAGCCCAGGTCGGGGAAGAAGAGCTTGATCTCTCGGTCGGCGGAGTAGGCGGAGTCCGAGCCGTGGACGATGTTCTCGCCGATCTCCAGGGCGAAGTCGCCGCGGATGGTGCCGGGGGAGGCGCTCACCGGGTCGGTGGCGCCGGCCAGGGCCCGGAACGCCTCGATGGCGCGCGGGCCCTCGACGACCATGGCGACCAGCGGTCCGCCGGTGATGAACTCGACCAGTTCGCCGAAGAACGGCTTGTCGGCGTGCTCCGCGTAGTGGGTCTCGGCCGTTTCCCGGGCCAGGGTGCGGAGTTCCAGCGCGGCGAGCGTCAGGCCCTTGCGCTCGATGCGGGAGATGACCTCACCGATGACGCCGCGGCGGACGCCGTCGGGCTTGACAAGGACGAGAGTGCGCTCGGACACGGGTGGTTCTCCTCGAGAAATTCGGATGGTTCAGCGCGCGAATCCTACCCGGCTCGCGGCCCTGCGGCCGCCTTGCCGGTGCGAGTCGCGTATCGCGCTCCGGCGCGCCGCGCGCCGACGCGGGCGGTGGCGGCGGCGAGCAGGACGGCGGCGGCCGCGGCGATCAGGAGCCAGACGTGGTAGGCGTCGAGCAGCGCGGTGGCCTGCCGGGTCTCGGTCACCGGCCGCAGCCGCTCCAGCCGGGACGCCTGCAGGGACAGCACGAGGAGCTGCCCGGTCAGCAGCGCGGGGAAGCACAGCGACAGGCCGAAGAGCGCGGCGCCGACGCCCGCGTCCCGCAGGGAGGCGGCGAGGGCCAGCCCGGCACCGGCGCCGAGCGGCACGAGCGGGAGGAGCAGAGCCCAGCGGTCGTGGGGCGCCACGGCGAGGCCGAGCAGCACGGCCGCGGTCATCAGGCAGTACCCGGCCGGGACGGCGCGTCGCGCACCCCGGCGGGTCGAGGCCAGCGCGCCGGCGAGCGCGGCCGCGGCGGCCACGGCGAACGGGAGGAGCGGCACGCCCGCGGCGTCCTCGCGGGCTTGGGCGGTGACGGACGCGAGCCCGGCGAGCGGCCCCGCGACCGGGTGGCAGAGGAGGCCGACGGCGATCATGACGATCGCGCAGCCGAACGGGCTGCCGGCCGTCGCGTCCCGGCCGCCGGCGAGGGCGAGGCCGAGCAGGGCGGGCAGCGCGAGCCCCGCCACGACGACCCGGGCGCCGGGCGACCAGTCGTCGGCGGCGACGACGGCGAGGAACGCGAAGCCCGCCGCCGGGACGAACGGGAGGAGCAGCTGCCCGCGTTCGGCGTGCCGGGCGGCGGGCAGCGACCAGGGGCCGCGCCCGCGCAGCAGCGGGTAGGCCGGCGCGGCGACGGCGGCGGCCGCGGCGGCCCACGGAACGGGCGCGAGCGCGACACGCCAGTCGGGGACGGCCGCGCCCTCGGCGGGCATCGGGACGGCGTTCAGCGCGAGCGGCATGGCGAGGATCAGCGTGCCCGCGAGGGCACCCGCCCAGGCGGCGGCCAGGACCCGGCTTCCGCGCTCCCACACCAGGACGAGGGAGGCGGGAAGCACGATGCCCGCGCCCGCGCCCTGCGCCGCGCGGACCATCGCGACGAGGGGCACCGAGTGGGCGAACCGGGCGGTGCCCAGCCCGGCCAGCAGGACGGCCAGGCCGGTGAGGAGGACGGCCCACGCGGGAAACCGGCGCGCGGCCGCGGCGGCGAGCGGCGCCGCGATCAGCAGCGCGGGCAGGGAGTATCCGGTGGCGCGCAGCAGGCCGGCTATCTCCGCGTCGTCCAGTTCGAGGGCGCTCGCCGCGGCGGGGACGACGTGGAAGGCGGCGTCGGGCACCACCAGGACGGCGGCGGGCAGCGCGGTGAACGTCAGAAGCAGCGCGCCGAGGCCCGCGAGCCGCCGTGAGCCGCCCGCCGGGCCGTCCGCGTGACGCTCTGGGGCGGCGCGGGACGGGGCGGCGCGTGGCGGGGCGTGGCGCGCCGGGGCGGTGGGACGGTGTTCGCGTGCGTGCGGGGACACGGCCTGCTCCTTCGCAGAGTCGACGTCATCCACCGGACGCACATTTCCCAAAAGGGAATAATGTCGGAATTGGTGCAATAATTCGAGTTGCCGGATCGGCGGATGAAAGGCTTGCCGTTTCCCCGCGAATTTAGCGCGCCTGCGCGGCCGCCGCCTTGCGTCCCAGCCAAATGGCCGTGGCCCACAGCGCCCCGAACACGATGCCGAGGAAGAACATGGCCGGCACCATGAACCCGGTCGCGATGATCAGCACCTGCAGGACGCTCCCGGCCGCGACCGCCCACGGGAAGCGCAACAGGCCCGCCATCAGCAGGCAGGCGACGGCCAGCCCGCCGCACACCGCCCCGGCCGCGCCGCCGTCCACGTCCAGCACGGTCACCGCCACCGGGATCGCGAGCGCGATGACGATGGCCTCGCAGACCAGCACCGCGGCGAACAGCCTCCGCGCCGGGTTCGCCGCCGTCTCGGCGCCCATGCCGGTCACCGTCCTTCCGCGACGCGCAGCAGCGTCCTGGCGTCGCCGGCGGTGACCACCGAACCGGTGATCAGGACGCCGGCGCCCCGGTACTCGCCGGTCTCCTCGGCGATGCCGATCGCCCGGTCGATCGCGTCGTCCAGGCGCGGCTCGAGATGGACCCGCTCGGGGCCGAAGATGCTCCCGGCCAGCTCGGCGAGTTCCTCGGGCGGCATCGAGCGCGGCGAGGAGTTGCGGGTCACCACCAGCTCCTCCAGGACGGGTTCGAGCTGGTCGAGGACGCCGGCGACGTCCTTGTCGGCGGCGATCGCGAGGACTCCGGCGAGCCGGGTGAAGCCGAACGACTCGGTGACCGTGGCGACGGTCGCGGCCATCCCGGCCGGGTTGTGCGTCGAATCCAGCAGGACGGTCGGGCCGGTGCGGGCGACCTCCAGCCGTCCCGGAGACGCCGACTTGGCGAAGCCGCTGCGCACCAGCGCCGGATCGAGCTGCCCCTCCTCGCCGCCGAGGAAGGACTCGCCGGGCGCGATACGGGTCGCGGCCTCCAGATTCGCCTCTCCCCTGGTCGGGGTGCCGCTCGCGAACGCCTCGACGGCGGCGAGGGCCGTCGCGGCGTTGCCCGCCTGATGCTCGCCGAACAGCGGGAGGAAGATCTCGTCGTAGACGCCGTGCAGGCCCCGCAGGCGGAGCATCTGGCCGCCGACGGCGACGTCCCGGCCGAGCACCCCGTACTCGACGCCCTCGCGCGCCGCCGGGGCACCGATCTCCACGACCCGCCGCAGCAGCACCTCGGCCGCCTCGACCGGCTGCTGCGCCAGCACCGCGACCGACTCCGGCTTGATGATCCCCGCCTTCTCCCCCGCGATCTCCTCCAGCGTGTCGCCCAGGTAGCGGGTGTGGTCCAGCCCGATCGGGGTGATCACCGCGACGGCGCCGTCCGCCACGTTCGTGGCGTCCCACACGCCGCCCATGCCGGCCTCGACCACCGCGACGTCGACCGGCGCGTCCGCGAACGCCGCGAAAGCCATCGCGGTGAGGACCTCGAAGAACGACAGGTCCGTTCGGTGCTTGTTGTCGATCAGCTGGACGTAGGGCAGGACGTCGTCGAACGTCTCGGTGAACCGTTCCTCGCTGAGCGGCTCCCCGTCGACCGCGATCCGCTCCCGCAGCGTGGTCATCTCGGGGCTGGTGAACAGCCCGGTGCGCAGCCCGCGCTCGCGCAGCAGCGACTCGATGAGCCGGGCGGTGCTGGACTTGCCGTTCGTCCCGGCGATGTGGATCACCGGATACGCGCGGTGCGGCTCGCCCAGGACGTCGACCAGATCCCGGATCCGGTCGAGGGTGGGATCGATCTCCCACTCGACCCCGCGGGCCATGATCGCGCCGATTGCGCGCTGATAGTCGGACGGCTCGGATACCTGACTCACGGTCACAGAGCCTACTCGGCGGTGCCGGTGGTCCCGTCCGGGCCCACACTGGAGACATGGACGTGTTCTTCCGGGAATGGGAACGCCGCGCCCCGGGCGAGACCCGCGACATCGGACGGGCCCGTGCCCTGGCGAGCGCCCTCGACGTCCTCGCGCCGGACGCCCCCGTCCTGACCGTGGTGGGGTCCAAGGGGAAGGGCACGGCGGCGCTCTACGCGTCGGCCTTCCTCGTGGCCGCCGGCCTTCGCGTGTGCACCGTCACAAGTCCCGGCCTGCGCACCGAACGCGACCGGATCAGGGTGGACGGCCGCGCCGTCACCGAGGCGGAACTGGCCTCCCTCGCGGACGCCCTCGACGACGCCGCGGCCACGCTCCCGCCGCCCTCGGACGGCTATCTGTCGCCGGCCGGTCTGTTCACCGTCGCGGGCGTCCTGCACGCGCGGCGCGCCGGCGCGGACGCGATCGTCCTGGAGGCGGGGATGGGCGGGCGGTCGGACGAGGTCGGCCTCTTCCCGCCGGACGTCGCCGCGATCACGCCGGTCTTCCGCGAGCACGCCGGCGTGCTCGGAGACACCCCCGCGGAGATCGCCGAAGAGAAGCGCGGCGTGGCCGGCCCGGAGACGGTCGTCCTGTCGGCGCCGCAGTCCCCCGAGGTCACCGAGGCGCTCGGGGCCGTGGAGCGGGTGGAGCCCGGCGGCAGCGGGCTCCCGGCCGGCCTGCTTCCCGCCGGGCTGGGGCGCGGCAGCGCCGAACTGGGCGTCGTCGCGGCCCGGCGGCTCCCGGGCGTGACCGAGCCCCCCGCCGGGCCGCTCGGGGACGTCCTGTCGTCGGTCGTCCTGCCGGGGCGGCTGTCCTGGCACGACGTGCCGGGGTCGGCGACCAGGCTGCTCGTCGACTCCGCCATCGACCGGACGGGCGTCGCCGCCGCCCTCGCCGCCGCGCGGCGCGCCTGGGGGACGATCGACCACGTCGTCGTCTGCCTCCCCGACCACAAGGACCTGGACGGGGCCGCCGCCGAACTCGGCGGGCTGCCCGTGACGTTCGTCCGGCTGCCGCTGCCGCACCTGCGGTTCACCCGTCCGCTGCCGCCCGGATGGGACGTCGTCGGCGCGGACGCCATCACACCCGAATCCCTGGCCACCCTCGGGCACCGCGTGGCCGTCCTCGGCACCGGCTACTTCACCGGGCTCGTCCTCGGCGTGGTGGGCGCCGACACCGAACGGCTCTTCCTCACCTAGGCCTCTCGACGTCGTTCCTGATCCGGCGCATGACGTCGGCCATCAGCGGGAACTGCGGGCTCAGCGTGGGACGGTTGGAGGCGACGACCCCGAAGGAGTCCCGCGTCGCCCACGCACAGAACGTGTGGGTGTCGGCGAGGACGGCGAACGTCCCGCACACGGCCTTCCCGCCCTTCTGGCCGGGATCGGCGTCCTGCCCGGCGATGAACGTGGTGGGCTGCACCTTCTGCAGGAACGCCTCGGGATCGCCGACCTGGCCGGTCCCGCCCATGAACAGGACGTTGACCGGCCGGACGGGCTCCTGGCCGTACACGGCCTGGCCGCCCTTCGCGACGGGGACGCCGGCCGCCTTCACCGCCCCGGCGACGAACGGGTACGCGGCGCTCGCCTGGGGTGCGGTCAGGGCGTCCTTGCGCAGCCCGCCGGCCTTCGCACCCGCGATGATCACCTTGCCGGACGCCGGGACACCGGTGGTGCGGGCGTCCTTCTTGCCGCCGCCGGTGGCGCTGCCGTCCATCCGGAACGCCAGCACGCCCACCATCAGGACGGCGGCCGCGACCGTGGCGGCGCCCGTGACCAGCAGGAACCTGGGGAGCCGCCGTCTTCTGGCGGGAGCCGACGCGCCCGGCGCCGCCTGGCCGGGGGCCCTCGGCAGGGGGCCGGTGCCGCCGGGGATCACCGGATGCGCGCCGGACCCGCCCGCGACGACGGAATGGCCGCCGGTGCCGTCCGAGATCATGACCTGCGGGCCGGTGCCGTCCCGCAGGACGCCGTGCGGGCCCGTCCCGCCGGGCATCGGATGCGCTCCCGACCCGTTCGCGGGCCCCGGCATCGCGTGCGGGCCCGTCCCGTCGCCGGAGTCGGCCGACCACCACGGACGTGAGCCGCCCCAGGGCGCCGGCGCGGCGGCGGTCCGCCCGGGCACGTCCCCGTCGTCGACGACCTGCGGCGCGTTCAGGTCATCGCCGGACGCGGAGTCCTGCGTGTCGGACCGAGGGGGTGATTCGGCCATTGCGCTCCTGATCGTTCAGCTGCCGGCAAGCCCCGGGGGCACACCCGGGATCGTAACCGCGACGGACGGGGCACGCCGTCCGTTCGCCGGGTCAGCTCCCCTGTCAGCCCGCGGGAAGGGCGGTCAGCTGCGACTCCAGCCGGCTGATGTCGGCCTCGGCCTGCGCGAGACGCTGCCGGTTCTTGGCGACGACGGCCTCGGGCGCCTTCGCCATGAACGCCTCGTTGCCGAGCTTGCGGGTCGCCTGCTCGACCTCCTTGCGGGCGGCGGCGAGGTCCTTCTCCAGCCGCTTGCGCTCCGCGGCCACATCGATGGCCCCGGCGGTGTCGAGCCGGACGGTGACGCCTTCGGCGGGCAGGGACGCGGTGGCGGAGAACCCGGCGCCCGGCTCCGTCAGGCGCAGCAGCGAGCGGACGCCCTCCTCGTGCGCGGACAGCGGCGAGGTGCCCCACTCCAGCGTCGCGGCGACCTTCTGGCCCGGCTTGAGGCCCTGGTCGGCGCGGAACCGGCGGACCTCCGTGACGAGACGCTGCAGCGACTCGATGACGGCCTCGGCGTCCCGGTCCGTGCGTGCGGGCTCGGCGGACGGCCACGGCGCGGTGACCACGGTGCCGGCACCGGAGGTGGATTCGGGCGGTGCGGTGCACAGCGCCGTCCACAGCTCTTCGGTGACGAAGGGGATCACCGGGTGCAGCAGCCGCAGAAGCTTGTCGAGGACCTCGCCCAGGACACGGCGCGTGCTTTCGGCCCGTTCGTCGGCCAGCTGGACCTTCGCCAGCTCCACGTACCAGTCGCAGACCTCGTCCCATGCGAAGTGGTACAGCGTCTCGCACGCCTTCGCGAAGTCGTAGGCCTCCAGGTAGGAGTTCACCTCGGCGATGACGGACTGAAGGCGCGACAGGATCCAGGCGTCCACGGTGGACACCTCCGCGGGCATCTCCCCGCGGACGTGCGCGCCGTTGATGAGCGCGAACCGCGTCGCGTTCCACAGCTTGTTGCAGAAGTTGCGCGAACCCTGCGCCCACTGCTCCGCCACCGGGACGTCGCCGCCCGGGTTCGCGCCGCGCAGCAGCGTGAAGCGGGTCGCGTCGGCGCCGTACGCGTCGATCCAGTCGAGGGGGTCGATGACGTTCCCGAACGACTTGGACATCTTCTTGCCGAACTGGTCGCGGACCATCCCGTGCAGGGCGATGGTGTCGAACGGCTGGACGCCGTCCATCGCGTACAGCCCGAACATCATCATCCGGGCGACCCAGAAGAACAGGATGTCGTAGCCCGTGACCAGGACGGACGTCGGATAGAACCGCTTCAGCTCGGGCGTCTCGTCGGGCCAGCCCAGGGTGGAGAACGGCCACAGCGCCGAGGAGAACCACGTGTCGAGGACGTCGGTGTCCTGCGTCCAGCCGGCGGGCGGCTCCTCGCCGGGGCCCGGGCAGACGACCGCGCCGTCCGGCCCGTACCAGACGGGGATGCGGTGCCCCCACCACAGCTGCCGGCTGATGCACCAGTCGTGCATGTTGTCGACCCACTCGAAGTAGCGGGCCGCCATCTCCGGCGGGTGGATCGTGACGCGGCCGTCCCGGACGGCGTCGCCGGCGGCCCGCGCCAGCGACTCGACCTTCACGAACCACTGCAGCGACACGCGCGGCTCGACGACCGTGGCGCAGCGCTGGCAGTGCCCGACCGAGTGCGCGAAGGGGCGGACCTCCTTGACGATCCGGCCCTGCTCGCGCAGCGCCGCCACGACCGCCGGGCGCGCCTCGAACCTGTCGAGCCCCTCGAACGGGCCGGACGCGGTGACGACGCCGCGCTCGTCCATGACCGACAGGGACCGCAGCGAATGCCGGCGGCCGATCTCGAAGTCGTTCGGGTCGTGCGCCGGGGTCACCTTCACCGCGCCCGTCCCGAACTCGGGATCGACGTGCTCGTCGGCCACGACCGGGATGCGGCGGCCGGTCAGCGGAAGCTCGATCTCCCGGCCGATCAGGTGCGCGTACCGGGCGCCCCCGGGGTGGACGGCCACGGCGGTGTCGCCGAGCATCGTCTCCGCCCGCGTGGTCGCCACGACGATCTCGTCCTCGCCGGAGCCGTACCGGATCGACACCAGCTCGCCCTCGACGTCCTCGTGCTCGACCTCGATGTCGGACAGGGCGGTCAGGCAGCGCGGGCACCAGTTGATGATGCGCTCGGCCCGGTAGATCAGCCCGTCGTCGAACAGCCGCTTGAAGATCGTCTGGACGGAGGCGGCACGTGCGTCGTCCATCGTGAACGCCTCGCGCGTCCAGTCGACGCTGTCGCCGAGCCGGCGCATCTGGCCGAGGATCCGGCCGCCGGACTCCGCCTTCCACTGCCACACCCGCTCGGTGAACGCCTCGCGTCCGAGGTCGTGCCGCGACACGCCCTCCTTGGCCAGCTCGCGCTCCACCACGTTCTGGGTGGCGATGCCGGCGTGGTCCATGCCCGGGAGCCACAGGGTCTCGTGGCCCCGCATCCGGTGCCACCGGACGAGGGTGTCCTGGATCGAGTGGTCGAGGGCGTGTCCCATGTGCAGCGAGCCGGTGACGTTCGGCGGCGGGATCACGATCGAGAACGGGGGCCGGTCCGCGGCGCGCCCCGGGTCGGCGGTGAACAGCCCCTCCGATACCCACCGTTCGTAGAGCCGGCCCTCAACATCCGCCGGTCGGTACTGGGTGGGCAGGTCGACGTCCGCGGCGGCCCCCTGGCCGCGCTCAGTGCTGGGCTGTGTCACGGCTGACGATTCTACGGGGATCGGAAAGGTAGAACGCCCCGGGCCGCTCCCGCGTCCGATAGTCGACCGCGTGTGGGCACGCTCCCACATCCGCACCCGCCCACCCGCGCACGGCGTCAGGACAAGGAGTCCCATGAGCAGTTGGAACCCCCCGCCCACCGGCCCGCCCGGTCCACCGAGGCCACCCGGTCCGCCTGGGCCGCCTGGGCCGCCTGGGCCACCTGGGCCACCTGGGCCACACCCGCCCGGTCCCCCGGGTCCGTACGGCATGCCGGGACCGGGCATGCCCATGCCGCCGGGCGGGCCGCGCCGCAAGCGCGGCCCCGGCCTGCTCATCGGCCTGCTGGCCGGTGCGTTCGTGCTGGTGCTGGTGCTCAGCGGCGGCGGCGTCGCGTTCTATCTCGCGAGCACGAGCCACGAGCTCTCCACCCCCTCCAGGGCGGGCGGAATGACCCTCGACAACAGCTATGACAAAGGGGCGGACGACCTCGCGGACACCATGCGCAGGGTGATGCGCAGCAGCACCACCCCCTCGAACGCCGACTGGGCGGACGGGGTGTACCGGGACGGCGACCTGGCGTTCCTGTTCATCGGGTTCAGCGGCGAATACGAGCGGGACAGGCTCATCAGCCAGTTGCACTTCCATCTCCGCAACGCGCTCAGCACGGACGACGTCCGCGTCACCAGCAGGATCTGGGAGATCGCCGACTCGGGCGGGGACGGCACGGGGCTGTGCGGGCGCCTGACCGCGGCCGCGAAGAGCCGCTACTCCTACACCTCTATCTGCGGCTGGTCGACCAGGACGACGTTCGCGCTGGTCATCCCGGCAGGTGGGAAGGTCAGCAGGGGGAACGAGCCGCCGGAGTACAAGGTCGCGGGACTGCAGCGTGTGATGCGCGCCCTCCGCGAGGACGTGGAGGACTGACAGGAACGGATGGAACCGGACGCATCTCCAGCGGCCCCTCGCCCCCAGAGAGCGGTTTCCCGTGAGGGTCGGGACACAGGTCACCTGACACCGGGTCGCCCCGCCGGAAAGGGTGATGGTGAACGCCCGCGACGGCGGGGCGGAAGGAGAGGGACGGGATGCGAGCGGTACTGGCACGCGCCGCCGTGCTTGCCGGCGCGTTCACCGCGGGGGCCGTGGCGGCACGTGCCGCGACCATCCCTCACCTCCGCCGCCTCACCGCCGACCTGCAGCGCTCCCGGGAGCGGATCCTCGCCAGCCGGGAGGAGGAGCGGCGGCGGCTGCGGCACGACCTGCACGACGGGCTCGGGCCGACACTGGCCAGCCTCGCGATGTCGCTGGACGCGGCGCGCATCACGCTGGCCGGCGAGCCGGAGCGGATGGACCCGCTGCTCGCCGACGTCCGGGACCGGCTGGCGACGGCCGTCGGGGAGATCCGCGACCTCGCGCACGGGCTGCGCCCGCCCGCCCTGGACGACCTCGGGCTCGTCGCGGCCATCGAGTCGTTCGCCGAGGGCTGCTGCGAGCGGGTGGTCGTGCGCTTCGACGGCGAGCACCTGGAACTGCCCGCGGCGGTGGAGGTGGCGGCGTACCGGATCGTGCAGGAGGCCCTGACGAACGTCCGGCTGCACGCGCCCGGGGCCACCGCGACGGTCCGGCTGTCCCGCGACGCCGACTTCCGGCTCGTGGTCGCCGACACCGGGCCGGGCCTGCCCGACGCCGCCCGCAACGGCGGCCAGCCGAGGTCCCGGCGCGGCATGGCCGCGATGAAGGAATGGGCCGCCGAACTCGGCGGCAGCTGCACGATCACGTCCCGGAACGGCGGCGGAACCGTGGTCTCGGTCCGGCTCCCGCTCGCCGCCGCGGAGACCGCCGCCGGGTATCATCGTCCTTCGACCGGAAGAGGCGGACGTCAATGACCGAGAACATCCGGGTTCTCATCACCGACGACCACCCGGTGTTCAGGCAGGGCCTGAAGGGGCTGCTGCACGCACTGGGCGTGGAGGTCGTCGGCGAGGCGGAGAACGGGCCGGACGCGGTGCGGCTGGCCGCGGAACTGCAGCCGGACGTGGTCGTGATGGACCTGCACATGCCCGGCGGCAACGGCATCGAGGCCACCCGGACGATCACCCGGACGAGCCCGCGCATCGGCGTGCTGGTGCTGACGATGTTCCGCGACGACGACTCCGTCTTCGCGGCGATGCGCGCCGGTGCCCGCGGCTACCTGCTGAAGGAGTCGGGCGCCGAGGAGATCGCCCGCGCCGTGCGGGCCGTCGCGGCGGGCGAGGCCATCTACGGGCCCGAGATCGCCCGCCGCGTGCTGACCTACTTCACCGACATGCCCGACCCGCGGCGGGCCGCGTTCCCGGAGCTGACCGAGCGGGAGCGGGAGGTCCTCGAACTGATCGCGCAGGGCCGCAGCAACGCCGAGATCGCCGGGACGCTTTTCCTCAGCCAGAAGACCGTCCGCAACCACGTCTCGAACATCTTCATGAAGCTGCACGTCGCGGACCGCGCGCAGGCCATCGTCGTCGCCCGCGAGGCCGGCCTCGGCGAATCCAGCCGCCGCTGACGCCCCGGGCACGCGAAACGCCCCCGGCCACCGGCCGGGGGCGCCTCTCTGTCCTACGCCGGCTGGACCGCGCCGGACTAGGCCGAGCTGACTATGCCGACTTCTCCCTCGGCTCACGCTTGGGGCGGTCGCGGGGGACGAGAGTCGGGTTGACGTGCTCCAGGACGGCCTCGCGGGTGATGACGACGCGGGCGACGTCCTGACGGCTCGGCACCTCGTACATCACCGACAGGAGCACTTCCTCCATGATGGCGCGCAGGCCGCGCGCGCCGGTACCGCGAAGGATCGCCTGGTCGGCGATCGCCTCCAGGGCGTCGTCGGTGAACTCCAGGTCGACGCCGTCGAGTTCGAAGAGGCGATGGTACTGGCGTACCAGCGCGTTCTTCGGCTCGGTGAGGATGTTGATCAGGGCCTCGCGGTCCAGGTTGTGCACGGAGGTGATCACCGGGAGCCGGCCGATGAACTCGGGGATCAACCCGAACTTCAGCAGGTCCTCGGGCATCACCTCGCCGAACACCGCCGACGACTCCTCGAAGTCGGACTTGGAGCGGATCTGCGCACCGAAGCCCATGCCCTGCTTGCCGACCCGGGACTCGACGATCTTCTCCAGGCCGGCGAACGCGCCGCCGCAGATGAACAGCACGTTGGTGGTGTCGATCTGGATGAACTCCTGGTGCGGGTGCTTGCGGCCGCCCTGCGGCGGGACGCTCGCGGTGGTGCCCTCCAGGATCTTCAGGAGGGCCTGCTGGACGCCCTCGCCCGAGACGTCCCGCGTGATCGACGGGTTCTCGCTCTTGCGGGCGACCTTGTCGACTTCGTCGATGTAGATGATCCCGGTCTCGGCCTTCTTGACGTCATAGTCGGCCGCTTGGATCAGTTTGAGGAGGATGTTCTCGACGTCCTCCCCCACATATCCGGCCTCCGTCAGCGCCGTGGCGTCCGCGATGGCGAACGGGACGTTGAGGAGTTTGGCGAGCGTCTGCGCGAGGAGCGTCTTGCCCGACCCGGTGGGGCCCAGCAGCAGGATGTTGGACTTGCCGATCTCGACCGGGTCGTCCCTGCCGGTGTCGCCCGACTGGATCCGCTTGTAGTGGTTGTAGACGGCGACGGACAGCGCCTTCTTCGCCGTGTCCTGCCCGATGACGTAGGAGTCCAGGAACTCGTAGATCTCCCGCGGTTTGGGCAGGTTGTCCCACTTGAGGTCGGAGGTCTCGGAGAGCTCCTCCTCGATGATCTCGTTACAGAGATCGATGCACTCGTCGCAGATGTACACGCCCGGACCCGCGATGAGCTTTTTGACCTGCTTCTGGCTCTTCCCGCAGAACGAGCACTTCAGCAGATCACCACCGTCGCCGATGCGTGCCACCCAACTGTCTCCTTTTCGTGGGGCCGCCCGCCTTGGAGGATGCGGCGCAGCTCGGTTGCGTCCCGAAGGCTCTCGACGTTGGACTCGACGTTACCGCCTCCAACGGACTTGGAAAGCCCCTCGCCCGGAAGTGTGGCGGCCGGGCTCGGGGATCTCCTCGTCCTCGTGTCGTCTCAGGACGACACTACCTCGGCCTTGCGCTTCCTGCTGGCGAAGACATCGTCGATGAGACCGTAGTCCTTCGCCTCGTCCGCCGTGAGGATCTTGTCGCGTTCGATATCGCGGCGCACCTCGTCGATGGTCCTGCCGCTGTGCTCGGCCAGGATGCTCTCCAGCAGCTCGCGGATCCGCATGATCTCGCGCGCCTGGATCTCTATGTCGCTGGACTGGCCGTAGGTGCCCTCGGTCGCGGGCTGGTGGATCAGTATCCGCGAGTTGGGCAGCGCGGCCCGCTTGCCCGGCGTCCCGGCCGCGAGCAGCACCGCGGCGGCCGATGCGGCCTGGCCGATGCAGACGGTCTGGATGTCGGGCTTGACGAACTGCATCGTGTCGTAGATCGCCGTCATGGCGGTGAACGAGCCGCCGGGCGAGTTGATGTAGATGCTGATGTCGCGGTCGGGGTCGATCGACTCCAGCGTGATCAGCTGCGCCATCACGTCGTTGGCGGACGCGTCGTCGATCTGCACGCCGAGGAAGATGATCCGCTCCTCGAACAGCTTGTTGTACGGGTTCATCTCCTTGACCCCGTACGTGGTGCGCTCGACGAACGACGGAATGATGTAGCGGCTCTGCGCCGGTGCCGGGGCCTCGCCCGCCTGCACGCCGGGCCGGGTCAGATCACTGAAGCCGGGTCGGATGAGGTCGCTCACTGTGTGCCTCCGATAAGTGAACAGTGTCTTCTGGGAGACGCCCCCCGGACCCCCGCAGGGGGGTGGTCGGACGATCCTCGCTCGCTGGCGCTCGCTGCGGTCATCCACCCACCTCAGGAGACGGTGCCCTCGGAGGGCACCTGGTTGGCACTGAGCACCACGTGGTCCACCAGCCCGTAGTCCTTGGCCTCGTCGGCGGTGAACCAGCGGTCGCGGTCGGAGTCGCGGTCGATCTGCTCGAGCGACTGGCCGGTGTGTTCGGCGATCTTCTCGGCGAGCGTCTTCTTGACGTACAGCATCTGCTCGGCCTGGATCTTGATGTCGGAGGCCGTGCCGCCGATGCCGCCCGACGGCTGGTGCATCATGATGCGCGCGTGGGGCAGGGCGTAGCGCTTGCCCGTGGTCCCGGCGCACAGCAGGAACTGGCCCATCGACGCGGCCAGGCCCATGCCCACCGTGACGATGTCGTTCGGGACGTACTTCATGATGTCGTAGATCGCCATGCCGGCGGTGACGGAGCCACCTGGCGAGTTGATGTAGATCGTGATGTCGCGCCGGCCGTCCTCGGCCGACAGCAGCAGGAGCTCGGCGCAGATGCGGTTGGCGATATCGTCGTCGACCTGCTGGCCGAGGAAGACGATGCGTTCGCGCAGCAGGCGCTGGAACAGCTGGTCGCCCAGAGGCGACAGGGGCGCCTCGGCGACCCGCGCCTGGATCCGCGACGACTCGTCGAAAGTCGGAGGCATGCTCACCGGTGTTCCTCCGGTCCTTTTTAATCGGTTCGGATGATTGGACATTAACGCGCGCACGGGCCCGCTTAAGCCCGGGAGGCCGCCTTTTCGCCAGGGGCGTACCCGCGCGGCGCCGGATGCCTCCCGACACTCCCGGCGATCTTCATGAAGGCGGCATCCCCCGGGGGACGCCTCCCACACCCGGTTTCGGCCCGCCCAAAGGAGACGCCCCGCACCCGGTGACCGGATGCGGGGCGTGCCCGATGCTCGGAGAACGTCCAGAACGTCTCAGGAGTCCTTGTCCTGCGCGTCCTTCGCCTCAGCGGCCGGGGCCTCCTCAGCGGTGTCCTCGGCCGTCTGCGCGGGCTCCTCGCCGGCGTCCGCGGCGGCCTCGGCGTCGGTGCCCTCGGTGGCCTCGGCGTCCTCGGCGGTCTCGGTCGCCTCCGCGGTCTCGGCGTCCTCGGCCTGGACGGTCTCGCCCGTCTCGCCGTCCAGCTCCCGCTGCACGGCCTCGACGTCGATCTCGTTGCCCGACTCGTCCTTGACCGTGACGTGCTCGACGACGAGGTTCAGCGCCTTGCTGCGCAGCACCTCCGAGACGATCGCCGGGAGCTGGTTGTTCTGCGTGAGGTACTCGGCGAGCTGCTGAGGCTGCACGCCCATCTGCATCGCCTGCGTGACGACGTACTCGCTGAGCTCCTCGTTCTCGACGTTCAGCTCCTCCTGGACGGCGAGCTGGTCGAGCACGAACCCGCCCTTGACCGCGAGCCGGGCCGCGTCGGCGACCTCGGTGTCGAACTCCTCCGCGGTCTTCTCCTCGCCGGACAGGTAGTCGTCCTTGGACATGCCCGCCATCTGCAGCTGCTGCTCCAGCTGCTGGTTGCGGCGGTCGATCTCCTCCTCCACGACCTTGTCGGGAAGCGGGATCTCGACCTTCTCCAGCAGCGCTTCGAGGGCCTTGTCGCGCGCGTCGGACAGCTGCTGCATCCTCACCTGCCGGCCGAGCCGCGTCCGGACGTCGTCGCGGAGCTCGCCGATGGTGTCGAACTCGCTGGCGAGCTGGGCGAACTCGTCGTCCAGGTCGGGCAGGTTCTTCACCTTGACGCCCTGCACGGTGACGGTGATCTCGGCCTCCTCGCCGGCGTGCTCACCGCCGGCCAGGGTGCCGGTGAACGTCGTTTCCTCACCGGCGGCCAGGCCGATGAGCGCCTCGTCCAGGCCCTCGACGGCCGACTTGCTGCCGACCTCGTAGGAGTAGCCGCTCGTGGAGGCGTCCTCGATCTCCTCCCCGTCGATCCTGGCGACCAGGTCGACGGTGGCGAAGTCGCCCTCCTCGACGGCCCGCTCGGCGTTGGTGAGGGAGGCGAACCGCTCGCGCAGGTTGCCGATCGTCTCCTCGACCTGCTCGTCGGTGACCTCGGCGTCGTCCACCACGACCTCGAGGCCGTCGTAGTCGGGCACCTCGAACTTCGGCCGGATGTCGACCTCGGCGGTGAACGCGAACTGGGTACCGTCCTCCAGCTCGGTCACCTCGACGTCGGGCTGCCCGAGCACGAAGATCTCGGACTCCTCGACGGCGCGGCCGTACAGCTCGGGAAGCGCGTCGTTGACCGCCTCCTGCAGGACCGCACCCCGGCCGACGTACTTGTCGATCAGCGGGGCGGGGACCTTGCCGGGCCGGAAGCCCTTGATCCGCACCTGCTGCGAGATCTCCTTGTACGCCTTGTCGAGGTTCGGCTTGAGCTCGTCGAACGGAACCTCGACGGTGAGCTTGACCCGCGTGGGGGTCAGCTCCTCGACATCGGTCTTCACTGGGGTAGGTCTCCTTGATCGGGCGCTGTCTCGGCCGCGGCGTTCGACGCGTATTTCTTCTTGCCTTCGAGCTTGTTGCCTGCGAGGCCTCGGCCTGCACGCCTACGGGCCCGATACCCGGTCCGTCTGCGTCGTCACTCAGCCGGTCAGTCTCCCAGCGGCGCGGGCACGCCGAATACGGCTCCGCGCCTTCGCGCGGCCAAGTCTATGGGGTAGCGGCGCCGTGTGCGGACATCGGACGCCCACAAGACCGGCGAATCCGCGTCAACGTTCCCGCACGGGCAGTGACACAGGGCATCGAAAGCCCCATACTCATCCGGGATGAACGGGATAGCTGCGGCCTTCAGTGCGACCGGTCTCTACTACCTCGGGTTCGCCGTCTTCAAGCTGGCGGCGGACCGGATGGCCCCGCTCCGGGGCAACCGCATCCTGCACATGATCTGGACGATCGTGAGCAACTGGATCTTCCTGATCGCCCTCGCGATCGTGCTCGGCGGCCTCAGCCTGCAGATCCTCGCGCTGAGCATGCTGCCGCTGTCGACCGCCGTGCCGATCTTCATGTCCGGCATCGTTCCGCTGCTGCTGATCGCGCTGGTGTTCTTCGGCGAGCGCCTCACCCCGCGCGAGTGGCTGAGCCTGGTGCTGATCGGCGCGGCGATCCTGCTGCTGACCGCGTCGCTCAGCGGGGACGAGCCGATCAGTTCGGCGGACGCGCCGCTGTGGAAGATCGCGGTGGTGGTCGCCCCGGCGGTGCTGGTGCCGGTGCTGATCCTGGTGCTCGGCGACTACCGCCCGGACGGCCGGCACGCCCGCCCCGTCACCGGGATCGCCTACGGGCTCAGCTCGGGCTTCCCGGTCGGCACCGCCGAACTGGCGATCAAGGGGTGGAGCGACCACGCCGACGCCACCGGCCTGCGGATCGCGCTGACGCCGTGGCCGTATCTGACGGTGCTCTCGGCGGCCATCGGGTTCGGGATCATGGTCATGGCGTTCCAGCGCTGCCGGGTGTCGATCGTGGCGACCGTGATGACGGTCAGCGCCAAGACGTACCTGCTGGCGATGGGCACGTTCATGTACGAGGAGCCGTGGCCGCGGGACGCGGCGTACTCCGCGATGCGGCTCGGCGCGCTGACGCTGGGCGCGATCGCCGTCCTGCAGTTCCCCCGGCACCGGCCCATCGAGGAAGAGCCCCGCGACTCCCGCGAGGACGTCTCTTCCACGCACGACCCGTTCGGCGGTTCCGCGCTGGGCGGGCCCGCGCTCGGGGGCCCGCAGCCACGCCACGCCGACCAGCCGTTCCCCGGACATGCGGAGCAGCAGCAGGCCGGGGACGGGATGCCGCAGCCTTCGGTGCCGCCGCAGCGTTCCCCGTACGCGCAGGACCCGCTCGGCCAGGGCCCGTACAACCGGCCGGGGGCCGAGCCGCGGCCGCCGCGTCGTCCCGTCCGTCCGCAGAGCCCCACGGAGACGGGGACCGACGGACGCTGGCGCGGCTTCGGCGACTGACCGGCAACGAGCCGATCCCCCCGGGGCCTCCGGCCTGGAAGACCCGAGGGGAACGCTTCGTCGGAGTGTCAGCGCGGCTTGCGGTCGTCGCCGGGGAGGCCCTTGTCGAGGCCGGCCCGGCGGAGGGCCTCGGCCATCGCGCCGCCGCCGGAGGAGTCACCGCCTCCCTGCCCGCCGCGTCCGCCTCCGCGCTGCCCGCCGCGTCCGCCGCCCTGCCCGCCGCCTTGGCCGCCGCGTCCGCCGCCTTGGCCGCCCTGCCCGCCGCGTCCGCCGCCGCGGTTCTGGCGGCCGCCCCTGTCGCGCTGCTCGCCGCGACCGCCACCGCCGTGCTGGTCACGGCCGCCCTGCTGGTCACGGCCGCCCGGCCTGTCGCCGCCCGGCTCATCGTCCAGCCGGAGCGTGAGCGAGATGCGCTTGCGCTGCAGGTCGACGTCCAGCACCTTGACGCGGACGATGTCGCCCGGCTTGGCGACATCGCGCGGGTCGGACACGAACTTGTCGGACATCGCGGAGATGTGGACGAGCCCGTCCTGGTGGACGCCGACGTCCACGAAGGCGCCGAACGCGGCGACGTTGGTGACCACGCCCTCCAGGATCATGCCGGGTTCGAGGTCGGCGAGCTTGTCGACGCCCTCCTTGAACGTGGCCGTCTTGAACGCCGGGCGCGGGTCGCGGCCGGGCTTCTCCAGCTCGGTGAGGATGTCGGTGACGGTCGGCAGCCCGAACGTGTCGTCCACGAAGTCCGACGGCTTCAGGGAGCGCAGCGCGGCCGTGTTGCCGATGAGTCCCTTCACGTCGTTGCCCGCCGCGTCCAGGATCCGGCGGACGACCGGGTACGCCTCCGGGTGCACGCTGGAGGCGTCGAGCGGGTCGTCCCCGCCGGGGATGCGCAGGAAGCCCGCGCACTGCTCGAACGCCTTCGGGCCGAGCCGCGGGACGTCCTTCAGCCCGCCGCGGGTCCGGAACGGGCCGTTGGTGTCGCGGTGGGCCACGATGTTCTCCGCGAGCCCGTCGCCGATGCCCGACACGCGGGTGAGCAGCGGCGCGGACGCGGTGTTGACGTCGACGCCGACGGCGTTCACGCAGTCCTCGACGACCGCGTCGAGCGAACGGGACAGCTTCACCTCGGAGATGTCGTGCTGGTACTGCCCGACGCCGATCGACTTCGGGTCGATCTTGACCAGCTCGGCGAGCGGGTCCTGGAGGCGGCGGGCGATGGAGACGGCGCCGCGCAGCGAGACGTCCATGCCGGGCAGTTCGCGTCCGGCGTACTCCGACGCCGAGTACACCGACGCGCCGGCCTCCGACACCATGATCTTGGTGAGCTTGAGGTCGGGGTGCCGGGCGATCAGGTCGGCGGCGAGCTTGTCGGTCTCCCGGGAGGCGGTGCCGTTGCCGATGGAGACGAGATCGACCTTGTGCTCGCGGGCGAGGCGGGCGAGCGTCTCGATCGACTCGTCCCACTTCCGGCGCGGCTCGTGAGGGTAGATCGTGTCGGTGGCGACGGCCTTGCCGGTGGAGTCCACGACGGCGACCTTGACGCCGGTGCGCAGGCCGGGGTCCAGGCCCATCGTCGCGCGGGTCCCGGCGGGCGCGGCGAGCAGCAGGTCGCGCAGGTTCGCGGCGAACACGCGGACCGCCTCGTCCTCCGCCTCCTGCCGGAGCCGGGTGCGCATGTCGATGCCGAGGTGGACGAGGATGCGGGTGCGCCACGCCCAGCGGACGGCGTCCGACAGCCACTTGTCGGCCGGACGGCCCTGGTCGGTGATCCGGAACCGGCGCGCGATCTCCACCTCGTACGAGCTGCGCGCGCCTTCCTCTCTGCCCTTCTCACCGCCCGAACCCGCCTCGTCCTCGGGCTCCAGGTCGAGGTCGAGGACCTCTTCCTTCTCGCCGCGGAACAGCGCGAGGACGCGGTGCGAGGGCAGCCTCGTGAACGGCTCGGCGAACTCGAAGTAGTCGGAGAACTTCGCGCCCGCCTCCTGCTTGCCGTCCCGGACCCGGGAGACGACCCGGCCCCGGTTCCACATGCGTTCGCGGAGGGCGCCGATGAGGTCGGCGTCCTCGGCGAAACGCTCGACGAGGATGGCCCGCGCGCCCTCCAGCGCGGCGGCCGCGTCGGCGACGCCCTTCTCCGCGTCCACGTACTCGCCGGCGGCGGCCTGCGGATCGTGGGACGGGTCGTCTAGCAGCAGCACGGCGAGCGGTTCGAGGCCGGCCTCGCGGGCGATCTGCGCCTTGGTCCGCCGCTTCGGCTTGTACGGCAGGTAGATGTCCTCCAGCCGCGCCTTGGAATCGGCCGCCACGATCCGGGCTCTGAGCGCGTCGTCGAGCTTGCCCTGCGACTCGATCGACTCCAGGATCGCGGTGCGGCGCTCGTCCAGCTCGCGCATGTAGCGCAGCCGCTCCTCCAGCGCGCGCAGCTGCGCGTCGTCGAGGGTGCCGGTCGCCTCCTTGCGGTAGCGGGCGATGAACGGGACGGTCGCCCCGCCGTCGAGCAGGTCCACCGCGACCCGCACCTGCCCCTCGCCGACGCCGATCTCCTCGGCGATGCGCTGGGTGATGGGCCGGACCCCGGGCTGCGTGCCCTGCTGGCCGGTGGACGTCTGGCTGGTGGTCGCTGTCACAGCTTGGATTCGCTTTCTCCCCTGGATGTCAGCGTGCATTGTCCAGGGAACGGGCCTCGTTGTCTTGTCACCGCGTTGTCTTGTTACCGCTCGATGTCCGCCGGACACGTGGTCGCGCCGGGCGCCAGGTAGGTCTAAGCCCCCTGCTGCGGCCCGCAAGAGGGGGCCTAGCACCCCCGAGCCCTGGATGGGAACAGACCACAATGAGGGGGTCGGGGTTTACCGGAGAGAACGCCCACGGAGGACCAGGTGAGCGAACGCCAGCGCGTCGTCGAGCTACTCGGAGAGTATGCGCGGCGTGCCTTCACGAGCTTCGTCCGCGGGGTCGTCCAGATCGTGCTGGCGTTCACGGTGAACCTGCCGCTGTTCATCCTCGCGGTGTTGTCGCTCGTTTTCATCCCGCTGGGCGTCGGGGTCGTCCTCACACCGGTCGTGTTCCAGGCGATCCGCACGATCGCCAACCAGCAGCGGGTGTGGGCGGCCGAATGGTCGGACGTGGAGATCGCCGTCCCGTACCGGCCGGAGCCGCCGGGCGGGCTCGGCCCGTTCGCGCGCCTGCGGTGGCTGCTGGCGGACCCGGCGTCGTGGCGCGACCTGCTGTGGACGTTCGTGAACATCCCGGTCGCGCTCGTCCTCGGAATCCTGGCGGGCGGTTTGGCGGTGTACGGGCTGGAAGGGATGTTCGTCGCGCCGTGGTTCGCGCTGTTCGGGAATTTCGGCTGGGGCCCGTTCTGGATGCTGGACGACTACGGGCTGCTCGGCCTCGTCGGCCCGATCGTCCTCGGGGCCGCGATGGTGGTGGCGTCCGTCCCGCTGGGGCCGGTGTTCCTGAGGGCGCACGCGCTGTTCGGCCGGTCGCTGCTCGCGCCGACGCGGGGCGCGCTGACCGAGCGCGTCCAGCGGCTCACCGAGACGCGTTCGGAGACGGTGGACGCCTCCGCCGCCGAGCTGCGCCGCATCGAGCGGGACCTGCACGACGGCGCGCAGGCCCGGCTGGTCGCGCTGAGCATGAACATCGGGCTCGCCGAGGAGATGATGAAGCACGATCCGGAGACCGCGCAGCAGCTGCTCGCCGAGGCCCGCGCCGCCAGCGGGACGGCCCTGACCGAACTGCGCGACCTGGTCCGCGGGATCCATCCGCCGGTCCTGGCCGAGCGGGGTCTGGACGGGGCCGTGCGGGCGCTGGCGCTGAGCCTGCCGCTGCCCGTGGACGTGCGGATCGACCTGGCCGGCCGTCCGGACGCCCCCGTCGAGTCGGCGGCGTACTTCGCGGTGGCGGAGATGCTCGCCAACGTGGCCAAGCACTCCGGTGCGCGGCGGGCCTGGATCCAGATCGAGCACTCCGGCGGCCGGCTGCTTATGATCATCGGGGACGACGGGACGGGCGGCGCCGATCCCGCGCGGGGCTCCGGCATGCGCGGCATCGAGCGCAGGCTCGCGGCCTTCGATGGGACGATGGCCGTGACGAGCCCGCCCGGCGGGCCGACCGTCGTGACCATGGAGCTGCCGTGCGCGTTGTCATCGCCGAAGATCTCGCCCTCCTCCGGGACGGGCTGATCCGCCTGCTCGGCGCGTTCGGGTTCGAGGTCGTCGAGGCCGTCGACAACGGCCCGTCGCTGCTGCGGGCGCTCACCACGCACCGTCCGGACGTGGCGGTCGTGGACGTGCGGCTCCCGCCGACGTTCACCGACGAGGGCCTGAAGGCGTCGCTGGAGGCGCGGCGGGAGATCCCCGGGCTGCCGGTGCTGGTGCTGTCGCAGCATGTGGAGCAGCTGTACGCGCGGGAGCTGCTGTCCGACAGCCGGGGCGGCATCGGCTACCTGCTGAAGGACCGGGTGTCGGACGTCAAGGTCTTCGTGGAGGCGGTGCGGCGGGTCGCGGACGGCGGCACCGCCCTCGACCCGGACGTGGTGTCGCAGCTGCTGACCCGGCACGCCCGCGAGGAGCCGCTGCAGCGGCTGACCCCCCGCGAGCGCGAGGTGCTCGGGCTGATGGCCGAGGGCCGCTCGAACGCGGCGATCGCCGGGCAGCTGTTCGTCACCGAGAAGGCGATCAGCAAGCACACCAACAGCATCTTCGGCAAGCTCGGGCTGCCGCAGTCCGAGGACGACAACCGGCGGGTCCTCGCCGTCCTCGCCTATCTGGGCACCTGACGGCTCGCCTCCGCATCCGCGGCCGGCCAGGTCATCGCGCCCACGGCGGGACGAGCCGCTCGTCGCCCTGGGGAGCGATCTCGCACTTGGTGTCATCGACGACCGCGTCCGGGTCGTAGACGAGGCAGCCCGCGTGGGCGGCGACGACGGCGGTGAAGCCGGTGCCGGGCCGCGAGGTCATCCGGCGCGGTGCGCCGGCGGGCAGGACGACGGTGTCGCCGGGGCCCGCCTCCAGCTTGCGCCCGTCCAGGTCGATGGTGGCCGTGCCTTCCAGGAACGTCCAGACCTGCTCGGTGTCGAACGCGTGCAGCGGGCCGGTCCTGCCCGGCGCCATGTCGACGCGCCAGACGGCGAGGCCCCGCGTGCCGCCCTGGGTGGGCGTCGCGAACGTGGTCATGGTGCCGTTGGGCGTCTCGGTGCGGCGGCTTTCGGTGTCGCGGACGAGCGTCATGAGCCCCGATCCCCTAAGTTGGACAATGTGGTTGTCCATATAGTCAATGAGGTTGTCTTCTATGTCAAGTGACGGCGACGCCCCGGGGTTCGAGCTGCCGCTGCGGCTGTTCCTCGCCTTCCGGGTGATCATCGATGAGCTGCACGCCGAGCTGGCCGGCCAGGGGCATCCGGACCTGCGCCCGATGCACGGCTTCGTGTTCCAGGCGATCGGCCCCGACGGCACGACGGCCGTGGAGCTCGGCCGGCGGCTCGGGGTGTCCAAGCAGGCGGCGGGCAAGATGATCGAGTCGCTGGAGCGGGTCGGCTACGTCGAGCGCACCGCCGACCCGTCCGATGCCCGGCGCAAGATCGTCCGGCTGACGGCGCGGGGCGCGGACTCCCTGGACCGGTCGGCGCGGATCTTCGACCGGATCCGTGACGACTGGGTTCGGCGGCTGGGCGCCGGCCGCGTCCGCGCGATGGAGCACGACCTCCGGCAGGTCACGCCCGCCGACCTGTGGCGGCTCGACTTCCCCGGCTGGTTCGGCATGCCGTGAAGATTCTTTCCGCAACGTCCGCCCGTATGTGCCCAGGCAGCCGCTTAGACCACCCGTTTCCGGCGTTCACGGGCCGTCCCGGACCCCTTGAACGCACCGTTCCACCCGGTTACCATCTGGCCAATTCTTAGGAAACTTTCCTAAGAATTGAGCGGGGATTCCTGTTTGCTCGGGGGCCGAACGAACGGAGAATCATGTCAAGACCGGGCGGACGGCGGGCCATCGCACTCGCCGGCGCGACATCACTGGCGGTGGCCACCGCCCTGCTCACGGCGCCACCGGCGTCGTCGGCCGGGACGGTCACCGCCACCTGTACCAAGACCCAGGACTGGGGCACGGGCTTCGGCGGCACGTGCACGATCACCAACGGGACGGACGCGGCCCTCAACGGCTGGACGCTCGAGGGCGACTTGCCGTCCGGAACCGCCGTGACGTCGGTGTGGAACGCGACCAAGAGCGTCTCGGGCAACCGCTACACCTTCACCAACGCCGGCTGGAACGGAGCACTCGCCGCGGGCGCCGAGACCAGCTTCGGGTTCAACGGAACCGGGCCCGGCTGGTTCACCGGCTGCACGGTCAACGGCGCGGCCTGCGACGGCTCCGGCGGACCCGGCGACGACACCGAGGCCCCCGCCGCCCCGTCCGGCCTGCGCACGACGGGCAAGACCGCCACCAGCGTCTCGCTGGCGTGGAACGCGTCGACCGACAACGTCGGCGTCACCGGGTACGACGTCTACAACGGCGCCGCGAAGGCCGCCTCGGTGACCGGCACCGGCGCCACCGTCGGCGGGCTGTCGGCCGGCACCGCCTACACCTTCACCGTCAAGGCCCGCGACGCCGCCGGGAACAGCTCCCCCGCGTCCGCCTCCGTCTCGGTCACCACCGACGAAGGCGGCGGCGGAAACGCCGGCGAGAAGGTCATCGGATACTTCGCCGAGTGGGGCGTCTACCAGCGCAACTACCACGTGAAGAACATCGAGACGAGCGGCTCCGCCGACAGGCTCACCCACATCAACTACGCGTTCGGCAACGTCCAGGGCGGCAAGTGCACCATCGGCGACGCCTACGCCGCCACCGACAAGGCCTACACCGCCGCCCAGAGCGTCGACGGCGTCGCCGACACCTGGGACCAGCCGCTGCGCGGCAACTTCAACCAGCTCCGCAAGCTGAAGAAGCTGCACCCGGACCTCAAGGTGATCTGGTCGTTCGGCGGCTGGACGTGGTCCGGCGGCTTCGGCCAGGCCGCGCAGAACCCGGCCGCGTTCGCCGAGTCCTGCTACAACCTGGTCGAGGACCCGCGCTGGGCGGACGTGTTCGACGGCATCGACATCGACTGGGAGTACCCGAACGCCTGCGGCCTCACCTGCGACACCAGTGGCCCGCAGGCGCTGGGGAACCTGCTGTCGGCGCTGCGGTCCAAGTTCGGCTCGAACAACCTCGTGACGGCCGCGATCACCGCCGACGCCAGCCCCGGCGGAAAGATGGACGCGACCGACTACGCCGGCGCCGCCCGGTACGTCGACTGGTACATGCCCATGACCTACGACTACTTCGGCGCCTGGGCCGCCCAGGGACCGACGGCGCCGCACTCGCCGCTCACGTCCTACCCGGGCATCCCGCAGCAGGGCTTCAACACCGCCGACACCATCGCCAAGCTGAAGTCGAAGGGCATCCCGGCGAACAAGCTGCTGCTGGGCATCGGCTTCTACGGCCGCGGCTGGACGGGCGTCACCCAGTCCGAGCCGGGCGGGACCGCGACGGGCGCCGCACCCGGCACCTACGAGGCCGGCATCGAGGACTACAAGGTCCTCAAGGGCAGGTGTCCCTCGACCGGCACCGTCGCCGGCACGGCCTACGCCAAGTGCGGCAGCCAGTGGTGGAGCTACGACACACCGTCCACCATCGGCGGGAAGATGGCCTACGCCCAGGACGAGGGCCTGGCGGGCGCCTTCTTCTGGGAGCTCAGCGGCGACACCGCGAACGGTGAGCTGATCACCGCGATCAAGAACGGTCTCGGCTGAGCCGTTCGCCATAGGGGGACCTCCCAGCCCCTCAGGCAGCCGAGACATCGGGCCCCTGACCACCTGGACGCCGGTCAGGGGCCCGTTCCATGCGTTGCGGGCGGGATACGAGGATAGGGAGACGGTTGTTCGTCCGACGACGTTGGGAGCTCCCTTGCACGACTGGACGCTGGGCAAGACGTACCGGAGCAAAGCCGGTGAGGTTCGGTGGGACGTGCTTGGGGACGAGCATGCGGACCCGGTCGTCCTCCTGCACGGCACGCCGTTCTCGTCCTACGTGTGGCGTGGTGTCGCGCGCGCTTTGGCGACGAACCACCGCGTGTACGTGTGGGACATGCCGGGCTACGGGACGTCCGAGATGAGCGATGGGCAGGACGTCTCGCTGGCCGCGCAGGGCGAGGTCTTCACCGAACTGCTGGCCCATTGGGGCCTGCAGGAGCCGTACGTCGTCGCGCATGACTTCGGCGGTGCCGTGTCCCTCCGGGCGCATCTCCTGCACGGCGCCCGCTACCGTGCCCTCGCCCTTGTCGACCCGGTCGCGCTGGCCCCATGGGGATCGCCGTTCTTCCGCCTTGTCGGTGCCAACGCGGAGGTGTTCGAGCAGCTCCCGCCCGCGCTGCACGGGGCGCTCGTCCGGGAGTACGTGTCGTCCGCGAGCAACCGCGGCCTGCATCCAGCCGTTCTTGAGGCGCTGGCCGGCCCCTGGCTCGGGGACGCCGGGCAGCCGGCGTTCTACCGGCAGATCGCCCAGGCGGACCAGCGCTACACCGACGAGATCCAGGGCCGCTACGGCGAGCTGGCGCTCCCGGTCCTGATCTGCTGGGGCGCCTCGGACACCTGGATCCCCGTCGCCAAGGGCCACGAGCTGGCCGCCCTCGTCCCCGGTTCGCGCCTCCACCCGATCGGCGGGGCCGGGCACCTGGTCCAGGAGGACGCGCCCGCCGAGCTGACCGCCGCGCTCGCCGGCTTCCTCGCATGATCGCGGCCGTGCTGTTCGACCTCGACGGGACGCTCCTCGACCACGAGGGGGCGGCGGCCGAAGCGATCACCCGCTCGTTCCCGGACGCGGACCCGGCGTGCCTCGTCCCGCGCTGGAGGGAGCTGACCGAGGAGGCGGTCGACCGGTACCTGGCGGGTGAGCTGAGCCTCGCCGCCCAGCGCCGCGCCCGGATCGTGCCCCTGGCTCGGGAACTGGGGCTCGGGGAATGGGACGACTCCCGCGCCGACACGTGGACCGCCGGGTTCCTGACCCTGTACCAGGCCGCGTGGCGACCGTTTCCCGAGGCCGGGCGGGTGCTGGACGTCCTGGCGGAGCGCGGCCTGCGGCTCGGAGTGATCACCAACGGGGACGCGGAGCAGCAGCGCGCGAAGATCGAACGTCTCGGCTTCGCCGGCCTTCTCCGGTACGTCGTGACCTCCGGAGAGACGGGTTCCGCCAAGCCCTCCGCCGGGATCTTCCGGACGGCGTGCGCGGGACTCGGCGTCCCGCCCGGCGAGGCAGCCTACGTCGGGGACCGCCTCGTCACCGACGCGCAGGGCGCCGCGGCCGCGGGACTCACCGGCGTGTGGCTCGACCGCTCCGGCGATCCCGCACCGCACGGCCTGGAGGTCTCGCGCATCACCTCGCTGGACGCGCTCCCCCGGCTGCTCCTTCGAAAGGCGGGGACGGCGGGCACGCGATGATCCGCGTGGGCGGCACCGGCCGTGTCCCGGTGCCGCCCACGGACGTCTGGGTCAGGACGTCTGGAGGCTCGCCTGGATCTCCAGGATGATCTGGACCTTGTCGCTCAGCCCGAGCCCGCCGCCGCCCGGCACCATCGTGGTGTCGCCGACGCCGAACTCCAGCCGCCTGATCTCCCCGGTCGCGGTGAAACCGGCGCGGGCGCCCTTGAACGGGTCGTCCTGCCGGAACGTGTCTGGGGCGAACCCGCCCATCTCCAGATCGAGCGGGACCTGCTTGGTCACACCGCGCAACGTCAGCTCGCCGTCCAGGACGAAGCCGTCTCCGTCGGGGCGCACGCCGGTGGAGCGGTACGTCATCGCCGGATACTTCTCGACGTCGAGGAAGTCGGCGGACCTGACGTGCTCGTCGCGCTGGGCGATGCCGGTGTCGATCGAGGCCAGGTCGATGGTCGCGGTCACCGACGAGTCGAGGGGGTCGTCGCCGGTCACGATCGTCCCCTCGAACGTTCCGAAGCGCCCGCGGACCTTGCTGACCATCAGATGCCGGATGGTGAAGCCGACGCCGCTGTGCAGGGGGTCGATGGTCCAGGTGCCGGCGATGTAGCCGGGGATCTCGACAAGCTCGGCCGTCATCGTGTCTCCTAGGGTTATGAGAAGTAAGGCGGTTCCGATCGGGAACCGTCTCCATGGTGCGGACACCCTCGGAGTCGGCACAAGAAGGCACTTTTTCCTGCCCTGGTCACCTGGAGATAACCATGGAGTACACGGCCGAGAGGTGCCGGGCCCGCGAGATCCTCGACCGCGTCGGCGACAAGTGGTCGCTACAGGTGATCTCGCTGCTCGGCGAGCGCACCAAGCGGTTCACCGAACTCAGGCGCGAGATCGACGGCATCAGCCAGCGGATGCTCACCGTCACGCTGCGCGGCCTGGAACGCGACGGCATCGTCAGCCGCACCGTGTACCCGGTGATGCCGCCCCGCGTGGACTATTCACTCACCCCGATGGGCGCGACGCTGCTGGACGCGGCCAGCACCCTCGTGAAATGGGCGGAATCCCATATCAACGAGATCGACGCCGCCCGCGCCGACTACGACGTCCGCACCGCGGAGACGGAGGCCCTCAAGACGACATGAGGTCTCGGCCGCAGCAGACGCGCGCGTAGGACGACACGAAATCCATGTGCCGTCGTTCGCCGCAGGACGTAGTTTTGAGGCGATGGACTTTCACGAGGTGGGACGGCGAGCTAGCCGCGCCGAGCTGGGGAACGAGCAGTCGTGCCCGGCCCGGCTCGGCGGTGTGCGCCGTCATCCCATCGACCTCGTGAGGCCGTCCCATGCGCTCGACTGACATACGTTCGACATTCCTGGACTTCTTCCAGAAGCGCGACCATCGCGTCGTGCCATCCAGCCCGCTGATTCCGTCCGACCCCACGCTTCTGCTGGCGAACGCGGGCATGAACCAGTTCAAGCCGTACTTCCTTGGCGAGACCACGCCTGAGCACCCTCGCGCGGTGTCCGTGCAGAAGTGCGCGCGCACGTCCGACATCGAGAACGTTGGCCGCACGACCCGGCACGCGACGTTCTTCGAAATGCTCGGCAACTTCTCCTTCGGCGACTACTTCAAGTCGGAGGCGATCTCCTGGGCGTGGGAGCTTTTCACCCGCCACTACAACCTCGACCCCGAACGTCTATGGATCACCGTGTACCTGGACGACGAGGAAGCCGTACGCCTCTGGCAGCGCGTCGGCGTCCCCCCGGAACGGATCCAGCGGCTCGGCATGGAGGACAACTACTGGTCGATGGGCATACCCGGCCCATGCGGCCCGTCCTCCGAACTGCACTACGACCGGGGGCCGTCCTTCGGACGTGAGGGCGGACCAGCCGTAGACGGCGAGCGCTATCAAGAACTGTGGAATCTCGTCTTCATGCAGAACCTCCGTGGCGAGGGCTCCGGCAAGGACGGGTACCCGATTCTCGGCGAACTGCCCGCGCGGAACATCGACACAGGACTCGGTCTCGACCGTCTCGCGGCAGTTCTGCAGGACGTGGACACGGTGTGCGAGACCGACCTGCTGGCGCCGACGTTCCGGCTCGTCCAGGAAATGGCGGGCCGCGAATACCCGGGACGCGACGGCGGCGACGACTCCACGTCCTTCCGCGTCGTCGCGGAGCATTCGCGGTCGATCACGTTCCTCATCGCCGACGGCGTCATGCCCGCGCGCGACGGCCGAGGCTACGTGCTGCGCCGCCTGATGCGCCGCGCCGTCCGGCACGCGCGCAGGCTCGGCATCGACGACCTCGCCCTGCCGGCGCTGACGTCCAGCGTCATCGGCAACCTCGGCGGGACGTGGCCCGAGCTGACGCGGCAGTCCGCACTGATCCGGCAGGTCGTCACGGCCGAAGAGGAGGGGTTCGAGCGGACGCTGCGGCAGGGTTCGCGGCTCCTCGAGTCGGCGATCGGGCGCGCGACGGCCACCATCTCCGGGCGCACCGCGTTCGACCTGCACGACACCTACGGCTTCCCGATCGACCTGACCGTCGACGCCGCGCGCTCGGCGGGCCTCACCGTCGACGAGGACGAATTCGCCGCGCTCCTCGAAGAACAGCGACACCAGGCGCACCGGGCGGGCCAGGGCAGGAAGGGCGACGCGGTCGCGCGCCAAGACGCCTACCGGCGCATCACCGCCGAACACGGGCCTACCCAGTTCGTCGGCTACGCGTCGACATCGGCGGAAACACGCGTCCAGGCGCTGCTCGGCCCGCACGGAACACTCCACGCGGCGGGCGAAGGCGACGAAGTCGAGGTGATCCTGACGCGAAGCCCGTTCTACGCGGAATCGGGCGGCCAGGTCGGCGACACGGGCACGGTGCGCACCTCCGGAGCGACCCTGCGGGTCCTGGACACCCGGCCCGGCCTCGACGATCTGCACGTGCACACCGTCCGCATACTGGACGGCGAGGTGCGCCCCGGCGACGAGGCCGAAGCGGTCGCGGACGCGGACCGCCGTGCGGCCACCGCCCGTTCCCACAGCGCGACCCACGTCCTGCACGCGATGCTGCGCCGGCTCCTCGGCGATCACGCGGCACAACGCGGCTCCCGCGTCGAGCCCGGACGCCTGCGTTTCGACTTCGCACACTTCTCCCCGGTCGACACCCGACCCGTCCAGACCCTCGTCAACGACTACCTGCTCGACGACCCCGAAGTCCGAGTCTGGGAGACGACCCGCGCCGAAGCCGAGGCGGCGGGGGCGGTCGCGCTGTTCGGCGAGAAGTACGGCCAGGACGTCCGCATCGTGGACATCGGCGACGCGTCCCGTGAACTGTGCGGAGGGACCCACGTCGGGCACGGCTCCCAGGCGGGTCCCGTCCACATCGTCGGGGAGGCGTCCATCGGTACCGGCCTGCGCCGCATCGAGGCGCTCACCGGAGCCGACGCGCTGCGCCACCACGACCATCAGCGCGACATCCTCACCGAACTCGCGGCGATGCTCAACGTCCGTCCCGACCAGGCGCCCGACCGCCTGCGGCAACGCCTGGAGACCCTCGCGGAGACCCGGCGGCACCTCGACACCCTCCGCCAGGCCGAACTGGACGCTCAAGCGGAACGCCTGGCGTCCCTCGCCGAGCCCGTACCGGGCGGATGGCTGGTCGCACAGAGGGTTCCGAGCACCACCGGCGCCGACCTCCGCACCCTCACCACCAAGATCCTCACCCTCCGCGACGGCCGCGGCGTCGTCGTCCTGGGCACCGACACGGACGGCAAGGCGGCGCTCGTGGCGGCGGCCGGAGCGGACACCGGGATCCAGGCGCGCGACCTCCTGACGGAAGCGGCGCGCGAGGTCGGCGGCGGCGCCGGGGGCAAGGGCCCCATCGCGAACGCGGGCGGTCGCGACCCCGGAAACCTGCCGAAGGCGATCACCACCGCGGCGCGACGGGCCCGGACACTCCTCACCCTTGATTAGCCCAAAACTCCACGTATCGTACGAAACAGGACGGCGAGGGGAGCCCTTCAGTGCTGCGCGTGTTCTGTTTCCACACCCTCGGGATCACGGTCGAAGACCTCTACCTGGTCGACCCGGACCCCCACCGCGGCGGACACGAACGCGGCGTCCGCGTCGAACTGCGACTGCTCGGCACGCCCCCGTGGCGCGGCTCCCCCAACGCGTCCCAGCAGGTCATCGTGGACCGGGCCGTCTGGCGGGCCGACTTCCTGGAGTCGGTCACCGGCGGCCCGGGCTCCAAGGACCGCATGCACCACCACCCGGGCATGATCGACAACGAGCCCGGCCGGCGCGTCTTCGTCCCCGGCCTCACCGCCGACCCCATGGGCTGGCTCGAACACCAACTCTCCGACGTCCTCCCCCTCCTGGAGGCCGCCCAGGTGGACGCCCGCACGCACCACGCCTCCGCCGAAGCCCTCCGCGAAGCGGTACCCGAGGTCGTCGGCACCGTGGCGACCGTCCTCGGCGAAATCCGCGCCGGCACCCTCGCCACCGAACCCCCGAAAAAGACGCCTACACACCCTTAATGATCTCCCCCACCCCTTTGCCGCACTTCAGAAAAGCGTCAACAAACGGCGATCGCCCAGTATGAGGCGTTACCCGGCACCTCTTCAGGGAACGGCCAGGCACCGACTGGATCCGCCACTCATTACTCAGGGAAATGGGGAAGAGCATGCGCAAGTTCCTCGGAGCGGTGAGCCTGGCCGCCCTGGTCACGTTCGGTCCCGCGGCGCCGGCGTTCGCGGAGCACGCCGAGCCACCGGCCGTCCAGCAGGTGAAGCAGGCGCAGAACGAGGACGACGGCGGCAGCAAGGCCGGCCTGTGGGGCCTGCTCGGTCTCCTCGGCCTTCTCGGAGCCATGGGCATGAGGAAGTCCAAGCCGAAGGTCGGAACCGCCGAGAGCCGCACCGGCCGCCGCGAAGGCCCGGGAATGTAGGACATGTCCCAGCATCCGGCCGCCGCCCGAGCGCGCCTCACGGCGCCGACCGAGCGGCGGCCCGGGACGTCCCGTCGGGCTGGCGGGATTTGAACCCACGACCCCCGGCACCCAAAGCCGGTGCGCTACCAAACTGCGCTACAGCCCGCACACGATGACGCGAGAAGTCTAGTCCCGATCAGACCCGCCCGCCGCTCCTTACCCGGCACCCGGACCACCCGGCACGCCCGCACCCGGAACCCTGTACGCTACGGGTTGGCGATCGAGGGCCCCAGGCCCTCCGCTCGCGGGCGTAGCTCAATGGTAGAGCCCCAGTCTTCCAAACTGGCTACGCGGGTTCGATTCCCGTCGCCCGCTCTCTTGTTTCCCCAGGTCAGAGACTTGTAGGGCGATCTTGACTGACCCTCTGAAGATCATTTGTCACCCATTTGTCACTGGGATCTGGCACGCCTGGGCGGCATCCTGGTTCAACTGCGAACCTTGGTGATCATGGTCTGAACGTCTCTGGCGAAGATCGACACGGCGCAGGAGCAGGCAGCCTCAACGCCGAAGGCCCGGCTCCCGTCGGGGAACCGGACCTTCAGCCAGCGGACGTCTTTCTAGCTCGCTTCTCCCCCGAGCAGCCGACGCAGGTCGGCGGTGACGACGCGGTAACTGGCCCCCACGCGGATCACCTTGCAGGGGAACTCTCCCGTCCGGGCGAGTTCGTAAGCGCGCGTGCGTCCGAGCCCGATGGCCCGCGCGGCAGTCTCGATGTTCGTGGTGGTGGGCAGCGCGAGGAGTTCCTCGCGGCTCATCAACTCCATCTTCAGGCCCCCTTCCCCCGGCTCCTGGCCCATCGCGGGCGTGCGGCTTGCCTACGTGGTGGCGCTTCGACGTTCGGTCTCCGGACCTCCAGGTCAGGACGTGCTGAGGGTGTTGCGGTGCTCAGGGGCGGCCGGTGATCGTCCGGACGAGGGAGGCCGTTGACGGACTTGATCGCGCTCTGCGCTTGTCCCGCGGCTTCCCCGAGCCCGGAGGTGAGATGGCGGGCGTGGAGGATGGCGCGACTGAAAGCGTCCAGGGCCTCGTCCAGGTCCGCTCCGTGATCGTGGCCGAGGCGGTGCTCTCGGTGCTCCCGCAGTAGGAACTCGTCCAGCTGCCGCATGGTCTGGTCGAGCCCGTAGGCAGCCGAAGCGAGGGCTCCCAGCACCGCATAGGCGGTCGCCGGCATCGTCAGGCCCGGTGGTCCTGCGGTGGCACGGTTGAGGTCTCGGACGCGCTCGCGAAGGTCGTGGACGATCTGCTCGGTCGCTCTGTCATCTTCGGAGGCTGCTCCGAGGTCGTAACGGTCATGGGTCATGCACATGCTCCTTGCGGCGTTGTCTTCCTGCGTTTCGTGCAGGGGTAAGCGCGGTCATGGCTCGTCCTTCCTCTCGGGGTGACAGGTAGGTTCACCTGGCACGCTTTGACATTCTTTACGCTCCGTAATTGTGCATGCGCGATGATCTTTACTCCACTATCTGCCTGCACGCGGCGTGTCCCGTCGCTCCAGGTCAGCGCTTGGGGCCGCGACGATGGAGCTGGCGGTCCCGGTCAGGGCGCGAGCGTCCCGCCGGCTCCCGCCGCAAGCCATCATTCAGCGGTATGGGGAAGGACTCCGCCGCCAGTCGTCCGGCGTCCTGTGCATCGGCGACTCGGGGTGGCGTTGGCCGGACGGGCAAGGACGCTTGTCGCCGGACGGTGCGAAGTCGTCCGGCGGCTTGTCGCGCTGCCCCAGCCTGCGCGGAACGTTGCTGCGACTCCCGATGGGCAGCGACCGCATCCATGATCTCCACCAGGTTGGCGATCAAGAACAGCAGCTCGACCGTGAGATCCCTACTCCGATCACGTTGGTCGCCCCTGCCGATGTTGGTGACGGCCATGATCCGCGCGGCTACCCTCAGCCCGTTGCCGGACGAGGAAGTCGGAGAAGGGCGTCCGAACGGTTCCCGCGCGGCACGGTCGTAGACGTCGGCGGCCTTCGCGAGCTCCCTGTTCCCGGTGATATCTGCTGTCACGTGCAAGACGTCAGAGGCCGCAGATGCGACGTCCGCGCGCACTTCCGGATCACTGGTATGCCGCATGTGCCAGGCCGCCGCAGCCGCCGCATGTGCGGCCTCCCGGTAAGCCGCGGTTCGCACCACATGGTCGAGAACCAGTTGCCGAGTCCTGGTCACCTGCCGCGCGGTCGGGACAGCCGCCCCCACACCCCACCGATACCGCAGCTTCGGCAATGTGAGGTCAGCGGCAAGCTTGCCTCCAGAGAAGTAGATCGGGGCTTTCGCGTTGTTCGTGTATCCCGGAACCGCTACCGCGTATCCGGTGACCTGGCCAGGTGTCTGGACTGAGGCGCCCCGGATCTTCCGGACAGGTCCCCAACTAGGGTTGTTGGGGAGAACCGGAAGGGAAGGTCGTTGGCACGACAGAGGCGGCATTTCACCCAGGAGCACAAGGACGAGATCGTCCGCATG
>NZ_JBQQBP010000031.1:0-60889 GCF_052245875.1 Actinomadura sp. 3N407
GACGAGCGGATGGCCGCAGAGCTGTCCGCCGCCGGGCTGTCGCCCGTCCCGGATGCGCCCGAGAACCTGCGCGTCTGGCGCCGGTGATGTCAGGCGGCCCCACGACCGTATGGGGCGAGCACCCGACCCAGCGACACGAGCACGGCGTGCGCTGCCCGATCGCCGAGAAGCCAGCCGCAGGCCCGCCTCCGCCAAGGGTGGTCGGCGTGCGGGAGGGTGACCCACGGCCGCAGCCCGGCGTTCTCAACTCGCGCCACCACTCCTCGCCGGTGAGGAAGACGCGGTCGCGCAGGACGGCGCCCGCATGCTGTCAGGCCCTCTCAGCCCGCACGCCGGCGACGTCGGCGAGGGGCGCGACCCCGGCCCGGACGATGCGTCCCGGACGCCGGTTTCCTCGTGCGCGGCGGCCAGAGCGGCGAGGGCCGTGGTGAGAGGGACGGCCGCGATGAGACCGACTCTGCGCCGGCCTTGTTCAAGAACTCACGGTCCAGAGATCCGCAGGCATCAGAGCGGCACTCCGCACGGCGAACCAAACAGAACCTGCAGGACCGAACGCCCTTTTTAGAGCGTGTCTCCCGGGGCGCCGCTATGCTCGCCGCGTGGGCGAGATCGTGGTGGTACGCGACGGCTCTGGGCCGGAGGTCCTGCTCGTGCATGGTGGTGCCGGCCCGCGGACGACGTGGGGCGCTTTGGCTCCGCTGGCCACTCGGTGGACGTTGGCATATGTCCATCGCCGGGGTTATCCGCCGAGTCCACCACCGCAGGAGGGACAGGACTTCGAGGTGGATGCCCGGGATCTGGCGCCGCTACTCGTGGGCTGTCCGCACGTTGTCGCCCACTCTTACGGCGTCCTGGGGACGTTGATCGCGGCCGCTGCCGCGCCGGACAGCGTGCGCTCGCTCACCCTGATCGAGCCGCCGCTGAACTACCTTGTCCCTGACGATCCCGAGGTGGCGCGGCTCGAGCGCATCGGCGATGCGGTCCTCACCCACGGGATGGACATGGACCCGGCCGAGCTGCGCGAGTTCCTCCAGGTCGCGGGCGCACCTATCGGCGGCGGCCCGCTCCCCGAGGACGTGGTCGCCGGCGTTCGGCGGGCGCACGGTGGTCGGGTGACCAGCGAGGCGCGCCCACAGCTCGACACGATCGGTGACGCCGGCGTCCCGGTGCTCGTCGCGTCCGGAGACCATGCGGCCGCGCTCGAGCGGATCTGCGACGCTCTGGCGAATGCGCTCGGCGGCGAGCGCAGCGTGCATCCGGGCGCTGGTCACTTCGTCGCCGCAGCACCGGGCTTCGCCGAACAGCTTGAAACCTTCCTGCGCAAGAGCGCTACGTGGCGAGCTTCTTCCAGTAGATGAGTGTGGCGGCGAGGATGAGGAGCGCGGCGAACAGGTTGGCCGAGCGTTCGTAGCGAACGGTAGCCGGTGAGCCAGGCGATGGTGCGTTCGATCTCCCAGCGGTAGCGGCCGAGGCGTTCACGGGTTTCGATACCCCGCCGCGCGATGCGTGGTGTGATCAGCGGAGCCACGATCTCCCCCAGCGCCTCGTCCGGCACCAGACGCTGCGACAACTGATCAACCATCCCGAGATGTCGTCCCGGCAGTTACATCAGTCACAGAAGACGCGTGCTATGCCCTGGACCTTCACGTCGCCACATGAGACACGCCATTAGTCCACGATCTTGCCGCACGGGGCCTTTCGTGCGCCAAGGGGATGTTTATATCGGCCTGCTCCCTGAGTCGTGGTCCTCTGCTGACTTACCGATCCCGGGGGACGATCGGCTTCTTCCTACAACAGGCTCGCACGTCATCGGGAACCCCAGCCGACCTGCCGGGAGAAAACCAAGAAGACCAAGTAATTGCCGACAATGAAGAATGCAATGAGCGGTGAGCCCTCGACCGAAACCAGGTCGAGGGCTCATCGGTATGGCGCGGGCGGCACGCCCGCGAGCGGTTATCGGGTGCCGTCGATCAGGCGGATGGCCAGGTCGGGGCTGAACTGGCCGGCGGGGATCCCGGTACCGATCCCGCAGTCGCCGTCGGAGTCGCCGGGGACCTTGACCCACAGTTCCAGTTCAGCGTCGGCTCCGTCGCGGGGCGGGGTGCCGAGCCTGCGTCCGGCCGGGTTGCACCATTCACCGTTGGAGCCGTTGCCGTTGCGGCTGGTGTCGACCACGAAGGTCTTGCCGCTGGGGAGCCCGGCGTTGACGGCCTTGGCGTAGGTGACCGATCGTTCGGTCGTGTAGTAGTTCGACACGTTGACCGAGAAGCCGCGTGCATCCGCGATCCCGGCGGCCTGCAGACGCTGGGCCATGGTGTCGGCGGGAATCCAGTTGGCGTTGGCGGCGTCCAGGTAGACCCAGGCGTTCGGCGCCCTCTGCTTGAGCTGCTGCACACCGTATTTCAGCAGGTCGAGCCGGGTCTGCCGCTCGGTGTCGTTCGGCAGGCAGTCGAGTTGGGCGACCGCGTCGGGCTCCACCACGACGATCGCCTGGCGGCTGCCGATGGCCGTGGCGAACTGCCCGATCCAGGTGCGGTAGGCCTCCGGGCTGCCCGCGCCGCCGCCGGAGTGGCTGCCGCAGTCACGGCCCGGGACGTTGTAGGCAACCAGCATCGGTGTGGCGCCGGTCTGCTCGGCGCCGCCGACGTAGCGGGACACCGCCGCACTGACGTCGCTGTCCCAGTTGCCGAACCAGCGTGCGATCGGCCGGTCGGCGATGGCCGTCTTGATGCGAGCGGCCCGCGGGTCACCGGAGTTGGCGGCGACCCAGGCCGCCGGGTTGGAGTTCGGGTCGACGTACAGGTTGGCCGCGGCGATCGCCTCGGCCGCGGGTGCGGCGTAGGAGACGGCGCCGACCTTGGCGGCCTGCGGTTGCTGTCCGGTGAAGTAGGCGCCGGTCAGCGCGGCCGTCGACGCGGTGAACGCGGCGACGGCGGTGATGGTCCATCTGCGGAGAGCGGGTAGCACGGGGGTTCCTTCGTTGTCCGGTGTCATGGGGGGTTGCCGTCCGCGGCCTCTTCGGTCGTATTTCAGCGGAGCGCAGGGAAGCGGACGTGTTCAATGCACTTTTCCTGGCCGTTCCCGCGAAACTACCGACGCGCTTAAATCCGAGTCAAGAGTCTTTTCACGCTTTCCATTTCCGTCCAACTGCCGAGCATCTCGCCGCCATTGTGAGCCGCTGCAAAGAAACCGGCCTAACCAGGCTGAACTCGTAGAGCCCGTTCTTGTGGGGGATGCGGTTGTCGTCGTTGCGTGAGCGAGACCTCACTGCGCGGATGACAGACGGTGAGGGCGGGTGGGCGTATAAGATGGGCATGCGGTACGCGCAACGAAGATGGATACACCCCCGCCGAGCAGCAGCGGCGGGAGCGGGTGCGGATGCAGGCGGCCGAGCGGTTCGCCTGTGGTGACGGTGGCGCTGCGATCGCCACGGACCTGAGGGTTACCGAGCGCACGGTGCGGCGGTGGCGCGCGGCCAGGCGGCAGGGCGGGGTGGAGGCCCTCAAATCGCGGGGCCCGGTGTCGCGGGAGTCCGTGCACCAACACCGGCCAGGCGCATAACGAAGATCCGCTGCACCACCGGTGCCGCCCGCGGATCGAGCTCAAGCCGGTGGCTACGCGCACCGAGCGCGGCCATCGCCGGGTGTGACGCGGGCCCGCGTCCGCCAGCCGATAACCGTAGGGCGGACGGCCGCCCAGGAAACGCCCTTCGAGCTCGGCCTGCGCCGCCATGGTCGTACGGACCCGGACCTGGATGCGCCGCCGCTCGGCCTTGGACATCCCGAAGGGCTTTGCCGGCTCGAGTGTGTCCATGCCGCGACGCTAAGTCGCTGCGGCCGAGCGGAGCCGAGAAAACGGACCTTGTGGATAACCTGTGCCGGGTCTCCGGTATCAGCAGGTGCCGAGCAGGCGGGTGAACGCCGATCTCTCCGCTGCGTCGATCGTGAGGCGGTAGCGGTGCTTCACGTCGATCCACGACCTGGCGTACACGCACCGGAATCCCGCCAGCGGCCGGGTCCCTGTCGCCCTCGGCCTGGTTGAGATTGTCAGTGGCCGCCCACAGTTGCGAACTGGACAGGTCGTTGGTGAACGCCCGTCGGCGGGACATCGTCCAGGACGAGGCACCCGACCGCCACGCCTCGGCGAGCGGGACCATGTGGTCGATGGGCAGGTGCGGACACCGCGAGTGTCGTAGAGGCTGCACCACCCATGCCGGAGAACATGTACGGCTGTGCCCCGGCAGGCAGCAGCCTGTCACCTGGCGACCAAGCGCTGCCCCGACTGCTGGAGCACTACCTGGCACCACCCGTGCCGCCAACGTTCACCTCCGCCCGCCGCGCCAGCGATCCGGCCGCGCACAGGTTCACCGACTGGGATCCGGGCGCACACCCGGCTCTCGGTCCAGCAGGCCACCACGCACCACCGACCGGTAGCCCACCACCGGCCCCTCCCCGGGGGGCCTGGAACACGACGGTGGTCGCGTCCACCACGGTGTACAACCGCCAGGCTTACCGATCATGACCCGGTCACGCCACCTCTTTACGACTGCTGAAGGCGCGGTCCGCTCTCGGCACAGGAGAGCTGACGAGAGAGGTGGTGCTAGTGGTGGAGGGGCCAATGGTGGTCGACATGCTGACGGCGTTCCTAGGAGTGCTCTCTGCAACGCTGTCGCTCTGGGAGGCGGCGGCGAAGCGTCGCAAGGGCGAGCCCCAGAGAAGCCATGGCGCCGATGACGGGCGAGGGCATGACGAACCGGACGTTTCGGAATGAGCGGTCGTGAATCCGCTGACCCGATACGACCGAGAGGCGAGTTCTCTACGTCCGTTGACATCAGGCCCACCATGCTGGTGGCCATGCGGAAGCAGTTCCTGGAGCTGTACGAAACCCACTACGAGCAGGTGGTGGCCTTTCTGCTGAGTTATGGGGCTGCCCTGGCCGAGGCCGAGGACGCGGCACAGGAAGCATTCTTGGACGCCTGGCAGCTGATCGCCACCTGCCGATGGCACACCGTCACCTACCCGGCTGCATGGACCCGAGCTGTCGCTCTGCGCCGCTACCGGCGCCCTCCTGGTCCCCGGCGCAGCCCGCTGGTCGCCTTAACCCCACCCGAGCAGCTTCCCAGGCGACCCCTACAGGCTGCCGATACGGGCGAACTGACCACGCAAGCCCTGTACGTGATCCAAGTCCTGCGCCGCCTGGACGAGAAAAGCCGGGCGGTGATGGCGTTCCACATCGACGGTTTCTCCGCAGTGGAGACCGCCGCCGCGTTGGGCATCGACGACCAGGAAGTACGGAATCTCAGAAAGAGGGGCCGCAGTCACCTGGCCCGTGCCCTGGCCGAAGCTCACGCCCAGGAAGGAGGGACGGCCAAGTGACCACTCCCGAACCTCCCAACGAGAAGCGCCACTCCGCGCTGAGCGACGATGAGCTCGACGCTGTGCTGGCAAGCGTCCAAAACGAACTGCGCCGGCATGTCCGCCGTCATGGCGATCCCGCGTCTCTCCTGTCAGCCCTTCTCGCAGCTCCTGAACCCACGGACGGCAGTGGTGAATCAGGCTTGAAAAAGCTGCCAGGCCTGGGCAGCGGCCGTCCAAGTGATGTCGGAGAACCGGTCGGCGGTATCGGGACGGGAACGCCTCTGATTTCCCTACGCGGCCGCAGCCCTGGTGCAGACGAAGGCGGCCTGGGAGCCGGCGCGAGTGGCCTTGGCGGCACTGGCGCCGGCACTGGCGGCGGCCCCGGTGCCGAACTGGTTGGCGGCGCTGGAATGGGAGTCGGCATGGGACGAAGCGGTATGGGGGGGAACCCCATGGGAGGAAACGGCACGGGTGCCGGCGGTGTCCTGAGCGGCGTAGGCGGCCGTGCTGGCGATGATGACAACGAGCGCTCCGCCTGGCTCTCTGAGGACGAGGATGTCTGGGGGGATGACGATGATACCGCTCCTCCCGTGATCGGGTGATTCCTCGCAGACGGCCGGAGACACCCTGGGCGGACTAGGACTCCGGCGCGTGAGCTTTCGGCGAATTGAAGAACAGGGTTGCCGCGAGCGTGCACACTGCGATGGTGACGCCGAAGGTGGCGACGGTCGCGGCGGCGACGATGAAGTAGCCGGCCGCCCATAGCTCCGGCGGCACCACCAGGCCGGCGCCCCGGGCCTGGGCCATCATCGCGCCCACCCGTTCCCTGCGTTCGGCCGGCGGCTCCCCCGGCGGGCTGGCCACCTGTACCAGCGCGACCCTCATGGCAGACCCGCCACCGAGTGCTCCGTACCGCCCCGGCCGGCGACATCCGGGAGGTGCAGAGTCGCCATCGTGCTGGACAGATGCGCGGTCAGCGCGACGCCGGCCGCCGCCTCTCCGGTCCTGAGCGCGGCGACGATGGCGGCGTGCTCGTCGAGCACGGCGCGAGAACGGTCCTGCTCGTTCGCCACCGCATACAGGCCCATCCGGACCTGCCGGTCCCGCAACGACTCGTAGAACCCGGCAAGCACCGGGGTGCCGGCCCGACGCACGATCATCCGGTGGAACACCCGGTCGAGCTCGATGAACGTCACCGGATCGCCGATCACCCGCTCCTGCTCGGCCAGCACCGACTCCAGCTCACCGGTGAGCTCTTCACTCGCGGGCGCGACCTGCCGGACGCACCAGTCCTCGACCAGTTCGCGCGCCTGCATCACCGCACGCACTTCACCATCTGTGATCGGCGGCACGAAGGCGCCCTTCTTCGGCACGATCTGCAGAAAGCCCTCGGCCTCCAGCCGCAGCAGCGCGTCGCGCACCGGAGTCCGCGACGTACCGGTCTCCCGCGTCACCTCCGCCTAGCTCAAGAACCTCCCCTCATGCCGGGGGAAGCGCGCGATGTGCTTCTTGAGCCACCGGTACGCCACATCCTGGGCCGAATCATCTTGTGGACCACTCATAGGTAGCTCGAATACATCAAGCCGACAAGAGGAACAAGGGTCTGCCGACCGCTCTCAAGCGCTTCGCGTCCCCTCGACCCCGACCGATCGCGTAACGCCGATCGGACGGGGCGGCCCCGATCTGGTGCCGGTTCGATTGAGCGAGTGACGCCGTCCCAGGCGGGAACTCCTCTAGTCCCCGGATCCCGCGATCTCGCCGAGTCGCTGCCGCATTCCGGACAGCATGGCCGCGAGGCCGAGTTCGAAGGCCGCGTCGGCGCGATCGACCCGCGGGGTGACGGCGACGGCGGCGGCCAGCCGGGGGTGCCGGCTGGCGTCGGCGGACAAGTCGATCATCTGCTCCGGGGCGACCATGTCCAGCACCGAGCCGAGGACGAACGACTCCAGCGCGGTGAGAAGCCCGATCGTCTGATCGGTGGGCCAGCCGGCGTCCTCCAGCGCCAGCACGAAGTCCTCGTACATGTCGAGCACCGCTGGGGTCCGTACGGTGGTGGTGGCCAGCAGCTTCACGGTGTTGGGGTGGCGCGCGAACGCGTCCCGGTACGACCGCGCCCAGGCGGCCAGCGCCTCGTCCCAGGGCAGCTTCCGCAAGGGGGACGAGTCGATCTCAGCGGCGAGGAGCGTGCGCATGCCGCTGATCACGTCGTCGCGGTTCCTGACGTGGTTGTAGAGCGAGGGCATCCGCACGCCGAGTTCGCGGGCCAGCCCGGCGAGGCTGAAGTCGTCGGCCCCTCTCCGGTCGATCAGGTCCAGCGCGGCCCGGTGGATCGCGTCGGCGCTGAGGATCGCGCGGCTGGGGCGTCCCGCACGCCTGGTGCTCCTCGGTTCCATCTCACCGCCCATCGTAGAACGCCCAAGACAGGTCTTCCGCGGCGCCCCAGCGTGCGCTACCTTCACTAAAACTTCAGCCTGAAGTTTTAGTGAAGGGCCACTCATGCGCACTTCTGAACCAGCGACGCGAGCCCAAGGAACCCTCGAACGGAACGCCATCGGCGCCAGGGACCTGGTGTTCTTCGTTGTCGCGGCGGCGGCGCCGCTGACGGTGATGGCAGGGATCGCGCCGATCGGGCTCTCGGTGGCCGGTCCCGGCGCGGTCGCCGGCTATCTCGTCGCCGGGCTCGCGCTCGTGCTGTTCTCCGTCGGCTTCACCGCGATGAGCAGGCACATCAGCAACGCGGGCGCGTTCTACGCCTACGTCGCCAGGGGGCTGGGCAAGCCCGCCGGCGTGGGGGCGGCGCTGGTCGCGGTGGTCTCCTACAACGGCGTCGGCATCGGGCTGTACGGGGCGTTCGGCTTCTTCGCCGCCACCACCGCCGGCGACCTTCTCGGCGTCGGCCTGAAGTGGTGGGTCTGGGCACTGGCCGCGGTCGCGCTGGTGTGGCTGCTGGGCTTCCGCCGGGTGACGCTGAGCGCCAAGGTGCTCGGTGTCGCGCTGCTCGGCGAGGTGCTGGTGCTGGCGGTACTGGCCGGCGCGGTGCTCGTCCAGGGCGGTCCCGAGGGATTCAGCCTTTCTCCGTTCACGCCGGACAACGTCTTCACCGGCGGGTTCTCCGGAGCGCTGGCGATCACCTTCGGCGCGTTCATCGGCTTCGAGGCGACGGCGATCTACGGCGAGGAGGTCAGGAATGCCGCCCGCTCGGTGCGCACCGCCACCTACGTCGCCGTGGGCTTCCTCGCGCTCTTCTACACCTTCATCGCGTGGATCGTGGTGACCGCCTACGGGCCGGGCATGGTGCGCACGACAGCCGCCAAGGACCCGTCGGCGCTGGTGTTCGGCGCGACCGACGAATACGTCGGCGGGCTCGCCGTGGACGTCATGAACCTGCTGATCGTGACCAGTTCCTTCGCCGCGATCCTGGCCTTCCACAACACCTCCAACCGGTACTTCTTCGCGCTCGGCCGGGAGAGGGCGCTGCCCGCCGCGCTCGCACGCGTCCACCCGCGTACCAAGTCTCCGTGGGTGGCGGGCGCCGTCACCGCTGCACTGTCGGCCGGGGTCGTCGCCGGCTTCGCGCTGGCCGGCCTCGACCCGTTCCTGAAGCTGCTGATCTGGCTCAACACGCCCGGCGTGATCGGGATCATGGCACTGCAGGCCCTGTGCTCTTTCGCCGTGGCCGGCTTCTACCTGCGGAATCCCGGATTGCCGGGCGGCCTGTGGACCCGGCTGGTCGCGCCGCTGCTGGGCGGCGCCGCGCTGACCACAGCCTGCTGGCTGGCGGTGACCCACATGGACCTGCTCACCACGGCGGGGACCACCACCAACCTGATCCTGGTCCTGCCGCTACCGGTCGTCTTCCTGATCGGCGTGCTGGCCGCCGTACGGTTGCGCCGCGCCGACCCGGCCGCGTACGCGCGGCTCACCACCACCGACGTCGAGCGACTGAAGGAAACCGTATGACGATGGGCGGGACCGCCGACCTCCTCTTGACCGACGCCCGTCTGCCGTGGCGCCCCGGGGCCGACACGGTGGCGATCGCGGGCGGCCGGATCGTCGCCGCCGGCGCCGCCGCTGAGGTACGGGACCTGATCGGCGCCGGCACGGACGTGCGGCCGCTGGAGGGCCGCACGGTCATCCCGGCGTTCCAGGACGCGCACGTCCACCCACTGACCGGCGGGCTGGAGATGCTCCGCTGCGACCTGACGGACGTGAACGACCGGCACCAGATCCTGGACGCGGTCGCGGCTTACGCCGCCCGCAACCCCGGCGGGTCCTGGATCACCGGAGGCGGCTGGCGGATGGACGCCTTCCCCGGCGGCACCCCGCTCGCCGCCGACCTGGACGCGATCGTCCCGGACCGGCCGGCGTTCCTGCCCAACCGCGACCACCACGGAGCCTGGGTCAACTCCCGCGCGCTGGAGCTGGCCGGGATCACCGCGGCCACCCCCGATCCCGCGGACGGCCGGATCGAGCGCGACGCGTCCGGCGCACCCTCAGGCGTCCTGCACGAGGGCGCGATGCGCCTGGTGCAGAAACTCGTCCCGGCCCCGACACTGGACGAGCAGGTCGAGGCCATGCTCGCCGCGCAGCGCCACCTGCACGCCCTCGGCATCACCGCCTGGCAGGACGCGATCGTCGGCGACTATCCCGGCACCACCGACCCCACCCGCGTCTACCACGAGCTGATCTCCCGCGGCGTGCTCACCGCCCGCGTACGGGGCTGCCTGTGGTGGCGGCGCGACCGCGGCGTCGAGCAGCTCGACGACCTGCTGCACCTCCGGGCGAACGCCCGGCCGGGGCTCGCGCTCGACAGCGTCAAGATCATGCAGGACGGCGTCTGCGAGAACTTCACCGCCGCCACCCTGGCGCCCTACCTGGGCGGCCACGGCACCGGCATCTCGTTCTTCGAGCCCGGCGAGCTCGCCGAGGCCGTCACCCGCCTGCACGGCGCCGGCCTCCAGGTGCACTTCCACACCATCGGAGAGCGGGCCGTACGCGAGGCGCTCGACGCGGTGGCCGCGGCCCTCAACCGGCACGGCCCCCGCGACCTGCGGCACCACCTCGCGCACATCCAGATCGTGCATCCCGACGACGTGCCCCGCTTCGCCGAGCTGGGCGTCGCCGCGAACATGCAGCCGCTCTGGGCCTACAACGACGACCAGATGACCGAGCTCACCGTGCCGTTCCTCGGCGAGGAGCGGGCGACCTGGCAGTACCCGTTCGCCGCCCTGCACCGCCACGGCACGCACCTGGCGATGGGCAGCGACTGGCCCGTCTCCTCGGCCGATCCGATCCTGGGCATCCATGTCGCGGTCAACCGCACCACCTACCGGCCGGGCGCCGATCCGGCCCGGCACGCCGACCGGCCGTTCCTGCCGCACCAGCGGCTCACCCTGGAGACCGCGCTGCGCGCCGCCACCCTCGGCTCCGCCTTCCTCAACCACCTCGACGCCCGCACCGGAACCCTCGACCCCGGCAAAGACGCCGACCTGGCCGTCCTCGACCGCGACCCCTTCGCGCTCCCCCCGGAGGAGCTCCACACCGTCCGCGTCGTCACCACCGTGGCCGCTGGCCGGATCGTCCACGACTCTGAATCCGGTTGTCGAGCAGGCGACTGAACCTGTGGAGGCCGGCAGCCTTCTCGTGGTCAGAACCGCGTCTGAAACACCTGACGCCTTCGTTCCCTGAGCTCCCTGTGGCCGGACGGAGCCAGACATCGAAAGAGGCTGAGGAAGCGGCCGAGAAGAGGACTCCCAGGTTCGAGAGCGCTGACAACACCGGCCGGCGAGCCGAAGAACTGATCAAGAACGAGGCTACGAAAGGGCGGACGTCTGAGGAGACGACACCTTTTGAAACGTCTGGGGAGCGGGCGCGAGCAAGACCATCCTTGGCTCCTCATCCTGGGCTGAACCAGCTGGTGAAGGTGCTTTCAGGGGGTCGGGGTCCGCGGCGGCCCTGGCAACACGATTGCCCGGCCTCCACAGATCTCACCCTCAATACCGCACCCGCCATCCCAATTGACTCTGGTCGGAACCGACTCTCTAGAGCAGGGCGCGCGCGGTGACGGCGGCGTCGAGGAGCCGCACGCCGTCAGGGTGGGTCAGGTCGAGGCCCGTGAGTTTCGTGATCTTGCCGAGCCGGTAGTCGAGGGTGTTGCGGTGGATCCGCAGTTCGCCCGAGGCCCGGCTGCGGTTGTGGCCGTGCCGGACGAAGGAGCGGGCTGTCTCCAACAGGACGGGTGTCCGGCGAGGGAGGTTCCAGCTTGGCGGCGAGCCGGTGCGCGCCGCGTCAACCAGTCGATGATCTCGGTCAGCTCGACGGCGTTCGGGTTCGCTCATCCCGGAGGGTCACCGCGAGCAGTCGGGTGATCTCGGTGAACGCGCGGTGCACCTCACCGTCGAGCACGGCAGGGCAGGTGGTTCGAGGAGGTTTCTCCAGGGTGCCCTGAATGAGCGAGCCCGTTCTCCGGCGTAAGCGCAGCTCAGCGACTCTGTGGGGAGATTATCTCTGGCAACAGGTGTGGTGCTAGTGCGCCGGCGCGCAGGTGAGCGTGTCCCAGGCGGCCATCGCGCAGGTGATGACCGCTTCCAGCTCGGCGCGGGCGGCGCCGTCGCGGGCTTGTACGGATAGGCCTTGCACCACGGTGGTGTAGTAGCGGGCGATGGCGTCGAGGACGGCGGGCGGCGCGGTGAGGTCGCCGTCGGTGACGCCGCGGGCGAGCCGGTCTTTGATGGTGCTGAGCTGGTCGCGTCGGCGGTCGGCCAGGAGCTCCCGGACCGTGTGGTTCTCCACGGCGCCGGTGGGTGCGGCCAGGATGAGCATGCAGTAGTGCGGCGTGTCCGGGCGGGTGATCTCATCGGCGGTGGCGCGCAGCATGGCGTGGATCGCGGCGCGCGCGGTCGGCTGTTCGCGCAGCGCGCGTCTGGGCGGCTCGCCTGAGGTCGTGCCGTAGAGCGCCATGACCTTGCGGAACAGGTCCTGCTTGCTGCCGAAGCAGGCGTAGATGCTGGCCGAGGCGATTCCCATGGCCTGGGCCAGGTCGTTGAGCGAGGTGCCCTCGTAGCCCCGTTCCCAGAACAGGTCCAGCGCCTGGCGCAGGGCGGTGTCGGGGTCGAATGTGCGCGGCCTGCCGCGAGCTGCCATCCAGCGCCCCTCCTAACTTGTTGGTCGTTCGATCAATTATAGCTTGACCTGCACTGCGGGTGCTGCCAAGCTTTGTTGATCGTTCGATAAACAAGTGGGAGCCGATCGTCATGAGCATTCCCTCCACCATGCGCGCCCTGCAGCAGACGTCCCTGAACGGCCCGCAGGACCTACGCCTGATCACCGACGCGTCGATACCGAGCCCGGGCCCGGGCGAGGTTCTGATCCGGGTCACCGCCGCCGGCGTTAACTTCGTTGACATCTCACAGGCCCGCGGCGCGTTCGCGGGCGGCCCGCAGCCGCCGTATCTGGCGGGCATCGAGGGCGCCGGTGAAGTCACCGCCGTTGGCGAGGGGGTGACCGGCCTGGAGCCCGGCGCCCACGTCATCGGCGTCAGCGTCAAAGGCGGCGCCTTCGCCGAGTACATGGTGCTGGCCGCGGACGCCGCGGTCCCGGTTCCGGCGGGCTGGGCCGACGAGCAGGCCCTCGGCCTGGTCGTGAACTGGCCAACCGCACTGGCGGCGCTCAAGCCACTGGGCAGCGTCGCCGCGGGGCAGACCGTGCTGATCCACGCCGCGGCCGGCGGGACCGGCCAGGCAGCGGTCAAGATGGCCAAGCACTACGGCGCGACGGTGATCGCCACGGCCTCGCCAGGCAAGCATGAGGTGGTACGGGCGCTGGGCGCCGACCACGTCATCGACTCCCGCGGCGGCGACCTCGCCGCCGAGGTCCTGCGGCTGACCGGCGGCGCGGGCGCCGACCTGGTACTGGAGTCGGTCGGCGGCGCCACCCTGGACGCCAGCCTGGCCGCGACCAAGCGGGTCACCGGCCGGGTCGTCGTCTACGGCGTGGCCGGCGGCGAAGCCGCGATCACCAATTGGGAACTGGTCTACAAGCACCAGATCCACCTCATCGGCCTGAACATCGGCACCCTGATCCAGGCCGCACCGCAGATCTTCGGCGAGGTCATGGGCCAGTTGTTCGGGCTCCTCGCGTCCGGGGTGCTCGGCCCTGGCCAGCCCACCGTGTGCGAGCTGGCCGACGGGCCGAAAGCACTTGCGGAACTGGAGGCGCGGGCCACCCTGGGCAAGCTGGCCCTGCTGCCCTGAACAGACCGTGACGCCAAGTGGCGGGTCCCCTCCCCCGTCGAACGACAAGCGGGTGAGGGTGCAACTCCTGCTCAAGGATGACAGTTATCCGCTCCACCTTGGTGATGGTGCCCGCGATCAGGATGACATCGCCGTACTGCAGGATGGTGTCGGCGGTGGTATAGGTGAACTGCTCGCCGACGGACTTCACGCAAACCACTACGGGCGTGTTTGGAGCGAAGGCGGGTCTCGCCTAGCGGGACGCCGACGATGTCGCGGGGTGGGTGGGTTTTGACCAGGGCGCACTCCTCGTCCACCTCGATATGGTCGAGCATTCGGCCGCTGACCAGATGGGCGACCCACTCGGCCCATGTCGTTTTCCGGCAGCACGATGTGGTGGGCGCCAACCCTTTCCAGGACACGCTTGTGCTGGTGGGTGACCGCCTTGGCCCAGATGTTGTCGATGTCGAGTTCGGTCAGCAGCGACGTGGTCAGGATGCTGGCCTCCAGGTCACCGCCGATGGCGACCACAGCGCGGCGGAATTCGGCGACACCGAGTTCGCGCAGTGTGTCCAGGTCGGTGGCGTCCGCGGTGACGACATGGGTCAGTTGCCCCGACAACGTTGGGACAATCTTGGGCGGTGGTCGATGGCCAGCACTTCGGTGCCGCGCCTGGCCAGGTCCAATGCGAGCGCGGCGCCGAACCGTCCCAGCCCGATCACCACGACCCGGGTCGTTTCCATGGTCAGCCGACGATAGGGCGCTCCTCCGGCAGTTCGTAACGGGTGGCGCGCTCGCGGAGCGCGACCGCGAAGAAGACGTCCTCGAGGGAGGGCTGCTTCTCCACGTATTCGACCTCGGTGGGCGGCAGCAGCTGCTTGAGCTCGGCCAAAGTGCCGTTCACGATGATCCGGCCCCCATGGAGGATCGCGATCCGGTCGGCGAGCTGTTCGGCCTCCTCCAGATACTGCGTCGTGAGCAGCACCGTCGTGCCGCCCTCGGCGAGCTCCTTGACGGCCTGCCACACCTCGATGCGCGCCTCCGGGTCCAGCCCGGCCGTCGGCTCGTCGAGAAAGATGACCGGCGGATTCCCGATCAGACTCATCGCGATGTCCAGACGGCGGCGCATGCCACCCGAATACGTCGCTACCCTCCGGATGCCCGCCTCGGTCAGCGAAAAGCGCCTCAGCAGGTCATCCGCGATCGCACCCGGGTCCTTGAGGTGCCTCAGCTTGGCGACCAGGACGAGGTTCTCCCGCCCGCTGAGGATCTCGTCGACGGCCGCGAACTGCCCGGTGAGACTGATGGACTCCCGCACGCCCGCCGCCTGCGTGGCGACATCGAAGCCGTTGACGTCGGCAGTCCCTGCGTCGGCCTTGAGCAGCGTGGAAAGGACTTTCACCACCGTGGTCTTGCCCGCCCCGTTCGAGCCGAGCAGAGCGAAAATGCTGCCCCGCGCCACCTCGAGGTTCACGCCGCGCAGCACACGCAGCTCCTGGTACGACTTCTCCAGGCCCTGCACGCGGATCGCAGGCCCCTCGGCCTGATTGGTTGTTGGAGGGATGCTCATGACAGCCAGCATGGAGGGCTGACGCAGCGTCAAGGTCAAGTCCGCAGGGCAGATTCGATTCGTCCACTCAAATGGAAGCCACGGCCGGCGCCCCGACGAGATCGGCTGACTCTTCAGACGGATCGACAAAGTGGGAGGGCGGCGGAGAGCGCCTGGCCTGATGGCCTCAGAGCCGACGCGCCTCACACGATGCCTGGATGGCTGCTTGCTCGATATCGCGACAGCGCGTTCCAGCTCGCCGGGGTCGTGAGCACTGACGTGGACACCGTTCCTCGTTCTGCCACGGCCACGCCGACTGATCACCAACCAGTGTCTATCCCGTTGGCCGCGACGGTGATCAGACCGGCCCATCGGCAGCGTGCAGCCAGGCCGTAGGCGGAGTCGTCTGCCGCCTTTGACCAGGCGACCGGCGGCGGAGAAGACGCGGAGCCGAGGTTTCTTGGTTCCCAGCGGCGGGCCTGGTGCCCGGCCAGGGCGGGCATCTGCATCCAGGCGGTCAGCTCGCTGCCCAGTGCGACCAGTTCGCACCAGATCTGATTCTGGTGTGCTCCCAGGTCGGCGCCGCCTGCTCCTTCTCCGAATGCGCGATCACGATCGTGGCGTCCAGATCCACCGTGATCAGCTCACCGTCCGCGCCGGGAGCCGGCCCCACCGGCCAGCGCCCACACCCGTTCCCGGGCCGCAGCACGCGCCCGCCGGATCGCCCACAACGCCTTCGGCCCGGCTCCGGCCAGTACCGTGACCAGCCGCGATACCGTCGGATCTGAGGCGATGGGCCTGTACAACTCCGATGACGAGCGCAGGAGGGGCGATATCGGCCAGGCAGTCCCCGCCCAACGCCCGCGCCACCGCCAGATCCGCCACGATCTTCCCCGGATCATGCACCGCCCCGGGCCTGCGCCACCGCTCCAGCCCTGCCGACAGCCCCGTCCCAGGCCCGACACCCGCAACGTCCGCCGACAAAGCGATTTTGGACTTCCGGCCGGTAATCTTCACTCGGAAAGTGCCTTTCCGCTGGGATCGATCGAGATTTCAGCAATCCCGATTCTCCCAGCCCAAAAGGAACTTTTCTCAGGTAGCCGATCAGGTCGACAGCCGCTCCCGCGAAAGCGCGAGGCCAGCGTAATACGAGCGCAATAACGGCTGCGATACCCCTGGACGGCCCGTCCCGGGCGGCGGCTCCGCGTTGACGAGGTCGCCCATTGCGCTGCCATTGGTGCGCCTCGCGGTCGGTCTGGCCCTTCCCCACCACCGCCACTCCCGTTGCGACAACACCCCCGCGAACTGGACAATGTGGGCATGATGCTGAACCCGTTCCCGTCTAGCCTCATCGTCGCGGTGGCGTAGCCGTGGACAGGTATGCCCTGATGGCGCGCTTTATCCGCACCGCCGCTGGGGCGATCGTCTTCCTCCTGGTCGGCCTCGGCATGGTGGCCGGCGCCGTCGGCGCGCTCGTGGCGTACCTGCCCGACGGTGTCCGTGACCTGCGCGCGTACGAGGCCGCCACGCCCTGCCCCACCGTCTCGATCGAGCCCGCCGACTGCCTGTGGAAGCAGGAGTTCACGGTGACGGAAGTCGACGACCCTCGCGGCCGGGGCAAGGGGCCGTACACGATCCTGACGGACGCGGACGGCCACCGGTGGAGGTCGACGTACGGCGACCCCGGCCCGGTCTGGGGCGAACTCGCCAAGGGTGACCGTGTCACCGGCACCATCTGGCGCGGCACACTGACCGAGATCTCGGAAGGGGGCGCGTCCCAGAGCACCAGTCAGGCCCCGGCCGACATGCGCGCGCGGAGCGCCGTACTCGCGCTGATCCTGCTACCGTCGGGCCTGAGCCTGGCGATCGTGTCCGGCTGGCGGTTCGCGCGGCGCCGCGCGTCGCCCACCCTGACACCGGGCCAGAGCGCGAGCTTCGGGCTCTCGTTCGGGCTGTTGATGGCCGGGCTGATCTCCCCGGTCCCTGCTGCCCTTCTCCCGTACGACGGCGAGCTCGAGCACGCCGGGTTCACCGCGCTCATCTGGCTACCGATCGCCAGCCTCATGGCCGTCCTCGCCCGCCTCCACACCATCCGCGCGGGAGGCCGTCAACCTGTGGCCTGACCGGATCGGGCCGATTCCCCTACGCCCTGGCGGTGGGTTCTTCAAGTCCAGACAAGACCGGGAATCTGAAAATTCGTCGAACAGACACTTGACGCCGGCGGCGCATTTGGCCGGACGCTCATCGCCGTGCCCTACCTCAGACCTTCATATCCCTTGTCGGCGTAGCAGGCGATTGCCCGTTGGGTGAGGGCGTCGATAATGCCGTGCTCGCGGGCTGCGGTCAGCGGGTAGTGCCGGCGGGGCCCTGATCAGCTCGCCGTGCGGGTCGGTGAGGAACTGGAAGTTCACGCCGTGCCGGCGATGCTTTCCGGAGTAGAACAGCCGGTCGTTGTCACCTGCGGGCCGGTCGGTGGGCACCAGCGTTCCGTCCAGGATGATGTAGGCCTTGCGCTGGGCGGTCCGCATGGCTCGGCGTAGGTCGGGGGCCAGGTCGGAGAGTAGATCGATCACCTCGGTGACGTAGCGGTGTGCGGTGGCCACGCCTACGCCGAACGCCGCCGCGAGGCCGGCGAAGGTGTCGTCGCGGCGCGAGTGCACCAGCACCAGTAGTGCCCGGCGACCGGCAGGCAGACGTCGCCATCGTGATCCGAGCTCGCTCGGTGGGTGCGGATGAGGTCGGCCACGAAAGCGCAGGCCGAGCGGGACAGATCGAGCGCAGCACGGTAGAACGGCATCGGAGCTCCCGGTGGTCAAGATCGTCGCAAATCTCGATTTACCAGGAGCTCTTTCATCGCCCGTGTGGCCATGCGGACCGCAACCGGGCTGTGATCAGCAAGATGCCGTTCCGGCGAACTCGGCAGAGCGGCGAGGCGGCGGCGCTCAACGGACTGGGCGAGACCGCCCTCGCCATGAACGACCCAGCCCAGGTCGTAGCCGACCACACCGCCCCCTGCAACCGGTGCGGAAGACCGGCGACCGGGTCCAAGAGGACCGCGCGAACGAAGGCCTGGCCCGCGCCCGCCGTCCGTCTCAGACGGCCCAGACGTCCTGAAGCTACGGCGAGCCGCCTGCCGAACTGTCTGCGTTGTGCTGATCAACGCGACTGGTCGAGCGCCGGCATCCGGGCGACCGCCGCCCCCTGCGACATGCCGACCAGGTGAGCGGGCTCCAGGCCGAGCGCGCCGATCAGTTCGGCGGCGTCGGCGCCAGGTCGCGCAGGTCGTGCGGGCCTCAGCCGCCTCGCGGTCGCCGACGGGCCGGGCACGGCGGGCGGCCAGACGGCGGATCCACGTCAGTCCGGCCGGCGGCCATTGCACCCTGCAACACCCAACCTTGAGTGGGTGTCGAAAGAACCGTTGATCTCTGGCCAGGACGTTGGGGCGCGCGGGCCGGGGGGCCCTCGTGAACCGCGGTCAGAATGTGGCGATCGGATTCACCGGGCTGCCGGACGTACCGGCGAAGCGGACCGGCGCGACTGCGAGGTGGAAGTCCCACTGGCCGAGCTCGGCGGCCGTCGTCGCACACCCCTCCAGGTCGCAGTTGTCCAGCAGCCACAGACCCATCGCAACCAGGCTCACGGCGTGAACCGGCATCAACACGTCCTGGTACCCCGACGGCTGAACGTCCTGGGGGGTGTCAGCGCCGATCAGCGCGACCTGACGTTCGTGCAGCCACGGCAGGCAGGAGGCGTGCCAGCCGGCCTGCGTGAAACCGCCGGCCTCACCGGCCTCGTGCCGGACGCGGCCATAGCCGGTCCGCAGGAGCACCGCATCACCGGATCGCACCCGCACACCCTGGCGACGCTCGGCCTCCTCCAGATCGTCGGGAAACACACCCTGCCCCGGCTCCAGCCATGGCACATCGCGGACCCTGGCAATGTCCAGCAGGACACCACGGGTGATGATCCCGTTGGCCGCCGCCGTGATGGCCGCCCACGCCGATCCCGTTGCGGCCTCGACCAGCGAGTGCGACCGCCCGTTGTACATCGTGCCGTCCCAGAAGATGTGGCACGGCGAGTCGACGTGGGTGAGGGTGTTGCCGTGGAAGGTGATGCCGAGCCGCTCGGTCGAAAAGCCCCAGCGCCGGTCGTTGCGGAAACCGGGCGCCGGCATGTTCTCGGCACCCGGCATGTCGGCGGCGCACGGGCACGTCGTGGTCGACCGTTCCATGTCCTCCGGTACGGCGACCTCCCATGCGCACGACACGCTCCTGCCGTGACGCACGGCCCGCGCCGCCGCCAGCCGGACGTCGTCGGTGATGTGGTTCAGCGTGCCGAGCTCGTCGTCGTCGCCCCACCGTCCCCAGTTCGACAGCGTGTTGAAGTACCCGAGCACGTCGTCCTGTGTGGGCATCGGTCGCCCTGCCGTCATCTCGGCATCGACTCCTCCAGTCACGCGGTCCGAGGCACCGCAGGCAGAGTATCCCGCCCTCTCCTTTGACGTGAACCGGTCGTCACAGCGTTGTTCCGGGGCGGGGGTGCTGGGTGAAGGTGCGGCGGTAGGCGGTGGGGGTGACTCCGACCTGGATGGTGAAGTGGCGGCGCAGGTTGGCGGCGGTGCCCAGGCCGCTGCGCTCGGCGATGCGGTCGACGGGGAGGTCGGTGGCCTCCAGCAGGGTCCGGGCGTGGTCCAGGCGCCGGTCGAGTAGCCATCGCAGCGGGGTCGTTCCGGTGGCGGCAGTGAAGCGCCGGGCGAAGTGCCGCGGGCTCATCCCCGCCCTGCGCGCCAGCTCACCGACCGTCAGGGGACGCTCCAGATGCTCGGACGCCCACTGCAGCACCGGGCCGAGGCCCGCGTCATCGGTCACCGGCACGGCGTGGTCGATGTACTGCGCCTGGCCGCCGGGACGGTGCGGGGGGACGACCATGCGGCGCGCCACCTGGTTCGCGATCCGTGCGCCGAGGTCCCGGCGGAGGAGATGCAGGCACAAGTCGAGGGCGGCGGTGCGTCCGGCACTGGTGAGGACGTCGCCGTCGTCGACGTACAGCACCGAGGGGTCGAGGCGTACCCGCGGATGGCGTCGTTGGAGGGTCTCGGCGTACATCCAGTGCGTGGTCGCGCGCCTGCCGTCCAGGATTCCGGCGGCCGCCAGGGCGAAGGCGCCGGTGCACAGGGACACCATACGCGCGCCCGTCCGGGACGCCTCCGCAAGGGCCTCGGTCAACGCCGACGGCAGTGGACGGCCGGACAGCACGTACTCGTACGGCAGCGCGGGGACGATCACCGTGTCCGCGACGGCCAGTTCGTCCAAACCGTGGTCGGCTTGGACGCGGAAACCGAACTCCGAGCGCACGACGCCTCGCCGCGTCCCGCACAGCCGCAGCTCGTACCAGGGATCGGCCAGGTCGGGACGCGGCGAGCCGAAGACCTCACCCGCGAGACCCAGCTCGTACAGGGGCGTGTCGTTGAGCAATACGAGGGCGACGGAGCCGGTCTTCATGCGTCATGGAGCCTATGGCAGGAATCGTTCGCTACGTGGCGGTCCTGCCACTCGTGGCGATCTGGCCGGTGCTGACAGCCTGAATGCGCCCTGGACGACCTGGAATGCAGAGGAGATGCGGTGATCGGCGAACGCCACTCGACGATGGACGACACCTGGCCCGTTGTGGAACTGCGGCAGTACACGTTGCGTCCTGGCGCCCGCGAGGTGCTGATCGAGCTTTTCGATCGGGAATTCGTGGAGACCCAGGAGGCCGTGGGCATGCGGATCATCGGCCAGTTCCGCGACGAGGACAACCCGGACCGGTTCGTCTGGCTGCGCGGATTCCGCGACATGACCTCCCGCGGCGAGGCGCTGACCGCCTTCTACCTCCAAGGGGACGCATGGAAGGCCCACGGCGGGACCGCCAGCGCGACGATGCTCGATTCGACGAACGCCCTGCTCCTGCGTCCGGTCGCCCAAGCCGCCGGTTTCGGTCTCCCGGACCGCAGGCCGCAGGCAGGGGCCACCGCGCTTCCCCCGTCCCGGTTCATGGCGACGATCTGGCATCTCGACGCACCCGTGGACGACACGTTCGTCCGCTTCTTCGACGAGCGGGTGAGGCCGGTGCTGACCGGCACCGGCGCTCACCCGGTCGCCCGCTTCGAGACGGAGCCGAGCGAGAACACCTTTCCGCGTCTGCCCGTCCGCGAAGGCGAGAACGTGTTCGTCTGGTTCGCGGCCTTCGAGGACGGTGACCGGCGCCGTGCCCACCTCGACCGCCTCGCGCGATCTGCCGCGTGGAACGAGGAGGTCCTGCCTGAACTGTCGGCCCGGCTCTCACGTCCCACGCAGCGGCTGAACCTGGCACCGACGGCCCGATCGCTTCTCCGCTAGCGCTGTGCTTGCCGAGAACTACGTCCGTGCAGGTCAAGCGGCATGTTCGTCCTCGTTGAGGATTCCGCCCGGACGTTGTCTTCCTCCTATGTCCAGCCTGGGCATTCGGTCAGGGCGGGCGATCGGTGGAGGCAGCGGCTTCATTGGCCGGGCGTTGGCGGATGCCTTGATCAGACCGGTGTGAGTTGTAGAAGGTTTCGAACTCGCGGACGGCATGGAGCAGGTGCCGCTGGTTCCAGATCAAGCTCCGGTCGAGCAGCTCGCTGCGACAAGTTCGCCCCACCGCTCCATCACCGCACAAACCCGGCCCACGCGGCCGCGGAACGCTCGGGTTCCGGATCGATCCCGGCGTCCTTGAGGATCCCCCAGACGGTCGAGGCGGCCACCCTTGACACCGAGCACCAGCAACTCACCGTGCACCCGCCGGCACCCCCGACTCGGGTTCTCCCACACCAGGCCAAGGACGAGGGCCCGAATGGAGCAAACGGCCGGTGAGCGGCCCGACCGCCGGGGTTTCGAACGGGCAGCGCGCCGGCCGGCGGATCAGGTCGCGGTACCAGCGCAAGACCGTGTCCAGCCCTACCAAAAGCCGTATCCGCCGCAGCGCCCCGGGGCGGCGACCAGTGCAGCAACGCCACCAGCAGCCCGCAGTCGACCGCAGTGAACGACACCCTCTTCCCGCCAAGCTGGCGCCAAACCGCGCGGCTGAACCACCACAGGCCGACGAAGTTGCTCTGCCCCTCGAACGAGATGAACTGCCGCACCGGCCGCACCCGCTCAAACCGAACATCCCACACCAGCGGCAACGGCCCGCGGCGCTCCGCACCATCCTGATCGAGGAACCTGATCTCCAGACCACCGGCCCAGGCCGCATTCACCGCCCCAGGCCGCCCCCAAAGACATCGGCGACTCCCTCAACAGTCCGGTGCGCCAACAGCACCGGGCTAATCGCTGCGCCGGACGGCGAACCGCAGGTCGGTGACCTGACCAGAGGTCGCGACCAAGGTCCGCTCAAGGGAGACTGGGCCGAAGTCCAACACGTCGATGAGGCGGATGCCGTCGCCCAGCAAGACCGGCACCAGATGGACCACGATCTCGTCGAGCAGGCCGGCACGCAGGCACTGCACCGCGAGGTTGGCCCCAAAGACGATGACACTCTTGCCAGATGCTGCGCTAGTGGCCGTCGCGACAGCCTCGCTCAGACCACCTGACAGGAAGGTGATCGCCGGATGGTGATCGGCACCGGGCGGGTGGTGCGTCAAGACGAATACCGGCCCCGCCCACTGCCCTCCATAGACCCCCTTGTAACCATCGAACTTGCGAACAGCAACGTCGTACCAGCGGCGACCGCCGAGGATCGCTCCGGCATTCTGCAGCACCTCGTCAGCGACGGCGCTGCGCTGCACCTCGACGTCGCGGGTGTTCCCACCGCCATCGCTCCACTGGGCGACCACCCAGTCCATCGAATCGTCCCGCCCGGCAATGAAGCCATCCAACGACATCGTCACATGCCATATCACGCTGCTCACACGTCACCTCTCTTTTGAGCCAACAACGGACGCTCCAGCATCACCCTGGACGAGAACACGACGTCCAGGCCACCAGCCCAGACCGCATCCGCCCCGGCCGCCCAAGGACATCAGCCGCCCTCCACCAGAGTCCGCTGATCAAAACCAGACCATAACGCCACCAACCGATCAATACCTCAAATCCGCTGACAAGGATCAAGGGTCTACGGAGGCCTCAACCCGCGCAAGGGCCTCTCGCATTCGTGGGCCGACGTACAGGACCGGCTGAGCGACACAGTGTTCCGGGCAATGGTGCTTCTAACACCGGACGCCGAGAAGTTTTTTACCGCGCGGCTCGCAGGCATCGCTGAGCGCTCCGGCGTGCCCGCGTGACCTGGGGCGGGCTCTCACCCGGCCGTCTTCACCCAACCTCGTGCTCATCGACGTGGAAGCCCGCCGGAATCGACCGGTTCCGGTGATGATCTGTACATGGTGGAGGTCTGGGCGAGCTGGGGCCGGGTCATCGTCACCTCGGCTCTGACGCTGCCACTGTGCACCCTCCTGATCTGGTGGCGGGCGACGACCGTTCGTGACGCGGTGATCGATGGCGGCACCCGATCGCGGAGGTCGGCACGGTGGCCGGGACGCTGCCGTGGCTGTGGATGGTCATGACCCCGGCCAGCGGACAAGGGGGTGCGGGGGTCCCGCTCGTCGACCTGTACGCCGTGCTGCACGACTCCTTCACCCTGGCCCTCGTCCAGATCGGCGGGAACCTGCTGGTCTTCGAGGCCCTCGGCTTGTTCCTGCCGATCCGGTCGCCACTGGGGTGCGGCGGGGTCGCGGCCGCCTCCACGACCTGCCGCATGGGGCCACCACGATCCTTCTCCGCGCGGGTTCACGCGCCGCCATCACCGATCCGCCACTGGAAGGTTCATTGTGTGCGGGAGGTCAGTCCGGTGCGCGGATGAGTTCATCGCGCTTGTCATCACTGGGCTGATTTCACCGGGCCGGGCACAGTGCCTGGCGGACGGCCTGGTCTTGGAGGTTCTTCAGTGCCTCGCCGATCGGTGTCGGGATCTCGTTGCCGTTGGAGTCCGCCTGCTGGTAGCCGCTCAATGTGAGGACATAGGTGAAATGGCGTCGGCCGTCGTCGCTGACCAGTACATCGGCCTGGGTGCCGGCGAAGGCTCCGTTGTGGCCCCAGAATTGTCCGCAGCCGGGGATCTCGTGCTTGATCAGGCCGAGGCCGTACCCACGCATGGTGGTACCGGGCGGAGGCTCGCCGGGCGGGGGGACGACCTGTTTCATCTCGGCGAGCTGTGCCGGGGGCAGCAGCCGTCCGCCCAACAGGGCGCGGAAGAAGATGGCGAGGTCGGACGGGGTCGAGAGCAGGGCGCCGGCGGTGGAGTCCCAGCGCATCCGGAAGACGGAGTATTCCCCGGTGATGTGCTGGGCGTCGCGTCCCGTGTATGCCTTGGCATGTGCCCGGGGGATGTGAGCGCGATCGCCGAGGAAGAATGTGTGCTTGAGTCCGGCTCGTCTGATGACGTGCTCGGCGATGTATCGCTCGGCGTCCTGGCCGGTCACCTTCTTGATGATCATGCCGATCAGGATGTAGTTGGTGTCGGAGTACTCTTGGCGTTTTCCCGGTTGGGTCGTGGGCGGCTTGGCCAGCCCGATCCTGGCCGAGTCCTCGGGCTGTAGCCGGGAGAACCGGAGCGCTTCCAGCCTGGCGCGTCGTTGCTCGTCCGCGTCGGGGCCGGGTGGCACATCGAGGTAGCCGTACTCGGCGATGCCGCTGGTGTGGTTGAGCAGCATCCGTACCGTGATCTTTTGGCCTCGTTCTCCGGGAACCACTGTCGGCAGGTATCTGCGCACCGGTGCGTCGAGGTCGATCTTTTTCTGGGCGGCCAGTCGCAGCGCCGCGGTGGCGGTGAAGGTCTTGGTCACGCTCGCCACCCGGTGCGGGTAGTCGGGGCGCATCCGGCGGCCGCTGCGTAGGTCGGCGACCCCGGAGGCGCGGTTCCACGTCCATTCGCCGTTGCCGGCGGATGCCATCACCCCGGGCATACCAGCGGCATGAACGGCGTCCAGGGCGCGGGTCAGTGTGTGGGACGTGCCGTCCGGCCGGTGCGCTGGAACAGGACTCCGAGGTTCCAGAGCGTCGGCCACCGGGGTGGTGGCCGACGACATCAGCGCCACCGCGGCCAACGCGGTGGCCGTGGCCGTGCCGCGCCGACGATACGACTTGCTCATCTTGATGACCCCTTTGCGAGTCGACTGGTGATGTGGATCGAAGTGAGTGGCCGCAGGAGCGGGTCGGCAGCGGGCTAACAGTGGCCGCAAGAACCGCACTGGCCGCGGCGGCGGAGGTAGTACGCGAGGGTCGCGGCGCCCAGGGCGGGGCCCCACAGCGTCCACAGCTGGTTGGGCACGGAGAGCACGAGGTCACCGATGCCGCCCGCGCCGTCGGGTCGGTGACCGAGAATCAGGCCGCGGTTGAACATCAGGCCCGCCTCCGTCACGATCACCGTGACCAGCGATGCGGGGACGATCGCCGTGCGGGGCCGTACCGGCTTGCCGCGCAGGTACGGGATCCAGCGCGGGTAGACCTCGCCCCAGCGCTGGACGAGGCCGAGCGTGAGAACCGCACCCGCCGCCCCGAACGTCGCCAGCCCTGCACCGGCCCACCAGATACCGGGAGATTCACGCGCCTCCCGCTGGATGCCCTCGGTGGCATAGCCGAGCGGGATGGACAGGGCGACGGCCCAGCGGGTCAGCGCGTACATCAGGGGGACCGCGACCGCGACCCCGACCGCCCAGCGTCCCCACCGGGCTGCGCTGGCGGGTGTCGTCCATCCGGTCGAGGTGTCCCCGGCTCGGCCGCAGGCACCGCACGTGCCACGTTCCCGACGCCGGTAGGCGACCGCCGCGGCCGCCCAGGCCAGCCCGCCGCCGATCAGCAGGAACTGGTTGAGAACCGGCCATTCGAACATGCCGGGTCCGAAGAATTCGACTCCCTTCGGCCAGTCGAACAACAACCGGCCGACCAGGAACACCGGCGTACGACCCACCGCCGCCAGCGGTCGGTAATCGGGAATCACCAGGGTCAGTGTCACCGCCGCCGTCCAGGCCAAGCCCAGCAGCGCCGCAGCGGGAAGCCCTCGCAGCCGAGTGCGCGCCATCAGCGTCGCCGACAGCCCACCAATCAGCCCCAAGGCGGCGATCACCGGTGCGGCAACATCCCGACTGGCCGACTCAAGGATCGATGTCCGCGCCCCGAGCGGGTCGCCCACCGTGCCGAATGGGAAGCCCGCACCGCCGAAGCACCAGTACAACCCGAGCATGCAATACAGCAGCGACCAGCCTGCCGCCACGTACGCGGCCCATGCAGGCCAGCGGGACCACATCCCGGATGAGCCGGCAGCCGTGGCCGACGCGCGCCGCGCCGAGGCCGGCGAACGAGACGCGGTCAGATCTTCTGTGCTCCTCATGACTCAACCCTCGGTGGCCGGCGATGCGAACCACCATCTGCCGTTCGGGAGGTTCCAGGTCCGTGTTCGGCGGCCATTTCCCCCGTTCGGGGGAGGGGGCGGCGTTTACCGTCGGGCTACTCTCGGGCCTGTGCGAGACCGACTTGCGTGGTGGCGTCTGCATGCTCGGCCCAAGATCGCGTGGATCGCGGGTTCGGTGGCCGCCGTGTCCACGGCGGCGACGGCCGCCGTCATCATCTTCAGGCCGGTGCTCGGTGACATCGCCCGGACGGAAGCCACGGTTGAGGCGGTGGCGCTCCTGACCCTCATCGCCATCGCGGTCCGCAGGGCGCCACGGCGTCAGGCGATCGTGTCCGGCACGTTGCTGGGCGTCGCGGTCAGTGTGTGGGTGTGGCGATTCGATGACGGGACGTCGCCGTCGAACCTGTTCCATGCGGTGGCCTGGAGCGGGCTCTGGACCATCTTCTCGATCGGAGCGGCACTCATCGGCGGTTACCTGCGGTGGACAGACGCGCGCGGCCGACGCGCGCTGGCGCACTCCCGCCAGGCCGTGCGATTGGAGATAGCCCGAGATCTGCACGACTTCGTCGCACACGACATCAGCGGAATCGTGATGCAAGCCCAGGCGACCCGGTTCGTCACCGGCAACGACCTCGATCGAGCGCTCGCCGCGCTGAAACGGATCGAGGTGACCGGACTTCGGGCCCTTGCGTCCATGGACCGGACCGTGCACATGCTCCACGACCCCGACGCCGCCGACCTCCGTATGCCGATCCGGGAGACAACGGCGGCCGTCTCCGGCAATGCACGTGCACACGCACCGTTGCCGAGCCTCACGGATCTGTCCGAGCTGACCGAACAGTTCTCAGCAGCCGGGACGGCGACCGTCCAACTCGACCTCGACCCGGAGTTGGCCGCCTCTTTGCCGGGCGACCTGAGCGCCACGGCCTACCGAATCGTTTCCGAAGCACTGACGAACGTACGGCGCCACGCCCCTGCCGCGACCACGGTCACCACCACCATCCGGCCCTCGGACGACTCGGCGCTGGAGGTCACGGTCACCAACGACGGCGCCCCACCTGTCCGGGCCCCGATGCCGCGAGCCGATCGCCATGGTGGCTTCGGACTGGCCGGCCTCACCGAACGGGTACAGGCACTCGGCGGCACTCTGACCGCAGGGCCCTACCCCGATCAGCGCTGCGGTGCTCTCGACGGATGGCGTGTGATCGCCCTTCTGCCACTGACCATGTCAGATTCCGCGATCAGGTGAGGACCGCATGACCTCGTCAATGACCCGCATCCTGATCGCCGATGACCACGCCGATGTACGCGGCGGCCTGCGCCTCGTGCTGGACACCCAGCCCGACATGACCGTCGTCGGCGAGGCCGCCCACGGCGCGGCGGCGATCGAGATGGCCCGCCACCTGAGGCCCGACATCGTGCTCGCCGACATCCGCATGCCTCGCGTGGACGGGCTGGAGGTCACCCGCCGGCTCTCCGGACCGCAGGTATCCGACCCGATCCGCGTCATCGTCATCACCACCTTCGACCTCGACGACTACGTCCTCGGGGCGCTGCGCAACGGCGCCTGCGGATTCCTGCTCAAACGCTCCGGCCCCCTGCTCCTCATCGAGGCCGCACGCGCGGCCATGGCCGGAGACACATTGATCAGCCCGCAGATCACCATGCGGCTGCTCCGCCGCCTCACTCCGCCGGCGACCGCCGGCCGGCCCGACACCGACGTGCTGACCGCGCGCGAACTCGACATCGCCCGCGGCATCGCGCACGCCAAGACCAATGCGGAGATCGCCGCCGATCTGTTCATCTCACCGGGCACCGTCAAGACCCACGTCGCCACCATCCAGGCCAAACTCAACGCCCGCAACCGAGTCGGCATTGCCGCCTGGATCTGGGCAACCGGGGGAATATCAAGTTAACGGCAGACGAGGGCGAGCCGATCCGGGTGCGGGCTCGTAGCCGGGATGTGCCGGTCCCATGCCCGGGTGCTGTCGATACCGCCGCTGTTCTTGCGTGGTGCGAGCGAACCGTGGCGATCGCCCGGCCGACGGGCGGCCAGTGCCGGTGGAGGTGCGGGTGCCCGGCCGGAGGTCCAGCACCCTGGCGGCGCGGCTGCGCGAGCATCCCGGCGTCGAGATCGTCTGCCGGGACGGCGCCGACGCCGCGCACCAGGTCCTGCCCGCCGCCCTACAGGTCGAAGACCGCTGGCAGTGCGCCATGAGGCGCTGCGGTTCGAGCGGTACCGGTGGAGTCCGGTCAAGCGGATCCACATCTCGAAGAACGGCACGACCGCGACGCCCTCTGGGAGGATATGCGCCAGGACAACTCCCCCAGCACACCGCACTCTGGACCGACCTCACCCGCCGCGCCCCCGACGAAGTACGCACAGCCGCCGCCACCATGCTCGCGTTCTCCGGTTGGCTCGGCAGCAACGGCGCGAAGGCTTAAGTGCGCGCTGGATCAGGCCCCCCGACGGACCGCCGTACTCGATGGCGGCGCTGGTTGCGCCGTCGTTCAAGACGGCGTGAACCCCGCAGTCTGGGAGCGCATGCGCGCCCCCGGGACCGCCGGCAAGACCTTCACCCCGCCACCGGTCACCGGCACGGCCGTGATATCCCTGGCACCGGACTACGGCCGCCCGACCACAGAGCGCCCGGCCGATGAGAGGAGAACACGACATGGCCGAGACCATGCAACCCACGTGAGCCCGGCCGAGCACCGCATCGGCCGCCTGGTCGTTCCCGAACCCTTGGGCTTCCGCCCCGAGAAACGCATCGACTGAATCCACGACGTCGAGTTCGACGAGTCGCTCGACTCGAAGGAGCGGCGCGGATGACCGCGGCCGTGCCCGAGGGGCCTCCCACCGTGTCCAAGAACCGGGGTAGGCCCCGGGTGCGGGCCCTGCGAGGTGGGCGTATTGGTTCCCTCATGCTCGGCCGCGAATCTTCGGCCCGACGGCTCCCGCCCGGGATCGTGCACCTCTGCGCGCCACGCAGATGCCGAACCGAGCCTTGCTCAGCCGAGGGGGACGAACCCAGACCGGTACGCGCAGATTACCGCCTGGGTACGGTCCCGGACCTGGAGTTTGCCAAGGACCCGGACGACATGAGTCTTGACGGTCTCCAACGAGATGCACAGCTCGGCGGCGATCTCGGCGTTCTGCAGACCAGCCGCCATCAGCCGCAGCACTTCGCCCTCGCGTTCGGTCAAGTCGGGCAGTCCGCTGTTCGTTGCCGAGCCGGTGGTTTGCTTGACCAGGCTTCGGATCGACGACGGGAACAGGAGAGAGTCGCCGCGGTGCACGGTGCGGATGGACTCGGCGAACGAGTCGGGTGCCGCCCGCTTGAGGAGGAACCCGTCGGCCCCTGCTTCCAACGCCGCAGCGACATGCTCATCGTGCTCGAATGTCGTGAGCACGAGCACCTTGACCTCGGGATGATGCTTGAGGATCTGGCGGGTTGCCTGGATTCCGTCAAGGCGCGGCATCCGGACGTCCATGCACACGACGTCTGGCATCAGACTCCGCACCTTCGACACGGCTTCGGCACCGTCGGCTGCTTCTCCGGCGATTTCGATGTCGCCGCCGTCGAGCAAGCCCCGGAGGCCCGCGCGGACCAAGTGGTCGTCGTCGACCAGAAGTACCTGGATCCGGCGTTCACTCATCTATCGGACAACTCCCTTGGTGGTCAGAGGCAGACTCACCTGCACCTCCCAGCCCTCGGGCACCTCACCAGCGGACATCCGGCCGCCCAACAGACGCACGCGCTCGCGCATGCCGACGATGCCATGGCCGTCCCGTCCAGCCCCGCGCCGCCATCGCCGCCCGACGCGGGTGCCATTGCGCACGGTGATCTGCAACTCTCGGTCGGACTGGGTCAGCGCCACTTCGATCTCTGAGCCCGAAGCATGGCGGATCGCGTTGGTCAGCGACTCCTGCACAATCCGATACGCCTCGCGCGAGACGATCGCCGGCAACCTGCCGGCGTCGACATCCAGGCCAGCAACGGTGATCGCTGCGCTTGACCCGCGCTCGGCCGCGACGAGAAGGTCGTTGAGAGCGGTCAGGTCAGCGGCCGTGTGCGATCTGGTCACTTCATTGCGGCCGCGGAGCATCCCCAGCACGGAGTCGAGGTCGGTCAGAGCGCGTTTGGCCGCCTCCTCTACCGCACCCAGGCCCTGTTCGACTGCGTCCGGGTCGGTCCGCACCCGGCGATGCGCGGCCGCTGCCTGGAGCACGACCACGCTCAGGGCATGTCCGACACTGTCGTGTATTTCGCGAGCCAGGCGATTGCGCTCGACGAGTTCGGTGGTACGCCGTTCCAGGGCTGCGAGCCGCTCCTCGTGGGAGGCACCCAACAGCACCGGCGCGATCGCGACCAGAGCCTGCCCGCACAGAGCCAACGCGATCAGGTAGGTCACCAGCACAACGACGGCCGCGAGCACAAACAGGATGTCGCGCCAGTCGCCGCGCACCTGCAGCCAGGACACCCCGAGCAACTCGGTGCCGACTGACCGCCAAGGAGCCCCCAGGAATGCAGATCCGCACATGGCGCTTGCCACGCCACCGACCACGACGGCGGTGCCCGAGATGAAGTGGCACCAGAACCACGCACAAGCGCGCACCCGCCGTGCCCAGCCTGCTCCGGCTGCCGCCTCGATGTCATTTCTCAGCAGCACTCGCGTCGCGACGGCTTCTATCTCGCCCATCTGCGCGATCAGCCCGACCACCGTCGGCGGCGCCAAGTACACCACAGCTGTCAGGAACGCCTGCAACACCGGCGCGACGTCCCATTGCCGCACTACTCCGGCAACCATCAATTCCACGGTGAGGAATGCCAGCGCGATCGCGGAACCGCCCAACATGAACACGAGTTGCAAATCGGGTCGGGAACTCAACCACCGCGTTCTCCACGCGGGCGGCCGACCCCCCTCGTGGAGCCTCGTCATTGCCTCATCCTGACACCGCTGCCGGCCAATGCATCCCCCTTGAGGGGGAGACTCCTCTCCTGCGAATAGCCATGCCGAGCGATTCGCAATCGCGGTCCCTCGCGTGAGGGACCCGCCTCGTTCGCCGGTGGGATGTCGAGCAGTCCGCTCGAGGGCAGGCTCAAGATGATTATGACCATAGGAATCACCCGTCGCGAACGACCGCCGCTCACTTCGCTGCAGGCACCAGAGGTGGCCGCCGGGCCCCCAGCCCTGCAGATTCTCATATCTGGCTTCTTGCTGGGCGCGGCACATGAAGACCACCAGGCAGCCGGACCAGCGACGCGCACACGCAGGAGACCGCATCGTGATGCCCACTCAACCCAGGCAACCGACCTTCCGAACCGAGCTGGTTCCGACCTGGGCGAAGGTCGCCGCCTGGTCAGTTCCGCTGATCACGGTTCCTTCAATTGTTTGGCGGTTCGTGACCGTCATCGACAACGTCTTCGTCACTGGTGATGAGCCTTGCGGGACAGGGGGGATATGGGAACAGATTTACGTCCTGGCGGTGCTGCCGTCAGTCCAGCTTGGCCTCGCCCTCCTGACAATCGGCCTGGTCCGTCCGTGGGGAGAGGTCTTTCCACGATGGATCCCGGCTCTGGGAGGCCGCCGCGTGCCAGTGTCTCTTGCGGTCAGCGTCGCCGTCACGGGCGCGCTCGTCATCGCCGCGATCTGCCTCCAGACGGTGTTCGTGCCACCGGTCCCACAAGAGGACCTGCCGCCCGGATGTCGCCTGCTGGGATGGGACACGCTCCGGTGGTACCTCCCGATGGTGCTGTGGCCGCCGCTGCTGCTGGCCGTCACCTGGCACTACCGACAGCGCCGCCGTTGTGAAGAGGCGCGAACTCCCTCCCCTGTGGGGTCGCCCGGTGAAACTCCGCTGGATGAGTGAGCGAGGAGGGGCGAGAATGATCTACGGCGCTACGCGACCTTCACGTCGGCCAGACGCCGGGCGATGACCGCCGTCGTCATCGTCGGCGGCGTCGCCGTCTCGCCAGGAGGGCATAGCCGGGGCAGAAGGCGACTTCACAGCGGCGCACCTCAGCAAACTCAACGCGCAAGAACCGGTCAGCCGGTTTCAACGCTCGAGTTCATGCTCGCAGCGCAATAGGTCCGGCCGAGGACAGACCGTGCGAGATCTCCGCGTGCCCATCTCCGAGCGTGGATGTATGGAGGTCGACAAGGTGCAGGCGCTGGTGGCAGGCGTGGAGATTCTGCCACCAGGCCGGTCGCCGGTGGGGTCAGGGGCGGGCGGCGCGGAGCGCTTGGGTCAGCGGGGTGGCCGGCCGGCCGAGCAGCCGGGGCAGGTCGTCGCCGGTGGTCTCCAGATCGCCGCGGGAGATGGATTCGTCCAGGGAGGCGACGAAGCCCGCGGTGGCCGCGTCCAGCCCGGTCTTCTGCAGGGCGGCGGCGTACTCGGCCGGTGAAAGGTCGCGGTAGTCGATTCGGGTGCCGGTGACCTCGGTGATGGCTGTGGCGAGCTCGTCGAAGGTGAACGGCGCGCCGCCGAGTTCGTACGTCGCGGCGTCGTGCTCGTCGCCGGTCAGTGCCGCCGCGGCGGCCTGCGCGTAGTCGGCGCGGGGGGCGGCGGAGACCTTGCCGGTGCCGGCGGCGCCGAGGATTTGTCCCTGCTCCAGGTACTGGTCGAGCCGGTCGGTGTAGTTCTCGGTGTACCAGCTGTTGCGCAGCAGGGTGTACGGCACACCGGAGGCGATCAGGGCCTCCTCGGTGGCCTTGTGGTCGGGTGCCAGCGGGTTGGTGCTGACACCGGCGCGCAGGATGCTGGTGTAGGTGATGCGTTCGACATCGCAGGCGCGTGCGGCCTCGATCACCGCGGTGTGCTGGGGGACGCGCTTGCCCGGTTCGTCGCCGGAGATCAGCAGCAGCCGGCGGATTCCGGCCAGGGCCGACGGCAGGGTGTCGGGCCGGGAGTAGTCGGCCTCGCGGACTTCGACGCCGAGCCGGGCCAGGTCGGCGGCCTTGTCCGGGGTACGGGCCAGGGCGGCGATGTCGGCGGGTGACACGCCCCGGGTGAGCAGGCTCTCGATCACCAGGCGGCCCAGGTGGCCGGTGGCTCCGGTGATGGCGTAGACGGGCATGAGCACTCTCCTCTGCATGGGCACTGTAAAATCTAGCGCACTAACTAAACTACAGCACTGATTGCTCGTGCAGCGCCTCGGGTACGATGAGCAGGTGGTCGAACAACGCGTGCAGCCCCCGTCGGTCGAGCCCTCCCAGCAGTTGGTCGCCGATGTCTTCGCCCGTGCCTGCACCTCACGGGCCGCCTTCGAGGACGTCACGTCCAAGTGGGCCTCGCTCGCGCTGCTGGCCCTGGCCGAGAGCGGGTACCGCTTCAACGCGCTGCGCCGCCGGGTCGAGGGAGTGAGCGAGAAAATGCTCTCCCAGACCCTGCAGGCCCTGGAACGCGACGGCATGGTCGCCCGCGAGGTCCTGAGCGCGATCCCGCCCCGGGTCGAATACTCACTGACGCCGCTGGGAGCCCGGATCGCCGAGCACCTGCGATCCCTGGCCGGCCTGCTGGAGGAGACCGCACCGCAGGTGGAAACGGCCCGCCGCGCCTACGACCACCGCCAGAACCAGAACCAGGCGTCAGCGAAAACATGACACGGTGCTTGCTGAAGACCTCGTCCGTCCCGGTCAGGCAGCATGCTGGTAGTCGTTTGAGGATTCCATCGAGACGTTGGCGTCTTCGTAAATTGAGGTCGGCAACCGGTGCCGTCAAGCCCGCTGATCGTGTCGGCTCCGGGATCGCAGGATTGCGAAAGCAAGGACGGTCAGGGGCCGATGGATTCCTCGTCACCGTCGCCGGCCGCCGGCCCGGCTCACTGCAGGCTGTAAGCGGCCTGACCTTGCTCGACGGCCTCGCCGGATGGTGGACGCCGACCTGCCCGGGTGGTGATATTCGAGTATGGCTGTGAGCGTGGATCGACGTGCCCACACGGAGCTGAGCACCGCCGACGTGCCTGTGGAGGACGCGTTCGCCTACTGGCGCGAGGTCATCAGCGCCACACTCGTACGACTCACGGCCGAGCCGGTGGGACAGGCCCGGTTCCGCAGGCGGCTCGAGCACGTGCCCTGCGGCGAAATCGCTTCGACCACGGTGGCGGCGGGCAGCAAGCGGGTGCAGCGGCCGAAGGCGCCGATGGACAGCAGGCTCGCGAACCCCGTCCGGACGACCGCCTGATCGTCGGCGATCAGGACACGGGTCGTCATGGCCGTACGTCTGTGACGATGGGCAGTTCTGCCGCGACCACGACACCGCCTGCGGGCCCCGGCCGGACGGAGAGGGTTCCGCCCAGGAGCGCGGCGCGTTCGCGCATCCCGATCAACCCATGCCCCGTCCCGCCGTCGGCGGTGGCCATGCCGGGACCGTCGTCGACGATCCGGAGGCGGAGCCGGTCGGTGCGATAGGCGACCCTGACCGGTTTCGGCCTGGACGGCGATCACCGATACCGAATGGGCCACGACATCGTGCCGCTCACGGGGGCCGCGACCGCTGCCGGCGATCCAGCCGGCACCGGGCGGACCTGACGCCAGATCAGCGGCACGGTGGCCGCAGCACGCACCCGAGCTGCGGCACGCTGAACGCGCGCGTGTGCTGGGTGAACTCCACGATCCCCGCGAACGCCGGCAGGGCACCGCTCATCGGTGGGCACAGGGCCGAGGACGCGATCCGGCGCGGCAGCGGGTGCCGTTCACGGGCGGCCACAGAAGACTTCGTCGATCATGGCTTGGGAGGCAAGCGCCTCGGGCGCGCCGTTGGCGCTGGAGGGGACGTAGGAGACCGTGAACTGCCGGGTGCCGTCCCCCGAGTGGACCGACGTGGTCTTGTAGCCGGGGATCCTGCCGCCGTGTCCCCAGATCCTCACCCCGCAGGAGCGGGGCTGTGACCACAGGCCCATCCCGTAAGCCACACCCTGCGGATCGGTCGCGGCCGCGGTCCTCATCACCTCGAGCTCGGCAGGACGCAGGAGCCTGCCGCCGAGCAACGCGGCGAAGAACCGGTCGAGATCAGCGGGTGTGGAGATCACCGCTCCGGCCGCCGAGGCCCACGATGGGTTCATTTCCGTCACGTCCACCAGCTCGGCCGCGCCGTCCCGTGTCAGCCGCATGTATCCACGCGCATGGCGTCCGGGCAGGAACGGCCGGGTGAAGGGGACCGAGGTGTCCCGCAACCCCAAGGGAGCGATGATGCGGTGCTCGATCTCCTCTCCGTACCAACGTCCGGTCACCTTCTCAATGATCAGGCCGATCAGGACGTAACCGGTATTGGAGTAGCGGAACCCCTGACCGGGCGGAAAGTAGGGCTCGTGCCCGACGGCGATCCCCACCAGCTCGCGGGGAGTGAAGGTGCGAAAACGCGTCCTGTCCAGGAACTGCTGTCCCGACAGCGGCACGGCCTGCTGGTCCTCGGCGTAGTCGAACAGTCCGGATGTGTGCGTCAGCAACTGCCGGACGGTGATGTCCTCCCCGCCTGGTACCAGCCCGGGCACGAACCTTTCCACCGCGTCGTCCAGCCGCAGCCTCCCCTCCGCCACCAGCTGAAGCGCCACCACCGCCGTGAACGTCTTGGACACGCTGCCCACCCGCGCAAGCCCGCCCACCGGCGCCGGCCGCTCAGTGCGCACGTCAGCCACCCCGGCCGCGGCCCTCCATGGCCTACCGCCCTCGACGACCTCGGCCTGCGCGCTCACCGCACCGGCCGCCACGATGTCCTCCAACGCTTCCCGCAGCTCCCGATCACGAGGCCCGCCGGCGGCGCCCTCGGCCGGACCCGCGACCGCCATCAACGCCACACATCCCGCCACCAGACCCGTCCAACGCCCGGGACCCAGCACACGCCACATGACATCCTCACGCTGATCGACGCCAGAACGCCTGACACGCTAGGCAACCCACACGCCCCGATCATCAAACCCAGGGTTGATCTCTCAGCCATGCCATGAACCCGCCGAAGCGGCCTGGTCATCGATGACTGGCGGACGGCGGCGAGTGGATCCGGGTACGGGCCCGCTGCAGGGAGGTACCGGTCCCGCGCGCGGGATGTGCCACCCGATTGGACGCCTTTGTCGAGACGGTCCTGATCCCGGAATACACCCGAGGGCCATCCGCAAGCAGGACACCGACCGGCATCGTCCACATCAACGACCAGACCGTCAACGACGAGGCCGACGCCCCGTTCGGCGGCGTGCGAGCCTCCGCAGTATCCGCTCTGACCACGGCATCGCAGCGCGGGCGTAGCCCTCCGGCCACGCCCGCGCAGGCGCGGTGACATCGACACGAGCCGGCCACGCGCTCGCCTTCGTCCTCTGGGGACTCCGCCCGCTGCGGCGTAACCTGGCCAGAGCACCGCCGAGGGAGAGATCGGGACATGAGCGAGGACCATGGCCTCACGCCCCTGCGCTACGACCAGAGGGGCCTGCGAGGGAATCTCGCCCGGGTCCTCGTTGCGGAACCCACCGATGAAATCGACTGGCCCGCCGCCCTACCGCCCGGAATCGAAACGGTCGTCATCGCGGACGATGAACCGAACCCGCATCACACGTTGCGGGTCCACCCGCCGGACGACCCCGCACGTACAACCTTGGTCGTGTTCGACCAGCTGGCGCTCTGCGACGATCCGCCGGAGGCGTGAGGACGTTGGACCCAAGACGCATCGCGCTCAACCGGCGGCACAGCCTGGAGATGGGTTCGCTGTTCGCGAAGTTCCTCGATGCCCGCCCGGACGTCGAATCCGAAGTTCACGGCGCCGAGATGACCGAAGAGCAGGAGGCCGCGTGGACGAACTACAGCGCCGGGCTTCTTCGTCGGCATCAGGCCGAGCGATCGGCACTCGCGGACGAGATCAAAGCCGAGCGGTCATCGCGTCCACGCTGATCGTCGAGCGTGTCAGGCCGAGGCTCGCGGGCGGGCGGCGGGAGGGGTGAAGGCGCAGGGCAGGCGCTTGTATCCGTTGATGAAGCCGGACATGAGCCGGTCGGGCTCCCCGGCGGTGATGTCGGGCAGGCGGGTGAACAGCTCGCGGAACATCACGGTGATCTCTCGCCGGGCCAGGTTGGCGCCCAGGCAGAAGTGCGGGCCGGGCCCGCCGAACCCGACGTGCGGGTTCGGTGAGCGCATGATGTCGAAGCGCTCGGGTTCGGTGAAGACCGACTCGTCCCGGTTGGCGGACCAGTAGAACAGCGTCACCCTGTCGCCCTTGCGGAAGGCGTGGCCGTTCATCTCGTAATCACGGGCGACGTTGCGGCGCATGAAGATGACGGGGCTGCTGTAGCGGATGATCTCCTCGACGGCCCCGGCGATGCGTCCGTCGAAGTCGGCCAGCAGCAGTTCGCGCTGGTCGGGATGCTCGGTGAACAGTTTCAGGCCGTGCGCGATCGCGTTGCGCGTGGTCTCGTTCCCGGCCACCACCAGCAGCAGGAAGAACGCGGCGAACTCGCGCGGGCTCAGCCGTTCACCGTCGACGTTGGCGTTCACCAGGGCCGAGGTCAGGTCACCGGTGGGCGCGGCCCTGCGCTCCCGTCCGAGCCGGGCCGCCAGCCGGTGCAGCCGCCACCCCGCCGACGCCACCGTGCCCAGCATGCGGAGCGTGGCGAGCCGGCCCAGTTTCGCGGTGCCGCCGCTGTACTCGACGGTGGCGCCCACGTATTCGGGGTCGCTGTAGCCGACGATGACGTTGGTCAGCTCCACCACCTGGCGGTGGTGCCGGGCGGGAATGCCCAGCATGTCGCAGATGACCTCGACCGGCAGCCGCGCCGCGGCCCGGGACACGAAGTCGCCGCCACCGGCCTCGATCAGCTCGTCCACGATCCGGGCGGCCCGCCGCGCGATGTCGTCCTCGGCCTTGGCGAGCATCTTCGGGCTGAACGCCCGGGACACGATCCGGCGGATCTTGGCGTGCCGCGGATCGTCCATGTCGATCATCGAGTTGAAGTACTTGTCCATCCAGCGCGGCATGTCGGCCGGGCTGGTGGCGCTGGGCTCGCTGCTGAACACCTCCGGGTGGCGGCTGGCCTCCGTCACCTCGGCGTGGTGGGTCAGCGCCCAGGACCCCGGGCTCTGCGGAAGGAAGGGCAGCTTGGGCAGGGTGAAGAACACCGGTCCCGGCTGAGCGCGCAGCACCGCGAACGCCTGCGCCCGCTCCCGCAGGGGGCGGGCCCAGAACCGCAGATCGCTCAGGTCGATGTCCGCCGGCGTCAACTGCGAGGGATTCTCCGTGGCCACCGGACCTCACGCTCCCGTCTTGTCGCGACCGATATTCTGGTGAAGCGTCACACCAGAAATATTTGGTGTTCAGCGTCCCCAGATTTGCCGGCGAAGTCAAGGGATGCGGCACAATCGGGGCTGTGACGTCCGAGCCCACTCGCGCACGCCCCTACCGCGGCGTGCCCGCCGACCAGCGCCGGGCCCGCCGCCGCGCCGCGCTGCTGGCGGCCGGGCTGGAGCTCCTGGGCACCCAGGGGTGGGCTGCCGCGACCGTCCGGAAGGTCTGCGCCGAGGCCGGGCTCAACGACCGCTACTTCTACGAGAACTTCCCGGACCGGGATGCCCTGCTCCTGGCGATCATCGATGACCAGGTCGCCCGCGGTACCGACGTGATCCTGTCCGCCGCCCGCGAGGCCCCCCGCCACCCGCAGGCCCGCACCCGCGCCGTGGTGACCGCCGTGTTCGACTTCCTGACCGGCGACCCGCGCCGCGCCCACATCCTCACCCACGCGTTCCCCGCCTCGCCCCTGCTCCAGCGGCGGCGCATCGAGATCATCCGGACCATCGCCGCGATCTTCGCCGCCCAGACCCACGAGACCCTGGACCAGGTCCTCCTCCCCGACATCGACGTGGAACTGACCGGCCTGACCCTCACGGCCGGCCTCTGGGAGCTGTTCACCACCTGGTTCCGCGGAGACCTGGGCATCGAACGCGACCACCTGATCGACTACACGGTCGCCCTGATCCTCAGCACCACCGAGCTGGCCATGCCCCTCCACCACCGCCTCCACTAGGCGGGGTGCTCCGACCCGTCAGGTCAGCGGGCCACCAGCGCGGCGATGTCGCACGCGATGAGTTGCCCACGCCGCGGCAGGACTCGCCCTGCAGGAGAATCCCACTGAGGGGCCTGCCAGGATCGGGACCGATGGGCCGTTCAAGCCGACCGACCTCAACACCCCGGAATGCACAGCACCCGACAACTGGCGTGGCGCATTAAGCAGAAGCACAGGCCGCGCACGCCGGACCCCACGCCTACGACGGCGGCGCCCTGGGGGCGTGCGGATGGTGGGACCCCCACCTCGGAGAGCGGCTCGGCGGACTCGGTTTTTTCGTCGCTGCCGCGCCGGCTTCAGCGGGCGGATTCGGGTGCGGTTCCTCATCCAGCTGGGCCTATGATCGGCGGCATGGCGCTGCGGCTTGTTCAGGTGAACTTCAAGGCAAGCGATGACTCAGCCCTCGGCCGGTTCTGGGCGGAGGCGCTCGGCTGGGGTGTTTCCAGCGAGGGACCCGGTGTGACCAACCTCGAGCCCGAGGGCTTCGCCTGGCCGGACCCCGCCGCCTTCTACATCGATGTCGTCAAGGTCCCGGACCCCGAAACGGTGAAGTACCGCGCGCACCTCGATCTCGCCACCACCTCCGCGGCCCATCAGGCGGAGTTGGTCGCGCGCCTGAAGGATCTCGGTGCGACGCCCGCCGACGTGGGCCAGGGCGACGTCCCGTGGACGGTGCTGGCCGACCCGGAAGGCAACGTGTTCTGCGTGCTGGAGCCTCGGGAGATCTACCGGGACACCGGACCGATCGCCGCGGTGGTGGTCGACTGCGCCGATCCGCGGGCCATGGCCCGGTTCTGGGACCAGGCGATGGACTGGACCCTGCACGAGGTGACCGACGATCATGCGGTGCTGCGTTCGGCCGAGGGTGTCGGGCCGTATCTGGACTTCCTCCGCGCACCCGGCGTGAAGACATGGTGGAACCGCGTGCATCTCGACCTGCTGCCGGACCCCATTGACGACAAGGAGGCGGAGGTGACCCGGCTGCGGGCTCTCGGCGCCACCGACATCGACCTCGGCCAGGGCGACGTCCCGTGGACGGTACTGGCCGACCCGGAGGGCAACGAGTTCTGCGTCCTCGGCCGCGCCTGACGCAGCTTCTTCACCTGCGGGTCGTGCGACGGCCGGCCAGGACTAGCAGATACCGGTGCCCCGTGTCGTTTCGCTACGGGGCCGGGCGCGCCGATCGACACCGACATCTCAGCACCGATGGCGACCCGGCGCGGCCGATCAGGTTCCCGCGTCGGGTGGTCGCTGGGAGCGTCCGCGGAGTTCGGTGTTGATGCGCATGGCTTCGGCCAGTTGGTCTTCCAGGATGATGATGCGGCAGGCCGCCTCCAGCGGGGTGCCCTGGTCGACCAGGTCACGGGCGCGCTGGGCCAGACGCAGCTGGTAGCGGGAGTAGCGGCGGTGGCCGCCGGCCGAGCGTTGCGGGACGAACAGCTTGGCCGCGTCCAGGCCGCGCAGGAACGCCGGCGTGACGTCGAGGATGTCGGCGGCGCGGCCCATGCTGTAGGCGGGGTAGTCCTCGTCGTCGAGCTTGTCGTCCAGCGTGTCGTTCAGGGCATCGCCGGTGCCGGCGGCCGTGCCGGGCGGCGGGCCGGGCGGGGCGGTCTGCGGGTCCTGGTGTTCTTGGTGGTTGCCGGTTCGGGCCGGGTGGGTGGGATTCACAAAACCTTCCGTACTGCCATGCGCCTGCTTTCAAGGCTCAATGCCGTGAGGAAACGTGACGGGGCCCCGGCGCCAATGGGCGGCGCCGGGGCCATGAGGTACAACACCATCTATCCGGCCTTGTGGCCGATCGTGCTCCGCGCTGCCCGCCAGACAAGGCGAGGGCGCGGGGATCGCAGTTGCGTGACCGTAGACCACCGTCCAATCTGTGGAGCTGCGGTACCCGCGCGGCGTGACTGGAGCCTGCGACGGGCGATCCCGATGGTGCCGCCGACCTCCTTCCGTGTTTCCCTACCTGCTGTTCGCTACTTGCGTTCTTGCCATCACTTGCGTCACTGCGACCGGCGGCCCGTTGGCCGCCGGTGACCAGGCCGGCTGCCGGAGTCCCTTCCACTGCGTTGACCCCGGCACGCCCGGCCTGCGTCATCCATCTCACCGGGCAGTTCGTCCTCTGCCACGTCTCATGGACTTGTTCTTCGTCGATGGCAGAGACTCTACCCAACGCTCACGCGGATATCTACTTGCTCCAGTACAGATTTCTTGTGATCCATCTAACATCGCTTCGCGACGATGTCCCCGGGAGGGGCCCACCCTCTCCGAAGGGTCGGAAAGCGATTCAGGACGTCCCTGCTGGCGCTGGCTCCGTGATGCGGCCGGCAGGGGCGGCGTCGACGTCCGGTAGCAGCTTCCCGGGATCAGTGCGGCCGCGAGTCGAGCAGCTCGGCGGTCGGGCGCCGGTTGCCGTGCCCATCCGGCCGGATCATCAGCGCGCAGATCATGGCCCAGTACTTCCGCGGCGATCTGTCGCGGAATCAGCCAATCGGCCGGCGGGATCCCGGCCGCCGGGGCGCGCGCGCCGACTCTCCTCGATCGCCTCGACGACGCGGCGGATCACGCCGGTCCTCGATCAGCGTCCCGGATCGATGCCCCGAATGCCGACCGCGATGCCGGCTCGAACGCACGGGTCTCCCGGCGGCTCAGGTCGACATTCATCCCCGGGCTCGGAGGTTCGGCCTGGTCAGAGGGGGTAAGGCCCCGCCCGTCGGGCCTGCGGGAGCGTCAGGGGGAGGCATAGCGGCGACCTCGGGGGTGGTGCCGTGCGAGTACGTTGGCGGCGGCGCGCGCGTGCGGTGCGTTGGCCGGTGGGCATGGGCATCGCGGGGTGGCGGTGGCTGCGGCGTTCTCGCCGGGTGACGCGGCGCCGGCTCCACACGGAAGTGGTCTCGGAGATCGAGAAGATGCCGAGTCGCCGTGGGGACCGGGTGCAGAATCCGCGGCAGGGTGTCGGGCCGAACTACCAGCGACGTTACACCGTCCGCATCTCTGGCAGCCCGCTGACCGCGGCACAGCTGATCACGCGCATCGGTGAGGATCTCAACGCCGCATCACCGGTTGAGGTCGCAGTCTTCGACAAAACCTCGGGAACGTCCCTGCCCCTTGAGATGGGAGACGAGTACGTCGTTCACATGCCGGGGCCCTGGAACTGCCCGGTCCGGGTCGTGGAACGGACATCGGTGTCATTTCGGTTCACGACACTGAGCGGTCACCTGGAGGCCGGCGAAATCGAGTTCCGGGCGGCAGACACCCGGGAGTACGGGCTTGTGTTCACGATCGAGTCCTGGGCGCGGAGCGGCGACCGGCTGGCCGAGATCCTCTACGAAAGGCTGGGCATCGCGAAGGAAATGCAACTTCACATGTGGGCGCATTTCTGCTACCGGGTCGCCGAGTTGTCCGGTGGCCGCATGATCGGGGACGTGGAAGTCGAGACTGAACGGGCGAACGCATGCGGGCCCGGACGGGAACGGCTGATCACCCGCGTGCTCACCGCGGCGTTCACGCGAATCTTCACCTTGGCGGCACGGCTGCGCGACCGGCCCCTGCACCCGAGCGGCCTGGTGTTCGATGCCACCCTCGTCTTGCACGGGACGTCCCGATACTGGGGGGTGCCGTTCCTGGACGATCACACGGAACTGCAGGGCCAGGTGCGGCTTTCCCGCGCGGTGGGCTTGCCGCCCGCGCTGCCGGACCTGCTGGGGCTGGCACTGCGATGGTGGCAGCCGCAGGCCGGTGACGCGGAACCGGAGGCCACCGCAGAACTGCTGCTGGCCACGACCGGGCAAAGCCCGCTGGGCCGCCACCTGCTACGACCCGCGGCCAAGTGGAGCCCGGCCTTCTACGGTTCCCTTCTGGCGTACCGGGCCGGGGACCGCCGGATCCTGCTGGGCGCGGTCGCGCGGCAGGCCCGGATCGTCCCGGCCGGCCTCCCGGCGCTCGCGTACGCCTTGAACGAGCGGCCACTCCTGTTGGATTTGGTGGTGGCGACCCAGTTCGGCCCATGGGAGCGATTCGGCGAACTGCGGCTCTACGGACCTCCGCGAAGCGATGACAGCGAACCGGCGCGTTTCAATCCCGCACACAACCCCATAAGGGGACTACTCCCCGCAGGGCTGCTCCAGCAGGTGCGCGGCCCGACCTACGCCGCCGTCCAGCGCGTGGCCCACCGTGCCGAAGGGCCACACCTTGAGCGGCATCGTTAGGCAGAGAAGGCGCAGCCCATGACAAAGAGCACGCGCGCCCAGCGGCGAATGCGGCGGCTGCACGCCGGTCTGCACCGGCTTCCCCTCAACTTCGATCCACACCAACACGACATGGGCAGCCCGGAGAGCGGCTGGCATGTCGATGACTACCGGCAGCCGCTTCCGGCAGAGCCGCCCGGCCCGCCGGCCGCCGGAGGAAGCTGGGAAATCGCCCGGCACCTCGTACGGAACTACGAATACGCCGACCCGGCCATCATCCGGGAGATCTGCCGCTCGGGGCCCCCTGAGCCGGGCCGGAACATGCTCCTCGAAGGCCGGTTCTACGGTCTGCATTTCTACCTCGGCCTGCGTGTCGGAGACGTCGTCGACGGAGTCATCGAACAAGACGGACGCCGGGCGAGAGTGTGGGGGTGGAATTACCGGACGTTGAAGGGACACCTCGAACGCGGCCAGATGGACCAGGAGGTGCGCAAATGGCTCGACACCGGAGAGGTGGAATTCCATATCCACGCTTTCTCGCAACGGGCGTCCATCCCGAACCCCATTGTGCGCCTGGGCTTCATCCTCTTCGGCCGGGCCACGCAGATCAGGTTCTACAGACGAGCGTGCAGGCGCATGGAGGCGCTGACGACGGCCGCGCTTGCCGCGCGACGACGGGCTCCCGAGGACGAGCCCGGCTGAAGCCAGGGTCGAGCCGATGGACGTAGCCGACCACCTTGTTCATGTGCGCGTGGTCCTGCTCGGTCAAGTCCGACCTGTTCGCCCGCAGCAACTCGACGATCTTGCGGCCTGACGCGTGGCCGACCGATTCCCCCGCCGCCGTCCTTCTGCCCGGCCGACCGCGACTCTTCGGTCTCCAGCCAGCGCGCCAGCTCCTTCGGGGTCATGTTGACGACTTCGCCGAACTCCGCCGCCACGCCCTCCCGGTCATCACCGGTCACTTCGCGCCTTTTCGCCTGCACAGGCCGAGCCCTTGTGCACGGCCCTCTTCCCGCTGCGCACGGCATTGGTCGTCTGGGTGGTGGGGACGCTGAGGGCGAGGATGGCGGTGTCGTCGTCGAGGCCGTCCCCGAATCCGGCGAGCAGCTCGGTCACCGCGGCGACGAACCGGGTCGCGGTGGTGGGTGCCAGGTCGGCGGCGAAGTCCAGCAGGGCCTGGTCTCCGTAGCGGCCGCCGTTGGTGCCGATCGCGGCGGTGTGCGCTTCGGTGAGCCCGTCGGTGTACAGGGCCAGGGTGTCGCCGGGACGCAGGGGGATCGTCGTAGCGGTGAAGGGCGCGCCGTCCATGATGCCGACCAGCAGCCCGCCGGGGGTGTGCTGGTATCGGGCGGTGCCGTCGGCGCCGATCAGCAGCGCGGCGGGATGCCCGCCGCTGGCCAGCGTGGCGGTGAATCCGTCGCTTTGGGGTTCCAGGGTTCCGTAGATGGCGGTGCAGTACCGCGGATCATCACCGTGGTACTGGGAGTGGACGGCGGTGTTGAGGGTGCCGAGTACCTCGCGTGGGTCGGTGTCGTAGAGCGCGGCCGCGCGGAGGGTGTAGCGGGTCAGGGAGGTCATCGCTGCGGCGCCGGTGCCCTTCCCGCACACATCGCCCAGGAAGAATCCCCACCGCACGCCGGGCAGGGCGAACAGGTCGTAGAAATCGCCGCCGACCCGATCGACCGAGGCGATGTGATAGTGCGCCGCGACCTCCAGGCCGGGGACCGCGGGCAGTTCGGGCGGCAGCAGCGTCTGCTGCAAGGTGGCGACCAGTTCCTGCAGCCGCCGGCGTTCGTGTTCGGCCTCTGTGTGCGCCTGTTCGGCTTCGCGGCGGGCCCGCAGCAGTTCTTGTTCGTAGGCGCGGCGGTCGCGGGCATCGAAGACCGTCGTGCGGATCAGCCGCGGCTCACCGTCGGGGCCGGTTTTGACGGTGGAGGTGACCATGACCGGAAGCCTTACAAATCCTCGGCGCTGTCCTCCAGCAGCGAGGAGAACGCCGCCCACTCGGGCCCCCCGTCACCATCGGGCCGGCTCACTTTGCCGCGCCCCCGGCTCCTGGCCTCTTCCCCCTCGGTCTCTTCATCACCGGCCTCCCGGGCTGGTACTCCTCGGCCCCGGCGGGGCCGGACTCCCGCGGGCCTGGCACATCAACGCGGCCTCCTGCTGAACGCCGCGATGGCCTGGACGGTGGCCTCCGGGGCGCTCAGCTGCGGGCAGTGGCCGGTCGCGTCCAGGGTGACCTGGGTGCTGCCGGGGATCTGCGCGGTGACGTACCGGCCGACCTGCGGGGGCGCGATGGCGTCCTGGCGGCAGTCGACCACCAGGGTCGGTACGGTGACGGCCGACAGGTCGGCCCGGTGACCGGACAGGAACGTCGCCCGGGCAAAGGACCGGGCAAAGGCCGGGTCGGTCCGGCAGAAGCTGTTGGTCAGTTCCTCACCCAGCTCGGGGCGCTCCGGATTCCCCATGATCACCGGGGCCATCCGCGCCGACCAGCCCAGATAGTTGCTGTCCAGCGACTTCAGCAGTTCCTCGATGTCGTCCCGGCTGAACCCGCCACGGTACTCCCGGTCGTCGATGTAGCACGGGGAGGGCACCAGCAGCACCAGCCCCGCGAACCGCTCCGGCTCGCGGGCCGCCGCCAGCACCCCGATCATGGAGGCGACCGAGTGCCCCACGAACGTCACCTCGGTCAGCTCCAGCTCCCGGCAGATGTCCAGCACGTCGACCGGAGGGTGCCGGTCCATCTGATCCATGCGACCGGTGGCGCGGGCGGCTTCGCCGAGAACGACCGCCGGGCCGCCGCACCTTCGCGGGAACGGCCCGGGACGCCGAGGTGGGGCGGGCCGGTCAAGTTGGGTCTTGACGGATCTTTGGAGGATGCCCAGACTCCAGCATGGGAGCGCTCCCACACCTCTGGCGCACTCATCCGGCATGACCGGTGAGCCCAGCGGTTCCCGTGGGTGCGCCTCCTCCACCACCCCGAGAGTCTGGAGCACCGGATGAGACGACGCATCGGGATCCTCGCCGCCGCCACGGCGAGCATCGTCGCGGTTTTCGCGCCGCCGGCGCAGGCCTGGGGGCACGACGATCCGCTGGCCGGGAAGGCCAGGTTCTACGTCGAGCCCACGACCAACGCCGGACGGCAGGCCGACATCTGGGCGGACGCGGGGCGCGAAGCCGACGCGGCGCACATGCGGGCCCTGTCCAAGGTCTCGCAGGCGGTCTGGTTCACCGGCGGCACCCCCGCCGAGGTGCGGACGGCGGTGCGGCGGACGATGGTCAAGGCCGCCAAGCAGCGGGCCGTTCCGGTGCTGGTGGCGTACTACGTGCCGGGCCGGGACTGCTCGCAGTACTCGGCGGGAGGCGCTCCGAGCGAGGCCGCCTACCGCGCCTGGATCGACGCCTTCGCCAGAGGGATCGGCGGCGGCCGGGCCGTGGTGGTCGTCGAGCCCGACGGGCTGGCGCTGCTGTCCAGCGAGCCGTGGTGCAACGAGGGCGGTGGCGGTACCACCGGAACGCCGGAGGACCCCGCGCTGGTCGACCAGCGCTTCCGCGAGATCAACTATGCGATCGGCGCCCTGCAGCGGCTGCCCCGCACCGGCGTCTACGTGGACTCCGGGCACTCGGACTGGCAGCCGCTCAACGACTATGACGCCGGATACGGCGAACCGCGCGACCAGCTCGGCATGGCCAGCCGCCTGCTCAAGGGCGGCATCGCCAAGGCCGATGGCTTCGCGCTGAACGTCTCCAACTACCGCAGCACCGACGAGTTGGTCTCGTACGGCACCAGACTGTCCAAGTGCCTGCGCTTCCGCCAGAAGACGGGTGCGGCCGACTGCTCCGACACCGACCTGACCACCGTCCGGGAGAACCCGCGTACGCTCACGCACTTCGTCCTGGACACCAGCCGCAACGGCCAGGGGCCGTGGACGCCTCCGGCGGACAAGTACACCGACCCCCAGGTCTGGTGCAACCCGCCGGGCCGCGGCCTGGGCGCCCGGCCCTCGACCCGCACCGGTGATCCCCTGGTCGACGCCTTCCTTTGGATCAAGCGTCCCGGCGAATCCGACGGCCAGTGCACCCGCGGCACCGCCGGCCCGGAGGATCCCGAGTACGGCGTGGTCGATCCGGCGGCCGGCGTCTGGTGGCCCGAGTACGCCCTGGGCCTCTCCCAGCGAGCCGTACCTCCCCTCCGCTGACCGGGCCGAACCGAACGCGGACGCCCCGCGTCCCGTCACCGCCCCCGGGCTCTGATCCCCGCTCGGATCAGAGCCCGCTCGGGTCCCGGCTCGTCGCGGGAACGATGGCCCGGGGTAGCGGGCACAGTGGCTGACCCGGGCCTGTGCCGTCCCTGCGGCAGGTCCGGCTGCATCTGGCCGACGAGGCGATCGAGCTGTGGGAGAAGACCGAGGCGGAGCCGGGCCGAAGCAGGCCTGCCGCCGGTGTGTTCGCGAAGGAGGCCGTCCAGCACCTCGCCGCGCCGCTCGACGGCCAGGGGCACGACGAGCCGTGCCCCTGATCGGTTTGCAGGAGGTGACCTCGCTCCACAGGTGTGCGGCGGAGTCGAGGGGCGTGTCCCAGATGATCGTGTCCACGGTCACGCGGGGAAGCAGGTCTTGGCACTCAGCACGCTTCCCATGCCGAGAATGCGACGCTGGGTCCGTCCTAGCTGCACCAGTGGCCACAACGGCCGCGCGACGAGACAAGGAATCACCATGACGATTCAGCGGATGGACAACGTCCTCATCGTTGTCGACGATTTTGAGGCGGCCATCGCGTTCTTCGCCGAACTCGGTATGGAGCTGGAGGGCAAGACGCAGGTCGAGGGAGATTGGGTTGACGCCGTCGTCGGGCTCGACGGCGTCCGTGCGGACATCGGCATGCTGCGGACCCCGGACGGCCATGGGCGGGTCGAGCTGACCAAGTTCCACACGCCGTCGGCGATCAGCAGTGAGCCGAAGAACGCACCGGTGAACACGCTGGGGATACGTCGCATCATGTTCACCGTCGAAGGCATCGAGGACGTCATCGCCCGCCTGCGCACTCACGGTGCCGAACTCGTCGGCGAGGTGGCGCAGTACGGGGACAGCGACCGGCTCTGTTACGTCCGCAGCCCCGAGGGGATCATCATCGGACTGGCCGAGCAACTCGGCTAACGCCCCGGGCACGCTCGGGCGCCGGATCGATGCGGGCGTCGGTGAGGATGCAGCAGTGCCGCTAGCAGCGCCCGATCCGGCGTAGTGAACCGCACCCGTTTGCCGTAGCCTGCCGCGGCTGATCGAACCCGGCGCCGTGCCCCCGGACGCTGCCCCTCTCACCTGCACGGATGTAGTTCTCGGCGAGCGCGGTATCGGCTTATGCGCCGATCGTCGAGCCTCCTGTTACGTCAGGGTCAAATCCGCCGGGTCCCGGGGCGTCAGCGTCATCTGGATGTCCTCGGCGGCCCACAGCACGAAGCGTTCGATGGGCGTGACCGTCTGCCCCGGGGTCAGCTCCAGGCGGAACCGCTTGAGCAGGGAGGCCAGCACGAGTTCGGCCTCGACCATCGCAAGGACGGAGCCCTCGCAGCTGCGCGGGCCGAGCCCGAACGGGATGTAGGCCAGCCGGGGCCGGTTCGCCGACGCCTCGGGCGTGAACCGCTCGGGGTCGAACGACTGCGGGTCCGGCCAGTACTCGGGGTTCATGTGGACGGCCCAGAACGGGTAGAAGATCGTCGTGCCCGCGGCGACGGTGTGGTCGCCGAGCACGAGGTCCTCGGTGGCCTCCCGCGCGCCGTACGGCCCGGGCGGGTACAGCCGCATGGCCTCCTTGAGCACCATGTCCAGATAGGTCAGCCGCTTGAGGTCGCCGTACTCCGGGACGGCGCGGTCGCCCAGAACGTCGTCCAGTTCCTTGGCGACGCGGCCGGCCGCGGCCGGATGCTTGGCCAGCAGGTAGAGCGTCCAGGAGATGGCGACGCCGGTGGTGTGGTGCGCGGCCAGCATGGTCATCAGCACCGTGTCGCGGATGCGCGCCGGGGACTCGCCCGCCGCGGCCAGCGCCGCGATCATGTCGCTGCGGTCGGCCTGCTCGGCGGCGCCGCGCTCGCGGTGCGCGGCGAGCACCTGATCGACGGTCGCGCGCAGGTAGGCCAGCGCCTCGTCGGCCCTCTCCTTCCCCGGGCCCTCCTGGGTCATGAACTCGGTGAGGACGGTCTCGAACGCGGACACGACCCGTCCGGCGGATCCCGGGGACTCCAGGCCGCTCCCGAGCGCGTACTGGCAGATCATGCGCAGCGACAGCTCGCTCAGGTCCTTCTGCAGGGCGATCGGGCCGTCCTGGCTCGCCCAGCGGTCGGCGAGCTCGGTCGTCAGCGCGGTGAACTGCGCGAAGTGCGCCTCGTGCGAGGGCCGCCCGGCCAGCACCGACAGCATCATCCGGCGCCACGGGCCGTGCTCGCCGGCCGGGATCGTCTGCAGGTTGCCCGCCTCCTGCAACGGGGCGAGGAACTCGAACAGCTTCTCCGGCCGCTTGTCGATCTTCGCGGTGGCCTCCAGCAGCACCGGGTCGGCGACCGACACCGCCGCGCCGGCGCCGGGCAGCGGGAAGCGCACCACCGGCCCGTACTCGTCGTGCAGCCGCAGCTGGTAGTTGTGCAGTCCCCCGGCCGCGGCGATCGCCTCGGCACCGTCGTCCTGGGCGGGCGGGCCAGGGATCTGCGAGGGGGTGCTGCCGTCGCTAGGCATGTGCGCTCCCGGCGTGAGAATCTCGATCGAGTTGTCCACGAGTTGATCACAATGCTTACATGTCCGTGAATAGTTCGCGACATATACATAAGCCGGACCTGGGTCGCGATTTGGTGACATCGCCGACTCATCGGCTGGGAGAAGACACTGGACACCATCGATCCGCACACGCCGAACGTCCCGCGGATGTACGACTACCTCCTCGGCGGCAAGGACAACTACGCCGCCGACCGGGAGGCCGCGGACGAGGTCATCCGGCATGCCCCGGACACGCCCTTCCTGGCGCGCGAGAACCGCGCCTTCCTGCGGCGTGCGGTGCGGTTCCTGGCCGAGTCCGGAATCCGGCAGTTCATCGACATCGGATCGGGCCTGCCCACCCAGGGCAACGTGCACGAGATCGCCCACCAGGTCGCCCCGGAGGCCCACGTCGTCTACGTCGACCGGGAGCCGGTCGTCCTGGCGCACGGGCGGGCGCTGCTGGCGAGCACCCCCGAGGTGACCGTCATCCAGGGCGACGCCCGCCGTCCCGGCGACATCCTGGACGACGCCGAACTGAACCGGCTCATCGACTTCGACCAGCCCGTCGCGGTCCTGATGCTGGCGGTCCTGCACTTCATCGGTGACGAGGACGACCCGCCCGGCATCGTCGCGCGGTTCCGCGACGCGATGGCGCCCGGCAGCCACCTGGTGGTGTCGCACGTGACCGGCGACTTCGACGCGGACAGCCGCGTCCGGGACGCGGGCGCCGTGTACGAGAAGGCCACCTACCAGATCACGCTGCGCAGCCGCGCGGACGTCACGCGGCTGTTCGACGGCTTCGAGTTCGTGGACCCCGGCCTCACCACCCTGTCGATGTGGCGCCCCGACCTGGGCACGACCATCCCGCCCCGGGCCGACCGCCAGTGGTGCTACGCGGGTGTCGGCCGCAGGGCAGAGCAGGGTTCGTGACCCCCGCGGCCGGGACGTCCCGGTAAGGACCGGATCATTCCATGTGGGACGGTGCGGCGCCCCGGCACCGGTGGAGTGACGCGGTCCTTGCTGCGCCCGAGTTACGCGGGTTGGTCCGCGAAGGCGGGCATCACCCGGTCGTGGACCAGTCGCAGCTGGTCGCGCATGGTGGCGACGCCGGGAAGCTCCATACCCGAGAAGGCCTTGACCAACGCCGCGTCCGTGATGGCCAGGACCAGATGGTTCACGCCGGTCGACGTGATCTCGGTCCTGATCTTCTCGGCGCACTCCTCCGGGGTGCCCGCCACCGAGAGTTTGTCGGCCAGCTCCGGGGACGTCAGCTCGAACGCGCGGTCCACCCGGCCTTCGCCGACGGCGGCGATGATGTCGGTCAGGTCGGCCGGGTCCACATCGTTGCGCGCCAGCTGTTCGGCGGGCATCGACGACGCGTACAGGCCCACCATCGCGCGGGCGGCGTCCTTGGCGGCGCGGGAGTCGGGGCCCGTCGAGAAGACGATCCAGGCGCCCAGGTCCAGCGAGTCGGCGTCACGGCCCGCGCGTTCGGCCCCGATGCGAACGTTCTCCACCATGTACTCGTAGGCCCGTTTGGTGTAGCTCAGCGCGTGGTGGACGCCGTCGGTCAGCTCGCCGGCCGCCTGGAACGACTTCGGGCCGCGCATCGCACCCAGCTTCACCGGGACGTGTTCCTGCACCGGCCGCGCGAAGGTGAACAGACCGTTGTAGGAGAAGAACTCGCCGTCGTAGTTGATCGCGCCCTCGTCCAGCAGCGTGCGGACGACGTGGTGCGCCTCCTTCAGGCGCGACAGCGGCTTCGTCTTCGCCCAGTCGATGCCGTACTGCGCCAGCAGACCGAAGTTGCCCGAGCCGAGCACGCACTCGGCGCGGCCGCCGGTCAGCTCGTCGAGCGTCGCCGTCGCCTGGGCGATCAGGGACGGTTCGCGCAGGGTGACCGCCGACAGGCTCGGGCCGAAGCGGATGTTCGTCGTCTTGTCCGCCGCCGCGGCGAACAGCAGCCACAGGTCCTTGTGCCACGTCTCGTCCGCCGCGTAGCAGGCGTGGTAGCCGAGTTCGTCGGCGAGCTTGATGGACTCGATCGTGTCGTCGAGCGGATAGTCGGGCAACATCACGAAGCTGAACCGCATGGGGGCGCGCCTTTCGAAGCGAAGCGACTAAACGTCCACATTGGACATGACGTGCTTGATCCTCGTGTAGTCCTCGATGCCGTACACGGACAGGTCCTTGCCGTAGCCGGAGTGCTTGAAGCCGCCGTGCGGCATCTCCGCCACCAGCGGGATGTGCGTGTTGATCCACACACAGCCGAAGTCGAGCTCCCGCGACATCCGCATGGCCCGGCCGTGGTCGCGCGTCCACACCGACGACGCGAGCCCGTACTCCACCCCGTTCGCCCACCGCAGCGCCTCGGCCTCGTCGGTGAACCGCTGCACGCTGATCACCGGGCCGAACACCTCCTGCCGCACCATCTCGTCGTCCTGCCGCAGGCCGGACACCACCGTCGGGGCGTAGAAGAAACCCTGCGAGCCGACGCGCCCGCCGCCCGCGGCCACCGACGCGTGGCCGGGCAGCCGGTCGACGAAGCCGCTGACCTTCGCCAGCTGGTCGGCGTTGTTCAGCGGGCCGTAGTCGCCGTCGACACCGGTCGACGTGCCGGCGGCCTGCTCGGCGAGCGCGGCGACGAGGTCGTCGTGAACGCCCGGCGCGGCCAGCACCCGGCTCGCGGCCGTGCAGTCCTGCCCGGCGTTGAAGTAGCCCGCCGCGGCGATGGCCTCCGCGGTGGCGGCGATGTCGGCGTCGTCGAACACGATCACCGGCGCCTTGCCACCCAGCTCGAGGTGCACCCGCTTCAGGTCGGCGGCCGCGGCGGTGGCCACCTCGCGCCCGGCCCGCACCGAGCCGGTGATCGACGCCATCGCCGGGATCTCGTGCGACACCAGAGCGGCTCCGGTGTCCCGGTCACCGCAGATCACATTGAACACTCCCGGCGGGAGGAACTCCGCGGCCAGCTCCGCCAGGAACACCGTCGACACCGGCGTCGTGTCGGACGGCTTGAGCACCACCGTGTTCCCGGCCGCGAGCGCGGGCCCGAACTTCCACAGCGCCATCAGCGCCGGGTAGTTCCACGGTGTCACCTGCGCGCACACCCCGACCGGCTCACGCCGCACCCACGAGGTGTGCCCGCGCATGTACTCCCCCGCCGACCTGCCCTCCAGCACCCGCGCGGCGCCCGCGAAGAACCGCAGCTGGTCGAGCAGCATCGGCAGCTCCTCCTGCCGGGTCAGCTCCAGCGGCTTGCCGGTGTTCCCGCACTCCAGCGCCAGCAGTTCGTCCGCGCGCTCCTCGATCCGGTCGGCGAGCCGCAGCAGCGCCAGCTGCCGCTCGGCGGGCGTCGCGTCCCGCCACGAGGGGAACGCGTCCCGCGCGACGGTCAGCGCGCGGTCGACGTCCGCCGGGGACGACACCGGCGCGGACGCGAACACCGCGCCCGTGGCCGGGTCGACCAGCTCTGCCGTGCGACCGTCGGCCGCGTCCGCATGGGACCCGTCGACGAAGTTCCGTACCCTTTTCATCCGCCCTCCCGGGAGATCGCGTCACCAGCGGTCGCTGGACTGTGCCGGTACGGCCGCAATGTCATCATCAGCAGCAGTCCCGCTCCTCCGACGACGACGCCGGACAGGAGCACGAGGTAGTTGTCGTACCAAGGCGCGTCCGGGGTGCGCGGCCACACCATGTTCACGATCGCCGCGACCCCGTACACCAGAGCGCCGGCGTTCACCGCGAACCCCCAGTGCCCCAGCGTGAACGGCCCGGCGGGCCGCCAGCCCTTGAGCCGCGCGCGCAGAGCGGCGAGCACGACCATCTGGAAGCCGAGGTAGATGCCGAGCACCGCGAACGAGACGATCTTCGTGACCGCATCCTCGGAGAACCCGGACACCAGCACCACCACCGCGGGCACGACGGCCGCGACCAGGAGCGTGTACGGCGGCACTCCCCGCTGGTGGGAGAAGCGGGCGAGCAGGCCGCTGCCGGGCAGCATCCGGTCGCGGGCGTAGGAGTAGATCAGCCGCGACGCCGCAGCCTGCAGGCTCATCGCGCACGACAGGAACGACACCAGCACGACGACCAGCACCACCTTGGCGCCGAACGAACCGAACGCCGCGGCGAGCACACCGCCGACCGGGTCGGCGTCCGCGCCGGAGATCACCGCGCCGAAGTCCGGCACCGCGAGCACCAGCGCGAGGCACACGAACGTCGCCGCCGCCCCGCCGACGTAGATCGTCATCCGCATCGCCTTCGGGATGCGCCGGCTGGCGTCCGGCACCTCCTCGGCGACGTCCCCGCACGCCTCGAAGCCGTAGTACTGGAAGATCCCGATCAGGCCCGCCGCGAGGAACGCGGCCAGGTAGGAGCCCTCCGGCGCGGCGCCGAAGCTTTCGAACAGCACGCCGAAGTCGTGCTGCCGCTCGGCGATCAGCAACCATCCGCCGACCACGAGCGCGCCGAGGATCTCCGTGCCGAACCCGATCATCGCCGCGATGCCGAGCACCCGAGTGCCGCCCAGGTTGATCGCCGTGGCCAGCACGACCATGACCAGCGCGCAGACGACCGTCGTGGACGTCGACGCCGTGAGGTCCAGCAGGGAGGCCAGGTAGGGCCCGGAACCGTAGACCACCGACGCGATCGTGACCAGCAGCGCGATCGCGTACACCCACCCGGTCATCCAGGCCCACTTCTGGCCCCACAACCGCCGCGCCCACGGGTAGATCCCGCCCGCGATCGGGTACTGCGACACGATCTCACCGAACACCAGCGCGACGAGAAGCTGGCCGAGGCCGACGATGACGAGGCTCCAGATCATCGGCGGGCCCGCCGCGGCCAGCGAGACGGCGAACAGGGTGTAGATGCCGACGACCGGCGACAGGTAGGTGAAGCCCAGCGAGAAGTTCGCCCACAGGCTCATGTCCCGCCGGAACTCCGAGGTATAGCCGAGGTCGGCGAGTTGCCTGGCGTCGGTGTCCGTGAAGTGGCCTGCCCCGGCCGCGGTGCCGGTCACCGGCCGTCCTCCGATTCGATCTCGTCGAGCAGCTCCTGTCCGGAGAGGACGGTGCCTGCCCAGTGCCGGTGCATCCACTCGAGATGGTCGCCGCGGCTCGCCGCGATGCGCAGCGTGTCCCAGTTGGGGAAGAGCTGCTGTGCGACGTGGACGGTCATGAGCCTCGGGTCCACCTCGAAGATGTGCTCGAAGCGCTCCACCGCGACATCGCTGACCTGCCTGGCCGACGGCGGCGTGTGCTGCTCGTCGTAGCGGTACCCGTTCATGGTGTTTCCTCGTAGGCGCGCTGCAGCCCGTACTTGCCGGGGTTCATGATGTTGTTGGGGTCCAACGCCCTCTTCACCTGGAGCATCACGTCGTAGCCGCCGCCCAGCTCCATCGGGACGAGGTCGACCTCGCCCTCGCGGCACGAGCCGTGGCATGCGCTGATCGAGCCGCCGTAACGCAGCGAGATCTCCGCGATGTCCCGCTTGGCCTCCACCCACGCGGCCCACGCCGCGTCGTCGAGTTCCTGCTCCCAGATGCCGACGTCGATCTCCGTGAGGTAGTCAACGCCGGTGTCCGCGCTGGTGTAGAAGAACATCCCCCAGTCGTCGAAGACGGGGTGCCGCTCGCGCAGCCGGGCGACGATGTCGTGCCAGTGCACCCGGACCGCGGGCAGATCGGTGTAGGCGATCGCGGCGTCCTCGCAGTGCCACGACATCGGCGCGACCTGCCCGGCCGCGGTCCGCCCGTGCAGCGGCGTCGCGTACCGGTCGTGCCTGGCGGCCCAGTCGCCCTGGGAGATCTCGTCTCCGAGGTAGCGCGCGCCCGCGTCGCGCGCGACGCGCATCAGCCGCTTGCCGCCCGCGCGCACCTCGTCCTCGTTGCCGTACGCGGCGGCGCATACGAGCGCCCGCACGTCGGCGGGCTGCGGGATGTAGGCCTCGTCGTCGCGGCGGAGGTAGTCGACCTTCCACTCGTCGAACAGGACGGCGCCCGCGAACGTCGCCACCCCGGCGCGAGCGAGCCGCCCGACGCAGGCGTAGGCGGAGTCGAAGTCGGCGAACGCCCAGAACGGGGAGAACTCCGCCTCCGGCTTGGGATACAGCTTCAAGGTCGCCTCGGTCGCGATGCCCAGCGTGCCCTGGTGGCCCATGAACAGGTGCTTGAGCTGGTAGCCGCTGGAGCTCTTGGACACCTTGCGCCCGCCGCCGTCGCCGACCCGGATCACCGTCCCGGTCGGGAGAACCATCTCGAAGCTCAGCACCAGGTCCCTGGTGTGCCCGTACCGCGAGCCGACGAGCGACCAGCCGCTGGTGCCGATCCGCCCGCCGACGAGCGAGCACGGGTAGGAGGCGGGGTCGTCGGGGTAGATCAGGCCGTGCCGGGCCAGGACCTCGTTGAGCTTGAGCATGTTGATGCCGGGTCCGACCGTGCAGGTCCGGTTGTCGAGGTCGATCTCCTTGATCTCGTTCATCCGCTTGACGTCCACGACGATGCCGCGCCGCTCCGGCACCGCGCCGTCGGTCAGCCCGGTGCCGCCGTCCCTCGGCACGATGGGGATCCGGTGCGCGTTCGCGATGCGCACCACCTCGGCGACCTCCTCTGTGGTGCCCGGCATGACGACCAGGTCCGGGATCCGCTCACGCCACCGGTGCACGGGGAACGGCGCGGGCACGCGGGCCCGGTTCATCCGCGCGGTCTTGGAGGTCAGCACGTACTCGCCGCCCAGGGCGTCGACCAGCTCGCCGAGCACCCGGTCGGTCAGCTGCGCGGTCTGCTGCGCGGTCATCGGCCCGTGCTCCCGCCCACGTCGATGCCACAGGACTCGGCGAGCAGCTCGTGGAGGTCGACGACGTCGATGGCGCGCGCCTCGCCCGCCTCGGCGAGCGGCCGCTCGGACCACGGGCAGGCCGAGACGAGCGTGTCGACCTCGAGCTCGGCGGCCTTGTCCATGCGTGCGGCGCTGATCTTCGCGGTGAGCTCCGGTTTCTCGACCGGGAGCCCGCCCCCGCCGCCGGAGCAGTAGGACCACTGGGTGACGCGGTCGACGTCGTGGAAGGTCAGCCCGGGGATCGCGCGCAGGATCTGCCGCGGCTCCCGCCAGACGCCCTTGCGCTTGTTGAGCCGGCACGGGTCGTGGTAGGTGATCGTGCGCTCGATCGGCACGGTCGGGGTCAGCCTGCCCTCGGCGAGGAACCGCGCGAGCAGCTCGACGACGAGCACGATCTCGATGTCGAAGTCGGCGCCGAAGTAGCCCGGGTAGTCCTCGGTGAACGTGATGTAGTCGTGCGGGTCGAGTACCAGCACCCGCCGGACGCCGCTCGCGCGCCAGTCGGCGAGATTGTGCTCGGCGAAGCGCCGCGACTGGTCGCGGTAGCCCATCTCGGCCGCGGGTCCGCCGCAGCACCACTGCTCGCGCATGAGGCCGAAGTCGTAGCCCGCGCGCTGGAGCAGCTGGGCGACCGCGCGCGGCACCGAGGTCCGGTAGAAGGCGGCCTCGCAGTCGACGAAGAGGATCGTCTCGCCACCGATCGGGAGGTCGAGGCCATCTGCCCAGTCGCGGACGTGTTCCTGGCTGACCGGGACCTCGCCGAGCACGGGTTCGTGGGTGCGCTCGTCGGTGCGCTCGTTCCAGCGCCGGTAGCCGGGCTGGTGGATGTCGTTGTCCACCGCCAGTGCCCGCATCTGCTTGACGAGGTCGACGGTGCGGGTACGGAAGCGGTAGAAGTCGCCGGTGAACAGGGTGTTGGGGCAGCGCAGCTCGCAGGCGCCGCACTGGGTGCAGTTCACGTAGTCCTCGGCCACGTCCTCGACGGTCAGCTCACCCTGCTCCATCGCGACGACGTTGGCGTGGAAGGCGGTCGGGGTCCACGACTCGTTGCGGGTCACCTGCATGACCGGGCAGACCTCGCGGCAGAACTTGTGGCCGGAGGAGAAGCAGTTGTAGGCCGCGTTGCGCCAGTCGGACAGGAACTCCATGGTCACAGGCGCGTGATCCGAGGGAGTGGGCTCGCTTTCCGTCATCTGTGTCCTCCACATGTGACCGGGGTCACGGGTAAAGTGAAACATATGACTTCATATTTCAAATTACAAGACCGGTGGCCGGCGGGCTAGGCTCCGCGTGGGACCCGAAGGAGGAGAAACGCCGGTGACGGACGTCGGTGCTCGGCATGTCGTCTTCGCGCCGCTGCAGGACGGCGGCCGGGTGGAGGTCGTCGCCCGGCGGATCAGCGAGGCCATCGGCCTGGGCCTGATCGCCGACGGCGAGCAGCTGCCGAGCGAGCTGGAGCTGGCCGCCGCACTGAACGTCTCGACCGTGACCCTCCGCGAAGCGCTGATGCTGCTCCGCCAGCGCGGTCTGGTCGAGACGCGCCGCGGGCGCGGCGGCGGATCGTTCGTCCGCGCGCCCGTCGACGCATCGGTGTCCCGCCTTCGCACCACGCTGCGGGAGACCGGCGTCCACGAGCTGCGCGAGATCGGCGACCACCTGCTGGCGGTGTCCGCCACCGCCGCCCAGCTGGCCGCGTCACGCGCGTCCGCCGACCAGATCGCCCTCCTCACCGGGCTGGTGGACCAACTGGCCACCGCGAGGACGGCGGGCGAACGACGCCGTGCCGACGGCCGCTTCCACATCGAGCTCGCCGCGGCCGCCCAGTCCACTCGCCTGACCCGCCAGTCGATCGACCTGCAGGGCGAGATCGGAGAGCTGCTGTGGATCCCGCTGGGCGAGGCCGTCGAGCGCGACGAGCGGGTGGCCCAGCATCGCGCCGTCGTCGCCGCGATCGAGGCGAGGGACGGCCATCGCGCGCGCCTGCTGGTCGAGGAGCACGTGGAACTGGCCATTTCCAGGTTGATCGAGTTCCATCTGCAGCTGGTGCACTAGAGTGAAGCCCGACGTCGACCGTGGAGCAGCCATGGAAGCGATCACGTACACCGGTGACACCGCCTCCTCGGTGGAGGCCCTGGTCCGGGACACGTTCGACGGCATAGACACGCTCCGGTCACTGACCGTCGACGTCCACCGCCGAGCCGTGACCGAGGGCCGCGCCCCGACCACGTCGGACATGGCGTCCATCCGCCCCACGGTGCTCGAGCACCTGTCGAGCCGGCGCCTGTGCGCGGGCACCGGCGTGATCGCGGCGCCCGGAACGCTGGCCGACCAGCCGAGGTGGCTCGAGTGGTGGCGCAGGCCCCCCGCGGCCGGCGACCTGTTCCCCCTTGCGGTCGACCTGGACCCGGACAACATCGGCAGCTACGAGTACCCGCTGGCGCCGTGGTTCGACGTCCCGTACCGGACCGGCCACCGGGTGGTGGTCGGCCCGTACGTGGACTACGCGGGCACCGACGAGTACATCCTCACGTTCTCCGCCCCGATCACGAGCGACGCGGGCTTCTTCGGCGTAGCGGCGGCCGACATCCGCGCGACGGACTTCGAACGCGCGATCCTCCCCATCCTCAACACGGAGGGTCCCGCCACGCTCCTGATCAACTCGACGGGCCGCGTCCTGGCCTCGAACACTCCGGCGACCATCGTGGGCTCCATCATCCACCCCGACGGCCTCCCCCGCCGCGAACTCCCGCACGGCCCCGACTGGGCCGACTGCGTGGGACTCCCCTGGTTCCTCGTTCGGAACTGAGTTGGTCGACCACATCGATTGCGGTCGGCTGCAGCCGGTCGAGCATGGCATTGAGTGTGACGACCAGGTGACCGATGTCGCCGTCGCCGCCGGCGGGGAGCCGTTCGCCCACTCGCGATTGCGCTGACCCGTTCGGCGAGGGGCGAGCTGGTCCAGCGGGCTGAGGCCGTTGCGCGAGAGCCCGGGCTGGTCTGCGTCCCCGGGTGGGCGGATCGTCCGCCGAAGCGCTGCGCCGATGCTTCCACCTTTCTGGTGGTCACACCTGATGGCGCGCGTTTGCGGGGCGGTCACGCTGGAACGACCGTAGGAGGCTGGACGAGAGGGGCGTCCCTCCCGGCCTTCGTGCCTGGCCGGGAAGGGAGAGCTGCATGGTCGGGGGGATCACGGCGGGCGGCCTGGTGGCCACCGGGCCGGGGCCCACCCGGGACGGGATGGTGCTGCGGCTGAGGGCTGTCGCGCTGGTGTCGGTGTCGGTGCTGGAGATCGCCCGGGCCGAGGTCCCCCTGCACAGCCTGCGCCGGTGGGCCGCGGAGAACGGGCCCGGCCTCGCCGTCGGCGCACCGGGCCCGGGTACCGATGACCGTTGACCGCGGGTGGGCGGACGCCGGGGAGGGACGCTGCGGGGGCGGGGGGATGAGGCGATGACCCTGCAGCAGTTGTACCTGGCGCTGCTGATCGGTGGTTCGGTGCTGCTGGCCAGCATCACCGCGGCCCGCGTGGCGTATCGGGCGGGGCTG
>NZ_JBQQBP010000032.1:0-57343 GCF_052245875.1 Actinomadura sp. 3N407
ATGCGGACGATCTCGTCCTTGTGCTCCTGGGTGAAATGCCGCCTCTGTCGTGCCAACGGCCTTCCTTTCCGGTTCTCTCCCCAACTCTAGTTGGGGCCCTGTCCGGAAGATCCGGGGCACCTCATGGCGAGCACCTTCGCGGCGCTGCCGCACCGGTTTACCTGCCGGCGCACTGCGGCGGATGCGGCCCCTGGCACGGCCGGACACGGTGCTGCGCTGTCACCGTGACCTCATCGCGGGCCGGTGCGCCGCCCGATCCAGATCCGCGCGGCCGGGCCGTCCACCGACCGTCCGCTCCGTTCGACTGCTGGTGCTTCGCCTGGAGCGGGAGAACCCGAGCGGGGGCTACCGGCGGGTGCACGGCGAGCTGCTGGTGCTCGGCGTCTGCCGCCTGACCTGGGCTGGTTTGGTGGGCGATACTGGGATTGAACCAGTGGCCTCTACCGTGTCAAGGTCGTCCGCGATCATGACTGACCTGCGGCTTTTCGAGATGTCGCAGGTCAGCGGCGGTCGTTGACGCTCGTTGGCACCCGGTCAGGACGGTTCGGGAACCCTCCGTGCTCCCGTTGCTCCCGGTTCAGGGCGGGAGCAACGGGAGCACGATGGGGAGTGGTGTGCGCGGCTCGCGATTTCGTGATGGGTGTTCCGGTCGAAGGATGATCAGCGGCTTGGGCGGGTGTGGGGCCTGTGAAGTCCCTGGAATCGGCGGATTTGACGGAGGTCGTCCGCAGGTGATGCTGCTGGGTGCTGACGTGTTGACGATGGGCAACCAATCGGCGGGGGTGCCGATTGGTTGCCTAACGATGCCGAGCCAGCAGTCGCTGGCCTTCGGGTCCACCCAGGTCTAGCGGATCGCGGGATGGTCGGTGGCCAGCCGGTCGATCAGGGTGGTGCCTGCGATCGAGTCTTGGACGGAGGCGGCGGTGACCAGCACCGCCACTAGCAGTCCGAGGGTGTCGACCACGATGCTGCGCTTGCGGCCGGCGATCTTCTTGGCGGCGTCGATGCTCTGGTCGGCGGCCGGAACTTTGGGTGGAGGTCTTGACGCTCTGGGCGTCGATCACGGTGGCGGAAGACTCGGCGGGGCGGCCTTGGTGGACGCGCACCAGCCGGTGCGGCAACCCGGGCAGTCGGGTGAACAGCTCCTCGTCGCGCCAGGTGCGGAAGTAGCCGTAGACGGTCTGCCAGGGCGGGTAGTCGTGCGGCAGGTAGCGCCAGGGGATGCCGGTGCGGTCGACATACAGGATCGCGTCCATGATGGTGCGCAGATCGTGTTCGGGTGGGCGGCCGATGTCCAGGGCTTGGACGATCCGCGGGCGGTGCACGGTGTTGCCGCGCCCGGCGGCAAGGTCGTCGAACGTCACGGCGTACCCTCTGTGAGACACGTCGGCTGATGTCATCGTTCATGGGAGGCCCCACGAGACCGCATCCCTTGGACTCGCCCGGTGCCCCGCCCGCCATCCCGAGGTCTTGGTCGTCGCCGTCAATTCGGATGCCCTCGCGGCCCTGGATCGGGCGCATTTCGACGATGCGGTGTTCGTCACCCGAGAGGGTTGGGCGCGCGAATCGCCTCAAGGCGCACTCCGAGTCCCGGTGGACCGGGCTACCGAGCCGGCTTCGGTCGACTGTCCCTTCGGGACGGACGCCGGCAGCCACTCCGCGGCGGGTCATGGGTGCCTGGCTGTGGGGCCGCGTGCAATTCTCTGTCGGCCGAACACCGCTGCGGATGACCCTTGAGGGCACACCTCGGTGTTGAGAACCCGGCTCATTGTGCAGTGAGAGTCACCGCGACCTCGGCGCCGTAGAAAACGCCCGCCCGAAGCGCGAGCCACGACCGCGGTGTCCGTGATGACTGCGATGCGGTCACTTCACTTCACTGCGCGACATGGGACGGCGGGCTCGACGCAGTTCGCCTTTGTGACACCCGTTGCAGTGCGCGACCAGAACGCCACATCGCGGGGTGAATGGGCCGCTGTTCCATAGGTGGCACGGAACCCCCTCTGCACGCGATGCGATCGGCACGCATGCTCAGTTGTCTGTCACGGTAGGGAGGGCGCATAGTCCGGTGGCGCGCTGCCACCAATCATGGCGGTCAACAGGGCGCTGCAGTCGAGGGAGCCAGCGACGATCTCATGGAAGCGGTTACGAGGAGTGCGTGGACCGAACCCGCTCACAACGAGCTCAAGAGCGACACATCGGTCGTCACCGAACACCGGAACCTGGATCAGGGTTGCGTGCTCCGCGGGCTCGGGGTGTCGGCAGTATCCGGCGTACTCGGTTGTGAGCGCCTCCCACAACGGTGCGAGCACGGCGCGATCACGGTGCGCGGATGAGACAACGGCGTCGAAGTGCTCACTCATCGTGTGGCCAAAAGAGATCGCGTATCCGTTCTCCCGGACCAGGGCCAGGGTTTCCTCGATGAGTTCGGTGTCGACTCGGCCCATGAGGTGTCGCGCATTCTCGACCCACGTGTGGCGAAGATCGGGGCCGCACCACGCGGCGAACGCCGGCGCCATTGGGGCCGCGAAGGGGAAGCACATGCCGATGTGGGGCGATCGCGCGTCCGCAGCGGTGAGGACGACGACCTCATCGCGGACGACGGTCGACAAAGAACACTCAACGCCAAGATCAGTCGCCAACTGTTCCACGGCGTCCCCGAGCACGGTGGCATGGCGCAGCCGTCCGCCCAAGTCGTCCAAGTCGAACTCCATCCGTGGGATTGTGAACGAGCCGTAGCCGCCGTTAAGGAACAGCAGCGGCATCCCGCCGGTCCGCGGACCCAGACCGAGATCGCTCACTTCCCCGAGTGCCATGACATGGTCGCCCGCAGGCAAGACGCTGTGAACGGTGGCGTCGAACCAGGCCACAGCATCCTTGAGCCGAGGGATGCCGTGCTCGTCGTAGTCCCAGACGTCCCCTGTGAAGCGGTCCTCGACTGCCGACGCAAAGAAGTCGCGGCAGAGGCTCTCGTGTCCCGCTCCGAGGACGGATGCGCGGAAACGGCCGCTTCTTTCGATGTGGGGGAACGTCGTCGAGGTCTTCTGCGCGAGGAAGCCCACCAGCGGCGGGTCCACCGACACCGAGTTGAAGGTACCAACGATCATCCCGACCGGCTGCCCGGCCTGATCGATGCTGGTGATGATGGTGATTCCCGTGGGGTACTGTCCCAGAACCGTGCGCCAGCGCGACTTCGGTGAAGAGGTGCTGGTCGACTGGGTGGCGTTCCGCCCGGTCTGAATTGTCATTGGGACTTCTCCCTTCAGTGGATCCGGTTAGTAGAGCTCGATCTTGAGCTTGTCGGAGAGCGCGCGGGACACGCAGAGTGCGATCTCGTTGCCTGCCGCCTTGTCAGCGGCCGACAGGCAGCTGTCGCGGTGATCTGCCTCGCCCTCGAGGATGCCTGAGACGCAGGAGCCGCAGATCCCCTCTTGGCACGACTTGAAGACCTCGATCCCGTTCTCCTCGAGTACTGACAGGATCGAGCGGTCGGGCGGGATCTGGAAGGTCTCTCCAGACGCGAGCTCGACCGTGAAAGCGCGATCAGCAGTGGTATCGATGTCTTCCGCCACGAAGTGCTCGACGTGGACGTGGTCGGCACCTACGACCGGTGTGAAGACGTTCGTGACCTGGGCCATGAAGCCGTCGGGGCCACAGGTGTACACATAGCTGTCTGCGGTGAGGGTCGTGGTCAGCGGTGTCAGAACGCTCGCGTGCTCTTCGCGGGGCCGACCGATATGCAGTGTGACGTTGTCGCGAAACTCCACACGCTGCTCGAGCAGGTCAGCGAAGGCGACGTCGTCCCGCGATCGGGCAAAGTAGTGCAGCTCGAAATCGGCCCCGCGGCTGTGGAGTTCGTAGGCCATGCTTAGCAGCGGGGTGACGCCGATGCCCCCGGCGACCAGGAGATGTCTGTCCGCGTCGTCGGCGATACGCATCAGGTTGCGAGGTTTCCCGATTTTGAGATGGTCCCCCGCTGAGACCTGGTGCAAGGCCTCCGAGCCGCCTCGGGACAATGCTTCACGCTTGACCGCTATCACGATGGAGGACTGATCGCTCGGGTCACTTGCAACGGAGTATTGCCGCAGCACGCCCGTCGGTCCTGTCACGTCGATGTGAGCACCTGCCGGGAACGGCGGGAACGGCGTCCCATCAAGCGTCTTGAGCCTCAGGGACCGGATCGCGGGGGTCTCGGCGATGACCTCTGCGACTTCCACCGGCAGCGCGTCGCTCACCGCACAGACTTCCTGTCCGCGGCGATGCCGCTGTCCGTGGGTAGCGTCAAGGTGCCGTTCATGTCGTTGTCTCCTGATGTGGTGAGCCGGATCACAAAGATGTTCGGACAGGCACGCCGACGATGCGAAGGCGTGGACCGCTCACCGGACCGTGGGCCCGAACCGTTTCAGCTACTTGTGATGCCATTCGGGTGTCGTCGCCACGGTTCGGCCGTGCCGAACACGCCAGACTTCGTCCCAGGTCGCTCGTCGCCGTCGCGTTCGGCGACCGCCCATGAAGGAGGTCAGCAGTTGTCAGTCTGGAAGTCGTTCCGTCCTCGGGGCACTCCCCATCCGGCCGCGCTCACACTCGCCAATGAGCGGGTCATCTTTGTCTCCGGGATCGGTGGCCACAGGGAGGACGGGACTCTCGGCGAGAGCGCGGCGGAGCAAGCGCGTCAGACCATCGCGAACATTGAGAACCTACTCAAACGTGAGGGGTCGGGTCTCGATGAGGTCGTCTGGATCAGTCCCTATCTGGTCGACATCAATGACATCGATGCACTCACCGCTGCGGTGTCGGAAGCCTTTGGCGACGCTCCGCCCGCGGCCGCGGCGCTGGTCGCCGACGTCCTACTCGCTTCTCCTGACATGAAGGTGGAACTCGAGGCCGTGGCGGTTCGTGGCTCTCGTCGAGAGCTCGTCGAGTCATAGCGACCGTCGCGGGAGTGAGCGTCGCGGTGCCAGATGTAGAGCTGCAAGGTCGACGCCGAGGCCGTGAAACTTGATTCGGGGAACTTTGTTCGACGAGCAGGCCCAGCTTCCGAGGCCTGCGTGGGGCCGCGGCGGCGTTTCATAGCCGCGGCCCCGGGTCGGTCCGAGCCACGGATCTCCACGGGGCCGCTTCCGCTGGCGCAATTCAGGCGCACTCCCACCGGCACCCGCCAAGGTCGCCAGTGGCCCGTACCGAGCCGCACCCGGTACAGCGACGATGACGGCCGGATGAGCCGGATCTCGGCCAGAGGAGCAACAAGGCGGGAGGCTGAGCGCAGCCTCATGACGGTTTCGCCGAGCGGTCGACCTACCGCTCGTCGGGTGAGGTCACGGCCGACAGTTCGTTCACGAGTCTCGTTGAAGGATGGCTCGCAAGTCTCGATCTCGAGGGCAAGCTGCCATCCAGTACCCGGGCGCTGTACGAGCGCAACATACGCCAGCTGGTCAAGGCGGTTTGAGGGGCAACACGCTGCCTGAGAACACTGTGAGCAAGGTCGACCAGTTGATCAAGAAGCTCGCCGTTGTCAACGGCGGCTGAATTCTGACCCTCTGGGGACGGGCGGGTTCCAGGGTGGTTTCGCATGATCGTCGCAACAGCGAGGCTTCATGATTGCAGACGTTCAGCGAACACTGTGGTGGGAGTGCGCCAGCCGAGGATCCGTCGCGGCCGGTGGTTGAGGAGGCCTTCGACGCGTGTGAGGTCGGCTGCGGTGAAGCGGCGCAGGTCAGTGCCCTTCGGGAAGTACTGGCGGAGCAGCCCGTTGGTGTTCTCGTTGGTACCACGCAGCCATGGACTGGCGGGCCGGGCGAAGTAGACGCCGTCGCTGAAGTGCCAGGCGAGCAGGTCGTGCCGTGCCATCTCCGAGCCTTGATCCCAGGTCAGACTCAACCGAGCAGCGTCGGGCAACGTGTCCAGCACGGAGACGACGGCGTCCACGAAGGCCTCGGCGGCGTGGCCGATAGGCAGATGGACAAGGCGCACGTACCGGCTGGTGCGGTCGACCAGGGTCCCGATCGCCGACTTGCTCATCCGCCCGACGATGTAGGGGTCGGACCGGGGCGCGGTTCCAGGGTTTCTCCTGGCCCGTCTCCCCGGCCCGCCCTCCGCACCGGACGAGCGCGTCTCCGCGCATCCGGCGCTCCACGGGCTCTCTGTGTCAGGTGGCGGCGAGGGCCGCCACGATGCCCGTCCATGGTGTGGGGATGTTGTTCGCGCGCCACCGGTAGCGAGTGACCTCGACCTGCATGGTGTCGAACATGACGATCCCCTTCTCCGCCGGTCGGTTGCCCGGCCTGCCGGTCAGGAACTTGCGGTGGAGCTCCTTCCATGTGATCCCGAGGTGTCGTTTGCGCAGCCATGCCGTGACCCGACGCCAGACGTAGGCGTCGAGGTAGTGGAACGTCGCTTTGGACACCCCGTGCCGGAAGTAGGTGCACCATCCCCGCAGCACCGGGTTGAGCTGGCGCAGCAGGGCTTCGAGCGTCAGGTGCCGTGATCTGTTGGTGAGCGCCCGCACCTTCGCCATGATCGAGAGCAGTGCCTTCTTCGATGGGTAGGTGTAGACGGTCTTCCTGCCGGTCCCTGCCTTGGTGCGCCGTTGGATACGGAACCCCAAGAACACGAACCCCTCGTCCAGGTGGACCACGCGGGTCTTGGACTCCGACAGCCGCAGGCCCAAAGGGGCCAGCACGTCGGCGACCTCCTCCCAGAGCGCATCCGCGTGAGCCTTGGAACCGCATACCATGATCGCGAAATCGTCCGCGTAGCGGATGATCCGGTAGTAGGCCCCGCCGTTCTTGCGGTGCTTCTCCCGCTGCCACCGTGTGCCGTGATCGTCCTTGGCGCAGAAAAACTCATCCAGCGCTGACAAAGCGATGTTGGCCAGTAGCGGCGAGGCGATGCCCCCTTGCGGCGTGCCGGACGCCGTCCCCTCGACCTGCCCCGCCTCGGACATGATGCCCGCCTTGAGGAAGGCCTTGACCAGGGCCAGAACCCGCTTGTCCCCGATCCGCCGCCGCACCCGGCCAAGGATCGCCGAATGGGACAACTCGTCGAAGCAAGCCGCGATGTCGGCCTCGAACACCCAGTGATAGTTCCGGGAGCCCAAAGCGTGGATCTCGGCAATCGCGTCCTGAGCCCGGCGCTTCGGGCGGAAGCCGTAGGACACCGGCTTGAAGTCCGCCTCGAAGATCGGTTCCAGCACCAGCACAAGGGCGGCCTGAACGAGCCTGTCCATCGCGGACGGGATGCCCAGACGCCTGAACTTCCCCGGTGACCCGGCCTTGGGAATCATGCGATCCCGGACCGGCAACGGCGTAAACGTGCGGGCCTTCAGCTGCTCGCGCGTATCGTTCAGGAACGCCGTGACCTCGGCCTCACCGCCGATGGCGGCCGGGATCACCCGGTCCACCCCCGGCGACCGTGCGCCCTTGTTGCCGCTCACCCTCGCCCACGCGACCGTGAGGAAGTCGGGGTGATGGATGAGGTTGTACAGATCATCGAACCGGCGACCAGGATCGTTGGTCGCCCACAGGTGCAGCTTGGCCTGCATCCGCCGTACCCGTCGCTCCGCCCAGAACGGGTCGGGCCACGGCTCACCGGTATTCACCAGCGTCTCCGTCCATTGCAGTGTCTCGCTTGCATGAATCCGCTGAACCCCTTCGCCATGTGCACGGGCTTTCCCCGGCTCGGACTACTACGGGTCCTCCGCCCCGCTCCCGGGCCATCGGCGGACAACGCGCCAACCCGCTGCGACCGGCCTGGACGGCCGGGCACGGACGGGAACCCAGGGACGGTTCCCACGTTCACCATGAACCGATCGTCGGGTGAGGTGGCCAGCTATGCCCCTGCGGTATCGCCACGACTACGCCGCAGACCTTCACCGTGGCCTCCCGGCTGGCGACCTGAAACCGGCCCAGGAGTTCCCCGCCCGTGATGACGGGCGGGTGCGCACCGCGATCCAGCCCATATCCACCGGATTTCGAGCTGGCGGGAAACTTAAGGGGCGTGACAGCGCTGGTTCCTCTCGTCCACCTTCCCGTCTCGCTTGCCGGACCCGAGCCATCCGGTAGTGCTGGCCCGTCCCGTCGTTGTCGGGGCTGCTTGCCGGCCTCACCGGCGTCTCCCGGATCGGCCTGCCCCCAGCTTCGTTACGCTGCTGCGACAGCGCAGCGACGGAGTCCTTTCACCTCCGCTCGGTTGCATGGCGCCTCGTGGCGCTCCAGATCACCTTCCCAGTCCCCGATCCGGCTGCGGAGCTCGACCACGGGTGGGCGAGCATCGATCAGCACCGCGGGAGAGATGAAGCGGATCTGGCGCTGATCGGTCCGCCGGCGGCGCTTGCGCAGCGGCCGCCCGGTACGCAATCGCTGAGTGAGTGTCCTGCTCAGGCCGCCTTTCCCGCCGTAGTAGAGGGCTTGGTAGATGGTCTCGTGACAGACGTGCCACCCGGGCTTGTCGGGGTGTTCAGCCCTCAGCCAGGCGGCGATCTGCTGCGGACTCCATTCCAGCTCCAGCTTCTCCTGCACCACGGCGCGCAGCCCGTCGTCGCGCACGAGCTTGCCGGCACGTTCACGGCGTGCGTTGCCTCGGGCACGGGCGTGCGCCAGGTCGGCGTCGTAGATGCCCTGGTCGTGCGGACGCATGTTGCGCTTCAGCTCCCGCGAAACCGTCGACGGTTCCCGGCCCAGCCGACGTGCGATCTCGCGCACCCCATGGCCACGCTCGCGCAGTGTGGCGATCCTCTGCCGCTCCAGCAGCGACAGGTACCGAGACGACCGGGACCCCTCGGCCACCCGGGCCGGGGGGATGCCGCCCCGCTCGGCCCGCCACCGGTATCCGGTCTTGCGGCCAATCCCCACCTGGCGGCACGCCTCAGCCGTCCCGACACCGGCGAGGATCAACTTCCAGTACTCGTCCTCTAGCTCCAGCTGCCGCTTGCGTCCCCGTCGTCCCAACTCCACACCCCTTCACATACCAGGAGTGTTGCGACAAGTACTGGAACCCGCCCGTCGCCTGGGGGTCAGTTTTCACCCGTCGTCGAGTGCGCCGTGAGGTGCTGTTGATTCGAGTGGAGGTGAGAGACCTTCACCGCCTTCCCTGTCGCAGCGGGGAGGTGGAGTTGAGGGCAGCCTGATCCGGGTGGTGCCGGGGAGGGCGGCAAGCGGCCCTGACAAAGCCGGGACGTGTCAGTACCGCCAGATGGGGCGGGTCCGGCGAACGTGACGGAAAGGAGTACGCAAGGAACCGGCGTTTACGTCTCTCAAGCGTGTACCGGCTCAAAATCTGGTGGATAGGGGCCGGGAGCGGTGCGCACCCGCCTTCGGGCGGGGAACTCCTGGGCCGGTCTTCGGCGGCCGGCCGGGAGACCACGGTGAAGTGCTGCGGGGTAACCGTGGTGATGCCGCAGGGACCGAGCCGGACTCCTCCTTCGTCGAGCGAATCACAGTGAACACGGGAACCGCCCTGGTCCTGCCCGTCCGCTGCGCCTCCAGTGCGGTGGTCGGGCTGGGTGCACCGACCGCCGACCGGTCCAGGGCGGGGCGGAGCCGCCGTAGTACTCCGAGGGCAGGAGAGCTGGCCACATGGGGAAGGGCGGCAGCGGTTTCGAGAAGGGACGGATGCTGCAATGCCGAAAGACGCGCCGCCGAACGGCGGCGCCCACGATGACGCCCCTGCGGGGTCGTGGTCGCGGGTATCGGAGATGCAGGCCAAGCTTCACCGTTGGGCGGCGGCCGATCCCGGCCGCAGGTTCGACGATGTGTTCAACTTCGTGCACGACCCGGCGACGCTGATCGTGGCGTTCGACCGGGTCGCGGGCAACACCGGATCCCGAACTCCCGGCGTCGATGGCCTGACGGTCACCAATGTCGAGGAGCGCATCGGGGTCCTGGGGTTCCTGGACGACCTGCGAACCAGCCTCAAAGACGGTTCGTTCCGGCCCTTGCCGGTGCGGGAGCGCACGATCCCCAAACCGGGCGGGTCGGGCAAGGTCCGCAGTCTCGGGATTCCCACGGTCGCGGACCGGGTCGTGCAGGCGGCGCTGAAGCTGGTGCTGGAACCGATCTTCGAGGCCGACTTTCAGCCGGTCTCCTACGGGTTCCGGCCCAAGCGGCGGGCACACGACGCCATCGCCGAGATCCAGCGTTACGGCACCAAGCAATACCGCTGGGTGCTGGACGCCGACATCGAGGCGTGCTTTGACTCCATCTCCCACTCGACCCTGATGGACCGGGTGCGGGCCAGGGTCAAGGACAAGCGGGTGCTCGCGCTGGTCAAAGCGTTCTGCAAGGCCGGGATCCTCACCGAACTCGGCCAGCACCAGAACACCTACGCCGGCACACCGCAAGGGGCCATCCTGTCCCCGCTGCTGGCCAACATCGCCCTGTCGGTGCTCGATGAGCACCTGCACGGGCCCTGGCGGCCGGGCGGGGCCATGAGCACCCCGAGCCGACGCGCCAGACGCCGCGCCAAGGGCCTGCCGAACTGGCGGATCGTCCGCTACGCCGACGATTTCGTCGTGCTCGTGCACGGCACCCGCGGCGACGTCCACGCCCTGCGCGAAGACATCGCTGATGTGCTCGCACCGCTGGGCCTTCGGCTCTCACAAGCCAAGACCCGCATCGCGCACATGAGCGAGGCGTTCGACTTCCTTGGGTTCCGCATCCAGTGGCGCCGCAAGCGAGGCACGAACAAGTGGTACGTCTACACCTTCATCGCCGACCGGCCCGTCCGGTCGTTGAAGGACAAGATCCGTGCCCTGACACACAGGCTGTCCCAACAGCGTCCCAGGGACGTGCTGATCAAGCTGAACCAGATCATGCGCGGCTGGGCCAACTACTTCCGGCACGCGGTCTGCAAACACACCCTGGACTCCCTGGAGAACTTCGTCTGGCACCGGGTGGTCCGCTGGTGGATGCACCTGCACCGCTGGAAATGGAAGGACGTCCGCCGACGCCTCACCGGCCCCACCGGCCGATGGCGCAGACCCACCGCGGACGGGATCGAACTGTTCAACATCGCCTCGGTCCCGGTCACCCGATACCGATACCGAGGCAGCAAGATCCCCAACCCCTGGACCACACCCAACCACACCTGACGGCAGAAGCCGTGGAGAGCCCGTTGCCGAGAGATCGGCACGGCGGGTTCGGCGAGCGGCCTGGGGAAACGGACCAAGAGCAATCCCGGCACCGCGCCCCAGGCCGACTCAACCAGCCGTGACGAAGAAAAGCCGGGCAGGCGCACACCGTGCTGAGCCTCACCCTCGGATTCGCCGTCCTCTACGACGCGCAGCGGAAGACCCCCGGCCGCGACATCGCTCGGATGCGCAAGTCCCCGAAGCAGGCGATGGCGCTGACATCGGCCAGGTCGAGGCAATTAGAGTGGGGCCGTGCGCGGCTGGCTCCGAGGCCCCGGATTCTCGGGTCCACCGCCGGACGGCTAACTGGAGCAGATCATCGAGGTCATGCTCGGCACCTCGGCATCACCCGAAGACGATGACGTCGACACGGACCGTGTCGGTGCTTTCGTTCACCACTGAGGTGCTGCGACGGCGCCTGGTGAACTGGTCTCCGAGGACCCGAGCACCCGATCTTCTTCAGTCGCAACGGCACGCCGCGAACGACCAACGACATCCGCCGTCGCCTGGAGCCAACCGGCAGCTGCGAGCGTCGGTTCACTGACCGGGCCACAGGCTCCGGAGCCGGCTGCCCGCTCAGCAAGACTGGCCGCTCAGCCGCCACTCCTAGTCGGTCAGGGGACACAAGTTAGCCATGACAGGCGTTGAGATGAAGTACGGATATGCGGACACCGCCTTGGGGCAGTTGCACTACGTGGAAGCGGGCCAGGGAGAGCCGATCATCGTCCTGCACCAGACGCCGCGGTCCCTTGACGAGTTCGCCGAGCTGGTTCCACTGCTGGCGCCCTCGCGCAGGGTCATCGCCATGGACATGTACGGCTTCGGGATGTCGGCCAAGCCCGATCCGTCCGAGCCGCAGACGATCGAGATGTACGCCACGGGCGTGCTGGCGCTGGCCGACGCTCTCGAGCTGGAGAAGTTCGCGGTCCTTGGCCATCACACCGGCTCTTTCGTCGCCTCAGAGGTCGCCTCGAGGGCGCCCGAGCGCGTCACCGCCGCGGTTCTGTCCGCCGGTGAGTACATGGATGCGGCGACCCGCGCGGCCGAGAGCGAGCCGAAGGTGGACACCGCCACTACCCAGGAGGATGGCAGCCACCTGGTCCAGTTCTGGCAGGACCGGTACCCGGCCTACCCGGTGGGCCGTCCGGACATCCTCAACCGGTTCGTCCGCGACGTTCTCGCTCCGGGACTCGACCCGAAGAATGGGCACCTGGCATGTAGCCGCTACATGATGGAGGAGCGCGTCGGCCTGGTCACCTGCCCGATCCTGATCGTTGCTGCAACAGAGGACCCGGTGTCCTACCCGCACACCGAGCGGTTGCAGAACGGGTACCCGAACGCAAAGTCCGTCCAGGTGGCGGAGATCGTCGGCGGGCACGTGCCGCTCATGGAGGAACGTGCAGAGGACGTAGCACAGGTTGTTCTGGCCTTCCTGGCCGGCGTCGTTGCATAGAACCACCCTTAGCGATTTCGGAAGGGCGCCCCGGGATCGGGGCGCCCTCCCGGCGTTGTGGGCGAGTGTGCCTCAGACAGCCATCTGGGGACGGTTCTGTTGCCACGGGCGAGCGGTCTCGAAGGCCCGAGCGGACGCCAGGACGGTGGCGTCCGTGAGGTGGCGACCCGCGATCTGGAGGCCGACCGGCCGGCCGTCGGAGGTGAATCCTGCCGGGACGCTGATCGCCGGCATCGGCAGCATGTTGAACGGGTAGGTGAGCAGCCAGCCAAGGATTTGCTCACGGACCGACGGGCCGACCCACGACGGCGCGAACTGGCTGAGCGGGAACGCCGCGCTCGTCAGCGTGGGTGAGAGCAGGAGGTCGAAGTCCTGCATGAAGGTTTCGAAGGCGTCGTACGCCATTCCCCGCAGAACGTCGGCACGACCGAAGTCCACCTCGGTGAGCTTCTCGGAGGCGAGCACCAACTCGATGAGGTTGTCGTCGACCTCGCCACGGAAACTGCGCCAGTCGGCGGCGTCGCGCAGGCCGGCGTACCCGGGAACCCAGACTCCCTCCCACATCGCCTTCTCGAGGTCGTGCCACGGCGGGGTGGCCTCCACCACCGAGGCACCCAGCTCGGAGAAGGCCTCCGCCGCCGCCCGCACCACCGAGGCGACCTCGGGGTCGATGTGGTAACCGGTGCCCAGGTCGGGAGAGTAGGCGATCCGCAGCCGCTCGGGGGTCTGTCGGACCGCGGAGGCGATCGCCGGCTCCGCGGGCAGGCTGAGGAAGTCGCTGGAGTCCGGGCCGGTCACGACGTCGTACATCAGCGCGGCGTCGTCGACCGTGCGGGTCAGGGGACCGTGGAAGAGGTTGGTCGCCGAACGGGAGAGGGTGATCCGCTGAGGGATCCGGCCCAGCGAAGGCTTGAACCCTACGACACCGCAAAGGGAAGCCGGGATGCGTACTGACCCGCCCCCGTCGGTGCCCTGCGAGAGCGGCGACAGACCGGCAGCGACCGCAGCCGCGGCGCCGCCGCTCGAGCCGCCGGCAGTGTGGTCATGCGCCCACGGATTGTGCGTCGGGCCGTACAGGTGGCTGTTTGTTCCGCCGTAGTAGCCGGCTTCGGGGGCGTTGGTCAGTCCGAGGAATAGGCCGCCTGCCTCGCGCATGCGGTGCGCTACGACCTCGTCGCGCTCCGCCATGCGGCCCACGAAGGGCTTTAGTGACAGCGTGGCCGGCAGGCCCGCGACATCTGTGAGGCACTTGATCGAATAGGGCACACCATGGAGGGGACCCAGGTCCTCACCTCGCCCGCGGCGGGCATCGAGTTCGGCTGCATCCGCGAGGACCGTGGACCGGTCGAAGTACACATAGGCATTGAGCTGGGGGTTCAGGGCCTCGATCCGGTCGGCGAAGACTGTCGCGACTTCGACGGCGGAGACGTCACCGGCAACCAAGAGGTCACGAAGCTCGGTGGCTTGGGCCCAAGCGATGTCGTCAGCATTCATTCGGTGGCTTCTCCTCGTTGGACGCCAGTGGATTGGTTGTGACCTAGTGCACGGCGGGGAGGCTCCATGACATCGGGGTCGGACAAGCTCGCCGCGTGCATCATCAAAATCGCACGCGCGGATTCACTGTTCAGACCCATCGGTCCGGCCAGCGAACCGGCGTCTCTGTCCTTCGGAGCCGCGATGGTTTGATCGGGCCCACGATCAGGAACGGCAACCGAAAGTGAGCGCGCGATGAAGATTGGCATGATCTCCGAGAGTCAGGTCAACAAGGGGATGTCCTTCGGTGTCCGTTTGCGTGAGGTCCTCAAGGAGCTCACATTCGCCGAGGAGATGGGGTTCGACTTCGCGGGCACCTCCGAGCAGCACTTCATGGACGGCCAGTGGGCCGTCTCGGCGCCCGAGATCGTCCTGACCGCGCTGGCGGAGCGGACGAGCAGCATCAAGTTGCGCTACATGGCGTGCGTCGCGTTGGGATTCAACCACCCGGTCCGTGCGGCGGAGCGGTTCGCGACCCAGGACATTCTTGCTCCGGGTCGGCTCGAGGTCGCGACCGCGCGATCGAACAACGCTGTCTACCAGCGCGGCTTCGGTGTCAACCCGGCGACGACCAGCGAGGAGCAGCAGGAATGGCTCGAGGTTGTCATCCGCTCGCTCCTGGAGCCCGAGGTCGAGGTCCACGGGAAGTTCTTCGACGTCGGTCCGGTGACGGTGACCCCGCCGCTCGAGCGCAAGACCCCTCTGCCGTTCTACATGACCACCACGAGTCCGGCGAGCCACACCGTCGCTGGCAAGCTGGGCCTGGGCTGTATGACAGCTGATACGTTCATGGGCTGGGAGTTTCAGCAGCAGCTCGTCGACGCCTACAAGAACGGCTTCGCCCAGGCCAAGCCGATCGGTGGTCTGTACGAGCCGACCTACGCGCTGTGCGGGTTCACTTTCCCGGCGTACTGCGCGGCCACCCGCCAGGAGGCGTTCGACCACGCCCGGGTGAACTCCCTGGGCCTGATCAACCACGTTATCGAGCTGGCCGAGGGTCTGTCCGGGACCGGCGCTCCGGGCTACCAGTATTGGGGTGAGCTCGCCGAGAACCTGCACAAGCACGGCCACGACCTCGACTACGTAGAGAAGAGCACACCGATGCTCATGCTCGGCACCCCCGACGACTTCATCGAGAAGATCAAGCGGCTGGAGGAGATGGGCATGACTGAGGTCGTGCTGAAGCTCGACGGGTTCGGTCACGCCCGCACTATGCGTGCCATCGAGATGGTCGGCAAGTACGTCATCCCCGAATTCAAGGCCCGCCAGGGCTCGATTCCGCCGAGTGCCCTGGAGCGCGTTGGCATCGAGGGCGTCGAGACTTTCCAGCTCTGATCACCATGGGGAGTTCGAGGAAGCCTGGCTACGTCGAGACCCGCCTCGGTTGGACTCACTACGTCGAGGAGGGCGACGGCCCTCCGCTGGTGATGCTTCACCAGACGCCGCGCTCGGCCGACGAGTTCTGTGAGCTCCTGCCCCTCGTCGCCGTCAGCCATCGCGCCATCGCGGTCGACATGCCTGGTTTCGGCTCCAGCCCGCCGCTTCCGGCGCCGCAGACCATCGAGGCCTTCGCTGACGGCGTCGTGGCGTTTCTGGACGCGCTGGGGCTGGAGGCAGTGACTCTCCTCGGGCACCACACCGGCGCGGTAGTCGCTCTCGAGATCGCAGCGGCTTTCCCGGACCGAGTTCGCGCGCTCGTGTTGTCGTCCATGGGCTTCGTCGACGCGGAATCGCGGCAGCGGCGACAGGCACATGCCATCCCTGACGATGTGGAGTGGACTGAGGACGGAGATCGTGTCAAGGCGCTGTGGGAAGGGCGGGCACCCCTGTTCCCGCCCGGCCGTGGGGACCTGCTCCAGCGTTTCGTCCGGGACGCGATAGCCCCGGGCATCGATCCCGCGGAAGGACACCGGGCGGTCGGCCGGTACCACATGGAAGACCGCATTCCCCTGGTGAGCGCGCCCACCCTCCTCATCGGCGCGACCTTGGACCCGGCCTTCCCGGAGCTGCCGCAGGTACAGCAAGCGCTCACAGCTGTCAGCCAGGTCCGGACGGTTGTAGTCGAGGGCGGTCGACTGCCCCTCATGGAGCTGAACGCTCCCGAGGTCGCTGCCGCCGTACCCAACTTCCTGGCTGAGATATTCGGCGAGGACACCGTCACAGAGGAAGGCCGGCCATGACCCGAGCCGAGGTAGCGTCCCAGCAGATCGAGCGGTTCCGGCCGCGCGAGCCGTACCAGATGATCATCGGAGGGCGATGGCTCCCCGGGGACGAAGGCACCTTCGACGCGGTCGATCCGAGCACCGGCGAGGTCTGGGCGACGATCCCAGAGGCAAGCGAGGCGCAGGTGCGCCTGGCGGTAGACGAGGCACGACGCGCACTTGTTGATTGGCGCCGATCGAGCCTGGGAACGCGCCAGCGCATCCTGTCTGCCATCGCGGACCGCGTCGAGGCAGACCCCGACCGATGGGCTCGCCTCCTCCCTACCGAGAACGGTCGGCCGATGCGGGAGGCCTACGTGGCCGACGTACCGGCGTGTACGGACATCTTCCGGTATTTCGCCGGCGTCGTGCGCGGCTGGACGGGAGACCAGATCCCGACTGAGGACGCAGACGCCCTCGTGTACACGACGCGGGAGCCTCTCGGCGTGATCGCCGCCGTGCTGCCGTGGAACTCCCCGATCATCACCCTGGCGAACAAGATTGCGCCTGCGCTCGCGGCCGGCAACACCGTGGTCGTCAAGCCGAGTGAGTTCGCCTCTGCGAGCATCCTCGAGTTCGCCCGGCTGGTAGACGGCCTGTTGCCTGACGGCGTCCTGAACGTCGTCACGGGTGGTGGGGCCGTGGGAGCCGCCTTGGTGTCTCACCCGGACGTGGCCAAGGTGACGCTCACGGGAGGAGGGCCGACGGCTCGCAAGATCATGGCGGCCGCGGCGGAATCGCTCACACCATGCCTCATGGAGTTGGGAGGCAAGAGCGCCATGATCGTCACTCAGGACGCGGATTTGGAAACTGCAGTCGCGGACGCCGCGAAAGGCATCTTCTTGTCGAACGGAGAGGTGTGCGTTGCCTCGTCGCGGCTCCTGTTGCACGAAGACATCGCCGATGAGTTCCTTGGTCGGATAGCGTCGGTCGCAGCGTCGATCAAGGTCGGTGATGCGCTGGACCCGGAGACGCAAATGGGGCCGCTAGTGTCTCGCTCTCAGTTCGAGCGTGTGAGCGCCTACATCGAGGGTGCACGGGCGGAAGGGCTCGTACAGTGTGCTGGCTCGGAATCTCTGGACCTGCCGGCCTCGAACCAGCAGGGCTTCTTCGTGCGTCCCACGATCTTCGAGAACGCCAAGGCGAACGCGCGGATCGCTTCGGAGGAGATCTTCGGCCCGGTCGTGGTGACCGAACGCTACACCGACGACGACGACGCGGTAGCCCGCGCCAATGGCACGAGGTACGGGCTCGCCGCAGGGGTGTGGACGCTCAACGTCGCTCGCGCCCACCGCATCGCCGGCCAGCTTGAAGCCGGGATCGTGTGGGTCAATAAGTGGTTCGACCTGGCGACGGGTGTTCCCATGGGTGGCATCAAGGACAGCGGCTTCGGCCGTGAACTGTGCCGTGAGACTCTGCTCGAGTACAGCGCGCCGAAGGTCGTGAACGTAGACCTGGGCAGCCCCCGCCCGCAACTGTGGGGATGAGCCGACAGCAGCCCGTCGTCAATCCATGAGCGCGAGGCGTGGGTCAGCGCAGGCACGGTGGTCGGCTCGGGCGTCGGCTCGGGCGTCGGCATCTCGCCGAGGGCGGTCCACCGCTCGTTGTCACGCCTCGTTTCGAGGAGGCTGGAAACGCGCACTCGACCCCGGCTGATCGGGCCGCAAACGTTCGACGCGGCGGTCATCGGAGCTGGATATGCCGGCATTTCGGCGGCGCAGGCCTTTTCGTGGACGCCGGCATGACCTGCATCGTCCTGGAGCGTGACCAGGTGGTGTCCGGTGCTTCCGGCCGCAACGGGGACCTGCTCTCGAGTGGATGTTCGTCGCGTCCGAGATCGCATCAGCCATTCCGGATTGCGTGACTGCTGCCGTCCTGCCCTCCTGTCGGCCAGCGAGGACGCCGACGGTGAGTTCCAGCGAGTCGTCACCGACCAGATCACCCACGGGGGCGTGGACGAGAACGGCATGGACGTGGTGGTCGTTGTCGTGACCCCACTCGAGGACGGGGAACACTTGAAGCAGCTCTGGGCGAAGCGGCAGCCCATCTACCCTCCGGGTCGTCCCGACCTCCTGAACCGGTTCATCCGCGATGCGCTCGCCCCAGGAGTGGATCTTGCCGAGCGGCACCTCGCCTGCGCCAGGAACGTGATGGAGGAGCGGGTTGGCCTTGTGACTGCTCCGGTTCTCCTACTCGCCGCGACTGAGGATCCGGACCCTACCCGCACACGGGCAAGGTCGCCGGGCGTTCTTCGTCTCGGTCGGTATCTGACCGGGGCCGTCCTGGTAGGAGTAGTGCGTCTCGGCCGGACGTGCCGGAGGGCGCAGCCCCGACCAGGGAGCCCTCCGGCGTCTGCGGGTCTACTGGGGGACGACGATGTGTGCGGACACGTGGGTGCCGGCCTCGTTCAGCCAACCCTTCGAGTCGGCGTACTCGAGCATGCCGTCGAGACCCGATCGCCGCTCAGGGTGAGCCTTGGTGTTGAGCTCGCGTCGGAGCAGGTCGACACTGACCCAGAGATGGTGGGGAGCGTGGTGCGCTGCCACGTCCGCACTGGACTTCACCACATCGATGAACTCGTCGTGCGAGAGCCTGCCCACCTCGATGTGGAACTCGGTGAAGTTGTTCTTCTCGGTGACGGTGAACCCGTCCTTGGTTGCCAGGATGATCATCAGAGTTCGAGCTTCCCGACGTTAGCGATGCCCATGCAGACGTGTCCGTTGTCGGGGATCGGCTCCGGATTGCCTTTGAACTCGGGGATGACGTACTTGCCGATCATCTCGATCGTCTTCTTGGTCTTGGCGTGGCCATAGCCGTCGAGCACGGCCATCAGCAGCTCCGGCGCGGGGGTCGACCACTGGCCCTCCATAGAGCGCTGCTCGGGGAACCCGATGAAGTCAGACCACATCTCCTCCGCGAAGTTGAGCTCGTCGATTGCTTCGCGCAGGCGCACGCCGTCCGACATGCCGCGACAATCTCCTGCTCCAGAAACGACTCCGAACATCACCGCAACCCCTCGGACGTGATGGCGCTTGAGGCCCCACATCCCCAAGCGCAGATTCGACTGGCATGTGCGCTCTTTCGGCATTGCTGCCGGCGAGGTCTGCCTTGACGGGAAAGTCTGCTCGCATTCGTAGGGCGGCGCACGATTCGGGCCGCTCAGCGAACCGCTGCGGCAGACAGCGCGGTCGGACCACATGAGATCGTCAGACACGTGCACGACTTGACCGTCGACCATGGTGAGCACGACGACCTTGTCGAGCAGGTCGTCGATGTGATCGTCATCCGGCCAGGTCGGCACGCTGACCGAGCGATAGCGTGCCCCGCCAGCCATCGTCGCCTTCGCGCTTGGCGGCTTCCCGCGTCATGAGGGCGAGCGCGTCGAGGGAGGTGATCGTTTCGGCGCGGTCGTCGACCGGGACCGGCCCTTCCAGTAGCACGCGCGAGTGACGACGTGCTGACCGCCGGCCGCCAGTCGGGCGACACGACCGGCGCGTCGGAGGTGATACTGGGGCGGACACAGGCCCCGGAGGGCGGAGCCGAGGGGCTCCATGCGTCGGCGGCGAGTCTCCGGCATCGAGGTAGCGAATGTACTGACGATCACCGGGTTCGTGGTCCAGCCGATGTCGTGCTGCGCCATCTTGCGCAGATCTTCGGGGTAGAGCTCGGTACCGTGGTTGAGGTAGTGAGTGCGATCGCATGGGCGGCGAGCTCGATGAGGCAGTCGATCACGACCTCACTGGTCTTGTCGCCGATGCAGTGCACGGCTAGCTGCAAGCCGGCGTCGTCGACAACGCGGACGATCTTGCGTAATTCCTCGACTCGACTCTCGTCGTCGGCGCCGGCCAGAACCAGATGACCGCAGCGGTGGCCTTCGTGCACTGGCTCCTTGTGCCAGGTGGTGCCGTTCTGCGGCGTCCCGTCGGCGAAGATCTTCACGCCCCCGCACCTCAGTCGTCTCTGGTCGAGGCCGTGGGCGCTGAACATGTCGGCAAGGCCGGCGTCGAGGTGCCGCTTGACGCCGGCGGCGTCTCCCCCTCCCATGCCGTTGGGCATTGCGAGCACCGTGACGCACATGGTCAGGTCGCCGGAGCTGGCCAGGTGGCGGAGCACGTCGATGGCGGCCTGGGACCCGGACCCGTCGACGAGGCTGACGTGGCCAGGGCCGAGTCCTGGCTCGGTCAACGCAGTGATCCCGAGGCATGTAGATCTTGTTGTCCCTTGAGATAGGTCTCGGCCAACTCCTGTCGGGACAACGGCGGGATCCGCTCGATGAGAAGAGAGATGGCGGCGTCGGTCAAGAATCCCTCGGGTGCGCCCTTTGCGTCTCGGTAGATCACGCCGCTGCTGGAGTCTGCCGTGTCGGCGGTGATGCCAGCGAGTTGGAGGGCTACGGAGTTGACGGTGAGGGAGTGGCCGCTCCAGCCGAAGAGGACTACCGGGGTATCCGCGATGCCGTTCTGGTCGAGCGCGGCGTCGATGTCCGCGGCCGTGATGTTCCGGCCCAGCACCGAGCCGTCCCAGCCGTGACCGTGAATCCATTCGGTTCCTTCGTTCCTGTCCCTGGACAGGAACGAAGGAAGGTCGGCCAGGTCGTTGAAGACGTCGGCGGTCATCCGGACGTTTGCGTGGTCGGTGGTCGGTGGTCGAGTACGCGGTGAAGTGCAGGTGCTCGTCGTTCAGTCCCGGCAGGACTTGTCAGCTAGGGCACCCGCCTCGCAGCGGGGTGAAGGCGCTGGCGGTTTCCTGGACTCCGCGAAGCGTTGAACAGCGGTTCGAGCGGGCCCGACGTCAGCGGTGGCGACGGATCGGACGAGGTGATTGCTCGTCGCGGCTTCAACTCTAACCAGAATCCCGCCTAGGCGATCGACCGGCGCTGGTGGATCCTCCACATGGTCAGCGTCTCTGCTCCGCACTGCGATCCGGGTTGTCCTCGGTCCGCTGATCGGACCGAGGACAACCCGATCGAGGAGCCGAACTGGTCGTCTCCCGGCGTGAAGGATTAGGTAATGCACGGCGTGCGCGACGCGACAGGGCGTGACAGGAGGTCGGAAACTCGTCACTTGGAAGTATCTGATGTCGCGACGGCCGGCGTCTCCGGAGACGCCGAGGATTCCGTGACACGCACCCGGAACGCGTTGCTCGACGCGGTCATCCAGATCGCGGGCGCGAAGGGTATCGAGAAGGTCACCTACCGCTCGGTCGCCGCTGAAGCGGGGCTGTCACACAGCCTGGTCCGTTTCTATTTCGGCTCTGGGGACGCGATGCTTACCGAGGCCCTCGAGTGTGCCGCTTACACGTGATCTATGCCTCCGACGAATGGACCGAGGCGGTGCTCGCACGGCTGCGCGGCGCTGTCCGGGCGCTTCAGGGCTGCGGAGAGCAGCAACTGTAGTCAACGCGATGTAAACGGCACGCTCTCGTTACGGTGGAAACGCCGAACCCACGGGACCCGGCACCCGTGTGCCGAGCCCCGCGCGTTCGTCCGCCGACCTACAGCCCGCTTGCGTCACGCGTCCCAGAGGACCGGGAGCTGGCGGACGCCACGCAACATGAATCCGTTGATCACGGGCTCGCGGTCGGGGTCCAGTCGCAGGTTCGGCAGTGCTTCGATGACTTCCCGAAGGACGATCGCACCCATGTGCCGTGCCAACGCGTGGCCGGAGCAGTGGTGCAGGCCGTAGCCGAAGCTGGCGTTGTCCTTCTTGGCCCGGAAGATGTCGAACTGTTCCGGATTTTCGAACCGGGACTCGTCGTAGTTCGCGGACGGGATCAGCAGCACGAACTCTGTGCCGACGGGGAAGGTCATTCCCTGGAGGGTGACCTCCTTCGTAGTGATCTTCTCGGCCTGGTTCAGCGGCGGCAGCCAGCGCAGTCCTTCCTGCAGTGCCGGCGACAGGAGCTCGTCCGGGTTGGCCCGCACGGCCTCCATCTGGTCAGGGTTGAGCAGGAGACCGTAGAGCGTCGCTGCGCACGCATGGCCGGGCTCTTGGAATCCGCCGGTGATCAACACTCGGAGGGTTCCGATCAGGTCATCGAACGTCCTGGGTCGCTCACCCTTCAAGTCTCCGTGAATCATGTGCGAGAGCAGGCTCTCGTCGGGCTCAGCCGTGAGCTCCTCGATGCGCTTGCGGAAATACTCATCGCTCTCCTCGATGGTCTGCTGCGCACGACGCTTCCACTCATCGTCGTCGAAGACATCCGCGAGGGAGCCGGCCAGTGCATGAAACCAGTCCTGACGTCGGTCGTCGTCGACCCCGGTCAATCCCATGACGTCCCCAACGATGGCGACGCTGACCTTCTCCAGGAGGTCGAGCGAGGCATCGGCCTTGCCGAGCGGCTTCAGCTTGTCGATGTAGCGACGCACGGCCGGTCGGATGAACTTGTCCGTGTAGTTCGGCACTTTCCGAGGCCGTAGTGGCGGGTCGACAGCCTGGTGTAGATCGCGGTGGAGGTCCCCATCGGCCGACAGGATGCTAGGCCCGAATGTGTGCTCCGTGATCTTGGACGCGAGCATGCTGCGATCGTTCCCCAGGGTGAAGCAGTCGTCCCACAACGAGACGAACCACTGGTTGTACGGCTCGAAGTACGCGACAGGGCACTCCTCGCGCATGCGCTTGAAACGCGGGTAAGGATCGCGGTCCATCTCCTCGAACGTGAAGTCGGACAGGAAGGTGCGCGGGTCTGCCTTGGCCTCGGCGCCGGTGTCAGGGGTCATCTTCTGCTCCTCCTGCATCATCGTGGAAGGCTGGTTCTGAGTTGGAGACGCGTCCTTCTGGAAAGGGCGACCTGGAGACAGCCGGTCGGCATCGAGGTCCATTCGACCTCTGTGAAGCGCGTCACGGGTGCCGTCGGTCCGCTTAGTGGACCGACAGCACGCAGCGCCACCTCACCGTTCTATTTGACCTTTCGCGAACTCGGGATAACAGCGCCGACTCGTGCCGCTCGATCAGGTTCACCGGCACAGCCACGTCGTCGAACATCCAGTTCGGCAGGTCGATCGACATCGTCGTGCCGCGAACATACCCGACCACGGCGAACCTCCCGCCTGGCCGGACCCAGTGCCCGCGGGGGAGGAGGTCTGAACCACACCAAGTGTCGATCACCAACGTGGCCGAACGGTCGTGGTCCATCAACGCAAGCGTCTCAACGTCCTCCAGCGTGATCGGCTCGACGCCGCGAGGCAGGTCAGCGACACGCTTGCGTCGCGACACCAGCCCGAGTGTGGCGGCAAACCCCACCCGTGAACACGCAGAGCGCTCATGGTCGCAGTGGCACTCAACGTCTCTCCTGATGTTGGAACGGATGTCAGCAAGGTCCTTGCTGGACGTTGGCAGGCGGCTGCCGGAGTGGTCCGGCCAACGGACCGCGAAGGGGAACTTCAGCCGTCTGTGCAGCAGTTTGGTGCCGAGGCTCTCCCAGACATGGGACGCTCCCCGCGATCGCCGGGAGCCAGAACATCGAGGAAGGATCAGCGTGACCGTCACGGACGTGCAAACGCACCTTGCACCGCGCTTCGATCGGCTGCCCGAGGGCATCGTTCGTGACGGCGCTGCAGGTCACGCTCGTCGAGATCGGGCAGACCGTCCTGCTCGACAACGACGCCGTGCGACTTTGGGAGGTGGTGCTCGACCCGCAGGAGATCCAGCCATGGCACGCCCCGGGGTCCCGTCGCGGCACTCGCATGCGTCCAACCAGTTCATGTTCTGCCTCACGGGTCGGTACACCTACGTGCCAACCGGGATCACCCTCACCGAGGGTCCTTCTACTGGAATCAAGGGCAGCCTCCACGGCCCGACGCACGCGGAGCAGGAGTCCATCCTCCTCGAGGTTACGACGGCCCGCACTACCCGACACAGCCCGACTGGTACTCGTCCCCTGACGACGCGCGCTGCCCCAAGGCGTCCCAACCTTCGGCCCTGTGGAGAGGAACCCCCATGCCCAAGTCCCAGGTCGTCTCCGAGAAGCTCGCGGAACCGAACGGCCACTTCGCCCAAGCTCCCCAGTTCCGTAGGAACCGTGGACGACGTAGTCCGCGGTGGCCGTGACGCCCTCGCTCGAGTCCGGGACGAGGGCGGCAAGGTCACGCCGTGCCCCCTCGACGCAGTGAAGCTCGGCTCGCCGGTGCAGCGGCTCAACCGCGACGTGCTGTGCACCGGATGGAACTACCTCGATCACATCTACGAGTCTGAGGGCAAGCGCGAGGGTCAGGATCCGGACAGCCTCCCTGAGCATCCCGCCTTCTTTACCAAGGGCCCGGACACGATCGTCGGCCCCCACGACGACATCGCGTTCGACCCGAAGCTTTCAGGGAAATGGGACTACGAAGCGGAGCTCGCCCTCGTCATCCGCACCGGGGGCCGGTCAATCGACGAAGAGAACGCGCTCGATCACGTCTTCGGATGGTGTATCGCGAACGACGTGTCACAGCGCGACCTGCAACGAGCCCATGGTGGGCAGTGGCTGAAAGGCAAGAGCATCGACGGCACCATGCCGCTCGGTCCGTGGCTCACCACCTCTGACGAGGTGACGGACCCGCACGACCTGTTGATCGAGTGCGAACTCAATGGACGTCTTCTACAGCAGGCGTCCACGAAAGAGATGGCCTTCACGATCCCGCGGATCATCGCCGAGCTCAGCCGTGGCATGACGCTCCGACCGGGCGAACGTGATCCTGACAGGTACGCCGAGCGGCATCGGCAATGCTCGTGAACCGCAAATCTTCCTCGGCGACGGCGATCGACTGGTTACCCGAGTCGGGGCCTCGGAGTGCTCGACAATGTCGTACGCCGCACATCGCTGGTCTGACCCGCGCACCGGACGCCGAGCTCGCTGGCAGCGAGAACACGTCCCCGGTGCCGGTGCCCGACATCAGTCGGCGCCTTGCGGACAACCCAGGTCGCCGCAGATCGTCGGTCGCCGCTCTCACCTGTTGACAGGCCTCGTCCGGTGAGGCCGCCAGTCCATCGAGGTTGCCGCTGAAGACGGCGCAGTTTGCGGCGCCCTGGGCCGACAGAGGGCGAGCCCCAGGGGCGCCGGGACTCGGTACTAGTTCGCCTCAGCGAGGTAACCCTCTTCGGCTGAGAGACGTAAATGAAGAACCACAACCCACATAGCCTGGCGGTCGTCGGCAGTTCATCCGCAACGAGGAGACATCGTGCAGAAGGTGCAGGGCGTCGTCGCCCGTACGCAGGGGCAGCCGGTCGAGATCGTGACGATCAATGTCCCGGGCCCGGGCCCGGGCGAGGCCGTGGTGAAGGTGCTGGCGTGCGGGGTCTGCCACACCGACTTGCACTACCGGGAGGGCGGCATCAATGACGACTTCCCGCTCCTGCTGGGCCACGAGGCCTCCGGCATCGTCGAGTCGGTGGGGCCGGACGTGACCGGTGTGGCGCCGGGCGACTTCGTGGTGCTGAACTGGCGAGCGGTGTGTGGTGAGTGCCGGGCCTGCAAGCGTGGCGATTTGCACTACTGCTTCAACACGCACAACGCGACCCAGCAGATGACGCTGGAAGACGGCACCGAGCTGAGCCCCGCGCTGGGGATCGGCGCGTTCGCGGAGAAGACCTTGGTTGCGGCGGGCCAGTGCACGAAGGTGGATCCGGAGGCCCGTCCGGCCGCGGTGGGACTGCTCGGATGCGGTGTGATGGCCGGCATCGGTGCTGCGATCAACACCGGTGCCGTGACCCGCGGCAAGTCGGCGGCCGTGATCGGCTGCGGTGGCGTGGGCGTCGCCGCGATCGCCGGCTCGGCGCTGGCCGGTGCGAGCCCGATCATCGCCGTCGACATCGACCCCAAGAAGCTGGCGAAGGCCAGGGAGATGGGCGCGACCCACACCGTCGACTCCTCGGCGGGCGACCCTGTCGAGGAGATCAAGCGGATCTGCGCGGAGAGCTACGATGGTGCCGACGGTGCGGACGTGGTGATCGAGGCTGTCGGTCGGCCCGAGACGTGGAAGCAGGCGTTCTACGCGCGCGACCTGGCCGGCGTGGTCGTGCTGGTCGGCGTGCCGACCCCGGACATGAAGATCCCGGAGCTCCCGCTGATCGACGTGTTCGGCCGTGGCGGGGCACTGAAGTCCAGTTGGTACGGCGACTGCCTGCCGAGCCGTGATTTCCCGATGCTCGTCGACCTCTACCGGCAGGGGCGGCTGGACCTGGACGCGTTCGTGACCGAGGAGATCGGGATCGACGGCGTGGAGGCGGCGTTCGAGCGGATGCACCACGGCGACGTGCTGCGCTCGGTGGTGATCCTCTGATGGCCGGGCAGGTGCGGGTCGACCACGCAGTCAGCAGCGGCACGTTCAGCCTCGACGGTGAGACGTTCGAGGTCGACAACAACATCTGGGTCGTGGGTGGCGACTCCGAGTGCGTCGTGATCGACGCCCCGCACTCGGTCGACGACATCCTCACCCTGGTGGGGGAGCGGACCGTGAAGGCGATCGTGTGCACCCATGCCCACGACGACCACGTCCGGGTCGCACCGGCGCTGCGGGACCGGGTGGTCGCCCCGATCCTGTTGCACCCCGACGACCGCCCGCTGTGGGACCTCACCCACGGCGGTGCCGACGGTCACCTGTGGGACGTCGACCTCGCCGACGGCCAGACCATCGAGGTCGCGGGCACCACGTTGACCGTGCTGCACACGCCGGGCCACGCGCCCGGGGCGGTGTGCCTCCACGCCCCGGACCTCGGCTGTGTCTTCACCGGCGACACGCTGTTTCAGGGCGGCCCGGGCGCCACCGGCCGCTCCTACAGTGACCATCCGACCCTCGAGGAGTCGATCCGCGCGAAGCTGTTCGCCCTGCCCGACGACACGGTCGTCCACACCGGCCACGGCGACGACACCACCATCGGCGCGGAACGTGTGCTGATGGTCAGCAAAGCGGTCCGCCAGCGTGTGCGGGCCCGCCTGCCCGGTGAGGAAGCCAGCCCGTAACCGCTGGCGTCATTGTTCACGGTCGGGCGGATGTGGACTTTCGTTGGACCTCATCGCCCCTCCAAAGCCCGCAGAACTGTGAACCATCAGCATCCAGGCCGGGCAGGAGCCGGGGCGTCAGGATTGCGTCCCTGATCGCGAGCACCGAACCGCCGTCGCGGTCGGTTCCGAGCCTCTCGCGTTTACCGCACAGGTCGCCCACTTCGACGTCGAGAGCGTCGGCCAGGGCCATGAGGGTGGACGTCCGCTGGCCGCGGCGGCGGCCTTGCTCCAGCATGGGCACCTCGACCTGCCGTCCACAGCGAGCGGCCGACCCACCTGACGCACATAGGCCCGCCGTCCACCGGGCGCGCGTCCCTGCGGCACTTCTGCGGCTGGGCCGCTCGGGGCTGGCGCCACGGCGAACGGCCCCGCCCGCCGACCTTCGAGATCTCGCCTCCACCTGCGGGGGCGTCCCCCGACGTGACGCCGAGCAGTCTGGCTTGCTGGATGAGCTGCTACCAGTGGCCGGGGTCGAGGGTGAGGATGTCTTGATCCGGGGCCTTGCTGTCGCGGACGCCGATGGTGTGGGGAGCCACGACGGCGATCTCGACGCAGTCGTTGGCGGACATGGACTGACGGCTCTTACGACCCGTCGCGGTGGGTACCGATATATGGGACAAGTTCCCCCCTGTACTACTTGAAGTCCCGACGCGCAACGGGTCCGTGGATCTTGTTGAGGAGCGATGTTCTCTCGGAGATACCCGAAGGTTGCTCAGCGACGCTTGGGGCCGACGCCGAACTCCATGAGGTCCTCGCCGACGGTCAGTTTCCCGCTGTACCCCTCTTGGGCCTTCCGCCAGCGGTCCGCCGGATTGTTCGGCGGGACGAGGTGAGACAGGACAAGGTTCTTGGCCCCGGTGGGCTCGGCCACGTCCCGCCCCACTTGCTCGATGCTTGTGTGCGAGGCGAGCAGATGCTGCTTCAGCGGATCGCCAATCGACGACGGCAGGGAAGCGGCGAGGTCCTCGGCGAACTGCGGGTCGATGACCTCGTGTACCAGGTAGTCGCAATCCTGGGCCAGATCGATCAGGTTCTGGCTTACGCACGTATCTCCGGAGATCACGATGGATCCGTCCGGGGTGTCGAAGCGGTAGGCGAAAGCGGGCGCTGTCGGACGGTGGTCGACCAGCGTCGCGGTGACCGTCACGTCTCCGTCCTTCCACACCTCGATGGGTGCGTCGAGGCGTGGCGGAATACCTTCCGGCGTAACCGCCCAGTACGGGGAGATGTCGATGTCGTGGATGTCGAATGTCCGGTCGGGGTTCAGGTCGTTGGTGTCCCTGGCGCGGTCGTTGAAGTCCGCAGCGAAGGCCTGGCGGAGGTAGGCGGTCATTGCGGCGATGCCGGGAGTGGGGTCTTCCGGGTTGAACGGCTCAGGTGCGGGACGTCCCGGCGGAGAAACGCTGACAAGGCTGCCGCGAACACCGGGGCCGACGACCCGGATGGGTTCCTTGGTGGGCCTGCCGCTGCTGTTCGCTTTCGCGGTGGCGTACACAGCCGGCCACTCGACGAGGTGGTCGCTATGCAGGTGGGTGAAGAAGATGCCACGGACGTTGGCCATGGACGTTCCTCCGGCTCCCTCGGCACCGAGTCCGGCTTGAAGCAACCGCATCTGCGCCCCGTGCCCGAGGTCCACGAGGTAGACCTTGTCTTCGTAAACAACGGCGGTGCTGACGCCGTAGCGGTTCTCACTCATAAGCGCGGGGCCGCCTGCGGTGCCGAGCAGGATCACGCGCGTGCGGTGTTTGGGCCCCGTGTTCCTGCCAACTGATTCGGTCGACTCACAAGCTGTGACCCCAGCCAATCCCCCGGCGACGGCCACTGCACCTGCGACCTGTAGAAAGCCACGCCTGGACGCCGGCGGCACCTGATTAATGGCTTTCGACATGGCATCGTCGCACATCATGTCTCCTTGGAGAGTGGTTGCGCGATAACTATCTGCTTGTGGCTTATGGCTGTTTGGCGGACGGTCCGCTGAGCGGACTGCGGCGGACCGTCCGCTGACGCCTGGCCGAGTACCAATAGGGATGCGCTGGCGCCAGAACGGCTCAGTGTCAGGGTGATTGCTGCCGCTCACGCGCATGGCGCTGGTCTACGACCCGGCGCGGGGTCCGTTCGGCGCGGTGCCGGTGTCGTTCCGGATCGACCGGGGGCTGGAGTTCGCCGCCCGCGCGGTGCGGGATGTGTTCGCCGCGCTGTGCGTGGCCCCGCATCGGCTGCCCGCCCATCAGCCGCATCGCAAGGGAAAGGTGGAGCGGCTGCACGAGACCATCGACCCCACGCTGCTGTGCGGGCTGCCCAGGTTCACCGGAGGCCCGCGCGATGCCGCCGGGAAGCTGTACGGGCCGCCGGATGACCGGGCGTCCACCCGTGCCCGCGCCGCCGACGACCAGGTGCGGGCCGATGCGGATCGAGCGGTTCGCCCAGACCTTCGCCGACTGGGCTGGTTGGTACAACCTGGAACGCCCGCACGCCGGGCTCGGCGGCCGCACTCCGGTCCAGGCGTGGGGTGAGAACACCGCCGCGCTGGCGCGCATCAGCGCCGAGCGGCTCCGGCATCTGCTGCTGGCCGAAGCCGAACGCACGATCGGCAAGGACAGCATCCGGTTCAGCAGCCTGGCCTACGTCGCGCCCGAGTTGCAGGACCGGGGCGGGCAGGAGGTCGCCGTCCGGTACATGCCGCACGACGACCGCTTCATCGAGGTCTACCTGGACGGGGCGCACCTGTGCACCGCGCATCCGGCCGAGCGTTTCACCCCGGAACAGACCGAGGCATTCCGCGAACACTCCCGCGCCGAGACCAAGTGACTGGGCCGGATGCGCAGCCGTGCGCGCGGTGTCCGCCACCGTCGGGGATGTTGCCGAGTTTCTTGATGTCGACGTGCACCAGGTCACCAGGCACGGGGGTTCGTAGCGGCGGACGGGCCGGCCGGTGGTGCGGTCCAGGTGCGCCAGTGGCGGGCAGTGGTCCAGGACGCGGTGCACGATGGAGGCGTGCAGGCCGAGCTGCCAGGCGATGTGGGCCGGGCCAATCCGGCGGGTCACCCGCAGCTTGATGATGCGGTGCTCGGTGCGCCGCGGGGTCCGGCGCGGGCTGTGGTGTGGCCGGCTGGACCGGTCGCCCATCCCGGCGGTGCCCTGCTGCCGGTATCGGCCGGCCCACCGCCACGGTTGTGTGCGAGACCTGGAAGCGTTCGGCGGCCCGCCGCGGCGACCGGCCGTCCTCGACGACACAACGGGCCAGCTCCAACCGGCCCCGCGCGGCGCCCGGTTCGAGGGCTTCGCGCAGACAGGATCGGTGAGCGCGGACTGTCTTCTCCAGGGCCTGCCCGAGGTTCTGATACAGGTGAAATCGGTCGGCGACCTGGGTGGCCTCGGGGGCGCCCTTGCGGGCCCCGTCGGCATACGAGCCAGCCCTGTCTCGGCAGATCACCGCACCCCCGGATGGTCCTTCAGCCAGGCGGCCAAGTCCTCGGCGGTTGACCGTCCAGCAGATCGATAGGCCGGTGGGTGTCCAGGTCCACCATATGAAACAACCCCGGAGTTCCCTGGAGCCTCTGTCCGCACCGTAGTCCCTGGACCTGGGCTTTCTTGATCCATTCATGCTGGTTGTGTCATCTGAGGAGATCTCGGGATTTCTGAGGTTCTATCGTCTCGCTTGTTCATCTTTCTGGTTCGGTGAAGGCGAGGAGACGCGAGTTGAGCCTTGCAGTCGTACGGGATCTGCGTGAGGTCCGCGCCCCGGTGGGCCCGGAGGAGATCGCGGGCTTTGAGATCGACGTGCTGGCCGGGTTGGTGCTCGCCCGTGCCGCCGCTGGGCTTACCGACTCGACAATCAGCGCGGAAGTGATCCAGCTCGAGCAGAGCCGGGTGTGGTTCGGGCGGCCGTTGTGGGAGATGGAGCCGGCCGACGTCGATGTGTACTTCGGCAAGGTGCTGCGCACCGCGGCCAAGGGCACCAGGTTGGCCCGTGCCCAGGCGCTCAAGACCTACTTCCAGTTCATCGAGCTGAGACACCAGGCCGAGATCCACCAGATGACCGGCCGGGTGATCGAGTGCCCGATCGATGAGATGAACCGGCCGCGAGGGCAGACCAGGGCGGCTCTGCGGATCCCGCCGTCAGCGCAGCAGATGGAGCGGCTGTTCGCGGGGTGGCGGGAGGAGTTGGCGAGCTGCCGGAAGTTCGCGCCGACCGCCCGCAACTATGCTGCGTCGCGCCTGCTGGCCGAGGTCGGCGTCCGGGTCAACGAAGCCCGTCACCTCGACCTGGCCGATATCAAGTGGGAGCTGGGCCGGTTCGGCAAGCTCCACGTCCGCAAGGGCAAGGGCTCTCGCGGGTCCGGCCCGCGAGAGCGCATGGTCCCGCTCATCAACAACGCCGGAGCGACGCTGCGCTGGTTCGTTGAGGATGTGTGGGGCCATTTCGGTGACGATCACACCCGGCCCGGTGTTCCGCTGCTGCTGTCGGAACGCAAGAACGCTGATGGCACTGCCGCCCGGGTCAGTGCCGAGACACTCCGCTCCGGACTCGCCGCGGCCGCCGCCCGTCATCTTCCGGACTGGTCCGACAGGGTGACCCCGCACGTTCTCCGGCACTACTGCGCCTCCCAGCTCTACTTGGGCGGGATGGACCTCATCGCCATCCAAACGATCTTGGGTCACGCCTGGGTGGCCACCACGATGTCCTACGTCCACGTCCAGGGAACCCATGTCGAGGACGCCTGGATCGCCGGCCAGCAACGAGCCGCCACCCGATTGGAAGGACTGCTGAAATGAGGTGGAATCTACGGCTGGCCGCCGCCAACCGCGGCATCTGGAAGGCCAGCGAGCTGCAACGGATGCTCGCCGAGCACGGCCTGGTCGTCAGCGCGGGGAAGATGTCTGGCCTGTGGTCCGGGGAACCGGCCAGCATCAAGCTGTCGGACCTGAACGTCATCTGCGTCGTGCTCGGCTGCGGCGTCGAGGAACTCCTTATCCCCGAACCCGACAAAGTTCAGCGTCCTGCGGAGGAGGGAGCTGACCAGGCCGCTGCGACGTCATCGGTGCCTGGATCGGTGTCTGGTGGGCCGGCGGTGACGCCCAAGCGCCGGACCGGTAGGTCGCTCCCACCGCCATGACCGAGGCCCGGATCAAGCCAGGAAAACCGGCCGTCAGCTGCATCGGCTGTTTCGCTTGGGGTGTGCTGCCCGGGCGCCGCTGCCGATCGTGCTCCACTTTCGACCGTCTCCATCAGGTGGGTGAATGCGCCGCCTGCGGGCGAACCGCGGCGATCAAACGGGGTTACTGCCGGCTGTGCTGGTTGCAAGCCAGCCTGCAGGTCAAATCCGACGGCCGGGTATATGACATGGAGCCCGTTCTGCGTGAGCTGCGAGGCCAGCAACTGTTCTTCTTCGGTATGCATCGCCTCCGCCAGCCCGGTCCGCTGCTGGGTAAACAAGGACGGAGACGACCACGGGCGCAGGCCGCCGACGCCAGCGGGAAAGCGACCGGGTGGATTCAGCTCCGGCTTCCGTTCGAGGTCCAGCATGACTACTCGGGCTTCGACCGGCGCCTGCACGCCGACCTGGCCAACCCCACCCTCGTGCAGGCCAGGCTCGCAGCCCGAACATTCGGGGAGGCTCGCGGCTGGGGCCGCTGGCTGGCCAAGGACGTCGACCGCAGCCTGGTCATCGCGCTGTCCGGGCATACCCCTGATGACACCGTCCGCATGTCCGAACTGGCCCCGATGCTGCGCGCCCGCGGCCTGGGCGTCGAGCGGACCGCTGAGATCCTCGAGCACCTCGGCCTGCTCAACGACGATCGCGTCCCGGCATTCGAGGCCTGGCTGGAACGCAAGCTCGACGGCATGACCCCCGGCATCAGCGGTGACGTCGAAACCTGGATTCGTGTCCTGCGCAGCGGCGGGCCACGCACGAGTGCCCGCAGCCCGCAGACCATCTTCAGCTACCTCAACGACATCCGCCCGATCCTGCTCACCTGGTCAAGCGACAACGACCATCTCCGCGAGACCACCCGCGACGACGTTCTGACCGCGATGAACGTCCTGCACGGCAGCAGACGCCACTTCACCCTCAGCGTCCTGCGGTCACTGTTCGGCCACTGCAAGAAGAGCGGCACGATCTTCCGCAATCCCACCTTCCGCATCCACCACTCCGGCAACGACCCCGGCGTGATCCTGCCCCTGCAGCCTGAGGACATCAGCGCGGCGATCGACGCCGTGACCACACCAGCCCACCGCCTCGCCCTGATCCTGGCGGCCGTCCACGCCGCCCGGACCCAAGACATCAGGCACCTGCAACTGGACGACATCGATCTCGGCAACCGGCGACTCACCCTGTCCGGGACGGCCCGCCCCCTCGACGACCTCACCCACCAGGCCGTCCTCCAATGGCTGACGTTCCGTCAGACCACCTGCCCGAACACCGCCAACCCACACGCTCTGATCAACCGACGGTCCGCAGTGAAGACCAGCGCCGTCGGCCGGGTCTGGCTCACCAAACCATTCTGGGGCCTGGAAGCCACGCTAGAGCGCCTGCACGTCGACCGACAACTCGAAGAATCCCTCGTCCACAGCGGCGACCCGCTACATCTCGCCGCGATGTTCGGGATCCACGAGAACACCGCGATCCGCTACGCCAACGCGGCCCGGCAACTCCTCACCACCACAGCAGAAGACCAAGACCCAGCCAGTTCCAACGAACCCAAGGGTCCGACGGCCCTATAGACCCCGAAGAACCGCCAGTTCATCGTGAGGAACCTTCAGTTCGCGCGAACTCCGGGGCTTCGGACGGTGCCGTAGGAATTCCCGCGTCGTTTGGCCCAATCGTTGACACCCAGCACCGTGATCTTCCCGACCTGCGGATCAGGCAAGGTCCGCAGCATCCGCAGCAGAGTGGATCGGCCGACCGGCACGCCGGCCAGCGCGGCCATACGAGCCCCCGCCCGCCCGGCCAGTGCCACCGCGATCGAAGTGAGCAGACCGCGCAGCGGGCCGGTGCGACGCATGCGGCTCGGTCAGCCCGTCGACCTGCTCGGCGAAGATTTCCCGCTCGCATGCGCTCTCGCCACAGAAGAACCGGCGCACCTCCAACTCGACTCCCAACGGCCGCCCGCACGCCGCCAGGTCCCACAGGGTTCGCCGATACCGGCTGTGCACCCGAGCCGACGACCGCCCGCACCTCGGGCACGATGCCTCGGTCGCCGAGATGCACGCCCTGACCCGGACGGTGTCGTCGAGTTCCTCGACATCCAGAACTCGCACGTCCTTGAGAGCCGGGCAGAACAGATGAAGGCAGGCATCGTCGCCCGCCAGCGCATGCAGCACAATTGACCCCACGGCCGCTCGTTGGTGATCAGGTTCTCGACAAACCAGATCGTTGACGAGCGGCCGCTTGCATGCGCGGCCCGTTACGGACTCGCGATCAACGCCGATAGAGGTACCCCAGCACTGTCCGAGCTTCACCCTGAGTCACTCGATCATTGAGAGTGGGCCAGAGCCCAAAGACTCTGCACACAACAAGCCCAGTAAGATCTCGCTCGCTGACACCGCCGACCGGCAGGATCAATGTTTTCGCTAGTCAGGCAATGTGTTGGATACTACGGCGCCCCAAAGAGAGGAACCCGCCCATGGCTCATCCGGAGCGGTTCGCCGTTCACATCCCCGATGATGTTCTGGCGGACCTGTCGGTGCGGCTGGACCGCGTCCGGTGGCCGTCCACCGCTGTTGACGCACCGTGGGAGAGCGGCACCGACTCGGGGTTCCTCCATCGCCTGGTCTCGTACTGGCGCGAGGGGTTCGACTGGCGGGCCCGCGAGGAGGAGTTGAACCGCTGGGGTCACTTCCGTGTCCCGATCGGCGGCTCCCGGATGCACTTCATCCATGAGCCTGGTCGCGGCCGGGCGCCGGTCCCGTTGCTGGTCCTGCACGGTTGGCCGAGCACATTCACTCAGATGACGCGAGTTCTGCCGCTGTTGAGCGATCCGGCGGCGCACGGCGGTGCGGACAATGACGCCTTCAGCGTGGTCGTGCCCTCACTCCCCGGATTCGGTTTCTCGGACGCCCCGACAGAGCCCGGCATGAATCCGGCCGCCATGGGCGAGCTCTTCCACACCCTGATGACCGAGGTCCTCGGCTACGACCGGTACGCCGTACGGGGTACCGACTACGGCCTGACGATCGCGCTGCAAATGGGGCTGACCCATCCGGAGCACCTCATCGGGGTGCACATCGGCGGCACGCACCTGGAGGTGCACGATGTCCCCGACGACCTCTCGGCCGCCGAGCAGCGCTTCGTCGCCGAGTCCCGGCGCTGGTACGCCGACGAAGGCGCCTACAACACCCTCCAGGCCACCAAGCCGCAGTCTCTCGGCTATGCGCTGAACGACTCTCCGGCAGGACTGGCCGCGTGGATCGTCGAGAAGTACCGCACATGGTGCGCCCGCCCGGACGACGTGCTTTCGGTGTTCGACATGGACGACCTGCTCACCACGATCACCCTGTACTGGGCCACACAGACCATCACGCCGTCCATGCGGTTGTACCGCGAAGACCGACTCCGGCCTCCCGCCGCAGGAAGGCTGACCATCCCGCTGGCCGTGAATCAACCCGAACTCGAGGAACTCCACACACCAAGAGAGTGGTGGCAGCGACTGCACCCGGTCCAGCGATGGACCCTCCTGCCCGGGGCCGGCCACTTCCCCGAATGGGAGGCCCCCCAAGCGCTCACCGACGACCTGCGTGACTTCATCCGCGCACTGCGCTGATCAAGCAGACCGCCCCGCCTCCACAGCACAGCACGCTGGGCGAGTCGCGTTCCAGCGACCGCCACCCCGATACCGCGCCACCCCGCGCTCAACGATCAGCTCGCAGCGAGCCCGAGGTCTGACGTAGGGGTTCGGTGACCGGACCGCTGTCGTGCCATCGCGCCGACCGACTGGCAGCGTTGGCTCCCGATACCCGTTCCAAGGAGGCTTCTGCGTGCAGACCGCCCGGCTCCTCATCGGCGACGAGTGGGTTGACTCCTCCAACGGGTCGACCAGCGGGACCGTCAACCCCGCGAACGGCGAGGAGATCGCGGCCTTCGCTGAGGCGACCTCGACCGACGTCGACGCGGCGGTGGCTGCGGCGAGGACCGCGTTCGAGTCCGTCGACTGGCGCTCGATGACGCCGGACGCACGAGGGCGGCTGCTGTGGCGGATCGCGGACCTGATCGAGGAGAACGCCCGGGAACTGGCCGCCCTGGAGACCCTCGACCAGGGGCAGCCGACCTTCGTCAGCAGCAACATCTCGGTGCCGCTCGCCGCTCAGGTCTTTCGTTACTACGCGGGCTACGCCACCAAGATCGAGGGCAAGGTCTCACCGGTCTCGATCCCCGACCAGTTCACCTACCAGCGGCGTGCGCCGTTGGGGGTCTGCGGGCTCATCACGCCCTGGAACTTCCCGCTTCCGATCGTGGCATGGAAGCTGGCGCCGGCGCTCGCCACCGGCAACACCGCGGTCCTCAAGCCCGCCGAGCAGACCCCGCTGTCCACGGTGCGCCTTGCCGAGATCTGCCGTGCGGCCGGTGTGCCGTCCGGGGTGGTGAACCTGCTCACCGGCGGCCCGGACGTCGGCAAGGCGTTGGTGGCCCATCGCGGTGTCGACAAGATCTCCTTCACCGGCTCGACAGCCGTCGGGCAGGAGATCGTGCGGGTCTCGGCCGACGACCTCAAGCGGGTCGGGCTCGAACTCGGTGGCAAGGCGCCGAGCATCGTCTGCGACGATGCAGACATCGACGCCGCGGTGCAGGGCAACCTCCAGGGCGGCCTGTTCAACACCGGTCAGGCGTGCGGTGCCTTTACTCGCTTCTTTGTGCACCGGTCCCGGGTCGATGAGTTCGTCGGCAAGTTGGGCACAGCCGCCGACGCCCTGCCCATCGGGCCCGGCCAGGATCCGGGGACCGTCGTCGGCCCGCTCGTCTCCGCCGAGCATCTTGAGCGCGTCGCGGGCTACGTCCGCAGCGGCGTCGAGGAGGGCGCGCAGCTCGTGACCGGTGGTGAACGTGTCGGCGGGAGCCTCGCCGGCGGCTATTTCTTCCGCCCCACCGTTTTCACCGAGGTGACCGATGAGATGACGATCGCCCGTGTGGAGATCTTCGGCCCGGTTCTGTCCGTCATGCCGTTCGACGATCTGGACGAGGCCGTCGCGCGGGCCAACGGGACCGACTACGGATTGGTCGCCGTGCTGTGGACCAAGGACGTGGTCGTGGCCCACTCGTTGCCCCAGCGGATCGAGGCCGGGACCGTCTTCGTCAACCAGATTCCGCTGATCGACCCGGGCGCCCCGTGGGGCGGTTTCGGGCTGAGCGGCTGGGGTCGCGAGCTCGGCTCCTACTCCCTCGACGAGTACACCGAGCCTCAGTCGGTCTTCATCAACCTGGGGTGATCACCCCGAACCACCCAGCCGAGACGGTGAACTCAGCCCCGCCGGGCATGGTGTCGTAGCCGGATCGGGTCTTGCCCGAGGAAGGAGCAATCCCGTGCGCAGTTCGCTGTTCGACGCCCTCACCGCGGAGGAGATCCGCACCGTCGTGCGTCTTGTCCGCGCCGAGGGGGTCGGTGGCCCGCGCCCCGGATTCGGCGCCGTGTTCACCGACGAGCCGGACAAGGCCCTGCTCCGGGCCGGAGTCCAGGTGCCGCGGTGCGCCCGCGCTCTGGTCGTCGACCGGATTGTGGGCCACAGCCACGACGTCCTCGTCGATCTCACCGCACAGAAAGTGGTCGCCTCGCGGCTGATCGAGGACGGTGCCGCGCCGATGCTCGCGGAAGAGATCGGGATTCTCACCGAGACCCTCAAGACCGACCCCCGCTACGTCGAGGCCCTTGCCAAACGCGGCGTCACCGACCTGTCATTGGTCCAGTGCGACCCCTGGGGCGTTGCCAATCGTGCCGAGATCGGCGTTGACGGCAAGCGCCTGTGGGGCGCAATCTCCTATTTGCGGCACGACCCGGATGACAATGGTTACGCGCATCCAATCGAGGGTGTCGTCGGCGTGGTCGACATGGTGAAGCGCAGAGTCGTTGCGGTCCACGACTATGGGTTGCGCCCGATGAACGAGAGTTGCTCGAACTACACGCCCGAGCATCACCAGCCGATGCGCACCGACATCGCACCTCTCGAGATCGTCCAGCCGGAGGGCGTCGGATTCCACATCGATGGTCCGGAGCTGACTTGGCAGAAGTGGCGGCTCCGGGTCAACATGCACCCGCTCGATGGGCTGGTGCTGCATGGCGTCGAGTACAAGGACGGCGGCGAGTACCGCTCGATCATGCACCGCGGCTCGCTCGCCGAGATGGTCGTGCCCTACGGCGACCCGCACGACGAACACTATTGGCGCAGTGCCTTCGACGCCGGCGAGTACGGGCTGGGCAAGATGGCCAACTCGCTGACCCTCGGATGCGACTGCCTCGGAGAGATCGTCTATCTCGACGCCGTGATGGCCGATGACTTCGGCGAGCCGACCGTCATCAAGAACGCGGTGTGCATCCACGAGGAGGACGCCGGCATCCTGTGGAAGCACACAGACTGGGTCACCGGGAAGGTCGACGTCCGCCGCTCGCGCAAGCTCGTCATCAGCTTCATCGCGACCGTCGGGAACTACCACTACGGCTTCTATTGGAATCTGTTCCAGGACGGGCACATCGAGGTCGACATCAAGCTTCTCGGCATCGTCCAGACACGCGCCGTTGAAGCCGACGAGGTCACCCCGCACGGGACCCGTATCGCGGAGAATCTGGTGGCGACCCACCACCAGCACCTGTTCTCGTTCCGGCTGGACTTGGAGATCGACGGTTGGGAGAACAGCGTCTACCAGAACGACGTCGACGGGATCCCGGTCGGTCCGGAGAACCCGCACGGCAATGCCATGGCCGTGACCAGGGCCCTTATTGCCCGAGAGAACGACGGTGACGGGCTCACCAACCCACAGACCGCGCGAAGCTGGTCGGTCGTCAACTCCGGAAAGACCAACCGGTGGGGCGTTCCCGTGGGCTACAAGTTTTTGCCGGGCTGGGCGTCGGACACCCTGATCGCCCAGGCTCCTTCCATGATCGCCAAACGCGCCGGCTTCGCCACCCGCAACCTGTGGGTGACGCCGTACTCGCCCGCTGAGATGCACTCCGGTGGTGATCACCCCAACCAGGACCGATCGGGCGCCGGGCTGCCGACGTGGACGAAGGCGAACCGGGCAGTGGAAAACACTGACGTCGTGCTCTGGCACACCCTCGGAGTCACACACATCCCGCGCTCGGAGGACTGGCCCGTGATGCCCACCGAGGTCGCCGGCTTCATGCTCGTCCCCACCAACTTCTTCGACCAGAATCCCGCCCTCGACGTGCCCGCCAACGAGGCGACGCACTGCAGCACGGGCGAGGGCGCCTGCCACTGATCGACCGACCGCCCCCGTGCGTCGGTGACTCGGCGTCTTTCCCCAAGGGCGCCACCATCCGCATCAGTGTGCTGGCGCCGCTGCGCCAGTTCTTCGTTGACCATCTCTGAACTCGTCCGTGTCCGGCGACGGGAGGAAATCGATGACTACGACCACGTACGTCAACGGCGCGATCTACACCTGCGATCCCGCACGGGAGTGGGCCTCGGTCCTCCTGGTCAGGGATGGCGTCATCATCAGCGTCGGCGACCGCGCCGAACTCGCCCAGCAGATCCAGGCCGCCGACGAGGTTGTGGATCTCGATGGCCGGATGGTGATGCCCGGTGTCCACGACGCCCACACACATCTCATCAGCGGCCTGAACAGAGCCGAAGTCGCCTTCCCGCCGGGAGCGGACGAGGACGCGATCGTCGCCGCCCTCCACGGATGGGACGGTCCCAGGCCGGTGGACGCGAACGGGAACGAATGGCTCATCGGTGGCCGTTACTGGCCCGGTGCCATCGACCCGCACAAGGCATTCCTCGATGAGGCGTTCCCGGACACCCCGGTCATGCTGCACGACCGCTCGGCCCACAACGAGCTTCTCAACAGCCGGGCCCTGGAGCTGGCCGGCATCAATGCTTTGACCCCGGACACCACCCACGGGAAGATCATCAGGGACGCCTCGGGCGAACCGACCGGCGAGCTGTACGAGCACGCGCGGTGGCCCGGCTATCGGGTCGTGGGGCAGCACTCCGAGGAAACCGTGACCGCCGCGATACGGTGGGCGGTCGAGCTCAACCACCGCTACGGCGTGACCTCCCTCCAGGACGCCTCATCAAGCGCACAACTGCTCACGGTGCTGCGCAAGCTGGACGAGGGCCATGACCTCAACCTCCACATCGCAGCCCACCTGGTCTGGCGTGAAGAGTGCTTCGGACAGGCCAGCCTGGCCGAGCTCGACGAGATGATCGATCACCACGCCGACTGGGCCAGTCAGCACGTGGACACCCGTTTCGTGAAGTTCTGGCTCGACGGCTCACCCATTCCGCCGTACTGGACCCACTCGTGCGTCCATGAAGACGGGAGCGTCGAACGGGAGAAGCTCCTCATACCCGACGACGAGTTGCGGGCGGCGCTCGTCCGGTTCGACAAGCTGGGTATCTCGGTGAAGATCCACTGCGGGGGCGAGGGGGCGATCCGTACCGCTTTGGACGCCATCGAATACACTCGCGAAGTAGACGGGCCCAGTGGCCGACGGCACGAGCTCGCGCACTGCGGCCGGGTCACCACGGCAGACTTCCCGCGGTTCGCCGCACTCAAAGTCGGTGCCGAGATGTCGCCTGCGGTCTGGCACATCCCGGAGCACAACGTCACCGAGGACTTCTATTTTGACGAGGTCGTCGCCGCGGGCGCGGAGATGACCATGGGAACCGACTGGAGCGTCTCGGAGTCGCCCAACCTCTTCCCAGCGCTCCAGGGGGCGCTCCAGCACGGCCGGCACTCCATCGATCTCAAGACCGCCCTGGCAGCGCTGACGATCAACGGCGCTCGCGCGGTCGGCGGTGATGATCGCTGGGGCTCGCTCGGGGTGGGGAAGTCGGCTGATTTCATTGTCCTGGACCGCAATCTCTTCGCGGTCCCCGTTGACGAGATCGGGGGCACTGTCGTGCTCCAGACCGTGTTCGAGGGGCGGACGGTATACGAGGCATCCGGTCCACCGATCGGCTGAGCACCTCCCCGCCGCAGGCAGTCCATGCGGGCTGCGCGGCTGCATGTCCGGAGATGCATGAGCTGCGGAGTCTTACTCGAGGAGGGCGGTTTGGTCACTGAAGCCGCCCTTGTCGTCGAGTGATCCGTGCAAGACGCTGGGGTCACGACTAGCGTCACCCCGGTCGCTGCGACCCACCGCGGGTCGGTTGGCGATACTCCTCACCGCACAGGAGGAAATACGGATGGTTACGAGCTTGCGAGCCCCAGAGCTGGCGAAGTCGTGGTGGCGCACATGTCTCGGTCAGTACCCCACAGGCGTCTCGATCATCACGACGGTCGATGGCCTGGGCGCGCCCACGGGCATGGTGGTCGGCACGTTCACCTCGGTATCCGAGGACCCACCGCTGATTGGCTTCCTAGCCTTGCCCTCATCGAAGACCTTCCAGCAGATCCGGCGCAGCGACCGGTTCCGGGTCTCCGTGCTCGGGGCAGGGCACGAGGAGCTGTGCCGCGACTTCGCCTCCAGCTCGATCGACGACCCTTTCACCGAGGACAGCTGGGACTACGACGAGTACGGCATCCCGCGCCTGCGCGACGCTGTCGCCTGGTTCGACGCGACGGTGCACGACGTGCTCCCAGCCGGAGACAATAAGTTCGTCCTGGGACGGGTGCACGACCTGGGCATCGGCGACGGTGTCGGCGCACTCCCGCTGCTTTTCCTCAAGGGCGGCTACGGCTCCTTCACCTCGCTGCGACTGGACTTCGACGCCCGCCAACTCGGCGGCCGTCTCCGGCTCGCCTCGGAGGTGACCGACGCAGTGGCGGAGTTCGCGGACCGGGTGGAGGTCGAGTGCATGCTGGCCACGGTCGCACACGACTCGGTGGTGGTCCTGACGGCGGCGAACGCACGCGCGCAGCTCGTGGGCATGACCTTCCCGTTCGCCGCGCCGATGGCCCCGGGCTTCGCGGCCTGGTCGGACGAGGAAACCCGCAGCCGCTGGATGCGCAGGGCCCGCCGACTGCTGGGCAACGTGGACCACGAGTTCATGCGGGAGACGATCGACTGGGTGCGTGAGTACGGCTACGCCCTGTCGTTCGGGGACACGATGAGCGCCGGTTTCGACGCCATCATGGGGTCCCCCGAGGTCGGGCAGGACGAGGTCGCGCAGCTGTGGGAGCAGATCGCACACGACTACCGGATGCTCAGCCGCAGCGAGTTCCCTGAGCGTCACGTCAGCATGGTCCAAGCTCCCGTCTTCGGCCGAGACGGCATGGCCGAGCTTGAGGTCGTGGTCGGCGGCTTCGGCCCGGGCTGTGATCCCGAGCGCTACCGGGAAGTGGTCGCAGCGACCCTTGACTTCAGCACTGAGCTGACCCGGATGGTCGGCGGCACGCCGCCGGACGACTATGACCCGCGGCTGCCCTGACAGCCCCCGCCGCACCCGCGGGGACGCGACCGGGGCGGGGGCGGCGGTCCGACAGGTCGGACGCCGCCCCGCCAGCGATGAGACGGGTGTGGCGTCACACGCGCGAGGAGCCCAGCGCGTCGTAGCGCTGACGGTCCCGGCCGCGCAACCGGAGGGCGACGCCGATACCGATCACCGCGACCGGCAGGAAGACCAGGGGCATGCCATTGGTCACCGAGGACGTGGAGCCGCTCAGCGCCGAGTAGTTGCGGATTGCGGCCACCGTGCAGGCGCCCAGCAGCAGGGTCGCCAGCACGGGAGTTCCGACATGGGCCACGGTGACCTGTCCTCGTCGGTAGAAGAAAATCGCCACGGAGAGCGAGGTCAGGGTCAACATCGCGAGCAGGCCCAGCGCGCCGAGACCGATGAGCGAGGTCCCAAGGTCCAGCAGCGGGTCGAGCCCGGCGGCGGCGTAGGCCGCGCAGGTGACGCCGAAGATCAGGCCGGTGAGCACCAGGCCGGCGGCCGGGGTGCCGGCTCGCCGGTAGGTCCTGGCCAGGCCTCGTGGCAGGACTCCGTCCCTGGCCAAGGCGAAGAAGTAGCGGGCTGCCGCGTTCTGGAACGCGAGCAGCCCAGCGAAAATGCTGACCACGACCAGGACACTGATGACGTCGGCCCAAACAGAGCCGACGTACCGCTCGGTGACTGCGAACGTGAAGGCGCCCGGTTCCTGTGCGATCAGACCGATCGTCTGATCGAATCCGGCGCCGGCGATGAGGCACCAGGCGGTAACTCCGTCGAACAGGCCGATGATTGCGATCACGTAGTAGGTGGCACGGGGAAGGGTCCGGCGCGGGTGCGCGGTCTCCTCGCTGTAGATGGCCGTCGCTTCGAAGCCCAGGAAGAAGGTGAAGACGTAGACCGCGGCGACGCCGGGGGAGCCGCTGAACACATGGCTGGGGCTGATCGCGTCGAGGGAGAACGCGCCCAGACCGGCTTGTGCGACGATCGCGACGTTGAGGACGGCGATGACCAGCGCTTCGAGGAGCAGCACGACCACCAGGACTCGCGCCGAGAGATCGATACCGAGGACGGCGAGGACGGACGCCACGAAGGCGCCGAGGATCGAGACCATGAGCCACGGGACGTTGATCCCGATGAGCCGGTCGATCAGGTCGGCCCCGAAGTAGCCGAACCCGCCGGCGACCGAGGCCCCCAGCGCTAGATAGGCCAGTACCAGGACGTACGCGGAGCCCAGACCGGCCGGCTTCCCGAGTGCCTGGGAGATGTAGGCGTAGAAGGCACCGGTGTTCTGGATGTGGGGGACGATTCGGACGAAGCCGATCGAGAAGAGGGCCAGCACGATCGCGACCAGGAAGACCGCTCCCGGGGTGCCCACCCCGTTGCCCAGCAGGATCGCCAACGGCACGAGAGCTGTTACGACCGAGAGCGGGGCGGCGGCCGCGATCACCAGGCCGACGACATGCGGCGTCCTGAGGGTGCCCTTCTTGAGGTGATCCGGTGGAGCGCCCGGTACGGGATTGTTCTGGGCAATGGGATCTGCGCGTTCAGTCATCTGCACTCCTCGTGCACGAGTGGGCCACCATGTGCCCCAAGCCTGCTGTCCGGCGCGGTTGGCGAGCCGAGAACTCGTTGGCCCTGGTCGGTGCGACGTCGTTGGCGTTTGCGCGAGAACGTCCCAGCCCATAAGCGGGCCGGGAAGATCCGGGTTCGCTCTGTGGACCGGGTTCGGATATGCGCCCCCCCCCGGGCCGTCTGTCGAGCCTGGGCGTGGTCCAGTTGCTCGGATGACGTCGTTGCCGCCCTGGTCTCGCACCGGCGGTCCGCCAGGTGATCCGTTCGGTTGGTGGCGGTCCGCGCCTTTCCTAGGTTGCGAATACAGCGACCTAGGGAGAGGAAGACGCGTGTCGAAGTCCACTGGCGCCGTGGTGCTGGACCCGAGGTGGTTGCGCGAGTCGGCGGCCCGGCTGATCGAGGCGACGGGGCTGCCGGAGCCCGCTGCCCGGACCGTCGCTGCGTCACTGGTCGACGCCGACCTGCGTGGTGTGCCGTCGCACGGTGTGATGCTGCTGCCGATGTACATCGGTCGGCTTCGGGCCGGGTCGGTCAGCTTCGCCACTGAGGCGGAGGTCGTTGTCGACCTGGGGGCCGTCGCGGTACTAGACGGGCAGCACGCTCTCGGTCAGCTGACCGGGGACCAGGCGATGGGGCTCGCGGTCGCCAAGGCCCAGGAGTTCGGGGTGGGCGCCGTCGCGGTACGTCGGGCCTTCCACTTCGGGAGCGCCTTCCGCTATGTGGCACAGGCCGCGGAGAAGGGCTGTATCGGGCTGGCTGCTGCCAACACCCGGCCGCTCATGCCCGCGTGGGGTGGTGCCGAGGCCGTGGTGGGGAACAACCCGATCGCCTTCGCCGTACCCCGGCCCGGAGGCGAGCCGCTGATCCTCGACATGGCGCTCTCAGCCGCGGCGCTCGGCAAGATTCGGCTCGCCGCTGCAAGCGGGCAGCCGATCCCCGACACTTGGGCCACCGATGTCATCGGCCGACCCACGACCGACGCCGCGCAGGCGCTGGAGGGGATGCTGCTGCCGATGGCAGGCCCGAAGGGGTTCGGGCTGGCTCTGGTCGTCGACGTACTCACCGGCGTGCTGTCTGGAGGGGCTTTCGGGAGGGGGGTGCAGGGGCTGTACGCCGATTTGTCCCGGCCGAACGACTCCGCCCAGTTCTTCCTCGCGATCGACGTCCATGCGTTCTCCGGCACCGCCGAGTTCGGCGAGCGGGTAGAGGAGTTGTGCCGCCAGGTGAGCGGTTCCGCGCGGGCTCCAGGTGTCGACCGGGTCTATCTTCCCGGCCAGCTCGAGGAGGAGCGGGCGGCGGAGGCGACCAGGACCGGGCTCAGGGTTCAGTGGTCGACGCTGTCGGATCTGAAGCGGCTCGCCGCCGAACTGGGCGTGGAGCTGACCTTGCCCCCGTCGGCGCAGGAGGTGGACGCGTGAGGGCGAGTTTCGATGCTGGCGGCAGCGTGGTCGTCGTAACAGGTGGTGCAAGCGGCATCGGTCGGGCGCTGAGCCTGGCCGTCGCGCAGGCGGGTGGCATCGCCGTCGTCCTCGACGTCCAGGTCGCATCGGAGTTGGCCGGGACTCCCGGGGTCGAGCCGGCCGTGGTGGACGTGTCGGACCGGGCGGCCGTCGTCGCCGTGGTCGAGGAGGTCGTGGCGCGACACGGCAAGGTCGACGCGCTGGTGGCCGGTGCCGCGGTGCAGCCGCGGACCACCGTGTCGGAAATGGCCGAGGGGGAGTGGCGCCGGGTCCTTGCGGTGAACCTCGACGGCGTGGTGTGGGCCTGCCAGGCTGTGCTGCCCTCGATGGTGGCCCGGCGGCGGGGGAGCATCGTCCTGTTCACCTCCGGTCTGGCCGGCATGGGCCGCGCGGAAGCCTCCGCCTATGCGGCGAGCAAGGGCGCCACGGTCCCCTTCGCCAAGTCCCTGGCGGCGGAGGTCGCCGGCCAGGGAGTTCGCGTGAACGTGATCGCGCCCGGTGTGATCGACACTCCGCAGTTCCAGGCCGCGAACCCTGAAGGCGGTGAGCGTGAGCACTGGCTGCGCACCACGGGCATCGGCACGCCCGAAGACGTCGTCGGCCCGCTGCTGTTCCTGCTCTCCGACGCCGCGACCATGACCGGCTCGATCCTCACTCGCGAGCGTGCGTTCTCCGGGAGCCGGCTCGACGAAGGACGTGCCCAGTGACCATGTCCAACCTGCCCGTGGCAATCGTCGGTGCGGGTCCGATCGGCCTCATCACTGCCCTCGGCCTGCATCACTACGGTGTCCCGGCGGTGGTGTTCGAGGAAGACCGGCGCCTGTCGATGGACACCAAAGCGGGCACGATCCTGACCAGGACGCTGGAGGTGCTGAGCCGGTACGGCGTCGTGGACGACGTGCTGTCGAAGTCACTGCGCATTGATGAGATCGGCGAACTCGACCGGGCTACCAACGAGCGAACCCTCAGCGTCCGGACCGGCGAACTCACCGAGGACACGCGGTTCCCGTTCGTCATCAACATCCCCCAGCATGAACTCGAGCCGATCCTCCAGGCGGCCCTCGACGAGCGGTGCCAGGGTGCCCTGCACCTGGAGCATCGTCTGCGCTCGGTGATTCGACACGACGACCACGTGGAACTGCATCTGGAGACGCCGGACGGTGACCGGGTCGTACGGGCCGCCTACCTCCTTGCCTGCGACGGTGGCCGTTCGACGGTCCGGGAGCAGTTGGGGATCCAGGTCGAGGGGAAGACCCTCGCCGAGCGGTACATGCTGGTCGACCTCGCCGTCGACCTCGACGGGGCCAACCCTCGGGACTACCCGTATCTCGCGTACTTCGGTGACGCCGCCGAGTGGATGATTCTGGTCCGCCAGCCGCACTGCTGGCGCTTCCTCTTCCCATTGCCCGATGGCCGTCCTGCACCGGACCACGATGAGCTGAAGAAGAAGGCGCTGCGCTTCATCGGCGATGTCGATGACATTTCGGTCATCGGCACCAACATCTACGCCGTCCACCACCGGGTCGCTCGGCAGTGGCGGCGCGGGCGGGTCTTCCTCATGGGGGACGCTGCCCACCTGATCACTCCGATGTGGGCATTGGGTCTCAACACCGGCGTCCTGGACGCCTCGAACCTGCCCTGGCGGCTGGCGTGGGTCCTGCGTGGGTGGGCCACCGAGCAGGTGCTGGACGGTTACGAGCTAGAGCAAGCGCCGCTGGCGACCCTGGGGTCCGGGGAGATGGCCGAGGCCGCCCGCGCGTACATGGGCCGTCGCGCGCACAGCGTGGAAGCCATGACCGAAGGCGACTGGGGGAACGCCTTCACGCGGGCGCTGCTCGGTGTACGGCTCGACGTCGAGGAGGCCGGCAACTGGTCCATGGTGCGTTCGGGCGACCGTCCGGCTCCGGTCCTGGTCGGCGACCGTGCACCGGACCTGCCGATGTACGGCCCCGACGGAACCGTCCACCTGCACGACCTCGTAGCCGACTCCTTCGTCGCCCTGTATTTCACCGACAGTCGGCGACGGCCCGTACTTCCCGAGGACAGCCCGGGGCTCCGCCACTACGTCGTGAGCCGTTGGGACGCGCCGCTCGACTCAGGCGTCCGGGAGCGTGCGCTGTTCGACCCGGCCGACCGGGTCCGGCGCCGGTTCGCCCTCGAGATGGACAGCGCTGTTCTGCTCCGTCCGGACGCTCACGTCGCCGCGATCGTCCCCGTCGACGGCGAGGCCGGTCCGCATGTCCTTGACATCCACCGCCGCATCGTCGGTGGCCCCGACTGCGAAGGAGCAGCATGAGTGCGTCCAAGCCGATGGCCGACCCCGACGGGAACCGCATCGCCCTCGGCCCTGTGGGCCAGGAGGTCGTCTTCGAGAACGACGAGGTCCGGGTCTGGGAGATCACCCTCGAGCCCGGGGCCCGGCAGACGTGGCACCAGCACGAGAACCCCTATCTGGTGATCGCGCTTGAGGCGGCCGACAACCGCATCGACAGCATCGCCGGCGGCGAGCCGCGCTTGGTGCACGAGGAGGTCGGCGGCGTCGTTTACCGCGAACCCGGCGAAATCCACATGCTCACCAACCGCGGGACGACCCGGTACCGCTCGCGCCTGGTCGAACTGAAGTGCCTGGGTGAGAACAACCAGTGAGGACAGACATGAGCAACCCACCTGCCCGCCCGGACACCGTGTCTGAGGAGGAGTGGGCGAACAACCTCAGCGAGCCCGCCGCCTACTCCGGCGAGGCACCCGACAGCTCTCGAGAAAAGGAGGTCTCCCAGAGGGACGGCACCGTGCTCGCTCGCTTCCGGGAGATCCTGCTGCGGACGGGGGACCTGGACTGGGTCGACAAGACGCTGGCGGGACTGTCGCACAAGATGCTCTGGCGCAACGACGAGACGGGCGCCTCGATCGCCCTGGTCCGGTTCGAGAAGGGCTCTGGAATCCCCGACCGGCACAGCCACGCGTCGAACCAGTTCATGTTCTGCCTCAGCGGCCGTTACACCTACGTGCCCACTGAATTCACCCTTATCCCGGGCTCGTTCTACTGGAACCCGAAGGGAAGCCTGCACGGCCCGACCTTCGCGGAGGAGGAAACCGTTCTCCTCGAGATTTACGACGGACCGCATTATCCGACTCAGCCGTCCTGGTACTCGAGCCCAGAGGATGCCCGCTGACCCGGGCCGCCAGCGCCGATCACCGCACCGAAGGAGTCCCGTCGTGCCTAAGAAACTTGTGACAAGTCCTGACCTCGCGCCGCCGAACGGCAACTTCGCCCAGGCGACCCTCATCGAGCCCGGCGCCCGCCTGCTGTTCATCTCCGGCATGACCGCCCGCAACAGGAACGGCGGCGTGACGGGAGTCGGCGACGTCACCGCCCAAACCCATCAGGTCTGCCAGAACCTCCGCGCGGCGGTCGAGGAGGTGGGGGGGACGCTTGGCGACATCGTCCGTCTGGATGTTTACGTCCGGAACATGGAGGATTTCGACGCCATTCACGAAGTGCGGCAACATTATTTCACCGACGAGCCGGCGGCGTCGACGATGGTCGAGGTGTCCAAGTTCGTGAACAAGGATTACCTCATCGAGATCAACGCTATCGCGGCGCTCGGCTGAGGCGCGTCATGAAACTGTGCATCGTCAGGCACGCCTCCGGGCTGCGGACGGGCGTCGTGCGGGACGACGAGGTCGTGCTCCTTCCACCGCAGGCTCCGAGCGTCGACGACGCCGTCCGGAGCCGAGAGGCGCTGGCCGCGATCGAGGATCACGCGCGACGTGGAGAGGTCTGTGCCTTGGGGGACGTGGAGCTGGCGGCCCCTCTGCAACGGTTCAACCGGGACATCCTTTGCAGCGGTTGGAACTACTGGGATCACTACGAGGAGTCCCAGGGCAAGCGCGAAGGCCAGGACCCGGCTGCCCGTCCGGAGCATCCGACGTTCTTCACCAAGGGACCGGGTACGGTGATCGGCCCGGCCGACAACATCGCCTACGATCCCGCGATCTCCGGCAAATGGGACTACGAGGCCGAGCTCGCGCTCGTCATCGGCCGGGCGGCACGCAATGTCGACCCGGAGGAGGCTTTGGGCCACGTCGCCGGTTATCTGGTCGCCAACGACGTTTCACAGCGCGACCTGCAGCGCGCTCACGGTGGCCAATGGCTCAAGGGCAAGAGCATTGACGCGACGATGCCGATCGGCCCATGGGTGACCACGTCGGACGAGGTCGAGAACCCTCACGAACTTCAGATCAGTTGTGAGCTCAACGGCGAGATCCTGCAAGACGCATCCACCCGGCAGATGGCCTTCGGGTTGGGGGACCTCATCGCCGAGTTGAGCTTCGGGATGACCCTTCACCCGGGCGACGTCCTGCTGACCGGCACGCCCAGCGGGATAGGTAATGCGCGTGAGCCTCAGATCTTCCTCCGTGACGGCGACTTCCTCGTGACCCGCGTCAGTGGTCTGGGCGAGCTTCACAACCGGGTTGGGCATATGACGGCCGGGGCTGGTGCGTGATGGGCGGCATCGACGTGCACGCCCACCTTGCGCCCCGGCTTCCGGTGAAGGGCGCGCTGCCGGGGCCCTCGAACCTTTACGAGCCCGCCGCGCTGGTCGACTGGCTCCGGCAACGCGGCCTTGTCGCGGCCGCGGTCTCCGTCCCGCCGCCGTTCTACCGCCAGCAGCTCGATGCGGACGAGGCGCGAACCTGGGTTCGGTCTCTCAACGACGGCCTCTGCGAGCTCCTCGCGCCGTACCCTCAGCTGGTACCGCTCGGCTACCTGCCGATGGAGCACCCGGACGTGGCGCGAGCCGAGCTCGATCGGCTTCACGGGGACCACCGCTGGGGCGGCTTCACGGGGGCGGCCGGCGGTCGGTCCGTACTCGACGCCCCTGACCTCGCGAAGGTATGGCGAGGACTGGAAGAAAACAGTTCGGCCCTGCTACTCCACCCAGGGCACTCACCGGATCGGCGGCTTGAGGCGTACTACCTGGCCAACCTACTGGGCAACCCCGTGGAGACAGGTGTCGCCCTCGCTCAGTTGCTCTTCGGTGACGTACTCGGACGCCACCCGGCCCTGAAAGTGGCTCTGGTGCACTGCGGAGGCGTAGTGACCGCGGTCACCGGGCGATGGCGGCAGGGGATCGAGACGGCCCGGCCGGGAGTCGAGCCATTGAGCCGTGACATGGCCGAGGCATTGCACGGCGTCTGGGTGGACAACCTCGCACACGACGCCGCACTCATCGACCTCGCGATCAGCTGCTTCGGCCGGGACCGGATGGTCCTCGGCAGCGACTGGCCGTTCCCGATGGGGAACGACGACCCGCAATCCGCGGTCGCTCACCTCGATGATGAGCTCGCGGCCGCCATAACCGAGGCCAACGCCCTCGACCTCCTCGGCGGTCGTGAGGTGTGGCGGAAGGTCGTTGGCAGCGCGTGAACCGGGCGGCGCTGACCGGGCCTGTCGGCACACCAGTTCGGCTTGTGCCGATCCGCACACCGGACCGATCCCTTGGCTGCCCGGCACGACCCGCACAGGATCATCAGAACGAGGGCAGGAGAGGTATGGCATTGAGTGATGCCCGAGGGCTCCACCCGAGAAGCATCCCGGCGTTGCTGCTGCGGGCCGCGGAAGAGCACGGGGATAAGCCCCTGGTGCGCTTCGACGACGCCGAGCGCAGCTTCACCGGGATGGGCACGGTCGCCAGAGAGACCGCGACCGTGCTGGCCGCAGCCGGCATTGGACGCGGCGACCGGGTGGTGATGATGGCGGACAACCGAGTGGAAATCCTCGACCTGGTCGTGGGCTGCGCGTGGCTGGGAGCCGTCGTCGTCCCGGTGAACGCGGCGTTGCGGGGCGAGGCGCTACGACACCAGGTTCAACATTGCGAGCCGAGACTCGTGGTCGTCGACGCGACGGCCGACCGTGCCCTACAGGACGCGGTGGGAGAAAGCCGGCCGGCGACCTGCGTCCTAGGCCCGGAGGGCGGCGAAGGCCTGGCGCAGCGGTTCGGCACCGGCGATCTCGCCAATCGATCCATCGCCGCCACCTGCGATCCCGCCCCGAGCCGCCCGGGAGACACCGCCGCGATCCTGTTCACCTCGGGCACCACCGGACCGGCGAAGGGCGTCGAGTGCCCCCACGCGCAGTTCCTCGCCTGGGGGCGCAACGTCGGCGACCAGCTTCACCTGTCTGCCGACGACGTCCTCTACACCTGTCTGCCGCTCTTTCACGTCAACGCGCTCGGAACGTTCTTCCAGGCCCTGCACCACGGTGCGACCATGCTGGTCGGCCCCAAGTTCTCCGCGTCGAGATTGGGTGAGCGGCTCACGCAGACCGACGCCACCGTGACCTACCTGCTAGGCGCAATGGTCAACATGGTGCTTGCCAAGCCAGAGACTCCGAGCGACCGTGCCCACCGGGTCACCCGTGCCCTCGCCCCAGGCACCGGCTCCGAGAGCGCACGGCAGTTCCGAGAACGCTTCGGCATCGAGCTGGTCGACTCCTACGGCTCCACCGAGACCAACGCGGTCATCGGCAGTGAGCCCGGCACGACCCGGCCGGGGTGGATCGGCCCCTGTCGCGCCGGGTTCGACGCGCGCGTAGTCGACGAGCACGACATCCCAGTGCCTGACGGCGAGTCCGGCGAGCTGGTGCTGCGGGCCACGGAGCCGTTCGCCTTCGCCACCGGCTACTTCAAGGAACCCGCAAAGACAGTGACCACCCGGCGGAACCTGTGGCTGCACACCGGTGACCGAGTCGTCAGATCCGAGGACGGGTGGTTCCGTTTCGTTGACCGGAAGGGTGACTCGATCCGCCGCCGCGGCGAGAACATCTCAAGCCACGACGTCGAACAGGCCATCGGATCTCACCCGAACGTCAGCCAGGTCGCGGCATACGCCGTGCCGTCCTCGCTCAGCGAGGACGAGGTCGCCGTGGCCGTGGTCGTGGAGCCCGGACATGAGCTCGCTGCTCATGACATCGTCGCCTGGTGCCAGGACCGGCTTGCGCCGTTCGCCGTTCCCCGCTTCGTGCGAGTGATGGATGATCTCCCGCTGACCCCTCAAGGCAAGGTCCGCAAGCAGGTGCTACGAGACCAGGGCACCACGGCCGCGTGGGATCGCGAGATCGAGGCCGTGCCCGAGAGGACGGTGCAGGCGTGAGGATCTTGTGGCAAAGCTTCACCGCTTCCGGATCGGAATACCACGCCGCCCTGCAGGAGCACCTGAACAGCCTGGCCAGGACAGGCACGACCGTGGAGGTCGCGGGCCTGTCGCCGGCCGACGACACCGTCCACCGCCTGTCGGAAGCCCGATGCGGCTACCAGGTCGTGCGGCAGAACCTCGACGCCCCGCAACGCGGCTACGACGCGGTCGTGATCGGCCACTTCCAGGATGGTGGGTTGCACGAGCTGCGCGGCGCCCTCGACGTCCCGGTCGCCGGACTCGGCGAGTCCTCCATGCACCAGGCCATGATGCTCGGAGAGGCGTTCGGCTTGGTCACCATCCACTGCGGATTCTCGTGGTACCACCGCCAGCAGGTCGAGCGGTACGGGATCCAAGCTCGGTTCGCCGGGGTGCGCGCCATGGAGACCACAGCGCAGACCTACTTCCGGGCCTTCAAGGGAGATGAAGAGTCCCTGGCCCTGGTGGGGAAGCAGTTCCGGGAGGAGGCCATGCGCCTGGTCGAGGCTGGCGCGGAGGTGATCATTCCCGCGGGCGGGCTTCCGGCGCTGCTTCTGTGGCGCATGGACATGCTCCCGGACCTGGATGGCGCGGCGGTGCTGGACCCGATCGGCACGGCTCTGGGAACCGCGGAGATGTGGGCGCACCTCGGCTCCCGCCACCTTCAACCTGGGCGCCGCGGACCGTTCGCCAGCCCCGACCAGGCCGTCTTGGACGACTTTCGGACCCTGAGTCCGGAAGCAGATTGAAATCACCTTAAGAGGAGAGAAATGAGCAGCATCCAGCGCACCGCCCACGCCGTCTGGCAAGGGGCGCTTGACACGGGGCACGGCGAGCTGAGCGCCGAGAGCGGAGCCTTCACCGACCTCGTCTACACGTTCGCCAGCCGCACCGCTGAGAAGCCGGAGCATACCGACCCCGAAGAGCTGCTCGCAGCCGCCCACGCGGGCTGCTTCGCGATGGCCCTCAACAGTGAGCTGACCCAAGGGAAGGCGACCCCCGCACGGATCGAGGTGAGCGCCGAGGTGACCCTCGGGCCCACGCCAGAGGGGCGCCGCATCACCCACAGTTCACTGACCGTAGAGGCACGCTTCGACCAAGCGGTCGAGCCGGACTGGTTCCAAGGCAAGCTCGGCGCGGCGGACCGCCGCTGCCCCTTCTCCGCGCTGGTGCGTGCCAGTGGCGCGGTCGAGGTGTCCGGCACGGTCGTGCGGTGAACGGTCGAGGCCGCGACGATGACCGGAGGGAGGGAGAGTGCGTGCGGTGATCACCGCGGCGTACGAGACGCCGTATGAACGGCATCCCGGCGTGCCGGTCGGCACGCAGACCCTGCTCGCCGATGCCGTGCTCGGCCTTCTCCGGGAGGCCGGCCTCTCCCTGCAAGACGTGGACGGATTGGGGGTGAGCAGCTTCACGATCCACCCCGACCACGTCATCGACGTGGCCTGGAAGCTCGGGATCAGTCCACGCTGGCTCATGCAGGATCCACTCGGTGGGGCAAGCGGAATCAACCTGCTCCAGCACGCCGTCCGCGCGGTCGAGGCCGGCGACGCTTCGGCGATCGTCCTCGTCGCCGGTGACCGCATGGACAAGCAGAATCTGCGCAGCCTCAACGCCGGCTACAACCGCGTCACCCAAGAGCATCTGGCTCCACTGGGGCTCGGGGGCCCGAACCCGCTGTTCGCCATGCTCACCCGCCGGCACATGGAGAGCACGGGCCTGTCCGAGGCGGACTACGCACAGGTCGCGCTCGCCCAGCGCCGCTGGGCCGCGACCAATCCCGGGGCGGTGTACCGCGGCCCACTGACCCTTGAGGACTACCTCGCCGCCCGCGTGGTGAGCCCCCCGCTGCGCATCTTCGACTGCGTACCGATCGTCTCGGGCGCCGACGCCATCCTCGTTCAGGCGGACTCAGGCGGGACGCGAGCCCCGAGGGTCGAGGTCACCGCGATCAAAGCGGGCCACAACCCCGATCACCAGGTGGGGAGCGGACTGGTGACGGGACTGGCCGCGGTCCACGACGAGTTCTGGGAGGCGGCAGGACTAGGCCCCCAAGACGTCGACTTGGTCGGCGTGTACGACGACTACCCCGTGATGGTGGTCGAGCAGCTCGTAGACCTGGGTTTCGTGCCGGACTCGGACCTGGAGCGCTTTCTGAACCACCAGCTCAAGGAAGCCGTGCTCCCGGTGAACACCTCCGGAGGCCAGCTCTCGGCGGGACAAGCAGGCGCAGCCGGCGGCATGCACTTCCTGGTCGAGGCCGTGAACCAGCTCCTGCACCGGCGCGGGGGCGGACAGGTGGAGGGCGCGCGCACGGCCGTAGTGGCAGGCTACGGAATGGTCCTCTACCGCTACGGAGCCTGCTCGAACGTCGTGGCCTTGCGAAGGGTGGACCGATGATGGGTGAGCAGCACGGTGTCACCATCCTCCAATGTGCGGGCTGTGCCGAGGCATGGTTCCCCAGCCGGGTGCTATGTCCGGCTTGTGGCTCGGATGGCTGGATCCCCGCTCGGGTGACCGAGTGCGAAGTGGAGGACGTTACGGAGCCGCCTGGACGCCCACGAGGTGTCGCCACAGTCCGCAGCCGGGGAGTGAGGATGGTGGCCTCGGTGCCCCTCGGCTCCCTGCCAGGTGACCGGCTGCCCCTCTCCTCGACCCGGGAACTGGAAGGCGTGGCGTGGATCCCGGCACCCGACCCGCACCCCACCGGCTGACACCAGGGCGCTGAAGCCCGGCGGATCCGGATGATGTGCCGGCTCCAGTCCGCCGGAGCCGCAGCTCGTGGACGCCTTCGTCTAGACCGCGATCTGGGCACGTCGGGACGTCGGTCCCGCCCGCGAGGCGCCCGTCGCAGCCGGCAGACGACGGCTGATGTCACCGGCGGTGGCCCAGAGCGCATGGAGGACCTGCTGATCGTCCTTGCGTTCCATCGGCCTCGTCACCGAGACAGCGGCGACTACGCGGTCGCTGCTGCCGTGGGTCACCGGCACCGAGAGCGTCTTAAAGCCGGTGAGGCACTGCTGGCGTTCCTCGGAGTAGCGTTGCTCGCGGATCCGGGCGAACGGGGCACGCAACTCGGAGTGGTGGCCGACACCGAGCGTGGTGAGGGCTTCGCGGTCGAGGTGTGTCAGCGCTTGCGGATCGCCGTGGGCGAGGAACAGGCGCCCGGAGGCGGTGAACCAGCTTGGGACACGAGTGTCCACCGCGGTGACGACGCGCATCTCACGGCGCCCGACGAGCCGCTCGAGGTAGACGCAGTCAAAACCCTGCGGGACGGCGAGGTGGATGGCGGCTTTCATGGCTGCGTGTAGATCCATCAAGGCAGGACGCGCGACGCCGCGCAGATTGGCAGGACCCGGGACCAGCTGACCAAGCTCGAAGATACGCCAGCCGAGTTGATAACCCTTCGGGGTTCGCGTCAGGTAGCCGAGCTCCACTAGTTCAACCGCCAAGCGGTGGGTCGTCGCCTTGGGGACGCCCGACCTCCGACTCAGTTCAGTTAGCCCGAGCGTAGCGGTCTCATAGGTGAAGGCGGCCAGCAACTGGTGGGTCTTGGCGAGTACCGAGGGGCGCGGACCTGCGGCCTCGTCCTCGATCTCGTCGTCTGTGGTGTAGGGCATGACGTCCCTTGGCCGTTCTCGGTTAAGTAACCCCAGTTTTGCACGCTCGTCCTGTGATTGTCATTACTATGCGTTGATCAAATGCGGGCCGGGCACGCTTCCGGTCAGTCTTGACGTCGACGACCGGCGCGCCGCCACCCATGCGGTCACGTGCAAAAACATGCATGCCGTCGACGTCGAGCAGGTAACCAGCCGTGGAGGCGCCCGCCGACGACAGCAGCCTTCGCCTGCGCTCGCTCGGCCGAACAGGAAATTACGCGCGACGCAGTTCGGAAGCCATTGCGGTCCAGTCAGCGAACCGCGTGATTGTGCTGTTCACCATAACGTTTACAGGCTGGTCTCTATAGGTCACGCTGCCTCGCTGTAGACGCCAGTTCTGGCACGCCTCGATGTGCCAAACCCGACGTCGAGGCGAGTGCTTCCGAACCGACCCGCGCGCTGCTACGAAATGAACGATCTCGAAAGGAGACACCATGGCTGACATTACCGTCCGCTACGCGTATGCCGACACACCTCTCAGACAACTGCACTACGCGGAGGCCGGGGTCGGCGTGTCAATCCCCTGAAAGTGTGGAGACTGGTTATGCCACCTTGGCCCCGGCGTAGTGGGCTGTTGTGGCCCTCCTCTTCTCGGTGATCTGCTGCTCGAACACCACCGGCGGTAGCCCGTCGTTGGCGC